>NZ_JBHVSD010000007.1:184104-283047 GCF_042885395.1 Kitasatospora sp. NPDC058063
GCGGGGGGGGGGGGGGGGGGCGCCGGGCTGGTGGGGCCGGCGGGCCCCCGACGGTACGGGCTCAGAGCACCTTGGACAGGAAGGCCCTGGTGCGCTCGTGCTGGGGGTTGGTGAGCACCTCGCGGGGGTTGCCGGACTCGACCACCACACCGCCGTCCATGAACACCAGCGCGTCGCCGACCTCGCGGGCGAAACCCATCTCGTGGGTGACGACCACCATGGTCATGCCCTCCTCGGCGAGGCCGCGCATGACGTCCAGGACGTCGCCGACCAGCTCCGGGTCGAGCGCGGAGGTCGGCTCGTCGAAGAGCATCAGCTTGGGCTTCATGGCCAGCGCGCGGGCGATCGCCACGCGCTGCTGCTGGCCGCCGGAGAGCTGCGAGGGGTAGTTCTTCGCCTTGTCGGCGAGGCCGACCCGCTCCAGCAGGGCCATGCCGCGCTCGCGGGCGTCGGCCCTGCTCTCGCCCTTGACCTGGACCGGCGCCTCCATGACGTTCTCGACGGCGGTCATGTGCGGGAACAGGTTGAAGCGCTGGAAGACCATGCCGATGTCGCGCCGCTTGAGGGCGACCTCGCGGTCCTTGAGCTCGTACAGCCGGTCGCCCTTCTGCTGGTAGCCGACCAGCTCGCCGTCCACCCAGAGGCGGCCGCCGTTGATCTTCTCCAGGTGGTTGATGCACCGCAGGAAGGTCGACTTGCCGGAGCCGGAGGGGCCGATCAGGCAGAACACCTCGCCCTTCGCCACCTCCAGGTCGATGCCCTTGAGCACCTCGACCGGGCCGTAGGACTTGTGCACGTTCTCGGCGCGGACCATGGGCTCGGCCGTGGCCGCGGCGTCGGCGGGGGTCTTGGTCAGATCGGTCATACGTGACCACCTCCCTCGATCCCCGGGACGACGTCGGCGGTCGTCCTCGGGGCGGGCTTCCCGGCGAACAGGCCCCGCAGTCGCTGCAGCGGGGTGGGCGGGAGGGTGCGGTTGGAGCCTCGGGCGTAGTGGCGCTCGATGTAGTACTGGCCGATGGTCAGCACCGAGGTGAAGAACAGGTACCAGAGGCTGACCACGATCAGCAGCGGGATGTTCTGGTAGTTCCGGGAGTAGATGACCTGGCCGGCCCGGAAGATCTCCTCCAGGGAGATCACGGAGACCAGCGAGGTGGTCTTGAGCATCGAGATGGTCTCGTTGCCGGTCGGCGGGATGATCACCCGCATGGCCTGCGGCAGGACGATCCGGCGCATGGTCTGGAACCGGCTCATGCCGAGCGCGTGCGCGGCCTCGCTCTGGCCCTCGTCCACCGACTGGATGCCGCCGCGGACGATCTCCGCCATGTAGGCGGCCTCGTTGAGGCCGAGGCCCAGCAGTGCGGCGACGAAGGTCGGGATCAGCACGTTGGTCTGCTCGGACCAGAACTCGGGCCCCCACGGGACGCCGATCGACAGCTTGGCCCAGATCAGGCCGAGGAAGTTCCAGAACACCAGCTGCACCAGCACCGGGGTGCCGCGGAAGATCCAGATGTAGACCCACGCGACGCCGGCCAGCAGCGGGTTCGGGGACAGGCGCATCACCGCGAGGATGATGCCGCCGACCACACCCATGAGCATGGCGAGCACGGTCAGTTCCAGCGTCACCAGCAGGCCGTGCATGATGCTGTCGTGGAACAGGTACTGACCGACGATGTCCCACTTGAAAGCGGGGTTGGTGAGGAGGGCGCTCAGCAGCATCGCCGCGAGCAGGGCGATGACGACGGCGCCCGCCCAGCGTCCGGGGTGGCGGACGGGGACGGCCTTGATGATGTCAGGCCGCCCCTTCTCCGCCGTCCCCTTGTCCAAAGAGTTCACGGTGTGGCCTCGGGGGAGAAGATGGAGCGTACGAGGGTCAGCTGACGGCACCGTTGACGGCCGACGTGGAGATGGCGCCGGCCTCGACGCCCCACTTGGTGAGGATCTGCTTGTAGGTGCCGTCGTCGATCAGCGACTGGACGGCGCCCTGAACGGCCGGGGTCAGCTTGGAGCCCTTGGCCAGGGCGACACCGTAGGGGGCCGTGCCGTAGGTCTCGCCGACCTTCTCCAGCTGGCCGCCGGACTGCTTGATCGCGTAGTCGATCACCTGGGAGTCGGCCATCATCGCCTGGTCGCGCCCGGACACCACGGCGTTGGTGACGTCCGTCTGGAGGTCGAACTTGTCGCCCCCGTTCGGGATGCCCGGCTTGCCGGCCTTGGCGCAGTCCGGGTCGCGGGTGTCCTTGATCTCGTCGGCCTGGGTGGTGCCGGTCTGGACGGCGATCTTCTTGCCGCAGAGGTCCTTCGGGTCGACCTTCTCCGGGTTGCCCTTCTTCACCGCGACGGCGCTGCCGGAGTTGAAGTAGGTGACCATGTCGACGATCTGCTCGCGCTCCTTGTTGTCCGTGAAGGACGACATGCCGAGCTGGAACTTGTTCGACTGGATGCCGGGGATGATCGCGGTGAAGCCGGAGTCCTGGACCTCGGCCTTCAGCCCGAGCTTGGCGGCGATGGCGTTGGCCAGGTCGACGTCCATGCCGATGATCTTGCCGCTGTCGTCCTTGAACTCGTCCGGGGCGTACGAGGCGTCCGCGCCCACGACGATCTTGCCGGCGGACTTGACGTCCTCCGGGACGAGCGAGGCCAGCTTGGGGTCGGCCTTGACCTCGTTGACGGTGGCGGAGGCGTTGGGGGCGCCGCCGCCGTCGCTCTTGCTGCTGCTGCAACCGGTCAGCACGAGGGAGACCGACGCGGCGACCACACCGGCTGCGAGGAGCCGGCTGCGCTGGGTACGGGTGGTCATGAGGGGGATCTCCATCCTGGGGGAGAGAGGTCGGGCGGAGCGCGCCGCGGGAGCGGCGCACCGGACCGGCGAGCCGCGCGGCTCGGTACGGGTGCGTGTCGCCGTACGTCGTCGTACGTGCAGGCCGGGTCGTGCAGTTGCCCGGGCGCGGGGGGAGCCGCCCGGGGTCGTACGCGGTACTGCTTCCGCCACCCTCCGCCGAGGTGGACGTTGACCGGACGGCCTCGACCAGTGGCCGGCTCGATCCGAGATGGGGGGAATCCTGCCATCTGATGACAGTCAGGTGGCCCTCATCCAGATCAAAATCGGATAACGAGGGGTCGCACTGTCCGCTATTCGGACTTATTCCGTGCCCCTGTCACCCTGCGCATACGTATGCAGACCGGTCCGTGCCGCACCCGGCGCCCGACCCCCGCCGGATCAGATGCCCCCGTTGACCACCGCGTTCTGCGCCGCGCCGGCGCTCACGTTCCACTTGGCCAGGATCTTGTCGTACTCGCCGCTGCGGATCAGCTGGTCGATCGCCTTGGCCAGCACGTCGCGCAGCTGCCCGTCGTCCTTGCGCACCGCGATCCCGTACGGGTTGGAGGTGGACTGCCCGCCGGTCACCTCGAAGCGGCCGCCGCCGTCGGTGGTCTTCGCCGCGTAGGCGGCCACCGGGAAGTCGTTCAGGCCGGCCGCGGCGGCGCCGGAGGCGACCTCGGCCAGCGCCTTGGCGTCGGTGTCCAGCTTGTGGGGGGTCAGCGGGCGGCCGGCCCGGGCGCAGACGGCCACCTGGCGGGTGACGATCTCGTCCTGGGTGGTGCCCTGCTGGAGCGAGACGGTCCTGCCGCACAGGTCGTCCAGGCCCTTGATCCCCTTGGGGTTGCCCTTCGGGACGACGATCGAGGTGCCGGCGATGAAGTAGTCCACGAAGTCCACGCCGGGGCCGGTCTGCTTGCCGTTCTCGTCCAGGGCGTCGCGGCGCTGGCGGGTGTCGCTGAGTGCCGACATCGCCACGTCGTACTGCTTGGCCTGGAGGTTCGGCACCAGCTTGTCGAAGGGGGTGTCGACGAACTCGACCCGCACGTCGAGGATCCGGCCCAGGGCGGCGGCGAGCTCCGGGTCGAGGCCGGCCGGCTTGCCGTCCGGGCCGCGGTACTCCACCGGGGCGTAGTTGACGTCCATGCCGACCCGCAGCGCCCCGGCCGTCCGCTGGGCGTTCGGCAGCTTGCCGCGGAGGTCCTTGACCGGGTCGTCCGAGGCGGCCTGCCCGCCGCCGCAGCCGGTCAGCAGCAGGGCGCCGGCGGTGGCCAGGGCGGCGGCCGCCGGTATCGGACGACGGGCATGGCGGACGTGAAGCATGAGGGAGGCTCCTGTGGGAGGGACGAGCGGCCGCCACGGTGTCGCGCGGGTGTACGCGAAATGGCGGACAAGCGATCCTGCCATCCCGGCCTGCCGGGCCCGGCGGCGGGTGTGTCAGAATTCGTTACCGGGTGACCCCCGAACGCTCGAACCAGACCGACGAGCCCCGACAGGCTCGGGGTGCCCGGGAACGGAAGTCCTCACGCGGCTCCGTATCCGGGGCGCCGACTCCCCTTCGGATCTGCGTTCACTCCTGCGGGTGCGCGTGCGCTCATGCCGTTGCCGCCGCCGGTGCCCGGCGCTTCCGACGCCGGGCCCTGTGACGCGACGGCACGGCGATGAACCGCACGTGACGAGGACGAAAAGGCATAGGTGCGATGCCTTTCTCCGACCTACGCTCGGCCCGGAAAGCACAACGCGGACAACACAAGACCCCATAAAACCCTCATCCGAGGGCGCCGCCCGACGGCAGCGCCCCGACCCTGACCCCGGGTCCGCTTCGGCGTACCCGGTTTCCGGTTTCCGGCCGGGTCGTCCTGCCCGTCGGCCGCGCGTCCTCGCCAGATCAATGACGAAGAGGTCATCGTGGCAGCGGAGATCATCAGCAGCACCCAGGACACCGACGATCCGGTCGACGCGGTTTTCGCGCTCCACCGCGGCGGCAAGATGGAGATCCGGGCGACCGTCCCGGTGCGCGACGCGGACGACCTGTCCCTCGCCTACACCCCCGGTGTCGCCCGGGTCTGCACGGCCATCGCCGAGCAGCCGGAGCTGGTCAACGACTACACCTGGAAGGCCAACACCGTCGCGGTGGTCACCGACGGCACCGCGGTGCTGGGCCTCGGCGACATCGGCCCGCAGGCCTCGCTGCCCGTGATGGAGGGCAAGGCGATCCTGTTCAAGCAGTTCGGCGGCGTGGACGCGGTGCCGATCGCGCTCGCCTGCACCGGAGTCGACGAGATCGTCGAGACCGTGGTCCGGCTGGCGCCCTCGTTCGGCGGCGTCAACCTGGAGGACATCTCCGCGCCCCGCTGCTTCGAGATCGAGCGCCGGCTCCAGGAGGCCCTGGACATCCCGGTCTTCCACGACGACCAGCACGGCACCGCGATCGTCACCACCGCCGCCCTGTGGAACGCCGCCAAGGTGACCGGCCGTGAGATCGGCTCGCTGCGGGCCGTCATCTCCGGTGCCGGCGCGGCTGGCATCGCCATCGCCAAGATGCTGGTCGCGGCCGGCATCGGCGACGTGGCGGTCTGCGACCGCAAGGGCGTCGTCCACGAGGGCCGCGGCGACCTCACCGACGTCAAGGCCGAGATCGCCGGGCGGACCAACCGCACCGGCCTCAAGGGCTCGCTGGCCGACGCGCTGGCCGGCGCCGACGTGTTCATCGGCGTCTCCGGCGGGACCGTGCCGGAGGAGGTCGTCGCGACCATGGCCGAGGGCGCGTTCGTCTTCGCGATGGCCAACCCCACTCCGGAGATCCACCCCGAGGTCGCGCACAAGTACGCCGCCGTGGTCGCCACCGGCCGCAGCGACTTCCCGAACCAGATCAACAACGTGCTGGCCTTCCCGGGCATCTTCGCGGGCGCCCTCCAGGTCCGTGCCTCCCGGATCACCGAGGGCATGAAGCTCGCCGCCGCCAAGGCGCTGGCCGGCGTCGTGGCCGACGAGCTGACGCCGCAGAAGGTCATCCCCTCGCCGTTCGACGAGCGCGTCGCGCCGGCGGTCACCAAGGCCGTCGCCGAGGCCGCCCGGGCGGAGGGCGTGGCACGGATCTGACGATCCGACCGGACATCCGCCGAACGGCCCGGGGCCGGGACACGCGTCACACCTCCGCGTGGTTCCCGGCCCCGGCCGTCGCGGCTATCGTCCGGGGCATGTTCGCTGCCTACGCCGCACGTATCGACGCCGCCGACCCGCTGAGCGGGCTGGAACTGGGCGACCTCCCCGAGCCGCAGGCCCGTCCCGGGTGGAGCGTGGTCACGGTCCGGGCCGCCAGCCTCAACCACCACGACCTGTGGTCGCTGCGCGGGGTCGGCCTGCCCGCCGAGAAGCTGCCGATGATCCTCGGCTGCGACGCCGCCGGCGTCGACGAGCACGGCAACGAGGTGGTCCTGCACTCGGTGATCGGCCAGAGCGGCCACGGGGTCGGCCCGGACGAGCCGCGCTCCATCCTGACCGAGCGCTACCAGGGCACCTTCGCCCAGCGGGTCGCGGTGCCCACCTGGAACCTGCTGCCCAAGCCCGCCGGGCTGAGCTTCGAAGAGGCCGCCTGCCTGCCCACCGCCTGGCTGACGGCCTACCGGATGCTGTTCACCAACGCCGGGGTCAAGCCCGGGGACACCGTCCTGGTGCAGGGCGCGGGCGGCGGAGTGGCGACCGCGCTGATCGTCCTCGGCAAGGCGGCCGGCCTGCGGGTCTGGGTCACCGGACGGGACGAGGCCAAGCGCGCCCGGGCGGTGGAGCTCGGTGCCGACGCGGCCTTCGAGAGCGGCGCCCGGCTGCCCGAGCGGGTGGACGCGGTGCTGGAGACGGTCGGCGCCGCGACCTGGTCGCACTCGGTGAAGTCGCTGCGCCCGGGCGGCACCGTGGTCATCTCCGGCGCCACCTCCGGCCCCAACCCGAGCTCCACCGAGCTGAACCGGATCTTCTTCCTGGAACTCAAGGTGGTCGGCTCGACCATGGGCACCAAGGAGGAGCTGGCCGGGCTGCTCGCGTTCTGCGCCAACACCGGCGTCCGGCCGGTGATCGACTCGGTGCTGCCGCTGGCCGAGGCCCGGGACGGCTTCGCCCGGCTGGCCGGGGGCGACGTCTTCGGGAAGATCGTCCTCACCCCCTGACGCCGCGGCGGCCCGGCGCCCCCGAACGGGGGCACCGGGCCGTCACCCTCCGGACCGCCGGCTCAGCCGAGCAGCCGCTTCAGCCGCTCGCCCGCGGCGCCCAGCACCGTACGGGCCTCGGCCAGCTTGTCCGCGCTCACCCCGCCGTCCCGGGCCGCGTCGCGGACCTGGTCGCGGAAGCGGTCGAGCAGCCGCTCCAGCTCGCGGGCCGGGTCCCCGGCCGGGTCGGTGCGGGCCCACGGCGGCAGGTCGGCCGCGGCGTCCGCGGCGGGCCCGTCCTTGTCCAGGTCGATCCGGGACACGGTGATCCGCTCGGCGGACCCGGCGGGCTCCTCCTGCGCACCGTGGCCCCAGCGGGCCGCGTCGGCCAGCCCGGCCAGGCCCTTGGTCAGCTCCGAGAGGCCCTCGGCCAGCCCGGTCGGCCAGTCGCCCTTCGCGGCGTGCTCGCGCACCTGCTGCTCGACCCGCCGCTTGATCCGCAGCGCCTCCTGCTGCGCGGCGGTGCGGGAGGCCTTGGCCTGCTCGCGCAGCCGGCGGGCCTCCGCCTCGGCGGCCTTCGCCTTGGCCTTGGCGGCCTTCTCCTGCTCCCGGGCGCGCTTGGCCTGCTCCTTGGCCTGCTGCTTGAACTGGGCGAACTCCTCCTTGGCGCGCTGCCAGGACTCGTTGTCCCCCCAGGGCCCGGCCCACGGGTCCCCGCCCTCGGTGCGCTCCGGCCGGGGCGCCTGCTTCGCGGCGTTCCACAGCTCCTCGCGCAGGTCCTTGGCGCTGTCCCGGACGTCCTCGCGGATCGCCCCGGCGAGCTGGGCCACGGAGTCGTGGATCTCCACCTCCAGCTCCTCCAACTCGACCTGACGGGCTTCGAGTTCGGCGCGTCCGGCGTCGGTCAGCCGGTACACCTTGCGGCCGCCCTCGGTGCTGTGGGCGACCAGGCCCTCCTGCTCCAGCTTGGCCAGCCGCGGGTAGACCGTCCCGGCCGAAGGGGCGTACAGGCCCTGGAACCGCTCCTCCAGCAGCCGGATGACCTCGTAGCCGTGCCGCGGGGCCTCGTCCAGCAGCTTCAGCAGGTAGAGGCGGAGCCGGCCGTGGCCGAACACCGGGGTCATCTCAGGCCTCCTTGGTGAGGTTCGGGGTGCCGGGGCCGGCCGGGAGCTCCTTGACCACCACCGGGCCCTCCTCCTCCGAGTCGGGGCGGCGCAGCACGGTGACCGCGCCGGAGACGGTGGTGACGTGGAGGCTGCCGCGGCCCTCGCCGAGCCGGCCGGAGATCTTCTTGGCGCCCCAGGTGCTGCTCATCTGGAGTTCCTCGAAGGTGCTGGAGACGTCGCCGCTGGTGGAGCCGGCCTCGACGGTGGCGTCGGCCAGCGAGGGGATCCGGACCACGACCGCGCCGCTGACGGTGTTGACCTTGACGTCGGTCTCACCCGCCACGTCGAGGTCCAGGGTGACGGCCCCGGTGACGGTGTTGGCCTGGATCCGGTCGGCGGTGCCGGCGATCACGGTGAGCTGCCCGGAGACGGTGTTGACCTTGAGCCGGCCGCCGACCGCCTGGGCGTCCACGTCGCCGGTGACGGTGCTGGCCTCGATCCGGCCGGTAACCCCGGCGAGGGTGGTGTCGCCGTTGGCGCTCTGCACCGAGACGTGCCCGCTGACGCCGCTGACGGTGGCGTGCGCCGACACGGTGCCGACCTTGACCTCGACGTCGGCCGGGACGGTCACGGTCACGCCGGCGATCCGCTTGCGCTTGAAGGAGCCGAAGAAGTTCTTCACCGAGCCGACCGACTTCAGCCAGTCGCCGAACTCGCCCCAGCTGTTGATGTCCTTGTAGGTGACCGTCAGGACGCCGTCCACCAGGGTCACGTGCAGGGGGTCGCCGACCAGCTCGGTGACCTCCAGGCGGGCCGGGCCCTCGGCCGCGACCACGTTCACCGTGCCCTCGATGGTCCGCACGTGCAGCGTGCGCACCGACTCGTCGAAGGTGATCCTCTCGGTGTCCTCGACCGTCCACTGGCTCATCTCTGCCGCCTCCCGTCGCGGATCGCGATGTATCGCGTTCTCTTTTAAAGACGATATATCGCGTGCTGGCAGAGTCAAGCGTGCCGGACCCCGATCCCGACCCCGATCCGTCCCCGAGACCTCCCCTACGGGGACGGCGGGGCTCCGTACCCGAACACGCGCGAGGCCCGGGAGGCGGTTGCCTCCCGGGCCTCGCGGCGGCCGTCACCGGGTCACTCGTCGTCCTCGTCGTCGAGCCGCGCCAGCCAGGTGGCCAGCCGCTCGACCGGGACCTCGAAGTCCGGGTTGAGGTCGACGAACGCGCGCAGCTGCTCGGCCAGCCACCCCAGGGTGACCTCCTCCTCGCCGCGCCGGTTCTCCAGTTCCTCGATGCCTCGGTCGGTGAAGTACACGGTTCGCTCCGGTCCGATGGGGATTGACCTGGTCAGGATAGTCCGGGGCCGATCAGCCGTTGTAGCGGTAGTAGCTCAGCGCGATGCGGACCGCGTCGGTGCCCGTCTCGTGGCTGATCATCTTGACGATCGCGACGCTGCGGTCCTTGCGGTTGCGCACGCAGAACACCCGCCCCGGCGGGACGTCCGCCCAGGTGAGCTTGGCGGTGGGGTTCTGGTCGATGGCCGAGGAGCACTGCTCGGGGGTGAGCGAGCCGTCCCGGCTGATGAACCGGTCGAAGTCGGTGTCCACCCGGGGGCCGGAGCTGTCCGGGTCCATGAAGGTGGCCGAGCCTCCGGACGGGCCCACCTTGCCGGCCGCGAGTTCGAAGCCGTAGTCGTGGCCGGGCGAGCCGAGCTCCCGGTCGGTGTAGACCGCGACGTAGGCGCCGCCGGGCAGCGGGGTCCCGGAGGCCGTGGGGGCGGACGGCTGCGTGGGCGTGGGGGTGGTCGGGGCCGCGCTCGGCTTCTGGCTCTGGGGGGCCGCCGGGGTGGTCGCGGGCGGCAGCGGGTCGGAGGTCCTGGTGACGGTGACCTCGGGGGCCGGCCCGGCCGCCGACCCCTTGCCGTCGTCCAGCTTCTTCATCAGCACCACGCCGCCCGCGGTGCCGCCGACCGCCATCACCAGGGCGACGGTGAGCAGCACCTTCCAGGACACCCCGCCCTTGCGCCCGGGCGCGGGCTCCGGGGCGGCGGTCACCGCCGGGCCGGGCGGCGGGGTGTCGTGGGACGGCGGCTCCGGCTGGTGGAACCCGACGGTCGGCGGGGTGGGCAGCACCGGTGCGGTCGGCGACTCGGTGGGCGGCTGCGGGGCGCCGTACGAGCCGACCGGCGGCGGCGCGAAGCCGGACGGGGGCGTCGCCGGCTGCTGCGGCGGGTGGGCCGCGGTGGCCGGGTGGGCCGGCGCGCCGGCGGGCGGCGGGGGAACGGCCGGCATCGCGGGCAGCGGGGTCGGCGGGGTGGCGGGTGCGGCCGGCAGCGGGGTCGGCGGGGTCCTGGGGAGGTCCGAGCGGCGGGTGATCTCGGTGCTGACCTCGCGCGGCAGCCAGTCGTCGCCGAACCGCAGCTGGCCGCCGACCTCCGGGTGGTTGCGGGCGGCCTGGATGATCTCGGCGGGCGTGGGGCGGTCCTCCGGGGACTTCGCCAGGCAGCGCTGGATCAGTTCGCGCAGGTCCGCCGGGACGGCGGTGAGGTCCGCCTCCTCGTGCACCACCCGGTAGAGCACCGCGGTGTCCGGGCCGTCGCCGAACGGCGCGGTGCCGCCGGCCACGTACGCGGCCAGGGCGCCGAGCGCGAAGACGTCGGTGGCCGGGGTGACCGGGCGGCCCTGGGCCTGCTCGGGGGACATGAAGGCGGGGGAGCCGATCCGGTAGCCGGTGCCGGTCAGCGCGGTGGCGTCGGCGGCCCGGGCGATGCCGAAGTCGATCACCCGCGGGCCGTCCCCGGCGACCAGCACATTGGCGGGCTTGAGGTCGCGGTGGACCACCTCGACGCTGTGGATCGCCTGGAGGGCCTCGGCGATGCCGCCCATCAGCAGCAGCACGGTGCGCACCGGCAGGGCGCCGTTCTCGCGCACCACCTGCTGCAGGGACGGGCCCGGGACGTACGCGGTGACCAGCCAGGGGGCGTCGCCGTCCAGGCCGCCGGAGTCGATCACCTGCGCGGTGTAGAGCCCGTGGATGCGCTGGGCGCTGCTGACCTCCTGGGCGAAGCGGCGGCGGAACTCGCCGTCCTCGGCGAACTCCGGGCGCACCACCTTGAGTGCCACCGGGCGCCCGCCCGGGGTGTAGGAGAGGTAGACCCGGCCCATGCCGCCGGCGCCCAGCCGGGCGAACAGCCGGTAGCCGCCGACCTCCCGGGGGTCGTCCGGGAGGAGCGGCTGGAAGACCGGAGGAAGTTTTCCGGCGTCCCGAGGCGTGTCGGCGGTCATGCGGTGATCCCCCTGGGAGAGCGGTGAGGCGGTACGGCCGCGGCGGCCGGGCGCGTGGACGGGCGCCTGGTCGCCGGACGGCGAGCCATAACCTATCGATCCGTCAGGAGTCCGCGCACGGCGGTTCCGGATTGGTTGCAGAGCTGGAACCGAACGGGCGGCGGGCACCGACGCCCGTGGCCCCGCCCTCCCGATGGGGAGGACGGGGCCACGGGCGTTCGGACCGCGGGGCTTCGGCGCGTCAGAGCGCGAAGACCTCCTCGACCAGTGCCTGCTGCTCGGCGGCGTGCCGCTTGGCCGAGCCGACCGCCGGGGACGAGGCCGCCGTGCGGGCGACCCGGCGCAGCCGGGCGTCGCCGCCGGTGCGGCCGATGACGACCTGGAGGTGGTCCACCAGGTTCATCGCGATGAACGGCCAGGCGCCCTGGTTGGCCGGCTCCTCCTGCGCCCAGACGAACTGGACGTTGTCGCCGTAGCGGGCCAGCTCCTCCTGGAGCTCGGCCACCGGCAGCGGGTAGAGCCGCTCGACCCGGACGATCGCGGTGTCGGTGACGCCGCGCTCGGTGCGGGCGGCCGCCAGGTCGTAGTAGAACTTGCCGGCGGTGATGACCACCTTGCGGACCTGCGCCGGGTCGACGGTGGAGTCGCCGATGACCGGGCGGAACGAGCCGGACAGGAACTCCTCGGTCGCACTCGCCGCGGCCTTCAGACGCAGCATCGACTTCGGGGTGAAGACGACCAGCGGCTTGTGGTGCGGGTTGTGCGCCTGCCAGCGCAGCAGGTGGAAGTAGTTCGACGGCAGGGTCGGCATGGCGACCGTCATGTTGTTCTGCGCGCACAGCTGGAGGAAGCGCTCCGGGCGGGCGGACGAGTGGTCCGGGCCCTGGCCCTCGTAGCCGTGCGGCAGCAGCAGGGTGACGCCGGAGTGCTGGCCCCACTTCTGCTCGGCGGAGGCGATGTACTCGTCCACCACGGTCTGCGCGCCGTTGACGAAGTCGCCGAACTGCGCCTCCCACATGACCAGCGCGTTCGGGCGGGTCAGCGAGTAGCCGTACTCGAAGCCCATGGCCGCGTACTCCGACAGCAGGCTGTCGTAGACGGTGTAGCGGGCCTGGTCCTCGGTGAGGTACTGCAGCGGGGTGTAGTCCTCGCCGGTCTTGCGGTCGATCAGGACGGCGTGCCGCTGGCCGAAGGTGCCGCGGCGGCTGTCCTGGCCGGCCAGGCGGACCGGGTGGCCCTCCATCAGCAGCGAGCCGATGGCGAGGGTCTCGCCCATCGCCCAGTCGATGGTGTTGTCCTCGACCGAGCCGGCGCGGCGCTGCAGCTGCGGCAGCAGGCGCGGGTGGACGGTCAGCCAGTCCGGGTGGTTGACCTGGGAGGCGGCGATCCGCTTGACCATCTCCTGGGAGATGCCGGTCCGGATGGAGACCGGGAAGTCGGCGACCGGCTTGCCCGTGGTGGTGTCGGCCGGGGCCTGGGCCGCGTCGCGGACCTCGGCGAAGACCTTCTCCAGCTGGCCCTGGAAGTCCTGGAGCGCCTGCTCCGCCTCTTCCATGGTGATGTCGCCGCGACCGATCAGGCCCTCGGTGTACAGCTTGCGCACCGAGCGCTTCTTGTCGATCAGGTCGTACATCAGCGGCTGGGTGAACGACGGGTTGTCGGCCTCGTTGTGACCGCGGCGGCGGTAGCAGATGAGGTCGATCACCACGTCCTTGTGGAACTCCTGGCGGAACTCGAAGGCGAGCCGCGCGACGCGGACCACGGCCTCCGGGTCGTCGCCGTTCACGTGGAAGATCGGGGCCTCGATCATGCGCGCCACGTCGGTGCAGTACATCGAGGAGCGCGAGGACGCCGGGGCGGCGGTGAAGCCGACCTGGTTGTTCACCACGACGTGCACGGTGCCGCCGGTGCGGTAGCCGCGCAGCTGCGACATGTTCAGGGTCTCCGCGACGACGCCCTGGCCGGCGAAGGCCGCGTCGCCGTGGATCTGGATCGGCAGCACCGGGAAGGTGGTGCCGCCCTGGTCCAGGATGTCCTGCTTGGCGCGGGCGATGCCCTCGACGACCGGGTCGACCGTCTCCAGGTGGGAGGGGTTCGCGGCGAGCGAGACCTTGATGGTCTCGCCGTCCAGGCCGGTGAAGGTGCCCTCGGAGCCCAGGTGGTACTTGACGTCACCGGAGCCGTGCATCGACTTCGGGTCGAGGTTGCCCTCGAACTCACCGAAGATCTTGCCGTACGGCTTGCCGACGATGTTGGCGAGCACGTTCAGGCGGCCGCGGTGGGCCATGCCGATGACGGCCTCGTCGAGGCGGTGTTCGGCGGCGGCGTCGATGGTCGCGTCCAGCAGCGCGATCAGCGACTCACCGCCCTCCAGCGAGAAGCGCTTCTGCCCGACGTACTTGGTCTGCAGGAAGGTCTCGAAGGCCTCGGCCGAGTTCAGCCGGCGAAGGATCCGCAGCTGCTCCTCGCGCTCGGGCTTCGCGTACGGCTTCTCCAGGCGCTCCTGCAGCCACTTGCGCTGCTTCGGGTCCTGGATGTGCATGTACTCGATGCCGACGGTGCGGCAGTAGGTGTTGCGCAGCAGGCCGAGGATGTCGCGGAGCTTCATCATCTTCTGGCTGCCGAAACCGCCGACCGCGAACTCGCGCTCCAGGTCCCACAGGGTGAGGCCGTGGGTGGTGACGTCCAGGTCGGGGTGCTTGCGCTGCTTGTACTCCAGCGGGTCGGTGTCGGCCATCAGGTGGCCGCGGACCCGGTAGGAGTGGATCAGCTCCATGACGCGGGCGGTCTTGTTGACCTCGTCGTCGTGGGTGGTGGCGACGTCGGTCGCCCAGCGGACCGGCTCGTACGGGATCCGCAGCGACTCGAAGATCTCGTCGTAGAAGCCGTTCTCGCCGAGCAGCAGGCGGTGGATCTCGCGCAGGAACTCGCCGGACGCCGCGCCCTGGATGACGCGGTGGTCGTAGGTCGAGGTCAGCGTCATGATCTTGGAGACGCCCAGGCGGGACAGGGTCTCCGGGGCGGAGCCCTGGAACTCGGCCGGGTACTCCATGGCGCCGACGCCGACGATGGTGCCCTGGTTCTGCATCAGGCGCGGCACGGAGTGCACGGTGCCGATGCCGCCGGGGTTGGTCAGCGAGACCGTGACGCCGGTGAAGTCGTCCATGGTCAGCTTGTTGGCGCGGGCCCGGCGGACGATGTCCTCGTAGGCCTGCCAGAAGCCGAAGAAGTCGAGCGTCTCGGCCTTCTTGATGGCCGCGACGACCAGCTGGCGGTCGCCGTTCGGCTTGACCAGGTCGATGGCCAGACCGAGGTTGACGTGCTCCGGCTTGACCAGGAAGGCCTTGCCGTTCTCCACCTTGTAGCTGTAGTTCATGCCCGGGGCGGCCTTGATGGCCTGGACCAGGGCGTAGCCGATCAGGTGGGTGAACGAGACCTTGCCGCCGCGGGCGCGCTGCAGGTGGTTGTTGATGACGATGCGGTTGTCGATCAACAGCTTCGCCGGCACGGCGCGGACCGAGGTCGCGGTCGGCACCTCCAGCGAGGCGTCCATGTTGGTGGCGACGGCCTTCGCCGGGCCGCGCAGCTGGATCAGCTCGGGGCCGGCGGTGGCGGCGGCCGCGGCCGGCGCCGGGGCGGCGGCCTTGGGAGCCGGGGGCGCGGCGGGCGCGGCGGCGAGCGGAGCCGGAGCGGCGGCCGGGGCCGGGGCGGCCGGAGCAGCCGGGGCGGCGGCGGGCGCGGCCGGAGCAGCAGCCGCGGCGGGCGCGGCCGGAGCAGCAGCGGGCGCGGGGGCAGCGGCAGGGGTCGGCGCGGAGCCGGCCTGGGTCGCGGCCTGGGTCACTGGGGTCACCTCGGTACCGGGCTTGTAGTCGGCGAAAAAGTCCCACCAGGCTCGGTCGACCGAGTTCGGGTCCTGGAGGTACTGCTGGTAGATCTCGTCGACGAGCCACTCATTGGGGCCGAAGCCAGTGGAGCTTGCCGAGCTGTTGGGGGTTTCAGGGGACTGTGGCGACACGGCGGCAACCGCCCTCTTCCGCTTCCTTTTGGGATGTTTGGACAGCGGGGATTAAGGCTACGCCCCTGACCAGTGATCGCGCAGTCCCCGGGGCCCAGGCGTCGCCCAGATCACAGTGCTGACCTGCACTTTGGCTGAAAAAGTGCGTTAGAAAGCCGCATCTGAGGGGAACCGATCGGTGCCGATCAGTGGGCATACCAGGACCAAACCGGACAAAAACTCGGTCGAATCCTCTAACGATCTTCGTATGCCTCTGTGTCGGATCTGTGACAAATGTCCCGACCGTCACCTGGGCGCGGTCCGGGCAGCCGGACCTCGATCCGGCAGCCGCGCGGGGACTCGGCCACCGCGATCCGCCCGCCGTGCAGGTCCACCGCCCAGCGGGCGATGGCCAGACCCAGGCCGGTACCGCCGTCCGCCCCCGGTCCGGCGGCGGTCGCGGTGCCGCTGCGGCTGAACCGGTCGAAGACCCGGGTGCGGTCGGCCGGCGGGATGCCGGGGCCCTCGTCCTCGACCTCCAGCAGCAGGCCGCCCTCCTCGCCCTCCGGTCTCGCCCGCACCGTCACGGTGCCGCCGGGCGGGGAGTGCTTGCAGGCGTTGTCGACCAGGTTGGCGACGACCTGGTGGAGCCGTTCCGGGTCCGCCACGCCGGTCAGGCCGGTGGGGCTGACCTCCAGGGCCAGCCGGACGTCCCCGCGCCGGGAGAAGGCGCCGCCGGCCGTGGCGCCGTCCACGGTGACCCCGCGCAGCACGCCGTCCAGGAACTCGCGCACCTCGAAGGGGCGGGCGTCCAGGGCGACCACGCCGTCGTCGATCTTGGAGAGGTCGAGCAGGTGGGTGACCAGCCGGCCGAGCCGCTCGGTCTGCTCCAGCGCCGCTCCCAGGGTGGCCGGATTGGGCTGGACGACGCCGTCCACCACGTTCTCCAGGACGGCGCGCAGCGCGGCGATCGGCGTGCGCAGTTCGTGCGAGACGTTGGCGACCAGCTCGCGGCGGTGCCGGTCGGCGGCCTGGAGGTCGGCGGCCATGGCGTTGAAGGCGGCCGCCAGCTCGCCGATCTCGTCGCGCGAGCCCGCCTCGACCCGGCGGGTGTAGTCCCCGGAGGCCATCGCGCGGGCGGCGGCCGTCATCTCGCGCAGGGGGGCGGTGAGCCCGTGCGCGAGGAACTGCATGAAGAGCAGCGAGGCGATCATGGAGAAGACCATGATGATCCGGATCTGGGTCTCGGACCGGATCGCCACGACCACCATCCCGGTGGCCAGGAACACGGAGACGATCACGAGCAGGGTGAGTTTGCCCTTGATCGAGCGGACCGGATCGAGCGGCCGGATGTCGGCCCAGACCCGGCGGGCGGCGCGGGCGGCCAGGTTCTGCTGCCGCGTGCCGTCGGATTCCCCGTTGCGTTGCTGTGGAAAGGTCATTGTCCCCTGTGGTCCCCGCGTCGTCCCCCCGCGTGGTGGCACGGCGTCGTCCGGACACGGGCCCCCCGGTGGCCCGTCGCCCGGTCAATGCCGTCAGGAGAGCGGGGCCTCCAGGGCGTAGCCGACACCGTGGACGGTGCGGATCCAGCTGGCGCCGATCTTCCGGCGCAGCGCCTTGACGTGGCTGTCCACCGTGCGGGTGCCGGACGCGTCGGTCCAGTCCCAGACCTCGGCCAGCAGCTGCTCGCGGGTGAGCACGGCGCGCGGCTGGGCGGCCAGGCAGGCGAGCAGGTCGAACTCGGTCGGCGTCAGGTGGACGTCGCCCGAGGCCAGCCGGACCCGGCGCTGCACGTGGTCGATCTCCAGCTCGCCGAACCGCAGGCTGCCCAGCGCGGGCGTGCGGGCGGCCTGCTGGGCGCGCTCGACGCGGCGCAGCAGGACGTTGACGCGGGCGGCCAGTTCGCGCATCGAGAACGGCTTGGTCATGTAGTCGTCCGCGCCCACGCCGAGGCCGACCAGCAGGTCCGTCTCGTCGTCGCGGGCGGTCAGCATCAGCACCGGCACCGGGCGCTGGGCCTGGATCCGGCGGCACACCTCCAGCCCGTCGAAGCCGGGCAGCATGATGTCGAGGACCACCAGGTCCGGCTGCCAGGTGTGGAAGCCGTCGACCGCGCCGGGGCCGTCGTGGGCCACGGCGACCTTGAAGCCCTCGGCGCCCAGCCGGGCGGCGATCGACTCGGCGATCGTGGGCTCGTCCTCCACCACCAGGACTCTGCGCTGGCTGCTCACAGTGCCACCGGTGTTGTGGTTGTCCTGCTGAATTTCTGTCACGGTCACGCCACCGCCCCCAGGGCTGCGGGCCGGCCACCTGTGGGGATGGCGGGCTCCGCTCGTAGTCTTGTTCCGTCGTGGACTGTGCCGGGTCCGCCGTCCCGCCGCGCGATCGGGAGCCGAGGACGGATGGTCGGCCGCCCACGTCTCCCGCGCACTTCGCAGCGTACGGACAGCGGATGCTTCCCGGCAGGTGGACCGGACGTTTCCGGCCCGTGGGCCGGCTGTCGGGCCGCCCTCGGACCCACTGCACGAGTGGGCACGGGCCGATACCTTACCCGGCGAATTTTCACTGCGTAACGGTACGTATGCAGTTCAGTTGACGCCAAGTCGCCGGTCAGAGGCCCTACTGCCGCGTTGCGGGGGAGAAGGTCTGGACCAATGTCGGGAATCCCGCCGTCCGCTACGGCGGTGTTCTTCACGGGCTTTTCCCAGGTGCCTCTCAGAACCTCGACGTACCGTGGCCACGACAACACCCGACCGGGCGGAACCCGCGGTGCGCGCCGGTACGTTGGGCCCGGGCGGGGAGCCGGTGGCTGCGGCGTGGAGCGGAGGCGTCATGGCGGGACTCGGACGGAGTGCCGACGGGTGCGGGGGCGCGGGGGCGCCCTACGGAATGCTCCGCCTCGGGCTGCGCGCCGGCGTCCTCCAGTGGCTGCTGGAGCGGGTGCCGACACCCCGGAGCACGCCCTTCACGCTCGGGTACCTCGCCGTCGTGGGCGCCACCACGACCTTCGCCAGGCTCGCCGACCCGGAACTCGTCCAGCGGCTGCAGGAGGCCTCCAGCTCGGACGGGCACAACCTGCTCCAGCATCCTTTGCGCGCTCTTGTGCTGAGCGGATTCTGGGTGGCCGGCGAGGTGTGGATGCCCTACCTGTGGGGATTCGCGCTCACCCTCGCCCCGCTGGAGCGCAGGGTCGGTCCGGCCCGGGCGGCGGCGGTGTTCGCGGTCGGGCACGTCGCGGCCACGCTGCTCTCCCAGGGGGTGGTGATCACCGCGGTGGAGACCGGGCGGATGGCGCCCGAGGCGATGGACTACCTGGACATCGGGGTCAGCTACGGCGTGCTCGCCTGCCTGGGCGCGGTGGCCGGGCTGCTCTCCTGGCGCGGGCGGCTGCTCGCGCTGGGCGGTGCGGGGCTGATGATCGCCCAGCAGATCGCCACCGACAAGGACGTGATCACGGGGGTGGGGCACCCGGCCGCGGTGCTCACCGGGGTCGCGCTGTGGCGCTGGCTGCGCCGGGTGGAGCGGCGCCCGCCCCGGCCGCGTCCGGCCGTCGCGACGGCCGCCGGCGGTGCGTCCGCGCGGGTGTGGACGGCGCGTTGACGCCGTCGTCCGGCCGGGGCCGTCCGGGCCCCGGGGGCCTCCTGCCGGGGTTCCCCGAGGTGCGCCCACCCCTCTCTTGACGGAGTCGGGCGCGGGCTTCCCGGCCCGATTCGTGTTCGCTCACGGCGAACAGAGCGCCGGGAACATCCGGCGGCCGCCAAGCCTTAGTCAGGTCGACTCAAGTTCGCTGACTGGGGAGAGATCATGGCATCGACGTCCACACCGCTCACCCTGCCCGTGCTGCCGCTCGACGACGAGGTCGTCCTGCCGGGCATGGTCGTGCCGCTGGACCTGAAGGACGCCGAGGTGCGCGCCGCGGTCGAGGCCGCCCGGGCCGCCGCCACCGGCACCGGCAAGCCGCAGGTCCTGCTGGTCCCGCGGGTGGACGGCTCGTACGCGGCGGCCGGCACCCTGGCCACCGTGGAGCAGGTCGGACGGCTCGCGGACGGCGATCCGGCGGCGCTGGTGCGCGCCGTGCGCCGGGTCCGGATCGGGGCCGGCACCACCGGCCCCGGCGCCGCCCTCTGGGTGGAGACCACGCCGTTCCGGGAGTCCTCGGTGGGCACCCCGGTGGCCGGCCGGGCCGCCGAGCTGGTCAAGGAGTACAAGGCGCTGTCCACCCAGTGGCTGCGCAGGCGCGGCGCCTGGCAGATCGTCGACCGGGTGGCGCAGATCGAGGGCGTCGGCGAGCTCGCCGACAACATCGGCTACGCGCCCTTCGCCACCGCCGAGCAGAAGCTCAAGGTGCTGCTGGAGGCCGACCAGGTCGCCCGACTGGAGTACGCGCTCACCCTGCTGCGCGACCACCTCGCCGAGGAGGAGGTCAACGACACCATCCGCAAGGACGTCGAGGAGGGCGTGGCCAAGCAGCAGAAGGAGTTCCTGCTCCGCCGCCAGCTGGAGGCCGTCCGCAAGGAGCTGGCCGAGCTGAACGGCGGGGCGGCCGACGAGGAGGGCGACTACCGCGCCCGGGTCGAGGCCGCCGACCTGCCCGGGAAGGTCCGCGAGGCCGCGCTCAAGGAGGTCGACAAGCTGGAGCGCTCCTCCGACCAGTCGCCCGAGGGCTCCTGGATCCGGACCTGGCTGGACACCGTCCTGGAACTGCCCTGGAGCGAGCGCACCGAGGACGAGTACGACATCGCCGGCGCCCGCGCGGTGCTGGACGCCGACCACACCGGCCTCGACGACGTGAAGGACCGCATCGTCGAGTACCTGGCCGTCCGCAAGCGCCGGGCCGACCAGGGGCTCGGGCCGGCCGGCGGCCCTCGGGAGGGGCAGCGCGGAGCGCTTCCCACCAGCGGCACCGGCGGGCGACGGGCGGGCGGCGCGGTGCTGGCCCTGGTCGGCCCGCCCGGCGTCGGCAAGACCTCGCTCGGCGAGTCGGTGGCCCGCGCCATGGGCCGCAAGTTCGTCCGGGTCGCCCTCGGCGGCGTCCGGGACGAGGCGGAGATCCGCGGCCACCGGCGCACCTACGTCGGCGCGCTGCCCGGCCGGCTGGTGCGGGCGATCAAGGAGGCCGGCTCGATGAACCCGGTCGTCCTGCTCGACGAGATCGACAAGGTCGGCTCCGACTACCGGGGCGACCCGGCCGCCGCCCTGCTGGAGGTGCTGGACCCGGCGCAGAACCACACCTTCCGGGACCACTACCTGGAGGTCGAGCTCGACCTCTCCGACGTCGTCTTCCTCGCCACCGCCAACGTGCTGGACGCCATCCCCGGGCCGCTGCTCGACCGGATGGAGCTGGTCCGGCTGGATGGCTACACCGAGGACGAGAAGGTCGCCATCGCCCGCGACCACCTGCTCCCGCGCCAGCTGGAGAAGGCCGGTCTCGGCGGCGGGCAGGTCACCGTGGACGAGGCGGCGCTGCGCAGCCTCGCCGGGGAGTACACCCGGGAGGCGGGCGTGCGCACCCTGGAGCGCTCGATCGCCCGGGTGCTGCGCAGGATCGCCGCGCAGGCCGAACTGGGCGAACGCGAGCTGCCCGCCCAGGTCGGCCCGCAGGACCTGCGCGCCCTGATCGGCCGGCCGCACCACGTGCCGGAGTCCGCCCAGGAGCCGGCCGAGCGCCGCACCGCCGTCCCCGGCGTGGCCACCGGCCTCGCGGTGACCGGCGCCGGCGGCGACGTCCTCTACATCGAGGCCTCGCTGGCCGACGCCGAGACCGGCGGCACCGGGCTGACCCTCACCGGACAGCTGGGCGACGTGATGAAGGAGTCCGCGCACATCGCGCTCTCCTACCTGCGCTCGCGCGGCGCCGAGCTGGAGCTGCCGGTCACCTCGCTGCGGGACCGCGGCGTGCACCTGCACATCCCGGCCGGGGCCGTCCCCAAGGACGGGCCGAGCGCGGGCATCACCATGACCACGGCGCTGGCCTCGCTGCTCTCGGGCCGCAGGGTGCGCACCGACGTGGCGATGACCGGCGAGGTGTCGCTGACCGGGCGGGTGCTGCCGATCGGCGGGGTGAAGCAGAAACTGCTCGCCGCCGACCGGGCCGGGGTCACCACGGTGATCATCCCCAGGCGCAACGAGGCCGACCTGGACGACGTCCCGGCCGAGGTGCTGGAGCGGCTCACCGTCCACCCGGTGGCGGACGTGCGGGAGGTGCTGGAGCTGGCGCTGGAGCCGGCCGGGGCCACGGTGCTGGTGGCCGCCTGACCGCCGGCCCGGGCCGCCCGCACCGGCGGCCCGGGCCACGCGCCGGCGCTCCGGGAGCCGCCGGTCCGACGGCCGCCGGCGACCCGAAGGGGCCACCGGCGATCTGAACGGCCGGCGGTACCCCCGCGTGCGAGACTGCGGAGATGCCGTCCCCCACGCAGCGCGCCCTGGCCCGGGTGCCCGACCGGCTGCGTCCCTTCCTGGTGCGCCACCGCCGGCTGGTGAAGTTCCTGCTGGTCGGGAGCGGCTGCTTCGTGCTCACCACGGTGATCAACTTCGAGCTCAAGTTCACGGTGCTGGAGCGCAAACCGGTGGTCGCGCTGACCGTCGCGACCGTGATCGGCACCGTCGTCTCGTACGTGCTGAACCGCCGCTGGGCCTTCCGGGCCGCCGGCCGCAAGCGCGAGGTGCTGATGTTTGTCCTGGTCAGCGCCGTGGCGATCGCCGTCAATGACATGCCGCTGGTGGTCTCCCGGTACCTCCTGGACCTGCGCGAGCCGTACATCGGGCCCTTCGAGCAGGAGGTCGCGGACTTCCTCAGCGGGATGGTCGTCGGCACCTTCGTGGCGATGCTGTTCCGCTACCGGGCGATGCGGCGGTGGGTCTTCGTCCCGCCCGCCGGGCGGACCCGGGCCGAGCCCGTCCCGGTGCCGACGGCGGTGCCCCCGGAACCCGACTACGCTGCACCCGGGATGCCACCGGATGTGCCGTAAAGGGGCGAGGTGAGCCTTATGCGTGAGCCGGACCCGGTCCGGACCGGGCCCGCCAGCCAGCAGGGGATGCGCCGGGCCAACCTGGCCCTGGTGCTCGGGACGATCGCGGGCGGACCGCGCTCGCGCGCGGAGGTGGCCGCCGGGACCGGCCTGACCAGGGCCGCCGTCTCCTCGCTCGCCGAGCAGCTGATCGCCGCCGGCCTGGTGGTCGAGGAGGGCCCCGCCGCGCCCAGCGGCAAGGTCGGCCGCCCCGGCACCGCGCTCGGCCTCAACCCGGACGGGCCCGGCGGCCTCGGCGCCGAGATCGGGGTGCGCCACCTGGGCGCCTGCGTGGTGGACCTGCGCGGGGAGGTCCGCGCCTGGCGGCGCCGGGAGGTCTCCAACCACGGGCGCGAGCCCGCCGCCGTGATGGCCGACCTCGCCCACCTGCTGCACGAGGCCGTCACCGAGTCGGGGCTGCGCCCGGCCGGGCTCACCCTGGCCGTGCCCGGGCTGGTCGGCGACTCCGGCGGGGTGCTCCGGCGGGCCGCCAACCTGGGCTGGCAGGACGTCCCGCTGGCCGCCGCGCTGCGCCCGGCGCTGCGCACGGCCGGCGGCGGCCTGGCCGGGCTGCCGATCGAGGCCGACAACGAGGCCAACCTCGGCGGACTGGCCGAGCGCTGGCTGGGCGCGGGCCCGGACGACTTCCTGTACGTCTCCGCCGAGGCCGGGGTGGGCGCGGCGATCGTGGTCGGCGGCCGGCTGCTGCGCGGGGCCGGCGGCTTCGCCGGCGAGTTCGGCCACGTGCCGGTCCACCCCGACGGGCCGCGCTGCGCCTGCGGGGCGCACGGCTGCCTGGAGCAGTACGCGGGCGAGGCGGCGGTACTGCGGGCGGCCGGTCTGACCGGCGCCCGGGGCGACTGGGTGGCGCTGCTCGCCGACCGGGCCGGGGCCGGGGAGCGGGCCGCCCTCGCGGCGCTGGCCGGGGCCGGTGCCGCGCTCGGCACCGCGGCCGCCGGCGCGGTCAACCTGCTGGACCCGGCCGAGGTGGTGCTGGGCGGCGGCTACGCCCGGCTGGCGCCCTGGCTGCTGCCCGCGATGCGGGCCGAACTGGCCGCCCGGGTGACGGTGCGGCCCTGGTCGGAGGACCGGCTGACGGTCTCCCGGCTGGGTCGCCGGGGCCCGCTGCTGGGCGCGGCGGTGCGGGTCGTCCGGGCCATCGTGGCCGACCCGGGGCCGCTCGCGGCGGGGTGAGAGGCGTCCGGGTCGTCGTGGCCGACCTGGCCTCGTGGCCGCCCCGGCCGACCCGGCCGGACCCGCGGGGCGCGCCGGCCCCGGAACACGCGCCGGGCCCCCGGCCGCGGTGGCCGGGGGCCCGGTGACGGGTCGGGAGCGGGCGGCTCAGTCCTCGGTGGGGACCAGCGCGCGGCCGCCGGAGCGCGGGCCGCGCAGGACGGCCAGCAGGGCGACGCCGATGCCGATCAGCGCCCAGACCACCAGGACCAGGATCGGCAGCCCCAGGTTGGTGGAGTCGAAGTAGGCGACCGACTTGGCCGCGCTGGTGCCGGCGCCGTTCGGGATCCACGAGCTGATCGCCCGCCAGAACGGCGGCATCATCGGCGCCGGGTAGACCCCGCCCGCGCTCGGGTTGCCGAGCACCACGAAGATCAGCACCGCGATGCCGATGCCGATGACGTCGAACAGGCACTGGAGCGCCATGGTGAAGGCGCCGACCGAGAACACCACCAGCGCACCGACGGCGCTCAGGCCGAGGATCGAGCCCGGCAGCGCGTCCAGCACCGGCCCGGCGATCACCGTGCCGAGCACGCCGGCGCCGATCGAGTACAGCGCGAGCACGCCGAGGCGGATCACCAGGCGGTGGACGTTGGCCGGCTTGGAGCCCGCGCTGATGCCCAGGATGGAGGCGACCAGGTAGCCGCCGACGCACCAGCCGATCACCAGGTAGAAGGCGGAGAGGCCGTTGGTGTCGCCCTTGGCGAGCGGCACCACGTCCTGGACCTTCACGGTGCGGCCCTGGCTCTGGTCGATCGCGGTGGTGATGGTCTCGGCGGCCTTGGCCGCGGACGGGCCGCGGGCGCCGCCGACCAGCAGGGTGTCCTGGGTGCCGGTCGGGTCCACGACCAGCGCCGCGTAGATCTTCTGGTCCTTGATCTGCTGGGTCGCCGTCTCGGCGTCCGGCGCGGTGAGGGCCTTGACGGCGTCGTTCGGCACCGACTCCAGCGCGCCGACCAGCTTGGGGGCGACCTGCGGCGGGGCGACCACCGCGATGGAGAGGTTCTGCGGGGCCGGCTTGTGCAGCGCCCCGATGTACGAGGTGATGAAGCCGAGCTGGAGCAGCAGCACGCCGATCACGAGCAGTGCCGCGCGCGGGGTGACCGCACTCTTCAGTTCGGCGAGGAAACCCTGCCCCGGGGCTGCCATCCACATCTCCTTGCGTAACGGGGAAAAACGGTACTTCCAGAACCGATACTTCATACCATGAAGTAGTTGGCTTGTCGCACCGCACGCGCCGGGCCGCGGCCGGTGCCACTGCGCGATACTGGCGCGGTGAGCGACGAGGATGCCCTGGTGGCGGTGGAGCGCGAGGTCGCGCTGATGTTCCGGCGGGGCCGGGCCAGAGTGGCGGAACTCTCACGGCGGGTGCACCCCGGACTGGAGGGGATGGCGTACAGCCTGCTCGGCTACGTCGAGCAGGCCGGGCCGGTGCGGGTGACCGACGTCGGCGTGCACTTCTCGGTCGGCAAGGCGACGGTGAGCCGGCAGATCCGGACGCTGGAGGAGCTGGGCCTGGTGGCCCGGGAGACGGACCCGCTGGACCGCCGGTCCGCGCTGGTCTCGCTCACCGAGGACGGGCGGCGGCGCTACCTGGCCGCGCAGGGCGTCCGGATGCGGCGGGTGCGCGAGGTGATGGACGACTGGTCGCCGGAGGACGTGACCCGTTTCGCGGAGCTGCTGCACCGCTTCAACGACGTGCTGGGGGAGCCGCCGGCCGAGTGATCCGGCGGCGGTCGCGCGGGCCTCCGGGGTCCGTGGGCGCGGGCTTTACTTTCCCTTGAAGAAAGTTGCCTAATTCAACCATCCAGTCTTATGGTTGCTTACGGCAACGAAATTTCATGATCCGCGTATCCCGCACGCTCGCCGAAGGACCCAGATGACCGTGACCACCGAGGCCGCGAGCGGAACCGCCGCAGCGGCCGACAGTCAACAGATGACGCACCGGCAGGTGATGGAGGCGCTCTCCGGCCTGCTGCTCGGCCTCTTCGTGGCCGTGCTCTCCTCGACCGTCGTCTCCAACGCCCTGCCGCACATCCTCGCCGACCTGCACGGCGGCCAGTCCGCCTACACCTGGGTGATCACGGCGGCCCTGCTCACCCTCACCGCCTCCACCCCGATCTGGGGCAAGCTCTCCGACCTCGTCAGCAAGAAGCTGCTGCTCCAGATCGCCCTGCTGATCTACATCGGCACCTCGGCGCTGGCCGGCCTCTCGCAGAACACCGGCGAGCTGATCGCCTGCCGCGCGCTCCAGGGCATCGGCGCCGGCGGTGTGGTGGCGCTCGGCCAGATCTGCCTGGCCGCGATGGTCCCGGCGCGCGAGCGCGGCCGCTACAGCGGCTACTTCGGCGCGGTCTTCGCCCTCGCCACCATCGGCGGACCGCTGATCGGCGGCGTCATCGTGGACACCTCCTGGCTCGGCTGGCGCTGGTGCTTCTACGTCGGCATCCCGTTCGCGCTGGTCGCGAT
Organism: Kitasatospora sp. NPDC058063; assembly: GCF_042885395.1. NCBI lineage: Bacteria > Bacillati > Actinomycetota > Actinomycetes > Kitasatosporales > Streptomycetaceae > Kitasatospora > Kitasatospora sp. NPDC058063. The sequence goes on from NZ_JBHVSD010000007.1 coordinate 210,166, forward strand.
CCTGGTGGTGCAGCGCACCCTCAAGCTCCCGGTGGTCAAGCGCAAGGCGAAGATCGACTACCTGGGCGCCCTGGTCATCACCGGCTCGGTCAGCCTGCTGATGATCTGGATCACCCTGGCCGGCAAGAACTACGCCTGGCTCTCCTGGCAGACCGCGGCCATGGTCGGCGGCGGCGTGCTGCTGGGCGCCCTGGCCGTCGTGATCGAGCGCCGCGCCGCCGAGCCGATCATCCCGCCGAGCCTCTTCAAGCACCGCACCGTCACCCTGGCCGCGCTGGCCAGCGTGCTGGTCGGCGTCGGGATGTACGGCGCGACCACCTTCCTCAGCCAGTACTTCCAGCTGGCCCGCGCCAAGTCCCCGACCATGGCCGGCCTGATGACCCTGCCGATGATCCTCGGCCTGGCCGTCTCCTCCGCGGTGGTCGGCCGGCTGATCACCAAGTACGGCAAGTGGAAGGCCTACCTGGTCTCCGGCACCGCGCTGCTCGCCGTCGGCTTCGCGCTGCTCGGCACCGCCCGGGCCGACACCAGCTACGTGCTGCTCTCCGTCTACATGGCGATCACCGGCGTCGGCCTCGGCCTGACCAGCCAGAACCTGGTGCTCGCGGTGCAGAACACGGTGCCCCGCAACGAGCTCGGCGCGGCCAGCTCGGTGGTCACCTTCTTCCGCACCATGGGCGGTGCGATGGGCGTCTCCGCGCTCGGCGCGCTGATGTCCAACAAGGTCTCCCACTACCTGGCCGAGAACCTGGCCGCGGCGCACGTCCCGGCGTCGCCCGCGGCCTCCGGCGGCGGCATCCCGGACCTGGCCAAGCTGCCCGCCCCGATCGTGCCGCTGGTGACGGACGCCTTCGGCCACGGCGTCGGCACCATCTTCCTGTGCGCCGCCCCGTTCGCGGCGCTGGCCTTCGTCACCGTGCTGTTCATCCGGGAGACCGCGCTGCGGACCACCACCCAGGAGAGCTGACCGGCCGTCGGGATACGCGAACGGGCCGGGGAGTGCGAAGGCACTCCCCGGCCCGTCGTGCCGGGTGCGGCTACTTGCCGGCGATCAGCGACAGCCCGTAGAGGACGGCCCCGCCGCACAGCGCGAAGCAGACGCAGGCGCCGGCCAGGGCGAGCCTGCCGCCGCCCGCGGCCCCGGCGCCCCCGCCCTCACGGGCGGCGACCAGGGCGGACTCGCGGCGGGACAGCGCCAGGATGCCGAGCGCGAAGACGCAGACGACGGCGACGGTGATGCCGAAGCTGAATCCGGCGGTCTGGGCCAGGGCGTTCCACTTGATGTGCATGGTGAGTGCTCCGGGGCGCTCAGGCCGCGACCGTGGTCGAGGCGGGGGTGGGGGTGTTCGCGGCGGCGCCGGCCGGTGCGACCTCGACCGGGGTGACGTCGACGTCGTTGACGTTGTCCGCGCCGACCGGCTGGCGGCGGGAGATCACCCACATCGCGCCCGCGCCGGCCACCAGCACGACGCCGACCAGGGCGACGCCCCAGCTGCCCTGCTCGGCCAGCAGGGCAGCGCCGCCGGAGACCACGGCGGCGGCCGGCAGGGTCAGGCCCCAGGTGTAGACCATGCGGCGGACCAGGCTCCAGCGCAGCTCGCCCTTCGGGCCGCCGAGGCCGGCGCCCATGATGCCGCCGGAGCAGACCTGGGTGGTGGAGAGGCCGAAGCCCATGTGCGAGGAGGTCAGGATGACGGTCGCGGCGGCCGACTCGGAGGCGAAGCCCTGCGGCGGGCGGATGTCCGCCAGGCCCTTGCCCATCGAGCGGATGATCCGCCAGCCGCCCATGTAGGTGCCGAGCGCGATCGCGGCGCCGGCGGAGACGATCACCCAGGTGGGCGGCAGCGCGCCGTGCGGCAGGGCGCCGACCGAGACCAGGGTCAGGGTGATGATGCCCATCGTCTTCTGGGCGTCGTTGGTGCCGTGCGCGAGCGAGATCAGCGAGGAGGAGAAGATCTGGCCGGTCTTGAAGCCCTTCTCGGTGGTCGCGGAGTCGCCCTTGCGGGTGATCACGTACGCCAGCTTGGTGGCGCCCCAGGAGGCCAGGCCGGCGACGAACGGGGAGGCGACCGCGGGGATGAGGATCTTGGTCACCACGGTGTCGAAGTTGACGCCGTTCATGCCGACGCCGACGATCGTGGCGCCGATCAGGCCGCCGTACAGCGCGTGCGAGGAACTGGACGGCAGTCCGCGCAGCCAGGTCAGCAGGTTCCAGAGGATGGCGCCGGCCAGGGCCGCGAAGATGATCTCGGGATGGACGCCGGCCTTCTCGTTGACGATGCCGCCGGAGATGGTGGTGGCGACCTTCACGGACAGGAACGCGCCCGCGAAGTTGAGCAGGGCCGCGATGGTGACCGCGACCTTCGGACGAAGAGCCCCGGTCGCGATCGCGGTGGCGGCCGCGTTGGCGGTGTCGTGGAACCCGTTGGTGAAGTCGAAGGCGAGCGCCGTGATGATCACAACGGCTACCAGGAACGAGATGTGTTCCATACCCAAACAATCGTCGTAGTTGTCGCACGGACGTTGGTGACGTCGCGACCGTAGGTCTGCTTGGTAAACGGAAGGTGAACTGGGCCGGGAATCGTGGTTCCGATGGTTGACTCGCAGTGACCACTGGATTTCATCGAGGTGACATACGGCGCGCTGAACTGGACATTAGCGAAGAACGCGCCGGTTCGACCCGGTTTGCTGAGAGCTGTCTCACAGGTCCATCGAGAATTAACCTCCCGGTCCGCATGCGCCCTGTTTCCGGCGAGTAACCCGTGGGAGGATCTGCGGGATCCGGAAAGCCGGGACAGGGGCAGTGCGCGGCGGGGAGGACCAGGCCATGGGCGGGGCGGGACAGAGAGCGGAGACGGCAGGCGTACGGCCCTGGGTGCGGGCGGCGCTGCGCTGCGGAGCCGTCCTCGCGGCCGCGGCGCTCGCACTGCCGGTGGGCGCCCAGGCCGCCTGGGCCGCGCCCGACCCGGGAGCCGGCCAGATCGCCGCCGACGCCGACCCGCTCGCCGCCGCCAAGGCCACCCTCGGCCCGCTGCTCGACCGGCTGCACGGGCTCTACCAGAGCGCCGAGGCCGCCACCGAGCAGTACAACGGCGCCGTCGCCAAGGCGGCGGACCAGCAGACCGCGCTCACCGACCTCCAGAGCCGGCTGGACCGCCAGCAGAAGCAGGTCGACGCGGGCACCGACATCGCCTCGCAGCTCGCCGCCGCGCAGTACCGCAACGGGGCCGCGTCGGCCTACGCGGAGCTGCTGCTCTCCAAGGACCCGTACGAGGCGGTCGTCATCGCCGAGCTGCTCGCCTCGGCCAGCCGCTCGCAGTCGGAGTTCCTGGACAAGCTGAAGAGCGACCGGGACGCGCTGGACGGGCTGAAGAAGCAGACCGAGGAGGCGCTGGCGACCGCCCGGACGCTGGTCGTCCAGCAGGACGCGGCCAAGGCCAAGGCGTCCGCCGACCTCACGGCGGTCGAGCAGATGGTCTCCTCGCTGACCGGTGCCCAGCGGACCGAGCTGGAGCAGCTGGAGAAGGCCAAGGCGGACGAGGCGCAGCTCGCCTTCCTCGCCTCCGGGGCGCTCGGCAAGGGCGAGCGCACGCCCTCCCAGCAGGGGCGCGCGGCCATCGCCTTCGCGCTGGCGCAGGTGAGCAAGCCGTACCTGTGGGGCGGCACCGGCCCGGACGCCTACGACTGCTCGGGCCTCACCTCGCAGGCCTGGCTGCACGCGGGCAAGCCGATCCCGCGCACCAGCCAGGAGCAGTGGGCGCAGCTGCCGCACGTGGCGCTCAACCAGCTGCGGCCCGGCGACCTGGTGGTGTACTTCCAGGACGCCTCGCACATCGGGATGTACATCGGCGGCGGGCTGATCGTGCAGGCGCCGCGGCCCGGCGCGTTCATCAAGATCTCGCCGATCGGCTCGATGCCGATCCTCGGGGCCGTCCGTCCCGACCCGTCCGGCGCGGCGGACGACGCCGGCGGCGCCTGGAAGGTGCCCGACCTCCCGTCGGGCTGGGACGCCGTCACGCCGATAGCGCCGAGCCCGGCCCACCAGCTGCCGGCCACGCCGGCCCCCGGCGGCGAGGTGACGCCGCCGACCGTGCCGCAGACGCCGGGCGGGACGCCGACCACGCCGGGCGGCACCGGTACGCCGACCGACCCGGGGACGCCGTCCGGCGGCACGCCCACCTCGACCCCGACCGGCACGCCGACCGGCCCGAGCACCCCGACGGGGACGGGCACCCCGAGCGGGACCGGCACGCCCACCCCGACCGGGACGGGCACCCCGACGGGGAGCCCGAGCGGCACCGGCTCGGCGACCGCCTCGGCCCCGGGCAGCGCGACGGCCACGCTGCCGCTGGGCACGCCGACGCACTGACACCGCGGCACCGACACCGAGGGCCGCCCCACGTCATCGGACGTGGGGCGGCCTGCGGCTACGCGCCGCTGTCGGGGGCGAAGCGGATCACGACGGCCTTGGAGGTCGGCGTGTTGCTGATGTCGGCGGTGGAGTCGAGCGGCACCAGGACGTTGGTCTCGGGATAGTAGGCCGCCGCGCCGCCGCGGGCGACGGGGTAGTGGACGACCCGGAAGTGCGGGGCGCGGCGCTCCACGCCGTCGCTCCACTCGCCGACCAGGTCGACGTACCCGCCGTCGGTGAGCCCGAGCTCGTCGGCGTCCGCGGGGTTGACCAGGACCACCCGGCGGCCGCCCTTGATGCCGCGGTAGCGGTCGTCGAGGCCGTAGATCGTGGTGTTGTACTGGTCGTGCGAGCGCAGGGTCTGGAGCAGCAGCCGGCCCGGCGGGACCTCGGGGGCGGTCAGCGGGTTGACGGAGAAGTTGGCCCTGCCGGTCGCGGTCGGGAAGGTACGGGTGTCCCGGGGGCCGTGCGGCAGGGTGAAGCCGCCGGGGCGGCGGACCTTCTCGTTGTAGTCCTCGAAGCCCGGCACGACGCGGGCGATCCGGTCCCGCAGGGTGTCGTAGTCGGCGGCGAAGTCCTCCCACGGCACGGTGTCCTGCGGCCCGAGCACGGCGCGGGCGAGCCGGCAGACGATCGCGGTCTCGGAGAGCAGCCCGGGGGCGGGCGGCCGCAGGCCGCCGCGCGAGGCGTGCACCTGGCCCATCGAGTCCTCGACGCTGACGAACTGGGCGCCGCGCGCGGTGACGTCCCGGTCGGTGCGGCCCAGGGTGGGCAGGATCAGGGCGCGGGCGCCGGTGACCACGTGCGAGCGGTTGAGCTTGGTGGAGACGTGGACGGTCAGCCGGCAGCGGCGCATCGCGGCCTCGGTGACCTCGGTGTCCGGGGTGGCCGCGACGAAGTTGCCGCCCATCGCGAAGAAGACCCCGACCCTGCCGTCGCGCATCGCGCGGATGGTGTCCACCGAGTCGAGGCCGTGCTCGCGCGGCGGCTCGAAGCGGAACTCCTCGCCCAGCGCGTCCAGGAAGGCGGCGGTGGGGCGTTCGAAGATGCCCATCGTCCGGTCGCCCTGGACGTTGCTGTGCCCGCGCACCGGGCAGACCCCGGCGCCGGGGCGGCCGACGTTGCCGCGCAGCAGCAGGAAGTTGACGACCTCGCGGATGGTCGGCACGGCGTGCTTGTGCTGGGTGAGGCCCATCGCCCAGCAGACGATGATCTTCTCGGACTTCAGCACCAGCTCGCCGAGCTCTGCTATCTGCTCCCAGGGCAGCCCGGTCGCGGCGAGCACCTCGTCGCGGTCGGTCCCGCGCGCCTGGGCCTCGAACTCCTCGAAGCCGTAGCAGTGTTCGGCGACGAAGTCGTGGTCGACGCCGTCCCGCTCCAGGACGATCCGGTTCAGCGCGCGGAACAGCGCGAGGTCGCCGCCGAGGCGGATCTGCAGGAAGAGGTCGGTCAGCTTGGTGCCGTGGCCGACCAGCCCGCGCGCGTGCTGGGGGTTCTTGAACCGCTCCAGGCCCGCCTCCGGCAGCGGGTTGACGCTGACGATCGTGGCGCCGGCCCGCTTGGCGCGCTCCAGCGCGGAGAGCATCCGGGGGTGGTTGGTGCCCGGGTTCTGGCCGGCCACGATGATCAGGTCGGCCTGGTAGAGGTCCTTCAGGCCGACGCTGCCCTTGCCGACGCCGAGCGTCTCGGTGAGCGCCGAGCCGGAGGACTCGTGGCACATGTTCGAGCAGTCCGGCATGTTGTTGGTGCCGAGCCGGCGGGCGAACAGCTGGTAGGCGAAGGCGGCCTCGTTGCTGGTCCGGCCGGAGGTGTAGAAGGCGGCGCCGTCCGGGGTGTCCAGGGCCTTCAGCTCCTCGGCGATCAGCGCGAAGGCGTCGTCCCAGGAGACCGGCGTGTAGTGGGTGGCGCCCTCGTCGAGCAGCATCGGCGCGGTGAGCCGGCCCTGCTGGCCCAGCCAGTAGCCGGAGCGCTCGGCCAGGTCGGCGACCGGGTGGGCGGCGAAGAAGTCGGCGTGGACGCGCCGCTCGGTGGCCTCCTCGGCGACGGCCTTGGCGCCGTTCTCGCAGAACTCGGCGGTGTGCGGCTTGTCCGGCTCCGGCCAGGCGCAGCCGGGGCAGTCGAAGCCGTTCTGCTGGTTGACCTTGCGCAGGGTGGCCAGGGTGCGGCGGGCGCCCATCTGCTCGGCGGCCATCCGCAGGCTGTGGCCGACGGCGGGCAGTCCGGCGGCCGCGTGCTGGGGCGCGGACACCTCGGGGGCGTCCTGCGCCGGGTCGCTCTGCGGGGCCTGCTTGGCCATGGCCGCTCCTCGGGCTCTGCTGGGTTCGCACCGCCGCGTTCGCGCGGGGATTCGACTGCATCCTTCCATCTGGCCGGGGCCCGGGGGAGAGGAGGAGGGGAGGGGCGACGGCGGGGGGAAGGGCGGTGGACGGCGTCGGTAGAGTCTGGGCGTCATGGCGGGAGGGGAGGGCGCGTGCGAGTCGGGGACGTCCTGGACGGCCGGTACGAGCTGGTGGAGAAGCTCGGGCAAGGCGGGTTCGGGGTGGTGTGGCGGGCCCGGGACACCCGGATGGGGCGGCCGGTGGCGGTCAAGGTCATCGGGCACCACGGCGGTGACCGGGCGAAGGCCGCGCTGCGGTTCGTCCGGGAGGCCGGTGCGGCCGGCAACCTCTCGCACCCGCACATCGTCACGGTGCACGACCTGGGGCAGTGCGAGCTCGGCGGCGAGGAGGTCACCTACCTGGTGATGGAGCTGCTCACCGGCCGCACCCTCACCGAGGTGCTGCGGGCGGGGGTGCCCGAGCCCGCGCTCAGCCTGCGCTGGGGGCGGCAGATCGGCGGAGCGCTGGCTGCCGCGCACGACGCGGGCATGGTGCACCGGGACATCAAGCCGGACAACGTGATGATCACCGACGCCGGGCAGCTGAAGGTGCTGGACTTCGGCATCGCCCAGCTGGACACCGGCGCGGGCGGGCTGACCACCACCGGGACGATCGTCGGCAGCCCGGCGTACATGGCGCCGGAGCGCTGGACCGGCGGCCGGGTGGACGGGCGGGCCGACCTCTACGCGCTGGGCTGCGTCCTGATCGAACTCTTCACCGGGGCACGGCCGTTCGGCGGGGACTCGACTCCGGTGCTGATGTACCAGCACCTCAACGAGGCGCCGCCGCCGCTGGACCCGGCGCAGTTCGGGCTGCCGCCGCAGGTGGCCGGGCTGGTCGCGGAGCTGCTGGCGAAGGATCCGGCGGACCGGCCGGCCGACGCCCGTACGGTCGAGCGGCGGCTCGCCGAGCTGGCCGACTGGCCGGGCGGCCGGGAGGCCTCGGCGCGGCAGCCGGCGCCGACCGTGGTGGAGCGCCCGGGGCCGGTGGTGCCACCGCCGCCGAGCGCCCCGCCGGTCGTCCCCGCGCCCGCGCTGCCGCCCGCGCCCGCCGTGCTGCCCGCGCCTGCCGTGCTGCCCGCGCCCGTCGCGCCGCCCGCCGTCCCGTCGGTGCTGCCCCCGCTGACCACGCCGCCGGTGACGGCCACGCCGCCGGCCGAGTCCGTCCGGGCCGCACTGCGCGAGCGCCGGTCCGCCGCGTACCGGGCGGCGACGGCCGGCGAGTCGGCGATGCTGCTGCAGACGCTCGCCCAGGAGTGCGTGACGGTGCTCGGCCGGAGCGACCGGGACACCCTGTGCACCTGGCGGGACTTCGCCTGGTACCTCAGCCGGACCGGGGACCTGAACGGCGCGGTCCGGCTGCTGACCGCCCTGGTGGACGACATGCGCGCGGCGCTCGGCGCGGTCGACCCGGACACCCTCGGCGCCCGCTACCACCTGGTCTGGTGCGTCGGCGAGAGCGGTGCGCCGGTCACCGCGATCCGGCTGATGAACGAGCTGCTGCCCGACCTGCACGCCGCCTGGGGCCCGTACGACCCGCGGGTCCTGAAGGCCCGGCACGACCTCGCGCTGCACCGGGCCAACCGGGGCGACCCGCAGGGCGCGGTGCTCCAGTTGCACGGGCTGCTGCCGGACCTCGCCCGGGTGCTGGGCGAGCACCACCCGAGCACCGTGCAGGCCTGGCGGGACCTGGCCGGCTACCAGCAGCAGCTGGCCCAGGCCGGCCGCAAGGGGCCGGGGCAGCGCCGCCGCACGCCGCGGATGAGCCCGGTGGAGGCGCTGGTGCTGGTGCGGCGGCTGCGGCTGTGGGACTTCGCCACCGACGAGGAGGCCCGGGCCTGCATGGACGCGCTGGACCGGGGGATCGGCCTGAAGGGCGTCGCGGACGTGGTGTTCGACGCACCGGACCACGTCTCGGACGAGGACCTGGTGGAGGAGATCTTCGGGGCCTGAGCGCCGTCGCCACGGCGCTCAGCCCGCCAGGGCCGGCGCCGGGAGGGCGGCCAGGGCGTGGAGCAGGGCGCGGGCGGCGGAGTCGTTCTGCCGGAAGCCCGGGGCGTTGGTGCGCGGGCGGGCGAAGGCGGCGGCCGCGCGCAGGCTGGTGTGCGGGCCGAGGGCGGTGCGGCGGGGGTGCGGGGCGCCGCCGAGGGCCGGGTCGAGCAGCCGGCTGTTCGCGGGGGTGATGGTGACCAGGCCGGAGCGGTGGGTGTAGTCGGGGTCGGTGACCACCTCCTCGACGATCCGCCCGGTGCGGTGCAGGTCGCGCAGCACCGGGTCCAGGGTGCGGGCCAGCGCGTGCTTGGGCAGGTACGCCTCGACCAGCGCCGTCGCGGTGACCCGGTGGCCGGGCACGGTGGCGCCGCCGGCCCGCCAGGTGCCGCTCGCCTCGTCCCGTTCGACCCGCACGTCCGCGCCGAGGAAGCGCACCACCCCGGCCTCGGAGAGGGCGAGCAGCTGGCGCAGCCGGAAGCCGGGCGGGCCGGAGGCGAGGAAGCTGAAGTAGCCGAAGAACCACCCGTCCACCTCCTCGGCGATCGACCGGGCGGTGAGCCGGCCGCTCGCCATCACCCGGGGGAGCTGGCCGAACAGCGAGAGCAGGCCGAGGAAGGCGCCGAGATCGGCGCTGTGCGCCGGGTCGGCGCGGCGGTCGGCGTCGGCGGTGACGTACCCGCGCAGGTGTGCCTGGAGCTCCTCGTCGGTGCCGAGTTCGAGCCCGGCCAGTGGGTGGTCGAGCCGTTCGAAGTCGATCCGGTCGGCCGGGTCGGGGACGGCCTCGGCGATCAGGGCGGCGAGTTCGGGGCCGTACCAGTGGTGCCGGTCGTAGCGGCCGAGGAACTCCGGCCAGGGCAGGGCGGTGCGCCCGGGGTGGGCGTGGAACAGCTCGTGGTAGTGCCCGAAGGCGATCTCCTTGGCCATCAACGGCCAGAAGTCGCGCCGCAGTTCGAGCTGCCCACCGGTGGCGAGCACGGTGTTCACGGCGGCCTCGTCGAAGTACCGGGGGAGCGGGGCGGGCGGCCCCTGGAGCCGGTAGCCGGTCTTGGAGTGGTACGGGACGCCGCGCCGGGAGCCGAGGTGGAGCACCGGCTCGCGGCCGGAGGGCAGGTAGCGCAGCGCGGGCCCGTCCCCGACCGGCTCGAAGCGGCCGCCGCGGCCCTCGGTGAGCAGCGTGACCAGGTCCACCGAGGCGAGCCCGAGGCCGCGCAGCACCACCTGCTCGCCGGGGGCGAGCGCGGCCAGTTCGGCGGTCACGTCAGCGGAGTGGGCGGGCGGGAGGTGGAAGCGGCCGTGCCGGGCGGCGAAGGCGGCGTCGGCGGCGAAGCGCGGGTGCGGGGCCGAGTCGAGGTGGCCGAGGGTGAGCACGACGTGGTCGGCGGTGAGCGTCCGGTCGGTGAGGTGGACGCTCTGCGGGCCGTCGGCCGGGCCCTCGATCCGCCGGACGGTGTCGCGGTGGACGGTGACCGCGATGTGCGCCGGCAGTTCGGCGACGGCGCGGCGGAACACCCAGTCCAGGTAGGCGCTCTGGGCCCGGCGGGTGGGGAAGTCCGCGGGCGCGAGGGTGCGCAGCTCGGCCCGGACGGCCGGGTCGGCGACCTCCCGGTAGGGCGCGAACTCCTCCTGCCGCGCGGCCCATTCGGCGAGCGAGGGGCCGGGGCGGACCGGCCCTTCGAGGGTGGAGCGCTCGTCGGTGAACATGGTGACGTCCTCGGCCATGGAGTTCATCCGCAGCAGCGGGGACTGGTCGTGGCGCCAGATCCGGCCCGCGCCCGGCGGGTACGGGTCGACCAGGTGGATCGCCAACGGGCGGTCCTCGGGCAGGAGTTCGACCGCGTTGGCGGCGATCCGCTCCAGCAGCCCGGTGCCGCGCGGGCCGGCGCCGACGATGACCAGCGCCGTCATGCCCGCACCACCTTCACGAAGGCCGCGCGGGCCCGCTGCAGCGGGGTGGGCGGCAGGCCGTCGCGGGTGGCGCCCCGGGCGAAGTGCCGTTCCACGTAGTACTGGCCGACGGACAGCAGGGTGGTGACCACCAGGTACCAGATGGTGGCGACCATCAGCATCGGGATGACCCGGTACGACTGGAGGTAGACCAGCTGCACCGAGTAGAGCAGGTCGGAGACGGCCAGCACGCTGACGATGCTGGTGCCCTTGAGGGCGCCGATCAGCATGTTCCCGGCGGTCGGCACGATCGCCCGCATCGCCTGCGGCACCACGATCCGGCGCAGCACCCGCCACCGGCCGAGCCCGAGCGCGGACGCCGCCTCCAGCTGGCCGCGGTCGACGGACAGGATGCCGCCGCGGATCACCTCGGCGGCGTACGCGGTCTCCAGCAGGGTGAGGCCGATGACGGCGGTCAGGGTGGGGCCCATCAGGTTGACGGTCCTGACCGTGACGAACTCGGGGCCGAACGGGACGCCGAGGCCGAGGGTGGGGTAGAGCGCGCCGATGTTGAAGAAGAACAGCAGTTGCACCAGCGGCGGGGTGGAGCGGAACACCCAGATGTAGACCCAGCTCAGCGTGCGCAGCACCGGGTTGGCGGACAGCCGCATGGTGGCGAGGAGGGTGCCGAGCAGGAAGCCGAGGGCGAGGGTGACGGCCGTCAGCCAGAGGGTCAGGGCGAGTCCGTCGAGCACGGACCGGGCGGTGAACCAGTCGGCGACCACGCTCCACTGGAAGGCCTTGTTGCGGATCACCGAGTTGACCGCCATCGCGGCCAGCAGCAGGGCGACGGCGGCGGCGGCCCACTGGCCGGGCTTGCGGCGGGCGACGATCCGGGCCTCGGCGGCGGGCGGCGCGGCGGGGCGGTCGAGTGCGGAGGGGGCGGGCAGGACGTCCTGCGGGGTGGCCATGGCGGCGGCTCCTGGGCGGAGTGCGGGCGGGGAGGTGTACGGCGGTGGTCACGTACGGGGGCGCGGCCCGCGTCCCTCAACACGGCCGGCGCATTGCACTGCACTCCGCGCCGATCGTACGCATGCGCGATCGACGGCTGTCAAGGGTGATCGGGACGGCGGAGGGCCCGGCCGGGGCGCGTCGGAAAAGCGACAGGAGATCGCAACAGTGCGGCAATGATGGATGGTTGACGTACCGATCGGCCGACTGCTCAACTTGAGGCCATGTACGCCGAGCAGCCCCTGGTCAGCCGCGACCACATCGACTTCGGTCGGGTGTGGTCCGCGGCGTGTCGCGGCTGACCCGGCAGCGGGCCGTCCGTCCGGCCTGATCTCCCGGCGGGGAGCCCTCCCTCGGTTCGCCCCGTCGCGGCCCGGATCCGTCGTCGGCTACCGGCGACGCGTCAGGCCTTCGCTGCCGCCGTCGACTTCGCACTGCGCTCCGGCCCTTCCGCACTCCGGCTCTCCCGCACTCCGGCAGTCCCCTCCCGTCGCCGTTTCCACCGTCACGTCCACCGTCACGTGTTCGACGGCCGCCCCGCCGCGGCCGCCTCCGGCGCCCCCGCCTCCGGCCGGGTGGCACCCCCTGCCCACCCGCAGTCCACCGGAGTCCCGCCCACCCGAAAGGTTCCGCCATGCCCGTCGAATTCCTCGGTATCGCCGCCACCGGCGACGGTTCGGAGACCACCGCCCGCACCACCGCCGCCTTCGACCGCGACTACACCCTGCGGCTGGCCCGGGCGCACGAGGACCACGGCTGGGACCGGGTGCTCTTCGCCTACGGGGCCGGCGCCCCGGAGCCGTCGGCCGCGGCGGCCTTCCTCGCCTCGCACCTGGAGCGCCTCCAGATCCTGCTGGCCCACCGGCCGAACGTCTCCTACCCGACCTTCGCCGCCAAGACCTTCGCGACCCTCGACCGGATCAGCGACGGCCGGCTGACCGTGCACTTCATCACCGGCGGCAACGACCACGAGCAGCGGCGCGAGGGCGACTTCCTGACCAAGGACCAGCGCTACGAGCGCACCCGGGAGTACATCGGCATCGTCAAGAAGGCCTGGACCAGCCGGGAGCCCTTCGACCACGAGGGCCCGCACTACCGCTTCGACGACTTCGTCTCGGACGTCTTCCCCGTGCAGCAGCCGCGCCCGGGGGTCTCCTTCGGCGGCTCCTCCGACGCGGCCTACGCGGCCGGCGGCGCCGAGGCGGACGTCTACTGCCTCTGGGGCGAGCCGCTGGCCCGCACCGCCGAGCAGATCGAGCGGGTGAAGGAGGCGGCCCGGGCCGCCGGGCGCACCGACGTGCCGCGGATCCAGGTGGCGTTCCGGCCGATCATCGCGCCGACCGAGGAGCTGGCCTGGGAGAAGGCGCACCGGACGGTGGCCGCGATCCGGGACCGTCGGGGTACCGACCGGGCGGGGACGAACCCGGCGACCGGGACGCGCGGGGCCGGGACGCGCGGGACCGCGGCGCCCGAGAACGTCGGCTCCCAGCGGCTGATCGAGATCGCCGAGGCCGGCGAGCGCTACGACCGCGCCCTGTGGACCCCGACCGCCGCGGCCACCGGCGGGGCGGGCAACTCCAACGCGCTGGTCGGCACCCCGGAGACGGTCGCCCAGGCGCTGCTCGACTACTACGACCTCGGCGTGGACATCCTCTCCGCGCGCGGTTACCACCTGCTGGACGACGCGATCGACTTCGGCCGGTACGTCATCCCGATCGTCCGCGAGGAGGTCGCCAAGCGGGACGCCGCCAGGGCCGAGCGGGCCGAGCGGGCCGAGCGCGACCGCCACCAGCTGATCGCGGTGCAGGCGTGAGCGCAGGCGCGGGCCCGGCCGACGGGTGGGAGTTCCGCAGGGCCGCGATCGACGATCCGCTGGTCGAGCCGCTGCTGCGCGAGCTCACCCACGAGTACGTCACCCGGTACGGCCCCGAGGCGCACCAGGAGATGACCCGCTACCCGGCCGGGGACTTCGCCGAGCCGCACGGCGTGCTGCTGCTCCTGCTGGAGGACGGCGAACCGGTGGCCGGCGGCGCGTACAAGCGCTACGACGACCGCACCGCCGAGGTGAAGCGGATGTGGACGCACTCCGCGCACCGGCGCCGGGGCCTGGCCCGCCGGGTGCTGGCCGAGCTGGAGCGGACGGCGGCCGCGGCCGGCTACACCCGCTTCCACCTCACCACCGGCCCGCGCCAGCCGGAGGCCAGGAACCTCTACCTGGCGGCCGGCTACACCCCGCTGTTCGACGTCTCCGCCGACCCCCTGACCATCGGGCCGCTCCCCTTCGAGAAGCACCTGCCCGTTCTGACCACGACCTCCTGAAAGGCCCCCTCGTGAGAACCACCACCGTCCGCCGCCGCCTGCTCGCGACCGCCGTCCTGCTGCCGGTCCTGGCCCTGGCCGCCTGCGGTTCGGACCCGAAGATCGCGGGCGCGGCGGCGGGCGGTCCGGCCGCCACCGCCACCGAGGACCTCGTCTCCGGCCTCAGGACCTCGGAGTCCGCCGCCGCGCTGCTGCCCGAGGAGGTCCGCAGGGCCGGCACGCTGAAGTTCGGCTCGGCCTTCGGTGCGCCGCCCAGCGCGTTCTACACCGACCAGGCCGACAGGAAGCCGGCCGGGATCGACGTGGACTTCACCGACGCGGTGGCCAGGCTGCTCGGCCTGACCGTGCAGCGCGAGCAGGCCGCCTTCGAGACCATCCTGCCCGCCCTGGACAGCGGGAAGTACGACGTCGGCACCGGCAACTTCGGGGTCACCGCGGCCCGGCTGAGGACCATCGACTTCGTCACCTACATCGACGACGGCCAGGGCTTCGCGGTGAGGAAGGACAACACCGCGGTCCAGCCGGTCACCGACCTGGTCCAGCTGTGCGGACTGACCATCGGCACCGGCGCCGGCACCACCTTCGAGACCACCCTCAACAGCCGGAAGAACGTCTGCGCCGACGCCGGGAAGAAGCCGTACGAGGTCAAGGCGTTCAGCGAGAGCGGCGCCCTGCTGACCAGCCTCCAGCAGGGCCGGGTGGACATCGAGATGTCCACCATCAACGGCCTGCGCCACCAGGCCGCGCAGGAGGCCTCCGGGACCCGCTTCCTCAACGAGTTCCACCGGCTCGACGTCGGCTTCGCCCTGAAGAAGGGCTCGAAGCTCGCCCCGGCCCTCCAGGCGGCGGTCAACCAGCTGATCAAGGACGGGACGTACGAGCGGATCCTGCGCAAGTGGGGGGTCGCCGAGTCGGCGATCGAGGAATCGCGGATCAGCCCGCCCGAGCACGCCTGAGCGCCGGCCACCGAGGAGACCTCCGATGACCGTCACCACCACCGTCACCACCGTCACCACCGGGACCCGGCCGGCCCCGCCCCCGGCCGACTCCGCTCCCGCACCCGACCTCGACCTCGACGCACTGGCCGGTCTGCGGACCGTGCCCGCCCGCCACCCCTGGCGCTGGGCCGCCGGGATCGCCGCGCTGGTCGTGCTCGCCCAGTTCGCCCACGGCCTGGCCACCAACCCCGGCTGGGACTGGGCCACGTTCCGGCTCTACTTCACCGCCGACACCATCCTCCGGGCGATCGGACGGACCCTCGAACTCACCGCCTACGGCACGGTGCTGGGCTTCGTGCTGGGCACTGCGGTAGCCGCGATGCGGCTGTCCCGCAGCGCGATCCTGCGCTCCATCGCCTGGGCCTACGTGTGGGTGTTCCGCTCGATCCCGCTGATCGTCCAGCTGGTGTTCTGGTTCAACCTCTCCTACCTGTACAAGCGGTTCGGGATCGGCATCCCGTTCGGCCCGACCTTCGGCGAGGTCGAGACGGTCGGGGTGCTCGGCGCGCTCGGCGCGGCGGTGCTCGGCCTGGGGCTGCACCAGGCCGCGTTCGCCGCCGAGATCATCCGCGGCGGCATCATCGCGGTGGACGCCGGCCAGCGGGAGGCCGCCGCCGCGCTCGGCATCCCGCGCTGGCGGCAGGGCCGGCGGATCGTGCTGCCGCAGGCGATGCGCGGCATCCTCCCGGCCGCCGCCAACGAGGTGATCTCCCTGCTCAAGGGCACCTCGGTGGTCTACGTGATGGCGATCGGCGAACTCTTCTACCAGGCCCAGGTGGTCTACGGCCGAACCGGCCGGGTGGTGCCGCTGCTGATGGTCGCCACCGTCTGGTACGTGCTGCTG
Source organism: Kitasatospora sp. NPDC058063 (assembly GCF_042885395.1). Taxonomy (NCBI): domain Bacteria; kingdom Bacillati; phylum Actinomycetota; class Actinomycetes; order Kitasatosporales; family Streptomycetaceae; genus Kitasatospora; species Kitasatospora sp. NPDC058063. The sequence continues at coordinate 226,002 of NZ_JBHVSD010000007.1, forward strand.
ACCACCGCCCTCTCGATCGGCCAGTACTACGTCGAGCGCCACTTCGCCCGCGGCGCCGAGCGCACCCCGCCGCCCACCCCGTGGCAGCGCGTCCGGGCCTTCGCCCGGAACCTGCCGGACCGCACCCGGCCCGCCGCCGCCCGTACCCCCGGAGGACAGTCGTGACCACGCTGACGAAGCCCGATCCGAACCCTCCCGGCCCGGCCCCGGCCGCCCCGATGGTGCGGGTCCGCGGCCTGCACAAGAGCTTCGGCCGGCTGGAGGTGCTGCGCGGGGTCGACCTGGACGTCCCGGCCGGCTCGGTGACCGTGGTGCTCGGCCCGTCCGGCTCCGGCAAGTCCACCCTGCTGCGGGCGATCAACCACCTGGAGAAGCTGGACCGCGGCCACGTCGCCATCGACGGCGAGCTGATCGGCTACCGCCGCTCCGGCGACCGGCTGTACGAGCTCAAGGAGCGCGAGGTGCTGCGCCAGCGCACCGGCATCGGCTTCGTGTTCCAGAACTTCAACCTGTTCCCGCACCTCACCGTGCTGGAGAACCTGGTCGAGGCGCCGGTCGCCGCGCTGCGCCGCCCGAAGGCCGGGGCCAGGGCGGCGGCGCTGGCGCTGCTGGAGCGGGTCGGGCTGGCCGACAAGGCCACCGCCTACCCCCGGCAGCTGTCCGGCGGGCAGCAGCAGCGGGTGGCGATCGCCCGGGCGCTGGCGCTGGAGCCCAAGGTGCTGCTGTTCGACGAGCCCACCTCGGCACTCGACCCGGAGCTGGTCGGCGAGGTGCTGGACGTCATCAAGGACCTCGCCCGCAGCGGCACCACGATGATCGTGGTCACCCACGAGATCGGCTTCGCCCGCGAGGTCGCCGACACCGTGGTCTTCATGGACGGCGGCGTGGTGGTCGAGCAGGGCCCGCCCGCCGAGGTCCTGGACCGGCCCCGGCACGAGCGCACCCGGGCCTTCCTGGCCAAGGTCCTCTGACCCTCCCTCCCCCCCAACCCCCCTTCACCGAGCAGGAGTTCCGCCATGTCCCTACCCCGTCGCGCCCTCGTGACCGCCGCCGGCGCGCTCGCCGCCGCCCTCGCCCTGGCCGGCTGCGGCGGCTCCGCCACGGGCGCGTCGGCGGAACTCGCCCCGGCCAGGGGCAGCACCGCGCCGGACGGCACGGTGGTGAACCTCTCGCCGGACCAGAACCGGGTCACCACGCCCAAAGTCGACGCGATCGCCGCGCTGGTCCCGGAGGAGATCAGGAAGAAGGGGACGCTGACCGTCGTCGACTCGATCGGCACCACCCCGCCGCTGGACTTCTACGCCAACGACGACAGGACGATCATCGGCGTCGAGCCGGACCTCGCCTCCCTGATCGGCAACGTGCTGGGCCTCAAGGTCGAGTTCAACCCGGTCTCCTGGGAGAACATCTTCGTCGGTCTGGACAGCGGCAAGTACGACGTCGGCGTCTCCAACATCACCGTCACCGAGGCGCGCAAGGAGAAGTACGACTTCGCCACCTACCGGCTGGACGTCCTGGGCTTCGAGGCGAAGAAGGGCGGCGGCCTCAAGGTCACCGGCCCCAAGGACCTCGCGGGCAGGGCGGTCGGCGTCGCCACCGGCACCAACCAGGAGAAGCTGCTGGTCTCCTGGAGCGAGGAGAACGTCAGGAACGGGCTCAAGCCGATCGACATCAAGTACTTCCAGGGCACCGAGTACTACCTGGCGCTCGCCTCCGGCCGGATCGAGGTCTACACCGGCCCCAACCCCAGCCTGGCCTTCCACGCCGTGCAGACCGGTGAGACCGAGGTCGTCGGCACCTACTCGGGCGGCGGCGCGGACGTCCTCGGCAAGATCGCGGCGACCACCCGGAAGGACAACGGCCTGGTCAAGGCGCTGAACGGGGCGATCGACGAACTGATCCGCAACGGCACGTACGGGCAGGTGCTCAAGCGCTGGGGCCTGGACAACGAGGCCGTGCCGAAGTCGGAGATCAACCCGCCCGGGCTGCCCAGGCCCAAGCCGTAGGAGGGCCGGCCGGGGACGTTCACCCGTTCTTTCCCGCCCGCCGCTATGGTGACCCCCTCCCGACGGCGAATGCCGGGCGGGCGCGGTCGAGTTGGGGGAGGGCATGGAGAAGGGCGAGGTGCTCGGCGGTCGCTTCCGGCTGGAGCAGAAGCTGGGCAGGGGCGGGTTCGGCGTGGTCTGGCGGGCCACCGACACGACCATCGACCGGGAGGTCGCGGTCAAGGTGCTGCTCGCCGAGCACGCCACCGACCGGGAGGCGGTCAGCCGGTTCGTCCGCGAGGCCCGGACGGCCGGCGGCCTCAACAACCCGCACATCGTGACCGTCTACGACTACGGGTGGACGGAGACCGCCTCCGGGAAGATCCCGTACCTGGTGATGGAGCTGGTCCGCGGCCGGGCGCTGTCCGAGGTGCTCAAGGACGGCCGGCCGGACCACAAGCAGGCGCTGCGCTGGATACGGCACGTGTGCAAGGCGCTGGACGCCGCGCACCGCTCGGGGATCGTCCACCGGGACATCAAGCCCGAGAACGTGATGATCGCGCAGGACGGGGAGCGGGCCAAGGTCCTGGACTTCGGCATCGCCCGACTGGTCACCCAGACCGTCCGGCTCACCTCCACCGGCAACGTGGTCGGCACCGTCCCGTACCTGGCGCCCGAGTGCTGGTCCGGCGGCGTGGTGGACGGCCGGGCCGACCTCTACGCGCTCGGCATCATGCTGTACGAGGTCTGCACCGGCGCGCGCCCGTTCCGCGCCGCCTCGGCCGCCGAGTACATGTACCGGCACCTGGAGGAGGTCCCGTCCCGGGTCCGCAGCAAGGACCCCGCGCTGGGCGCGCTGATCGCCGAACTGCTCGCCAAGCGGCCCGAGCAGCGGCCCGCCGGAGCCGCCGAGGTGCTGGAGCGGCTGCGCGTCGTCCGGCCCGGAATGCTGCGCCCGGACGACCCCAGCCCGGAGCAGCTGCGCCGGCGGGCCGACCGGGCCTGGCGGCACGGCGAGGCCGGCGAGTCGGCGGAGGCGGTCGAGATCCTCACCGCGCTCGTGCCCGACTTCGCCCGGATCTGCGGACCGGACGACCCGCGCACCCTGCGCACCTGCCACGACCTGGCCCTCTGGCTGGCCCGGGACGGCAGCCCGGGCGCCGCCGTCGCGCTGCTGGACGAGCTGGCCCAGGTGCCCGGCGCCACCCCGGAGGCCCGGGCGGACGCGCGGCGCGACCTCGCGCACTGGCAGCGGGAGGCCGCCCGGCTCGGCCCGGGCCGGGCGCGGGCGCTGAGCCTGGGGGTGCTGCTCGGCGATGCGCCGGGCGACTGAGGCGTCCCGCGCGGCCCGGAGCCACCGCCGGCCCGTGGGCCGGACGCCCGCCGGGTGTCAACCGTGCGGGCCGCCGAGCCCGGGCCGCGGCCCGGGCGGGAACCGGGAGGATTTCGCCCATCGGGACGGTCTGGTCCGCGACCCGTACGCGTTGGTATACCTCGTTGCCGGACACGGGAGCGGCGTCCGCGCCGCCCCGGTGAGCTGCGACGAAAGGCTGGTGACGGATCGATGAAGCTCCTGCGCGTCGGACCCGCGGGCGCCGAGCGCCCGGTCGTCCTGGGCGAGGACGGCACCGCGTACGACCTCTCGGGGCGGGCCCGCGACCTCGACGGGGCCTTCCTGGCCGGGCTGGACCCGGCCGCGCTGGCCCGGGAGGCGGCCTCCGGCCTCCTGCCGGTGGTGGACCTCGACGGCCTGCGGGTGGGCGCACCGGTGGCCCGGCCGGGCAAGGTGGTCGGTATCGGGCTCAACTACCGCGACCACGCGGCCGAGGCCGGGGCCGCGATCCCGGCCGAGCCGGTGATCTTCCTCAAGCCGAGCTCCACCGTGGTCGGCCCGTACGACGAGGTGCTGGTGCCGCGCGGCGGCGAGAAGACCGACTACGAGGCCGAACTGGCCGTCGTGATCGGCCGCACCGCCCGCTACCTGGACTCGCACGCCGAGGCGGCCGGGGTGATCGCCGGCTACACGATCGCCAACGACGTCACCGAGCGGGCCTTCCAGTTCGAGCGCGGCGGCCAGTGGGACAAGGGCAAGTCGGCGGAGACCTTCACCCCGCTCGGGCCCTGGCTGGTCACCGCCGACGAGGTGGCCGACCCGCAGGCGCTGACCCTGCGGCTCTGGGTCAACGGTGAGCAGCGGCAGCACGGCAGCACCGCGGAGATGGTCTTCCCGGTGCTCGAACTGGTCCGCTACGCGAGCCGGTTCATGGTGCTGGAGCCCGGCGACGTGATCATCACCGGCACCCCGGCCGGGGTCACCCTGGGCCGACCCGGCACGCCGTTCCTCGCCCCGGGCGACGTGGTCGAGATCGAGATCGACGGGCTCGGCCGCCAGCGCCAGGTGCTCGGCAAGGCCTAGGCGTGGCCGCCCGACCCTTGGCACGGGGGTCGGGAGGGCCGCCGCGACCCGCGGCCGCGAAGTCGTGCGGCCCCGAAGCCGTGCGGCCCTGGAGCGGAGAGGGCGCCCGGCCCCGGAACCGCGAGCTACGAAGCGCCGCCCAGGACCGCCCGCAGCCGCTCCGCCGCCCGCTGCGGCCGCGGCCCCTCCAGCGCGAGCACCCCCGCCAGCACCTCGGCCGTCTGCGGGTCGTGCAGCGCCGTCGCCGCGGCCATCGCGGTGAACTGGTCCACCAGCCAGTCGCGCAGCTCCGTCACCGGCAGCGCGCGCCCCTCGTCCAGCCAGCTCAGCGACGCGCCCTCGACCACCGCGATCCACGAGCGCACCAGCAGCGTCAGCCGCGGCCCGGCCTCCCGCACGCCCAGGTGCCGCAGCGTGCGCCGCAGCGCCGCCCGCCGGACGTCGTCCACGATCGCCGAGGTGCGGGCCGTCTCCACCACCGAACCGCCGCGCAGCAGCGCCGAGTAGCCTGCGTCGTGCTCGGCCACGAAGGCGAAGTAGCCGTCCAGCACCGCCGACAGCTGCTCGGACGGCGTCCCGCGGACCGGCACCGCGAAGCGGCTGGTCAGCTCGTCCGCCGCGGTGCGCAGCGCGGCCTCGTACAACTGCTGCTTGCCGCCCGCGAAGTAGCGGTACACCAGTGGGCGGGAGGCCTCGGCGGCCTCGGCGACGTCGTCCAGGCTCACCTCCTCGGGCGGCCGGGAGGCGAACAGCTCCAGGGCGACCGTGATCAGCTGCTCGCGCCGCTGCTGGACCGGCAGCCGTCGGTAGCCGGTGCGGCGCGGACGCGGCTCGGACGCGGCCGGGACGGGCGCCTGACCTGCCGAGGTGGGGCTGGCTTCCATGGCGGCCAAGCGTAATGGGCGCCGGGCCGATCCGGTCCTGTCGCGCCGAACGGATTTTCGCAGGCGAACCCCACTCGCAAAGGGGTTGCAAAGCGGCCGCGCCACGAAATGATGTCGGAATGCGTGAAGAACTGATCACCGCCGACGGCGCCACCCCTCGCCGCATCGCCGACGACCACGTCCGCGAACTGGCCGAGCTCGACCCGCTGACCGCGGTGTACCTCGGCCTCAACCTCGATGACGACCGGCTGCCCGACCTCTCCCCGGCCGGCCCCGAGGCCCTGGCCGACCTCGCCCGCCGCACCCTGGCGAAGCTCGACGAGGCCGAGCGGGCCGGCGCGGCCGAGGACGAGGCCGAGCGCCGCTGCGCCCGGCTGCTGCGCGAGCGGCTGTCCGCCGAACTCGCCGTCCACGAGGCCGGGGAGAGCTTCCGCTCGCTGCGCAACCTGGGCTCCCCGGTGCACGACCTGCGGGAGTCCTTCACCCTGATGGGGACGGACACCGAGGCCGAGTGGCAGGTGGTCGGCCGCCGCATGGCGAGGATCCCGGTGGCGTTCGAGCAGTACCGGCGGACGCTGGCCGAGGGCGTCGAGCGCGGCCTGCTGTCCGGCCCGCGCCAGGTGACCACGGTGCTCGGGCAGTTCGCCGAGTGGCTGGGCGAGGACACGCCCGCCGACGAGCGGGTGCCCGGTGCCTGGTTCGGCCAGTTCGTCCAGGGGGCGCCGGAGGCCCTGCACCCCGAGCTGTCGAAGCACGCGGTGGCCGCCGCCGAGGCGCTGGCCGAGCTGCGCGACTGGCTGCGCGACGTGTACGGCCCGGCCGCGGCCGGTGCTCCGGACACCGCGGGCCGGGAGCGCTACGTCCGCTGGGTGCGCTACTGGACCGGTGCCGACCTGGACCTGGACGAGGCCTACGCCTGGGCGTGGAGCGAGTTCCACGACCTGCTGGCGCAGATGGAGGTCGAGGCCGAGAAGGTCCTGCCGGGCGCGGGCCCGCTGGCGGCGATGCAGTGGCTGGAGTCCGACGGCCCGGCCATCGAGGGCGCCGAGGTCGCCCGGGAGTACCTCCAGGGCCTGATGGACCAGGCCGTCCGGGACCTCCAGGGCACCCACTTCGACCTGGCCGAGCCGGTCACCCGGGTCGAGTCGAGGATCGCCCCGGCCGGCAGCGCCGCCGCGCCGTACTACACCGCGCCCTCGCTGGACTTCAGCCGCCCCGGGCGGACCTGGCTGCCGCTGGTCGGCCGGGACCGCTTCCCGGTCTGGGACCTGGTCTCCACCTGGTACCACGAGGGCGTGCCGGGCCACCACCTCCAGCTCGCGCAGTGGAACTACGTCGCCGACCGGCTCTCCACCTACCAGGTGAGCCTCGGCGGGGTGAGCGCCAACCTGGAGGGCTGGGCGCTGTACGCCGAGCGCCTGATGGACGAGCTCGGCTACCTCACCGACCCGGGCCACCGCCTGGGCTACCTCAACGCGCAGATGATGCGCGCGCTGCGGGTCATCGTCGACATCGGCATGCACGTGGGCCTGGACTTCCCGGCGGACTCCCCGTACAAGCCGGGCGAGCCGGTCGCCCCGGAGGACGCCCGGGAGTTCTTCGGCCTGTACTGCGGCCTGTCCGCCGAGTTCCTGGACAGCGAGCTGGTCCGCTACCTGGGCCTGCCCGGCCAGGCGATCGGCTACAAGCTCGGCGAGCGCGCCTGGCTGCGCGGACGGGCGGCGGCGAAGGCGGCGCACGAGGCGCGCGGCGAGGAGTTCGACCTCAAGGCCTGGCACATGGCGGCGCTCTCGCAGGGCTCGCTGGGCCTGGACGACCTGGTCGAGGAGCTCTCGGCGCTCTGACGGTCGTGCTCCGTCGGGCGCGCGCGTCGGGTACGGCGCGGCGCCGGCGGTGGCCGCGGGGTTGGGAACCAGGCCCCCAGGACTCGGTCCGGAGTCCCGGGGGCCTGGTCCTTTTGTCCCCCGAGTCCGATTTGGTGAGGTTTTTCCTTGCCATTCGTCCGGAGCGGAGTTTGGCTGGAAGGCGACTGCGTGACCTCTCCGCCCCACTCCGGAAGGCTCGATCAGTGACTGCGCAAACCGTCACCGGTCATGAGGACGCGGACCGCCGCCGCTGGTGGGCGCTGGCCGTCATCGCCACCGCCCAGCTCATGATCGTGCTCGACATCACCATCGTGAACATCGCACTGCCGTCCGCCCAGCGGGACCTGGGCATCTCGGACGCCAACCGGCAGTGGGTGATCACCGCCTACACGCTCGCCTTCGGCGGCCTGCTGCTGCTCGGCGGCCGGCTGGGCGACCTCTTCGGCCGCAAGCGCGTCTTCACCGTCGGCCTGCTGGGCTTCGCCCTCGCCTCCGCCCTCGGCGGCGCGGCGGTCGGCCCGGCCATGCTCTTCGGCGCCCGTGCCCTCCAGGGGGCGTTCGGCGCCCTGCTCGCGCCCTCCGCGCTGGGGCTGCTCTCCACCACCTTCTCCGATCCGCGGGAACGCAGTACGGCCTTCGGCATCTTCGGGGCGATCGCCGCCGGCGGCTCCGCGATCGGCTTCATCGCCGGCGGACTGCTGACCGAGTACCTGAACTGGCGCTGGTGCCTGTTCGTCAACGTGCCGATCGCCGTCGCCACCGCCTTCGCGGCGTTCAACGTGCTGAAGCGCGACCACGTCGGGAAGGGCCGCCGGATGCCGCTGGACCTGCCCGGGGCACTGCTCGGCTGCGGCGGCCTGCTGGCGATCGTCTACGGCACCTCCGAGGCCGTGAGCCGCGGCTGGGGCGACGGCCTGGTGATCGGCTCGCTGGTCCTGGGCGTGGCACTGCTCGCGGCGTTCGTGCTGGTCGAACGGCGCACCGCGCACCCGCTGCTGCCGCTGCACATCGTCGCGGACCGCAACCGCGGCGGCGGCGCGCTCTCGGTGGGCCTGGCGATGGTCGGCATGTTCGGCCTGTTCCTGTTCCTGACCTACTACCTGCAGGCCATCAAGCACTTCTCGCCGATCATGTCCGGCCTGTCCTTCCTGCCCATGACGGCCGCCATCGTGCTGAGTTCGACGGGCGTCGCGGCCCGGATGATGACCAGGGTGCCGTCCCGGAACCTGATCGGCCCGGGGCTGCTGCTCGCCGCGGCCGGGATGGCCTGGCTGACCCAGATGCGGGTGGACAGCCCGTGGGCCGGCATGGTGCTGCCCGCCGAGCTGCTGCTCGGCTTCGGCATGGGCCTGGTGTTCATGCCGGCGATGAGCCTGGCCACCCTCGGGGTCGCCCCGAACGAGACCGGTGCGGCCTCGGCCACCATCAACTCGGCCCAGCAGGTGGGCGGCTCGGTCGGCACGGCGCTGCTGAACACGATCGCCGCGAGTGCGACCGCGAGCTTCCTGGCCACCCGGATCGCCTCCGACCCGGCGGTGCGGGCCGAGGGCGCGGTGCACGGCTACGTGATCGCGACCTGGGTGGCGATGGGCGTCCTGCTGGCGGCCGCGCTGGTCGCGGTGCTGATGATCAACCACCGGCCGGCGCCCGGTGAGGCCACCGCCGTCGAGGGCGGCGCCTCCGCGGCACAGGCACCGGCACAGGCACAGGCCGAGGCCGTACCGGCCGTGGACGGCCGTCCGACGGACCTGCGGGCGGCGGCCGCGGCCGATGTCAGGGCCAACGTCCGCCCCGCGAGCGAGGGGCGGGCGGAGACCGGAGCGGAGCGGCCGTCGAGCGACTGAAATTTGCAGCAACATCTTGCAGTCAACCTCCGGCGCCTGCTTGACTCCTGGCCACCGTCCAGGGATCAAGGAGGCGCCGCCGTGCTGTCCGAGAACGTGCCGCCCGAGAACGTGCCGTCCGGGGCCGCGCGGCCCGAGTTCGACCTGCTCGTCGTCGGCGGCGCCGGCGTGGACACCATCGTCCGGGTCGAGCGGCTGGAAGTCCCGCCCGGCGACTCGCAGCTCGTCGAACCGGTGCGGGACTACGTCGGCCACACCGGCAACGGCGTCGCCCTCGGCGCCCACCACCTCGGTCTGCGCACCGCGTTCATCGACTTCCTCGGCGACGACGCCCAGGGCGACCTGATCCGCGCCCACTACGCGCGCCACGGCCTGCACTTCGCGCACCTGGTGAGCCCGCACGGCACCCCGCGCGGGGTCAACCTGGTGGACGCGGCCGGCCGCCGGTTCTCCTTCTTCGACGCCCGCCACCCCGCCGACCTGCGGCTGCCGCGCGACCTCTACCTGCCGTACGCCGAGCGCAGCCGGCACGTCCACCTGTCCATCACCGGCGTCAACCGGGACATGTACGGCGACCTCCACCGCCTCGGCCGCACCACCTCCACCGACCTGCACGACTGGGACGGCGTCGACCCGTACCGCCGTGGGTACGCGCTCGGCTCCGACCTGGTCTTCCTCTCCGCGGCCGGCTGCCCCGGCCGGCACGAGGAGGTGATGCGCGCGATCCTCGCGGAGGGGCGCGCGCGGGTGGTCGTCGCCACCGCCGGCGCCGAGGGCTGCCACCTGCTCACCCGGGACGACCCCGCGCCGCGCCACCTGCCGGCCGTCGACCCGGGCCGCCCGGTGGTGGACAGCAACGGCGCCGGGGACGCCTTCGTGTCGGGCTTCCTGTACGCCTGGTTCCAGGGCCGTTCGCCGCTGGACTGCGCCCGGGCCGGTACGGTGGCCGGGGCCTTCGCCTGCACCGCCGCCGGGACGCACACCGCCTTCGTCGGAGCCGCCGCACTGGATGCGGTGCTCGCCGGCCCGTGACGCCTGGGGGTGCGGCCGGGTGGCGGGTTTCTCATCGAGCTCCAAGGAGCCGGTCACGCCCCTACCAGGCTGAGGCGGCATAGTCGTTGACCGAACGCCGCCCCCGATCGCCCCGGCAGGAGAAACAGGCATGGGCAAGCACAGCCGCCAGAGGTCGCGCCGCCGCAGACTCCTGGCCCCGTCCCTGTTCACCGTGCTGTCCGCGGTGGCGGTCGCCGCCCTGCTGAGCGGGACGCACGGGCTGGACCTGTCGGAGGCGACGGCCGCCGGGAAGGCGGCCCGCAGCACCCGTGCCGCCGCCGTGCCCGCCCCGGCCACCGATCCGGCGGCGGCCACCCAGGTCGCGGCCCCCGCGTCCTCCGCGCCCGCGCCCGCGACCCCGACCGCCGCCCCGCCGCCGGTCGACCCGTCCACCGCGGCCGCCCCCGCCCCCGCCCACGCCGCCGCTCCCGCCGCCTCCGACGTCGCCCTCGGCACCACCGGCCCGTCCCCGGCCGGCGACCGTGAAGCCGGGACCGTCGGCGCGCTGTTCGGCGGCGCGTTGGCGGCCGGCAACCACTTCTGCACCGCCAGCGTGCTGCACAGCGCCACCGCCAACCTGCTGCTGACCGCCGCGCACTGCCTCGGCGGCACCGACGGCGTCACCTTCGTGCCCGGCTACCGCGACGGCTCCGCCCCGTACGGCACCTGGCAGGTGACCGCGATCCACACCACCGCCGGCTGGGCCCAGAAGGGCGACGCGGACGAGGACTTCGCGATCCTGGAGACGGCCCCCAGCAACGGCCGCAACGTCGAGGACGTGGTCGGCGGCAACCGGCTGGGCGCCGACGAGCCGTTCGACGCCACCGTCCGGCTCTACGGCTACCCCGCCGACTCCGAGACGCCCCTGCTGTGCACCAACACCACCGGACAGCAGAGCGCCTACCAGCGGGTGGTGCACTGCCCGGCCTACCCGTCCGGCACCAGCGGCGGCCCCTGGATCAACACCGCCACCGGCGACGTGATCGGCGCGATCGGCGGCTACCAGCAGGGCGGCGACACCGACGACGTCTCCTACAGCGCCTACTTCGACCACACCATCGCGGACCTGTACGCCCAGGCGGAGGCGGCGGCCTCCTGAATCCGTCGGGCCCGGTTCCGCGCCGGGCCCGGCCCCGTCCGGTCCGGTCCCACCGGGCCCGGAACACGACAAAGGCCCAGATCGTGGATCAACTCCACTGATCTGGGCCCTGATTACACTCTCGCAATCACTGCGTGAGTGCCCCCGGTAGGATTCGAACCTACGCACCCGCCTCCGGAGGGCGGTGCTCTATCCCCTGAGCTACGGGGGCCTGTTGGCCTGTCGGTCGCTCGCGCTTCCGACGTGGAGAACACTACCAGGCTTCGGACGCGGCCCGTGCACGGGTTTCCCCGAAGATCGTCGCGGCGGCCCCGGCGGGCGGGGGAGCGGAAGTGCCCAAAGGCCGGACGGGGCGGCGGGGCCGCCGATACCCTCGGTGAGGTGTCGGGAGTGTCCGGGCGGGTCCTCGTGGTGGACGACAGCGAGGTGATCCGCCAGCTGATCAGGATCAACCTGGAGCTCGAAGGCTTCGAGGTGGTGACCGCCGCCGACGGCGCCGAGTGCCTGGAGGTCATCCGCCGGGTGCAGCCGGACGTGGTGACGCTGGACGTGGTGATGCCGCGGCTGGACGGCCTGCGGACGGCGGCCCGGCTGCGCGCGACCCCGGACACCAGTCGGCTGCCGATCGCGATCGTGAGCGCCTGCACCCCGGCGGACCTCGACCTGGGGGAGACGGTCGGGGTGGACGGCTACCTCGGCAAGCCCTTCGACCCGGCCGACCTGGTGGCCCTGGTGCGACGCCTGATGCGGCTCACCGGGCACCCCGGCGGGCCGCCCGGCGAAGAGGCCGGCGAGCAGGGCGGCGAGCAGGCCGGCGAAGGGGCCGCCGCAGTTCGCCCTGAGCGAACAGAGCGCACCGAGCGCGGCTGAGACCCCGTAACGACGGCACTCCGGCGTCTCAACCGGTAAACCGAGTGGCGGGCGGGCACCCCGTCTCGCCTACGCTTGGCGTCGTGACCCCCGCAGACCTTTCCCAGGCAATCCAGGCCGCAGTGAGCTCCGCCGTCGAGGCGGGCGAGCTGGCCGTCGCCGTGCCCGAGCACGTGACGGTCGACCGGCCCAAGAACCGGGACCACGGCGACTACGCGACGAACGTGGCCCTCCAGCTCGCCAAGGCGGCCGGCAAGCCGCCGCGAGCCATTGCCGAGCTGCTGGTCGAGCGACTGCGAGGGATCACCGGCGTCGCCAAGGTCGACATCGCCGGTCCGGGCTTCCTGAACATCACCCTGGACACCGCCACCGCCGGTGCGCTGGCGCGCACCGTCGTCGAGGCGGGCGAGGCCTACGGCCGCAACGACGCCCTCGGCGGCCTGAAGATCAACCTGGAGTTCGTCTCCGCCAACCCGACCGGCCCGATCCACATCGGCGGCGTCCGCTGGGCCGCCGTCGGCGACTCGCTGGCGCGCGTGCTGCGGGCCTCCGGCGCCGACGTCACCACCGAGTACTACCTCAACGACGCCGGTGTGCAGATCGGCAAGTTCGCCGCCTCGCTGCAGGCCGCCGCGAACGGTCGCCCGGCGCCCGAGGACGGCTACGTCGGCGAGTACATCGTCGACATCGCCAAGGCGCTCACCGACGCGATCCCGGGCGTGCTCGACCTCTCCGAGGAGGAGCAGCTCCAGGTCTTCCGCACCGAGGGCCTCAAGCTCATGGTGTCCGAGATCAAGCGCTCGATGGACGAGTTCGGCACCCACTTCGACGTGTGGTTCTCGGAGAAGACGCTGCACGACTCCGGCGCGGTCGAGAAGGCCATCGACCGGCTGCGCGAGCAGGGCCACGTCTTCGAGCAGGACGACGCGGTCTTCCTGCGCACCACCGACTTCGGTGACGACAAGGACCGCGTCCTGGTCAAGGCCGACGGCGACAAGACCTACTTCGCCGCCGACGCCGCGTACTACCTGTCCAAGCGGGACCGCGGCGCGGAGGTCGCGCTCTACATGCTGGGCGCCGACCACCACGGCTACGTCAACCGCCTCAAGGCCATCTCGGCCTGCGCGGGCGACGACATGAACCGCAACATCGAGGTGAAGATCGGCCAGTTCGTGAAGATGCTTCGCGACGGCGAAGAGGTCCGCATGTCCAAGCGGGCCGGCAACATCATCACGATCGACGACGTGGTCGAGTGGATCGGCGTGGACGCCGCCCGCTACACCCTGGCGCGCTCCTCCACGGACTCGACGATCACGCTGGACATCAACCTGCTGACCAGCCAGACCAACGAGAACCGGGTCTTCTACGTCCAGTACGCGCACGCCCGGATGTCCTCGCTGCAGCGCAAGGCGGCGGACATGGGCATCACGCGGTCCGAGGACTTCAAACCGGAGCTGCTGGCGACCGAGTGGGAGACCGACCTGCTCGGTCAGCTCGGTGAGTTCCCGCGCGTCATCGCCGCCGCCGGCGAGCTGCGCGAGCCGCACCGGATCGCCCGTTTCCTGGAGGAACTGGCCGGCGCGTACCACCGGTTCTGGGACAACTGCCCGGTCCTGCCCAAGGGCGACGACGAGGTCACGGACCTCACGCACGCCCGCCTCTGGCTGGTCGAGGCGACGCGCACCGTGCTCGCCAACGGCCTCACGCTCCTGGGCGTGACGGCGCCCGAGCGGATGTAGGCACCACCCCCAAGCGCACAGCGGGGGCGGCTGACGGTCAACGGGGACCGTCGCCGCCCCTCGCCATAGGTCTCGAAGGATCTACGAAGATGAGCCGCTCCGCACACCCGGCAGGCCCCCGCCACGGCGACGTCCTGCCCGAGGGCCACTACCAGGCCCCGCCCGCCGATCTGAACGCGCTCGACCCCAAGGTCTGGTCGCGCACCGTCGCCCGCGACGCCGAGGGCGTGGCCACCGTCGGCGGCGTCGACGTCAAGCGGCTGGCGGCCGAGTTCGGCACCCCCGCCTACGTGCTGGACGAGGAGGACTTCCGCTCCCGGGCGCGCGCCTGGCGGGACGCCTTCGGCACCGGGGCGGACGTCTACTACGCCGGCAAGGCGTTCCTCTCCAAGGCCGTCGTGCGCTGGCTGCACGAGGAGGGCCTCAACCTCGACGTGTGCAGCGCGGGCGAGCTGGCGGTCGCGCTGGCCGCCGGGATGCCGCCGCGGCGGATCGCGCTGCACGGCAACAACAAGTCGGCGGACGAGCTCGAACACGCGGTGAAGACCGGCGTCGGGCACATCGTGGTCGACTCCTACGACGAGATCGAGCGCCTGGCCGCGATCGCCGCCCGCCAGGGCGTGCGCCAGCAGGTGCTGATCCGGATCACCGTCGGCGTCGAGGCGCACACCCACGAGTTCATCGCCACCGCGCACGAGGACCAGAAGTTCGGCCTGTCCCTCACCGGGGGCGCGGCCGCCGAGGCGGTGCGCCGGGTGCTCGGCCACGACAGCCTGGAGCTGCGCGGCATCCACTCGCACATCGGCTCGCAGATCTTCGACATGGCCGGCTTCGAGGTGGCCGCCCGCCGGGTGGTCGGCCTGCTGGCCGGGATCCGCGACGAGCACGGCGTCGAGCTGCCCGAGATCGACCTCGGCGGCGGCCTCGGCATCGCGTACACCAGCGATGACGACCCGCGCGAGCCGGCCGAGATCGCGGCCGCGCTGGCCGACATCGTCCGCCGCGAGTGTGCCGCCGCGAACCTGGACACTCCCCGGCTGAGCGTGGAGCCGGGCCGGGCGATCGTGGGCCCGACGGCGTTCACGCTGTACGAGGTCGGCACCGTCAAGCCGCTGGAGGGCCTGCGCACCTACGTCAGCGTGGACGGCGGGATGTCCGACAACATCCGCACCGCGCTGTACGACGCCGAGTACTCGGTGGCCCTGGTGTCGCGCACCAGCGACGCCGAGCCGATGCTGGTGCGGGTGGTCGGCAAGCACTGCGAGTCCGGCGACATCGTCGTCCGGGACGCCTTCCTGCCGGCCGACCTGACCGCCGGCGACCTGATCGCGGTCCCCGCCACCGGCGCCTACTGCCGTTCGATGGCGAGCAATTACAACCACGCCCTCAAGCCCCCCGTGCTCGCCGTCAAGGACGGTGCGGCGCGGGTGATCGTCCGGCGCGAGACGGAGGAGGATCTCCTGCGTCTGGATATCGGATGACGAAATCCTTGTCTCAGATCATGGAACGACCGTAGATCCGTACGGAAAGTCCCGGAGACTGGTACGGACCGAAGTTTCCGGCGGTCCAGGAAAACCCGCCGGAAATTACCGAAGCTGATGAATGCAGAGCGGAGTCGGATGATGCGTACGCGCCCGCTGAAGGTGGCGTTGCTGGGTTGTGGTGTGGTGGGCTCCGAGGTGGCGCGCATCATGACGACGACGGCCGACGACCTCGCCGCTCGCATCGGTGCTCCGGTCGAGCTGGCCGGGATCGCGGTCCGCCGTGCCGGGCGGACCCGCCCGGGCGTCCCCGAGCACCTGATCACCACCGACGCCGAGGCCCTGGTCAACCGGGGCGACATCGACGTGGTGGTCGAGGTGGTGGGCGGCATCGAGCCGTCCAAATCGCTGATCCTGTCCGCCTTCGGGCAGGGCGCCTCGGTGGTCAGCGCCAACAAGGCGCTGCTCGCCAAGGACGGCACCGAGCTGCACGCCGCGGCCGCCGGGGCCGGGGTGGACCTGTACTACGAGGCCGCGGTGGCGGGCGCGATCCCGCTGCTGCGTCCGCTGCGCGAGTCCCTCGCGGGCGACAAGGTCAACCGGGTGCTCGGCATCGTCAACGGCACCACCAACTTCATCCTCGACAAGATGGACACCACCGGCGCCGGTTACTCGGAGGCGCTGGAGGAGGCCACCGCGCTGGGCTACGCCGAGGCCGACCCGACGGCCGACGTCGAGGGCTTCGACGCCGCCGCCAAGGCCGCGATCCTGGCCGGCATCGCCTTCCACACCAAGGTCACCGCGGCGGACGTCTACCGCGAGGGCATCACCGAGGTGACCGCGGCCGACATCGCCTCCGCCAAGGAGATGGGCTGCGTGGTCAAGCTGCTCGCGATCTGCGAGCGGGCCGCGGACGGCGAGTCCGTCACCGCGCGGGTCCACCCGGCGATGATCCCGCTGTCGCACCCGCTGGCCTCCGTCCGCGAGGCGTACAACGCGGTGTTCGTCGAGGCCGAGGCGGCCGGCCGGCTGATGTTCTACGGCCCGGGCGCGGGCGGTTCGCCGACCGCCTCCGCGGTGCTCGGCGACCTGGTCGCGGTCTGTCGCAACAAGCTGGCCGGCGCCACCGGTCCCGGTGACTCGGTGTACACCCGGCTGCCGGCCAAGCCGATGGACGAGGTGGTCACCCGCTACCACGTCAGCCTGGACGTGGACGACCGCGCGGGCGTGCTCGCGCAGGTCGCGTCCGTCTTCGCCGAGCACGGCGTGTCCATCGACACCGTGCGCCAGCAGGGCCGCGACGGCGACGCCTCGCTCGTCGTGGTCACCCACCGTGCCACCGACGCCGCGCTGTCGGCGACGGTCGACAAGCTCCGCGCGCTGGACAGCGTGCGGGACGTGGCCAGCATCATGAGGGTCGAAGGGGAATAAGGAACCAGCCATGAACGCCGTTGCCGAGAACGTCGTCCGAGGCGCGCACACCCACCAGTGGCGCGGCCTGATCGAGGAGTACCGGGACCGCCTGCCGGTCACCGCGGCCACCCCGGTGGTCACCCTGCTGGAGGGCGGCACGCCCCTGGTCCCCGCCCAGGTGCTCTCCGAGCGCACGGGCTGCGAGGTCTACCTCAAGGTCGAGGGCGCCAACCCGACCGGTTCCTTCAAGGACCGCGGGATGACGATGGCCATCTCCAAGGCCAAGGAGGAGGGCGCGCAGGCGGTCATCTGCGCGTCCACCGGCAACACCTCGGCCTCCGCCGCCGCGTACGCGGTGCGGGCCGGGATGGTCTCCGCGGTGCTCGTCCCGCAGGGCAAGATCGCCCTCGGCAAGATGGGCCAGGCGCTGGTGCACGGCGCCAGGATCCTGCAGGTCGACGGGAACTTCGACGACTGCCTCACCCTCGCGCGCGAACTGTCCGAGAAGTACCCGGTGGCGCTGGTCAACTCGGTCAACCCGGTGCGGATCGAGGGCCAGAAGACCGCGGCCTTCGAGATCGTCGACATGCTCGGCGAGGCCCCGGACATCCACGTCCTGCCGGTCGGCAACGCGGGCAACATCACCGCGTACTGGAAGGGCTACCGCGAGTACGCCGCGGACGGCCTCGCCACCCGCACCCCGCGGATGTGGGGTTTCCAGGCCTCCGGCTCGGCCCCGATCGTGGACGGCGCGCCGGTGCTCAAGCCGCAGACCATCGCCACCGCGATCCGGATCGGCAACCCGGCCTCCTGGGACTTCGCGCTCGCCGCGCGGGACGAGTCCGGCGGCCTCATCGACAAGGTGACGGACCGTCAGATCCTGTCCGCCTACCGGCTGTTGGCCTCGCAGGAGGGCGTCTTCGTGGAGCCGGCCTCGGCCGCCTCGGTGGCCGGTCTGCTGGCCAAGGCGGAGGCCGGCCTGGTCGACCCGGGCCAGCGGATCGTCTGCACCGTGACCGGAAACGGCCTGAAGGACCCGGACTGGGCGGTGGCCGGCGCGCCGCAGCCGCAGATCGTCCCGATCGACCCGGAGGCGGCCGCCCGCAGCCTCGGACTGCTCGACCGGTAACGGGCACCGGCACGTCGACGGGCCGACCCTTTCGGGGGTCGGCCCGTCGGAGTTCCCGACTGACACTTTTGTGTCAATTGGGCTGCGCATTGCGATCCGTTTCCACCCCTCCCTTTGACGGAGGGGGGTGTGCATTCCGGCCAGAACCGGCAACACACCAGATCGAAGGCCCACGGGGTGTACCGCTGGGGAACCTCTCTTCGATACTCTGGCCTCGGCCGTGTGGCACATGCCCCGGGCCCGGCGGGTCCGGGCCGCGCCGACCGTCGCGACCGCCCGCCCCCCGAGGGGCCGCGGTCCGTTCCCCACCCTCGCACCGACGACGCGCTCCGCGCCGCCCGATTTCCCCAGGAGAGTCCACCGCATGGCCGGTCCTGCGTTCCGTGCCGCCGCCGTCCGGGTCAGGGTTCCCGCGACCAGCGCCAACCTCGGCCCGGGCTTCGACGCCTTCGGGCTCGCGCTGGGTCTGTACGACGACGTCGTCGTCCGGGTCGCCGACTCCGGCCTCTCCGTCGACATCGCCGGCGAGGGCTCCGACACGCTGCCGCGCGACGAGCGCCACCTGCTGGTCCGTTCGATGCGCGCCGCCTTCGACCGGCTCGGCGGCCAGCCGCGGGGCCTCGAAGTGGTCTGCGCCAACCGGATACCGCACGGCCGCGGCCTCGGCTCCTCCTCGGCCGCCATCTGCGCCGGCATCGTGGCCGCCCGCGCGGTGACCATCGGCGGCCCGTCCGCGCTGGACGACGACGCGCTGCTGGCCCTCGCCTCCGAGCTGGAGGGCCACCCGGACAACGTCGCGGCCTGCCTGCGCGGCAACTTCACCATCGCCTGGACCGACGAGGAGTCGGCCAAGGCGGTCGCGCTGGAGCCGTCCGAGCAGGTCGTCCCGGTGGTGTTCGTACCGGCCGGCGAAGTGCTCACCGAGACCGCGCGCGGGCTGCTGCCGAGGACCGTCCCGCTGGCCGACGCGGCCGTCAACGCCGGCCGCTCCGCGCTGCTGGTGGAGGCGCTGACCAGGCGCCCCGAGCTGCTCCTCGCCGCCACCGAGGACCGGCTGCACCAGGACTACCGCGCCTCCGCGATGCCGGACAGCGCCGCCCTGGTCGGCGCGCTGCGCGCCGAGGGCGTCCCCGCGGTCATCTCCGGGGCCGGCCCGACCGTCCTCGCGCTGACCGACGAGGCGGGCGCCGACAAGGTGCTCTCCTTCGCCGGGCACCACGGCCACGGCGGCGACCCGGCGTTCGCCGCGCACCGGCTGGACGTCGACCGCACCGGGGCCGTCGTGCTCCCGCTGGACGTCTGAGCAGCCCGAACGGGCCGTTCGGGACCCGGCGCCGGCACCCTGCCGAGCCGGGTCCGGCGGACACGATTGGCAAGCGCAAGGCTGGGGAATGTCTGAGGGGGTCGGTAGTGTTAACCTCATTGCTGCACCAGGTGCCCTCCGGGGCTAGGTGCGCCGCGTCCCGATCCCAGCACTCCACGGCAGTGGAGTCCCGGCGATGCACGGGGCGACGATTCTCCGGGAGCCCACCGCAGCGCGTACGCAGCCTGCCTGCGCGACACGCGGCCGCATCCCGAAGCCGTGACGGCACCTGACTCCCACCCGCGGCCTCCCACCTTGAGGCCAGGACGGGCGGAGCGCGGGCCACCGTCACGCGACGGGGGCCCGGGATTCGCAGGGAGCGTGGGGGTTACGCCCTCAGGGGAGGTCGACACACGACCGGCCCACGCGCCACTCAGCACCACCGTGCTTCAAGCACCGCACCTCGTACGTAGCTCTCCCTCGACGGGCTCCCGCCATTCGAGGGATCACCGCCTCGGACCGACGCAGTCGAGCGTTGGTCAGGACAGCACAACCGGTCGCCGAGCCAGACAGGCCGACGTCCGCTCCAGGGAAGGACCCTTAGTGAGCGACTCCACCGATCTGATGGGCGCGCGCCCGGACGCCGAGGCGTCGGACGCAGCCGCCGCCCCCGCTGCCCCGGCCCGGCGCCGCCGCAGCGCCGCCGCGGGCCTGGACGGCATGGTCCTGGCCGAGCTGCAGAAGCTCGCCGCGGACCTTGGCATCACCGGTACCGGACGCATGCGCAAGAGCCAGCTGATCGAGACCATCAAGGAGAAGAGCGGCGGGGACCCGCTGCTCGCCGCCGGTGGCACCGCCCCGGCCGCCAAGCGCACCGCCGCCAAGGCGGACGCCGAGGCCCCGGCCGAGAAGCCGGCCCGCCGCACCAAGGCCGCCGCCAAGGCGGCCGAGGCTCCGGCCGCCGCCGAGCCGCAGGCCCAGATCGAGATCCCGGTCCAGGCCGCCGCCGAGACCGCCGCGCCCGCCCGTACCGAGCGCACCCGCCGCCGGGCCACCTCGGCCGCCGGCGCGCCCACCGCCCCGGTCGCGGAGACCCCGGCCGAGGCCGCCACCGTCGCGGTCGCCGAGCCGAAGCAGGCCGAGGCCCGCCCGGCCGAGACCCGCGGCTTCGAGGGCCGCGAGGACAGCCGCGAGAGCCGTCGCGACCGCCGTGAGCGGCGTGAGCGCCGCGAGGGCGGCGACCGTCCCGAGCGTACGGAGCGCACCGAGCGCCAGGAGGCCGGCGAGGCCCAGGACGCCGACGGCCGCGAGTCGCGCCGCGACCGCCGCAACCGCCGCGAGCGCACCGACCGCACCGACCGCACCGACCGCCAGTCCCAGCAGGGCGGCGGCCAGCAGCAGGGCGGCCAGGCCGAGCAGCAGGGCCGCCAGACCCAGCAGGCCCAGCAGCCGCAGGTTCAGCAGGGCGGCTACGACGACGACGAGTTCGGCGACGGCCGCCGTGGCCGGCGCGGGCGCTACCGCGACCGCCGTGGCCGCCGCGGCCGCGAGGGCTTCGAGGCCGGCCCCGCCGAGCCGCAGATCGGCGAGGACGACGTCCTGATCCCGGTCGCGGGCATCCTCGACATCCTCGACAACTACGCGTTCGTGCGCACCTCCGGCTACCTGCCGGGCCAGAACGACGTCTACGTCTCGCTCGCCCAGGTCCGCAAGAACGGCCTGCGCAAGGGCGACGCCATCACCGGCGCGGTGCGCCAGCCCAAGGACGGCGAGCGCCGCGAGAAGTTCAACGCCATGGTGCGGCTGGACTCCGTCAACGGCATGGACCCGGAGAGCGGCCGCGGCCGCCCCGAGTTCAACAAGCTCACCCCGCTCTACCCGCAGGAGCGGCTGCGCCTGGAGACCGACCCGGGCGTGCTGACCACCCGGATCATCGACCTGGTGTCGCCGATCGGCAAGGGCCAGCGCGGTCTGATCGTCGCGCCGCCGAAGACCGGCAAGACCATGGTGCTGCAGGCGGTCGCCAACGCGATCACCCACAACAACCCCGAGTGCCACCTGATGGTCGTCCTGGTCGACGAGCGTCCGGAAGAGGTCACCGACATGCAGCGGTCGGTGAAGGGCGAGGTCATCTCCTCGACCTTCGACCGCCCGGCCGAGGACCACACCACCGTCGCCGAGCTGGCCATCGAGCGCGCCAAGCGCCTGGTGGAGCTGGGTCACGACGTGGTCATCCTGCTGGACTCGATCACCCGTCTCGGCCGCGCCTACAACCTGGCCGCGCCGGCCTCCGGCCGCATCCTGTCCGGTGGTGTCGACTCGACCGCGCTGTACCCGCCGAAGAAGTTCTTCGGTGCCGCGCGCAACATCGAGAACGGCGGCTCGCTGACCATCCTGGCCACCGCGCTGGTCGAGACCGGCTCGCGCATGGACGAGGTGATCTTCGAGGAGTTCAAGGGCACCGGCAACATGGAGCTCAAGCTCGACCGGAAGCTCTCGGACAAGCGCATCTTCCCGGCCGTCGACGTGGACGCCTCCAGCACCCGCAAGGAGGAGATCCTGCTCGGCAGCGAGGAGTTGGCCATCGTCTGGAAGCTGCGCCGGGTGCTGCACGCGCTCGACTCGCAGCAGGCGATCGAGCTGCTCCTGGACAAGATGAAGCAGACCAAGAGCAACGCCGAGTTCCTGATGCAGATCGCCAAGACCACCCCCGGCTCCAACGACTGACCGTAGCCGGACGGTTGTCCGAGCACGGAACCCCGGATCGCGCGAGCGGTCCGGGGTTCCGTGCGTCCGGCCCGGTTTGTTCCAGAGTCGGGACAACTTGAGGGCGTTTGGATCATGTTGTCCGATTTACTCTGGACCGTATGGCCGAACACAAGAGGGTTCCAGGGCGCCGCCGCAGAGTCCTGCGGACGGCCGCCTGCGCGTTCGTCGCGCTCGTCGTCCTCGGCGCCGGCGCGGCCCTCTTCGCCTGGTTCAGGCTCAACGGCAACATCAAGAGCGTCGACATCGACGCCCGGCTCGGCGACGCCCGGCCGCCGGCCGCCACCGACGGCTCCTTCAACATCCTGGTGCTCGGCTCCGACTCGCGCGGCGGCGACAACGGCTCGATCGCGGGCGGGGACACCGGCGACACCGCCCGCTCGGACACCGCGATGGTGGTGCACATCAACCAGGACCACTCCCGCGCCCAGGTCGTCTCGATCCCGCGCGACACCCTGGTCACCCGCCCCGACTGCACCGACCCGAGCGGCCGGACCGTGCCCGGCGCCAAGCGCGCGATGTACAACAGCGCCTTCGAGAGCGGCGGCGCGGTCTGCGCCGTCAAGACCACCGAGCAGCTCACCGGGCTGCGGATGGACCACTACCTGCAGATCGACTTCGCCGGCTTCGCCAGGGTCGTGGACGCGATGGGCGGGGCCACCGTGACCACCGCGGTGGCCATCCACGACAAGGACAGCGGGCTCGACCTGCCGCCCGGCGAGCACCACCTGGACGGCCGGCAGGCACTGGCCTTCGTGCGCACCCGGCACGGCGTCGGCGACGGCAGCGACCTCGGCCGGATCGAGCTCCAGAAGCAGATGGTGAAGTCGCTGCTGCAGCAGGTCGGGGGGAACGGGATGCTCACCAACCCGGTCAAGCTGTGGTCGATCGGCGACACCGTGACCAGGAGCATCACCACCGACTCCGCGCTCGGCTCGGTGAACTCGCTGGTCGGGCTCGCCCAGGAGCTGAAGGGGATAGGCCCGGACCAGCTGAGCATGGTCACCCTGCCGGTGGAGACGGCCCCCAGCGACCCGAACCGGGTGGTCGAGCAGCAGCCGCAGGCCGGGCAGGTCTGGGGGGCGCTCAAGGCCGACCAGGCGTTCCCGTCGGCGGTCGTCTCCGCGCAGCCGGAGAACCCCGCCCAGGCGGCTCCCACGGCGGCCCCCTCGACGGCCGCACGGGACGCGGGGAAGGCCACCCCGAAGGCCGGGGCGGCGCACTGAGGGGCGCCCGGAATATCCCGGAACGCGACCCGGTTTGGGAAGATGCGGCCGGTCCTGGCAGACTGGTCCGTCGGTCCCGGTTCACGTGCGGCGCTCCAGCCGCCGACCCGGTGCCCTCCCGAAACCTAGGAGAACCCCTTGAAGTCCAACGTTCACCCCGAGTACGTGGTCACGCGCGTGACCTGCACCTGCGGTGCCGAGTTCACCACCCGCTCGACCGAGACCAGTGGCGAGATCCGCGCCGAGGTCTGCTCGCAGTGCCACCCGTTCTACACCGGCAAGCAGAAGATCCTCGACACCGGTGGCCGCGTGGCCCGCTTCGAGGCCCGCTTCGGCAAGCAGCACAGCGCGAAGGCCTAGCGCTCCCTCGGCGCCGGTTCCCGGTGCCCCCGTACTCGTTGTCGGGGGCGCTGGGGGCCGGCGCCGTTCGCGTCCCCCCGCGAGTTCCCCACCCCCCACATGTTTCCGAGTCCCCGGGAAGAAGGCCACCCCATGTTCGAGGCAGTCGAAGAGCTCCTCGTCGAGCACGCCGACCTCGAAACGAGGCTGGCCGACCCGTCCGTCCACGCCGACCAGAACAACGCCCGCAAGCTGGCCAAGCGGTACGCCGAGCTGACCCCGATCACCCGGGTCTACCGGCAGTGGCGGCAGGCCGGCGAGGACATCGAGGCCGCGCGTGAACTCGCCGCCGAGGAGCCGGAGTTCCTCGCCGAGGTGAAGGACTCCGAGGCGCGCCGGGACGAGCTCACCGAGGAGCTGCGGCTGCTGCTGGTGCCGCGCGACCCGAGCGACGACAAGGACGTCATCCTGGAGATCAAGGCGGGCGAGGGCGGCGAGGAGTCCGCGCTGTTCGCCGGCGACCTGCTCCGGATGTACCTGCGCTTCGCGGAGCGGGTCGGCTGGAAGACCGAGCTCATCGACTCCAACGAGTCCGACCTCGGCGGCTACAAGGACGTCTCGGTGGCCGTGAAGACCAAGGGCAGCACCGAGCCCGGCCAGGGCGTCTGGGCCCGGCTGAAGTACGAGGGTGGCGTGCACCGCGTGCAGCGCGTCCCCGCCACCGAGTCGCAGGGCCGCATCCACACCTCCGCGGCGGGCGTGCTGGTCACCCCGGAGGCGGAGGAGGTCGAGGTCGAGATCGTCGCCAACGACCTGCGGATCGACGTCTACCGCTCCTCCGGCCCCGGCGGCCAGTCGGTCAACACCACCGACTCCGCGGTCCGGATCACCCACCTGCCGACCGGTATCGTGGCGTCCTGCCAGAACGAGAAGAGCCAGCTCCAGAACAAGGAGCAGGCGATGCGCATTCTGCGTTCGCGGCTGCTGGCCGCCGCGCAGGAGGAGGCCGAGCGGGAGGCCTCGGACGCGCGCCGCAGCCAGGTCCGCACCGTGGACCGCTCCGAGCGGATCCGCACGTACAACTACCCCGAGAACCGCATCTCGGACCACCGCACCGGATTCAAGGCGTACAACCTGGACCAGGTCCTGGACGGCGACCTGAACGCGGTGATCCAGTCCTGCGTCGACAAGGACGCGGCGGCCAAGCTCGCCGCGGCCCAAGAGAACTGAGACCGGCGCGCCCCAGCCCGCGTTTCGCCCGGAGCCGGAGAAACAAGAGGTCGTACGGATGAACCTGCTGCTCGCCGAGGTGGCCCAGGCCACCCAGCGGTTGGCCGCGGCCGGCGTGCCGTCGCCGCGCTTCGACGCGGAGGAGCTCGCCGCCTACGTCCACAACGTCAAGCGCAGCCAGCTGCACACGGTGAAGGACGCCGACTTCGACGCCCGCTACTGGGAGGCCGTCTCCCGCCGGGAGGCGCGCGAGCCGCTCCAGCACATCACCGGGCGGGCGTTCTTCCGCTACCTCGAACTGGAGGTCGGCCCCGGGGTGTTCGTGCCCCGGCCGGAGACCGAGACGGTCGTCGAGTGGGCGATAGACGCGGTGCGCGACATGGACGTGGCCGAGCCGCTGGTGGTGGACCTGTGCTCCGGCTCCGGCGCGATCGCCCTCGCCCTGGCCCAGGAGCTGCCGCGCTCGACCGTGCACGCCTTCGAACTGGACGAGGGCGCGCTGGAGTACACCCGGCGCAACATCGAGGCCAGCCCGGACCGCGCCCGGGTCACCCTGCACGCCGGTGACGCCACCAGGGCCTTCGAGGACGACCGCTCCTGGGACGGCCGCTTCGACCTGGTCATCTCCAACCCGCCGTACATCCCGCTCACCGAGTGGGAGTACGTCGCGCCGGAGGCCCGCGACCACGACCCGCAGATGTCGCTGTTCTCCGGCGAGGACGGCCTGGACACCATCCGCGGCATCGAGCGGGTCGCGGCCCGACTGCTGCGCCCGGGCGGCGCGGTGGTCATCGAGCACGCCGACCAGCAGGGCGGCCAGGTGCCGTGGATCTTCAACGAGGAACACGGCTGGACGGACACCGCCGACCACCGCGACCTGAACAACCGGCCGCGCTTCACGACCGCCCGGAGGGTCGGGTCGTGAAGAATCGGGCGCAGTACGACCGCCCGGAGGGTCGGGTCGTGAACAGTCGGGCGCAGTACGACCGCCCGGAGGGTCGGGTCGTGAACACCAAGCGCTGTACGACAGCGCGCAAGGCCGCGCTGTGACCACAGTGGCGGCCGTAGTGACTGCCATGAGCCACTCCGGAAGGGGACCGCACCGATGAGCCGCCGCTACGACTGTGCCGATGCCGGGGACCGCGCCACCGGTCTGCGCGAGGCCGCCTCGGCCGTCCGCCGCGGCGAACTCGTCGTGCTGCCCACCGACACCCTGTACGGGGTCGGTGCGGACGCCTTCTCCCCGGAGGCCGTCGCCGAGCTGATGGCCGCCCGGGGCCGCGGCCGCAACACGCCCTCGCCGGTGCTGGTCGGCTCGCCGACCACCCTGCACGGCCTGGTCACCGACTTCTCCGAGCAGGCCTGGGAGCTGGTCGACGCCTTCTGGCCCGGCGGGCTCACCCTGGTCGCCCGGCACCAGCCCTCGCTGCGCTGGGACCTCGGCGACACCCGCGGCACCGTCGCGGTCCGGATGCCGCTGCACCCGGTCGCCATCGAGCTGCTGAACGCCACCGGCCCGCTGGCCGTCTCCAGCGCCAACCGGATCGGCGGGACGCCCCCGCTGACCTGCGACGAGGCCCAGGCCCAGCTCGGCGACGCGATCTCGGTCTACCTGGACGGCGGGGCGGCCGAGGACTCCGCCACCTCGTCGATCGTCGACGTCACGGGCAAGGTCCCGGTCCTGCTGCGGGCCGGCGCGATCAGCGTCGAGCAGCTGAGGGAGGTCGTCCCCGACCTGGAGGCCGGCAGTTGACGCCCACCGCCTCGCTCCACGCCGGGCCGGGCATAGCGCCGTACCTGAGCGTGGGCCCCAGGCCGCTGGACCACTTCCGGATCCTGTTCGTCTGCACCGGGAACATCTGCCGCTCGCCGATCGCCGAGCGGCTGACCCGGCGTGAGCTGGACACCCGGCTGAGCCCCCGGGTGGCCGGGCGGATCCTGGTCGAGAGTGCCGGCACCTGGGGCCACGAGGGCGCGCCGATGGAGGACCACGCCGCGACCGTGCTCGACGAGTACGGCGCCGACAGCGGGGGCTTCACCGGCCGCGAGCTGCTGGACGAGCACGTGGTCGAGGCCGACCTGGTGCTCACCGCGACGCTGGACCACCGCGCCCAGGTGATCTCGATGGGTCACGAGGCGGGGCTGCGCACCTTCACGCTGAAGGAGTTCACCCGCCTGGTGCGGACGATAGACCCGGGCACCCTGCCGGATCCCCGGCGCGGCGCCGACGTCACCGAGCGGGCCCGCGCGCTGGTCCGGGCGGCCGCCGCGCTGCGCGGCTGGCTGCTGGCCGCCACCCCGGAGTCGGACGAGCTGGACGACCCGTACGGGGCGCCGATCGGCATGTTCCGCAACTGCGGCGAGGAGATATTCCACGCGGTCGACCCGGTGGTCACCGCGCTCACCGGCGTCCCCGCGCCGCGCTGACGTCCCCGCGCCGCGCCGACGGCCCGCGGGCGGGCGCCGAGGCGCTGAATGGGGCCGTCCGGCCGTGGCTCGGCGGGCCGGGCGCGGTCGGCGGTCCTACGCTGGGTGACACAGTCCCCGCAGCGCCCGGGAGCCCCGCCATGACCGTCACCGATGCCGCGACCGACCCCACCACGACGACCGGGCGCCCCTGGGTGTCCGAGGCGCTGCACCGGGCCGATCCGCAGCTGGCCGACCTGCTGGCCGCGGAGGCCGAGCGGCGCGCCGAAACGATCCAGCTGCTGGCGGGGGAGAACCTGACCACCCCCGCCGTCCTGGCGGCGCTCACCGGCCCGCTGATCGACAAGTACGCCGAGGGCTACCCGGGCCGCCGGCACCACACCGGCTGCGCGCTGGCGGACGCCGCCGAGCTGCTGGCGATCGACCGGGCCCGTGAGCTGTTCGCCGCCCCGCACGCCAACGTCCAGCCGCGGTCGGCGACTTCGGCGATGCTGGCGGCGTACGCGGCGCTGCTGCGGCCCGGCGACGGTGTGCTGGCGATGTCGCTGGAGCACGGCGGCCACCTCAGCTGCGGCTCGCGCGCCAACTTCTCCGGGCGCTGGTTCGCCTTCACCGGCTACGGCGTGCGCGAGAGCGACGGGCTGATCGACCTCGACCAGGTCCGCGACCTGGCCCGGGAGCACCGCCCCAAGGCCATCGTGGCGGGCTCGATCTCGCACCCCCGGCACCCGGACTGGGCGGCGTTCCGGGAGATCGCCGACGAGGTGGACGCCTATCTGATCGCCTCCGCCGCGCAGACCACCGGGCTGATCGCGGCGGGGGTGGCGCCCTCCCCGGTGCCGTACGCGGACGTCACCGTGGCGGCCACCCACAAGCTCCTGCGCGGTCCGCGCGGAGGGCTGCTGCTGTGCACCGCGGAGCTGGCCGAGCGGATCGACCGGGCGGTGTTCCCGTTCAGCCAGGGCGGTGCGGCGATGAACGAGGTGGCCGGCAAGGCGGTGGCCCTCGCGGAGGCCTCCGGGCCCGCGTACCGGGCGTACGCGCAGCGGGCGGTGTCCGGGGCCCGGGCGCTCGCCGGCGGGCTCGCGGAGGCCGGGATGCGCCCGCTGACGGGCGGCACCGACACCCATCTGGTGACCGCCGACGTGAGCCCGCTCGGGGTGACCGGAGCGGAGGCCGAGCGGCGCTGCGCGGCGGCCGGGCTGCTGCTCGGCAAGTGCGCGCTGCCGTACGACCCGGCGCCGGCCGCCGAGGCCTCCGGCATCCGGCTGGGCACGGGCACGGTGACCAGCCAGGGGATGGGGGAGAGCGAGCTGACGGAGATCGCCGGGCTGATCGCCCGGGTGCTCGCCGGGGGCGCGGTCGCCCCCGCCGCGGCGCGGGTCCGGGAGCTGGCGCTGGCCTTCGCCGACCGTGGCTGACGGAGGTTCTCCGCGGGTATCGGGATCTCCTACCCGGGAGGGCGAACCGCGATGCACGGTCCCGGCGTCCGACTCAATAAGGTGTGTGCCGTGGCGACGCACCTCGAACCCCGGGAAGGCAGGGGAGTACCTTCGGTACTTCCCCGTTCGACAGTGATGCAGGAGGCCAGTGGTGCGTGAGTATCTGCTGGTGCTGTTCTGCACCGCCGCCGTCACCTACCTGCTGACCGGCCCGGTCCGGAAGTTCGCCATAGCGGCCGGCGCCATGCCGCCGGTGCGCGCCCGCGACGTGCACCGCGAGCCCACGCCGCGGCTCGGCGGCATCGCGATGTTCGGCGGACTGTGCGCGGGCATCCTGGTCGCCTCCCAGCTCGACAACCTGAGCAAGGTGTTCTCCCAGGGCACGGACATCCGCGCGCTGCTGTCCGGCGCCGGGATCATGTTCCTGCTCGGGGTCCTCGACGACAAGTGGGGCGTGGACGCGCTGGTGAAGCTCGGCGGCCAGATGATCGCCGCCGGCGTGATGGTCTGGCAGGGCGTCACGGTGATCACCCTCCCGGTGCCCGGTGTCGGCCCGGTCGCGGTCAGTCCGACCCAGGGCATGGTCATCTCGGTCACCCTGGTCGTCGTCATGGTGAACGCGGTGAACTTCATCGACGGCCTGGACGGCCTGGCCGGCGGCATGGTCTGCATCGCCGCGATGGCCTTCTTCCTGTACAGCTACCGGCTCTGGTACGGCTACACGATCACCGACGCGGCCCCCGCCGTGCTGTTCAGCGTGCTGCTGATCGGCATGTGCCTGGGCTTCCTGGCGCACAACATGCACCCCGCGCGGATCTTCATGGGCGACTCCGGCTCGATGATGCTGGGCCTGATGCTGGCCGTCGCCGCGATCTCGATCACCGGCCGGGTCGACCCGGACCTGATCAGCAACGAGACCGGTTCGCAGACCGCCGCCGTGCACGCCCTGGTGCCGATCTACATCCCGCTGCTGCTGCCGCTGACGGTCATCGCGCTGCCGCTGGCCGACCTGCTGCTCGCCGTGGTGCGCCGCACCTGGGCCGGTCAGTCCCCGTTCGCCGCGGACAAGCGCCACCTCCACCACCGGCTGCTCCAGGTGGGTCACTCGCACAGCCGCGCCGTACTGATCATGTACTTCTGGGCCGCGCTGATCGCCTTCGGTTCGGTGGCCTTCTCGGTGACCAACACCGGCCGCACCGTCGTCCTGACGCTCGCCGGGCTCTGCCTGGTCGGCCTGGTGGTGCTGCTCACCCCGCGGTTCCGGCCGCGCGCCCCGCGGGCGGTGCAGTCCTTCGTCCCCCCGCGCTACCGGCGGCAGCAGAGCGGTCCGATGGCCGAACTGTCGGCGAAGGACAAGCAACTCCTGGGTGAAGCCGGCCGGGACTCCGGCGTGGGCTCCACCGCGGTCGGCCCCCACCACAAGGCCACCGGCCGCCACTGACAAGGGAGTTGAGGGTCCATCCGATGGCGTTCACTCGAATGGCGGATCCGTTGCGCCGTTGGTGTGACAGGTGCCACATATTCATGGTAAAGCTCTCATCAAATAGTTTGTGATACCGTTCACGAGTACCGAGAACACGCCGAAAGACCTGACAGGTGGATGACTTCCGTCCCTGTCGGTCTCCCTCACCGGGCCCGCCGTTCCGATGGGCGGCCCGCGGCGATGCCTCGGTCCGGTGTCACCCGCCACCGCTGTGCCCGTCCCCCGCCACATCGACATGCCGCCGGAGCTGCCGACATGCCGTCCACCGACGCCCGGATCCTCCGAGGCGCCGCGATTCCCACTGCGGCCGCCGGGATCATCGCCATGGCGATCTCCTTCGCCGTCGCCGGTGGGAAGGGCCTGCTCGGTGCCCTCTTCGGCGCGCTGCTCGTGATGGCCTTCTTCGCCTCCGGCCAGTTCGCGCTCGACCGGCTGACCAGGTCGAACCCGCAGATCATGATGGCCGCGGCGCTGCTGGTGTACACCACGCAGATCCTGCTGGTCGGCATCGTGCTCGCGGTCTTCAAGAACACCGATCTCTTCAACCGGCAGGCCTTCGCCTTCACCCTGCTCGGCTGCGCCCTGATCTGGACGGGCTTCCAGGTGCGTGGTGCGCTCAAGGCCAAGACCTTCTACGTCGACCCCGACGCCTCCGAAAAGAAGGGCGACAAGCCCTCCGACAAGGGGCGTCAACAGTGACGAGGCCCAACTGTCCCCCCAACGAGGGGGGCGGTGTTTATGCCGCGCTGACGGGCTGCTATCGTCCGTCGCAACAACGGAGTACGGGAAGAGGCCAGGTCTGTCCGGACAGCGGACCGATCGCCCCCCGGATCCGCGCAGTCTTCGATGATCCCGCTGTGGTGCTGTGCGCCGGCGCGCGGGGTCGGCGAGAAACCCATCAAGTTCCAGTGCCGCTCCGTGGCCGCAGGCCACGCCGACACACCGAGGTTGCCGTATCCATGCGTCACGACGAAGGAGTCCGTGGTGAGTGCTGAACTCACGTCCCTCGCCTCAGGCAGTTGCCACTTCGGGGACGCTGGTTGCGGCTTCCCGGCCCCGGGCCTGAACGAGTTCCAGTTCGAGCCGATCTTCACGATCGGCAGCATCGAGTTCAACAAGCCGATGCTGCTGTCGATCATCGTCGCGCTGCTGGTCGTCGTGTTCTTCTGGGCCGCTTTCGCCAAGCCGCGCCTGGTCCCCGGCAAGCTGCAGCTGGTCGGTGAGATCGGGTACGACTTCGTCAAGCGCTCCATCGTCCTGGAGACGATCGGCAAAAAGGGCGAGAAGTACGTCCCGATGCTGGTCTCGATGTTCTTCTTCATCTGGTTGATGAACATCATGTCGGTCATCCCGTTCGCCCAGTTCCCCGTGACGGCGGCGATCGCGTTCCCGGCCGGCCTCGCGGCGGTCGTGTGGGTCACCTACATGACGCTGACCTTCAAGAAGCACGGCTTCGTCGGCGGTTTCAAGAACCTCTGCTGGCCCTCGGGCATCCCCGGCTGGGTCATGTTCATCCTGGTGCCGATCGAGTTCTTCTCGAACATCTTCGTGCGCCCCTTCACGCTCGCGGTCCGAGCCTTCGCGAACATGTTCGCCGGTCACCTGCTGATCGTGATGTTCTCCATCGCCTCCTGGTACCTGCTCAGCCCGACCCTGGGCGCGCTGTACGGCTCGGCCTCGTTCATCGTCGCCGTCGCGCTGACCGCCTTCGAGCTGCTGGTCCAGTTCCTGCAGGCCTACATCTTCGTGATGCTGGCCAGCAGCTACATCGCCGGTGCCCTCGAAGAGTCGCACTGAGCCAGGGGGCCTCGGCCCCACCCTGAACCAACCTCCCGGATCGCCCGGTGGCCAATCACCACCGGTTCACCACCCTGCAAAGGACAACGTCAATGAGCATCCTCGCTGAGGGCACTGTCTACGGTTCCGTCGCCTCCATCGGCTACGGCCTCGCCGCCATCGGCCCCGGCATCGGCGTCGGTCTCATCTTCGGTAACGGTGTCCAGGCCATGGCCCGTCAGCCCGAGGCCGCCGGTCTCATCCGTTCCAACATGTTCATCGGCTTCGCGCTGACCGAGGCGCTCGCCCTCATCGGCATCGTCATGCCGTTCGTCTTCGGCAACAAGTAATCCCGCCGTAGACCCTTTCTGAGGAAGGTCCAGATATGAGCATGGCGATCGTCCAGCTCGCGGCCGAGGAGAAGATGAACCCTCTCCTCCCCGCGTGGCCCGAGATCATCATCGGCCTGCTCTGCTTCTTCATCGTCTTCGGTCTGCTCGGCAAGAAGCTCCTCCCCAGCATCGAGAAGGTGCTGTCGGAGCGCCGGGACGCGATCGAGGGCGGGATGGAGCGCGCCGAGGCCGCCCAGGTGGAGGCCCAGGCCCTGCTTGAGCAGTACCGCGCCGAGCTCGCCGAGGCGCGCCACGAGGCTGCCCGCATCGTCGAGCAGGCTCGCGAGCAGGGTGCCGCCCAGCTCGCCGAGATGCGCGAGGAGGGCCAGCGCCAGCGCGAGGCCATCGTCGCCGCCGGTCACGCCCAGATCGAGGCGGACAAGAAGCAGGCCACTGCCGCCCTGCGTCAGGACGTGGGCTCGCTGGCGACCCAGCTGGCGTCCCGCATCGTGGGCGAGTCCCTGGAGGACCACGCCCGGCAGAGCGGCGTCATCGACCGCTTCCTGGACGAGCTGGAGGCCAAGGCCGCCGTTGCTCAGGGTGCGGCCAAGTGATCGGCGCCAGCCGTGAGGCCCTCGCTGCCGGCCGGCAGAACCTGGAGAGCCTGACCGACTCCACCTCGGTGGACGCGGCCAAGCTCGCCGAGGAGCTCACCGCCGTCACGGCCGTGCTGGACCGTGAGGTGTCGCTGCGCCGAGTCCTGACGGACCCGTCCCGGTCCGGCCAGGACAAGGCCCAGCTGGTCACCTCGCTGCTGACCGGCCAGGTCTCCGGCGAGGCCGTCGACCTGGTCTCCGGCCTGGTCCGCTCCCGCTGGTCGGGCTCGCGCGACCTGGTGGACGCGACCGAGCAGCTCTCCGCGTACGCGGAGATCATCGCCGCGGACAAGGCCGGCGCCCTGGACGACGTCGAGGACGAGCTCTTCCGCTTCGGCCGGGTGGTGAGCGGCGCGCACGAGCTGCGCGCCGCGCTGACCGAGCCGAAGGCCGGAGCCGTCGCGAAGGCCGAGCTGATCAAGAAGCTGCTCGGCGGCCGCGCCAACGCCGGCACCGTCCGGCTGGTCACCGCCCTCGTCAACGCGCCGCGTGGCCGTAGCCTGGAGCAGGGCCTCGAGTCCTACTCGAAGCTCGCCGCCGCACGCCGTGGCCGCGTGGTGGCCCTGGTCACCACCGCGGTGCCGCTGTCGGACACCCAGAAGGAGCGCCTGTCCGGTGCTCTGGGCCGGATGTACGGCCGCCAGGTCCACCTGAACATCGACGTCGACCCCGAGGTCGTCGGCGGCGTCCAGGTGCAGATCGGCGACGAGATCATCAACGGCACCGTGTCGAGCCGCCTCGAAGGCGCTCGCCAGTCGCTCGAAGGCTGAGCACCGAAGCAGCACATCCGACCCTCGGTCGGGAAACCGGCTCCCCAAGGAGCCGGCACATCGTACGGCCGGTTCGGAAGACCCGGCCGAGAGTCGAATACTTGCGGCCCTCAATGGCGGGCCGAGGATCGCAAACTAGGAGAGCAGGGAAGCCTGATGGCGGAGCTTACGATCCGTCCGGAGGAGATCCGGGACGCGCTGGCCGACTTTGTCCAGTCGTACCAGCCGGACGCCGCTTCTGTGGAAGAGGTCGGCACGGTCACTGACGCGGCGGACGGCATCGCGCATGTCGAGGGCCTGCCCTCGGTCATGGCGAACGAGCTGCTGAAGTTCGAGGACGGCACGCTCGGCCTCGCGCTGAACCTCGACACCCGCGAGATCGGTGTCGTCGTCCTCGGTGAGTTCGGCGGCATCGAAGAGGGCCAGACCGTGCGCCGCACCGGCGAGGTCCTCTCGGTTCCGGTCGGCGACGGCTACCTCGGCCGCGTCGTGGACCCGCTGGGCAACCCGATCGACGGCCTGGGCGACATCGCCGCCACCGGTCGCCGCGCCCTTGAGCTGCAGGCCCCCGGCGTCATGGCCCGCAAGTCGGTCAAGCAGCCGCTGCAGACCGGTATCAAGGCCATCGACGCGATGACCCCGATCGGCCGCGGCCAGCGCCAGCTGATCATCGGCGACCGCCAGACCGGCAAGACCGCGGTGGCCGTCGACACGATCATCAACCAGCGCGACAACTGGCGCTCGGGCGACCCGGAGAAGCAGGTCCGCTGCATCTACGTCGCCGTGGGCCAGAAGGGCTCCACCATCGCGTCCGTTCGCGGCGCCCTGGAGGAGGCCGGCGCGCTGGAGTACACCACCATCGTGGCCGCTCCCGCCTCCGACCCGGCCGGCTTCAAGTACCTCGCCCCGTACACCGGTTCGGCCATCGGCCAGGAGTGGATGTACGACGGCAAGCACGTCCTGATCATCTTCGACGACCTGTCGAAGCAGGCCGAGGCCTACCGTTCCGTCTCCCTGCTGCTGCGCCGCCCGCCGGGCCGCGAGGCCTACCCGGGCGACGTCTTCTACCTGCACTCCCGCCTGCTGGAGCGCTGCGCGAAGCTGAACGACGCCCTGGGCGGCGGCTCGATGACCGGTCTGCCGATCATCGAGACCAAGGCCAACGACGTCTCGGCGTACATCCCGACCAACGTCATCTCCATCACCGACGGCCAGTGCTTCCTGGAGTCCGACCTGTTCAACGCCGGCATCCGCCCGGCCGTGAACGTCGGTATCTCGGTCTCCCGCGTCGGTGGCTCCGCCCAGATCAAGGCCATGCGCTCGGTCGCCGGCCGCCTGCGTCTGGACCTCGCCCAGTACCGTGAGCTGGAGGCCTTCGCCGCCTTCGGTTCTGACCTGGACGCGGCCTCCAAGGCCCAGCTGGAGCGCGGTGCGCGCATGGTCGAGCTGCTGAAGCAGGGCCAGTACCAGCCGTTCCCGGTCGAGGAGCAGGTCGTCTCCATCTGGGCCGGCACCAACGGCAAGCTGGACGACGTCCCGGTCGCCGAGATCCGCCGCTTCGAGCGCGAGTTCCTGGACCACGTGCGCCTGCAGCACAAGGACCTGCTCGCCGGCATCGTCGAGACCG
Organism: Kitasatospora sp. NPDC058063; assembly: GCF_042885395.1. Taxonomy (NCBI): domain Bacteria; kingdom Bacillati; phylum Actinomycetota; class Actinomycetes; order Kitasatosporales; family Streptomycetaceae; genus Kitasatospora; species Kitasatospora sp. NPDC058063. The sequence goes on from NZ_JBHVSD010000007.1 coordinate 261,157, forward strand.
GTCTGCTGGCCGACGGCACTGTCGACGCGCTGACCAGCGCGATCGAGGCCTTCAAGCAGGGGTACCAGACCGCTGACGGCAAGCTGCTCTCCGAGCAGGCCTGAGTCCGGTAGCGAGGGAAAGGACGTAACGACCCATGGGAGCACAGCTTCGGGTCTACAAGCGCCGGATCCGCTCTGTCACCGCGACGAAGAAGATCACCAAGGCGATGGAGATGATCTCCGCGTCGCGCATCGTCAAGGCGCAGCGCGCGGTGGCCGCCTCCACTCCGTACGCCGATGAGCTCACCCGGGCGGTGACGGCGGTGGCCACCCGGTCCAACGCCAAGCACCCGCTCACCACCGAGAACCCGAACGCCAAGCGCGCGGCGGTCCTGCTGATCACGGCGGACCGCGGCCTGGCCGGCGGCTACTCGACCAACGCCATCAAGGCTTCGCTGGTGCTCGCCGAGCGCCTGAAGTCCGAGGGCAAGGACGTGGTGGCGTACATCATCGGCCGCAAGGGCGTCTCGTACTACACGTTCCGCGGTCTGGCGATCGAGGGCTCGTGGACGGGATTCTCGGACAAGCCGACGTACGGTGACGCGAAGACCGTGGCGGCCGACCTGATCGAGGCCTTCACGGCCGAGACCGGCGGTGTGGACGAACTCCACCTGGTTTCCACCGAGTTCGTGTCGATGCTGACGCAGAACGCGGTCGAGGCGCGGCTGCTGCCGCTGAAGCTGGACGAGGTCCAGCTCAGCGACCAGACGCCGGCCAAGTCGGAGATCTTCCCGCTGTACGACTTCGAGCCGTCGGCGGAGGGCGTCCTGGACGCCCTGCTGCCGCGGTACGTCGAGAGCCGGATCTACAACGCGCTGCTGCAGTCGGCCGCTTCCGAGCACGCCGCCCGCCGCCGCGCGATGAAGAGCGCGACGGACAACGCCGGCGAGCTCATCAAGTCGCTCACGCGGCTTGCCAACTCGGCCCGTCAGGCCGAGATCACCCAGGAAATCAGCGAGATCGTCGGCGGTGCCAACGCCCTCGCCGACGCTAGCCGCGGGAGCGAATGAGTATGACCACCACTGTTGAGCCGACCACGGCGACGGGCCGCGTCGCGCGGGTCATCGGCCCGGTCGTCGACGTGGAGTTCCCCGTCGACGCGATTCCGGACATGTACAACGCCCTGCACGTCGAGGTGGACAACCCCGACGGCACGGGCAAGAAGACCCTGACCCTCGAGGTCGCCCAGCACCTCGGCGACGGCATGGTCCGCGGCATCTCGATGCAGCCGACCGACGGCCTGGTCCGTGGTTCGCAGGTCTCCGACACCGGTGCGGCGATCTCCGTCCCGGTCGGCCAGATCACCAAGGGCAAGGTGTTCAACGCCCTCGGTGACGTGCTGAACGTCGACAAGGACGAGTTCGAGTCTCAGGTCCAGGTCCGGTGGCCGATCCACCGCAAGGCCCCGGAGTTCAAGGACCTCGAGTCCAAGACCGAGATGTTCGAGACCGGCATCAAGGTCATCGACCTGCTCACCCCGTACGTCACGGGTGGCAAGATCGGTCTGTTCGGTGGTGCCGGTGTCGGCAAGACCGTTCTGATCCAGGAGATGATCTACCGCGTCGCCGAGAACTTCGGTGGTGTGTCGGTGTTCGCCGGTGTCGGCGAGCGCACCCGTGAGGGCAACGACCTCATCGACGAGATGGTCGACTCGGGCGTTCTGGACAAGACCGCGCTGGTCTTCGGCCAGATGGACGAGCCGCCGGGCACCCGTCTGCGCGTCGCGCTGTCCGCGCTGACCATGGCGGAGTACTTCCGTGACGTCGAGAAGCAGGACGTGCTCCTCTTCATCGACAACATCTTCCGGTTCACCCAGGCCGGTTCCGAGGTGTCGACCCTGCTCGGCCGCATGCCCTCCGCGGTGGGCTACCAGCCGAACCTGGCCGACGAGATGGGCCTCCTGCAGGAGCGCATCACCTCGACCCGCGGTCACTCGATCACCTCGATGCAGGCGATCTACGTCCCCGCGGACGACCTGACCGACCCGGCGCCGGCCACCACCTTCGCCCACCTGGACGCGACGACCGTTCTGTCGCGCCCGATCTCGGAGAAGGGCATCTACCCGGCCGTCGACCCGCTGGACTCCACGTCCCGCATCCTCGACCCGCGGTACATCGCGCAGACCCACTACGACACGGCCATCCGTATCAAGGGGATCCTGCAGAAGTACAAGGACCTCCAGGACATCATCGCGATCCTCGGTATCGACGAGCTGTCCGAGGAGGACAAGGTCACGGTGCACCGTGCCCGCCGCATCGAGCGCTTCCTCTCGCAGAACACCTACGTGGCGAAGCAGTTCACCGGTGTCGAGGGTTCGACCGTGCCGCTGTCCGAGACCATCGAGGCCTTCAACTCGATCGCGGACGGCAAGTACGACTCCGTCCCGGAGCAGGCCTTCTTCATGTGCGGTGGCATCGAGGACCTCGAGAAGAACGCCGCCGAGCTGGCGAAGAAGTAATCGCGGCCGGTAGCAGCTGTGCGTGACCGTGAGGGGTGGCCCCCGAGCCTGGGGACCACCCCTCGCGGCACATCGGCTGTGATTCCGGTCAAATCCGTGCCGCCGGTTTCATGCCGGAGGCGCGGGGCCGTTATTCTTACCGAAACTCCCGAGTAATCGGGCGTTGCATGAGCCTAGGAGCCCACGTTGGCTGAGCTGCACGTCGAGCTGGTCGCAGCCGACCGCAAGGTGTGGTCCGGTGCGGCCACCATCGTCGTCGCCCGTACGGCCTCCGGTGACACCGGCATCATGCCGGGCCACACCCCGGTGCTGAGCGTGCTGGAGACCGGTCCGGTCACCATCCGCACGGTGGACGGCGGCACCGTGATCGCCGCGGTGCACGGCGGCTTCATCTCCTTCGCCGACAACAAGCTGTCTCTGCTCGCGGAGATCGCCGAGCTGGCGGACGAGATCGATGTCGCGCGTGCCGAGCGCGCACTGGAGAAGGCCAAGTCGGGCCTGGACGAGCACGCCGAGCGGCGCGCCGAGGTCCGTCTGTTCGCGGCGCGCGGCCTCAAGGCCCACGCCTGAGTGCGCCGGACCCCGGCTTGGCGGGGTCGACCGACGGTCCCGGGGACGCGTGAGCGTGACCCCGGGACTGTCGTCGTAGTTGGTAGGTCAGCGCGGTCGCTTGATACGACCGCTACGGGGAACGCGGGTAGCGAGGAGGTGGGTGAGCATGGTCCTCGCGCTTGTGGTGTGTGCGGCGGTCGTGGCCCTGGGTGTGATCGGGCTGATGGCCTTCGCCGTCCGGCGCCGCCTGATCCAGCGGGTCGGCGGCACCTTCGACTGCAGTTACCGGCTCAAAATGCCGGCCGACGCCTCGACGCAGCCCGACCTCGACGAGAACGGCAAACCCACCTCAGCCCCGGTCCCCCCGACCGACGGCAAGGGGTGGGTTTTTGGTATCGGCCGGTACAGCGGTGACTCGATCGAGTGGTTCCGGGTCTTCTCGTACGCCCCGCGTCCGCGCAAGGTGCTGCCGCGCCGGGAGATCGAGGTGCTCGGCCGGCGCTACCCGGAGGGCCAGGAGGAGCTGGCGCTGCTGTCCGGCTCGGTGGTGCTGCGGTGCCTGCACAACGGGGCGCCGCTGGAGCTGGCGATGAGCGAGGACGCGCTGACCGGCTTCCTGGCCTGGCTGGAGGCCGCCCCGCCCGGCCAGAGGGTCAATGTCGCGTAGCGACGGGACCCTCGGATGGGGGTGCCCCCGGCCGGAGGCTGGGGGAGGGTCAACGTCGCGTAGCGGCCTGCCGACACGCCCGGGGACCTTCCGAGGCGGGGTTAACGGCGCCTAACCCGGCGGCTACTCTGGCCGCATGGTCAATCTGACGCGCATCTACACCCGTACCGGCGATGACGGCACCACCGCGCTCGGCGACATGAGCCGGACCAGCAAGACCGATCCGAGACTGGTCGCGTACGCGGACGCCAACGAGGCCAACGCCGCGATCGGCGTGGCCCTGGCCGTCGGTGAGCTGCCGCAGGACATGACGGCGGTGCTCGTCCGGGTCCAGAACGACCTGTTCGACGTCGGCGCCGACCTGTCCACCCCGGTGGTGGAGGACCCGAAGTACCCGCCGCTGCGGGTGCTGCAGTCCTACATCGACCGGCTGGAGACGGACTGCGACGAGTACCTGGCCCGGGTGGAGAAGCTGCGCAGCTTCATCCTGCCCGGCGGTACGCCCGGGGCGGCCCACCTGCACCTGGCCTGCACGGTGGTGCGGCGGGCCGAGCGCTCGACCTGGTCGGCGATCGCGGAGCACGGCGACAGCGTCAACCCGCTGACCGCGAAGTACCTCAACCGGCTGTCCGACCTGCTGTTCATCCTGGCCCGGGTGGCCAACAAGGAGCGCGGGGACGTGCTCTGGGTCCCGGGCGAGAACCGCTAGGAACATGCCGAAGTCCCGTCCTCGGACTGCTCCCCCGTGGGAGTCCGAGGACGGGCCCTCGACGGCTCAGGGCCGGTCGGCCGGGGTGCGGTCGGGGGCGCTGCCGGCGAGGGTCTTCCCGGTGACCACCCGACCGTCCTCGACCACCACGCCGGCCGGCGGCTGCTTGGGCCAGAGCGAGTAGCAGCCGGCCACGATCACGTTGACCACGGCGGCGATGCCCAGCTTGAGGTACCACTGGAGGAAGGTGCCGAAGTGGGCGGAGCCCGCGGAGAGCGGGACGAGCAGGGTGATCAGGCTCAGCGTGACCGCGGCGGACACGACGGTCCGGCCGGCGATCTGCCACTCGTACCTGGTCCGCTCCGGCCCGTACTTGGGTGAGGGCAGCGGCTTGGGGCCGCCGGCGAAGCGGTGCAGGAAGTGCCGGTCGGCCCAGCGGACCAGCGAGGGGCCGTAGCCGATCGAGAAGCCCGCGTAGCTCGCGGCCAGGGCGTGCGTCCAGCTCGCGGTGGCGCCGCCGCGCAGGTCGAGGACGGTGAGGGCGTACAGGGTGAGGTCCACCACCGGCAGGCCGACCAGCAGCGCGGTGCTGGTGCGGCGCCACCGGAGCAGGTAGCGGGCGGTCAGTCCGAGGCCGAGCAGGATCCAGAAGGAGATCTCGGCCGCGACGATGAGGGTGACGATCACGTTCTGCTCCCGGACGTTTCGGTGGTGCTTCCAGCCTCGTGCGGGGGCGTGCCGCTGTCGTCGTCGCGCGGTGCCGTACCGGCCTGCACCTTTCGATGTAGCGGGCTCCTTCGTGGACCGGAGCCGGGCCGGCCGCCGGGGATGATGAGATGGGGACGTGCCGCTCCCGTTCCCCGCGCTCCCCCCACGCCGACAGGACCAGCTGATCGCCCTCGCCGGGCTGCTCGGCGGTGCGGTGCTGATCGCCTTCGGGGTGTACGACCGGGCCGACCGGGTGCCGCCGTGGGCGGTGGTGCCGACGCTGCTGGTGATGGCCGGGCTGGAGCTGGTCCGGCGGACCAGGCCGGTGCTCGCGGTGTCGCTCGGCGGGCTGGCCTTCGCGGCGAGCGTGTTCGCCGGCAACCTGGTGGCCACGCTGATCATGTACACCGACCTTCTGTACGCGGCGGTGATCTACGGCACCCCGCGGATGTCCCGGGTGCTGCACCTGTCCGGCGGGGCCACGGTGCTGGCGCTGTCCACCCTGGCGGCGGTCTACGGCGGCACCTCGTTGGCGCTGCTGATCGTGGTGGTCAGCACACTGGTCTTCCTGGGGCCGGTGTGGAGCGGCGACGTGGTGCGCAAGCACCGGCAGGAGGCGGAGGCCGAGCGGCTGCGGGCGGAACAGACCGCGCTGCTCTCGGAGATGGACCGGCGGGAGGCGATCGGCGCCGAACGGGCCAGGATGGCAAGGGAGTTGCACGACGTGGTGGCCAACCACCTGTCGGCGATCGCGATCCACGCCACCGGTGCGCAGTCGGTGGCCCGGCGCCGGAACCTGCCCCAGGACGATCCCCTGGTGGAGGTGCTGGCGGTGATCCGGGAGAACAGCGTCCAGGGATTGGCCGAAATGCGTCGCATGATCGGACTGCTCCGGGACAGCGGCGGGGGAGAGGTGGACGAGTCGTACGCGGCCCCCGACCTGGCCGCGGTGGACGCCCTGCTGGCCAAGGCCCGGGCGGCCGGCCGGGACGTCGGGCTGGACTTCGCGCTGGACGAGCGCGGCGAGCGCGGGGACGTGCCGGTGCCGGTCGGGCTGGCCGCGTACCGGATCGTCCAGGAGTCCCTGACCAACGCCCTCAAGCACGCCGGGCCCGGACTGGTCAGCCTGCGGCTGGAGTTCGCGCCGGAGGAACTGCGGATCTCGGTCGACAGCCCGTACCGGGGCGGTCCGGGCCGTGAACTGCCCGGCGCCCGGGCCGGGTTGGTGGGCATGGCGGAACGGGCCGGGCTGCTCGGCGGCAGCTTCGAGGCCGGGCCGAAGGGCGGGTACTGGAGCGTGCGCGCGGTGCTGCCGCGCGCCCGGGGGAACGAGGGGCGGGCATGACGATCCGGGTGCTGGTGGCGGAGGACCAGGCGGCGGTACGGGCGGCGCTGGTGATGATCCTGCGCGCCGAGCCGGAGTTCGAGGTGGTCGGGCAGGCCGCGGACGGCGAGGAGGCCGTCCGGCTGGCCCTGGAGCTGCGGCCGGACGTGGTGCTGATGGACGTGCAGATGCCCCGGCTGGACGGCGTCTCGGCGACCCGCGAGGTGGTCGCCGCCGGGGCCGGCCAGGTGCTCGTGCTGACCACCTTCGACCTGGACGAGTACGTCTACGGCGCGCTGCGGGCCGGCGCGTCCGGGTTCCTGCTCAAGGACCTGGAGGCGGACACCCTGATCGAGGGCATCCGCACGGTGGCGCGCGGGGACGGGATGCTGGCGCCCTCGGTGACCAGACGGCTGATCGGGGCCTTCGCCCGCCCCGAGCGGCCGGTCGGACCGGAGGCCCGGGCCGCGGTGGGGACGCTGACCGGCCGCGAGCGGGAGGTGCTGGCCTGCATCGGGGCCGGGATGTCCAACGGGGAGATCGCGGCCCGGCTGGAGATGGCGGAGGCGACCACCAAGACGCACGTCAGCCGGATCCTGGCGAAGCTGCGGCTGCGCAGCCGGGTGCAGGCGGCGATCCTGGCGCAGGACCTCGGACTGACCGTCTGATCACCTGTTTTAGGTCGGTTGCAGATCACACTCCCGATTGCTATTGCACGGCGGATTTGGGCATTAGAGTCCCGGAAAAACGAGCGATGCGGCTCTCTGGCGGCGACCCCTGCCCTGAGCCGCCTTCAGGGCCCGCCCGCGGGGCGGCGACGGCATCGGGAGACCCAGCCATGAGCAATGCGTCCAGCAAGCAGATCGCCGTGATCGGTGCCGGCCTGATGGGCGCCGGCATCGCCCAGGTGTCCGCGCAGGCCGGTCACCCGGTGGTGCTGCGGGACGTCACCGAGGAGGCGCTCCAGCGGGGCCTGGCCGGCATCCGCGCCTCCTACGAGAAGTTCGTCGCCAAGGGCAGGCTGAGCGCCGAGGACGCCGAGGCCGCGCTGGGCCGGATCACCACCACCACCGACCTGGGCGCCGTCTCCGAGGCCGACATCGTGGTCGAGGCCGTGTTCGAGAAGCTGGAGGTCAAGGAGGGCGTCTTCCGCGAGCTCGACAAGCTCGCCAAGGACGGCGCCGTACTGGCCTCCAACACCTCCGCCATCCCGATCACCCGGATCGCCGCCGCCACCGGGCGCCCGGAGTCGGTCGTCGGCGTCCACTTCTTCTCGCCCGTCCCGATGATGAAGCTGGTCGAGCTGGTCCGCGGCTACAAGACCAGTGACGAGACGCTGGCCACCGCCCGCGCCTACGCCGAGGGCGTCGGCAAGGAGGTCGTGGTGGTCAACCGCGACGTGGCCGGCTTCGTGACCACCCGCCTGATCACCGCGCTGGTCGTCGAGGCCGCCAGTCTGTACGAGTCGGGCGTGGCCACCGCCGAGGACATCGACACCGCCTGCCGGCTCGGTTTCGGCCACGCGATGGGCCCGCTCCAGACCGCCGACCTGACCGGCGTGGACATCCTGCTGCACGCCGCCCGCAACATCTACACCGAGACCCAGGACGAGAAGTTCGCCGCGCCGGAGATCATGGCCCGCATGGTCACCGCCGGTGACCTGGGCCGCAAGAGCGGCCGCGGCTTCTACCCGTACGAGGGCAAGTGAGCCGGCAGGGCTGAACGACCGGCCGGGCCGTGCGATCGGAGCATCGTACGGCCCGCCCCGCAGGGCCGGGTGAGTTTCCTCACGCCGGGTGCCGCAGACGGGTGATTTGGGCGGTAATCGAGCGTAGGTGTGGGGCCGACCTGCGTATATTCCCTCGGACGGGTGAAGTTGCTTCAGATCTGGCCAAAACCAGCAACCTGCGGAGCCGGTTCACCGTCAGATGAGGGAACCCGGCATTCCGCCCGGGTCCGGGTGTGGGGCTTCGGCCCGCCCGTATGCACCCCCCACTCCCGCTCCCGGCACGGCCGGGGCGGACCCGCCCCGCACCAGGCCGTCCAGGCGAAGGAGGAGAGCATGCGCATCACCGGCGACCACACGGCGCTGGCCATCGAAGGCCGCCTCGACGTGCGCACCGCCGCCGACGCGCGGTCCCGGCTGCACCAGGCCGTGGACGGCGGCCTCGGCGACCTCGTACTCGACCTCGGCCGGCTGGAGTTCTGGGACGCCACCGGGCTCGGCGTGATCATGGGCACCCACCGGCGGGCCGGCCGGATCGGCCGCCGGCTGGTGCTGCGCTCCGTCCCGGCCCAGCTGCAGCGGCTGCTGGTGGCCACCAAGCTGCACCGCATCCTGGCCGTCGACGGCGCCGCCGAGGCGCACGGGGTCGCTCTCTAACTCCCGCGGCCCCACGGCCCCCACCGCGCCGCGCGCCGGGACCGTGCGCCTGCGCACCCCCGGTCCGTCCGCGCAACGCCCCTGGTCAGCGCCGCGGACCGGCCGACGGCCACGGACCGCTCTGCACGGCCGGGGCCGGATGTGCAAGAGTCTGCCCGTCAGAAGACGGCCGCCGGGGCTGCCTCCAGCCCGGCCGCGGCCGCCACCGGGACGTCAGCCGGGCGGCGCGGGGCGCCGACGGCCGAGCACGATGCGGAGCAGAACGTGGCACAGCCATCCGGGGAGTTCCGGCAGGAGGCCGTTCGCACCCGCGGCGGCGAACTGGTCTCCGGCGCCCTGCTGGTGGGCGTCGGCGCCCCGGACGGCTCCGAGGCCAGGACCTGTCCCGAGGAGTGGCGGCCCCGTCCGCGCCGGACCGGACGCAGCGAGCCCGCCCGCGGTCCGGTCGGCGGCGTCGGCCGCGCGGTCGGCCCGCTCGCGCTCGGCGCCGGGCCCGCCGATCTGCCGATGCTCGACCGCGAGACCGACACCGCCGAACTGCTCGCCCTGCTCGCCGAGGGCCGCTCGATACGCCTGGTCGGCCAGGCCGGCTCGGGCCGCAGCGCGCTGCTGTCGGCCGTCGCCGAGGCCGCCGCCGACCTCGCCCCCGGCGGCGTGGTGCAGCTCTGCGGCCACCGCCGCACCGGCGCCGACCTGCTCCAGGACCTCTTCGCGGCCACCCACCACGCCCCCGGATACCGCCCCGACCCCGGGCAGTTGGCCGTCCACCTCGCCGAGGTCGGCGCGATCGTGGTGATCGACGCCGCCGAGCCCTCCGGCGCCGAGCTGGAGGAGCTGCTCGCCGCCGCCCCCGGCTGCGCCTTCCTGATCTCCGCCGCCCCGGACGGCCCGCCGCTGCCCCCCGGTTCCCGGCTCCAGGACCACCTGGTGGCCGGGCTCTCCCGCTCCGCCTGCCTGGCCCTCACCGCCCGGCTGGCCGGGCGGCCGCTGGACGTCACCGAGAAGGCCTGGGCGGTGGACCTCTGGTTCGAGTCCGAGGGCCTGCCGCTGCGCTTCGTCCAGGCCGCCGCGCTGCTGCGCCAGCGGGACGTCTCGGTGGACGCGCTGGTGGCCGCCGAGGACGACCGGATGGACGTCTTCGGGGCCGTCGACGAGCCCGTCCACGACGAGGACCCGGCGATCCGGGAGAACGCGCTGCGGCTCACCGTCCCGCTGCCCTCGGTGGCGGAGACCGCCTCGCCCGCGGTCCGGCTCGCCGAGGGGCTGAGCGAGCCCGCGCAGGCCGTGCTGCGGCTCGCCGTCGCGCTCGGCGGCGAGTGCCCCACCGCGCCGCACCTGCCGGCGCTGATCGACGTCGGGCAGGGCGAGGCCGCCCTCGCCGAACTCGCCGACGCCGGACTGGCGGTGTCCATCGGCGGGCACCACCGGCTGACCGCCGGCGCGCTCGACCTGCTCGTCCCGCACTGGCCCGCCCGGGGCTCCGTCGACGGGGCCGCCCAGCACTTCGCCTGGTGGGTGGGGCACAGCTCGGTGACGCTGGAACAGGTCGCCGCCGAGGCCGAGGTGATGGTCGGCGTGCTGCTCGCCGACCGCACCGCCGGACGGCACGACGCGGTGGTCCGGCTCGCCCGGGCGGCGGCGCCCGCGCTGGCGCTGTCGCTGCGCTGGGGCGCCTGGGAGCGGGTACTCCAGCTCGGTCTGGAGGCGGCCCGCCGCACCGGTTCGGCGGTCGACCAGGCCTGGTTCCACCACGAGGCGGGCGTGCACGCGATCTGCGTCCGGCAGCCCTCCCGGGCCGTCGCCGAACTGGAGACCGCGCTCACCCTGCGGGCCGCCGCGGGCGAGCAGCGCGGGGTGGCCGCGGCAGGCCGGATGCTCGACCTGCTGCGCGCCGAGGGCCGGCAGCTGCCGGCCGCCGCGCCCGCCGCGGCGCCCGGCCGCGCCCCGGTGATCCGCAAGATCGCGGCCCGGGTGCCGGCCCGCCTGAAGTCCAGCAGGCGCCGGCGGGCGGCCGTGGTCTCCACCGCGGTGCTGACCCTGGGGGTCCTCGGCGCGGCGGTGGCGATGAGCTTCAGCGGGCCGGAGGAGGTCAGGGGGAAGGACCCGCACAACAACGGTCGGCTGGACGGCGGCGGCACCCAGGACCCGCCGTTCCCGCAGCAGTCCGGCAGTGCCGGGCCGACGACGGCCGGTGCCGGACCGGGCGGTGCGCCGACGCAGGGGAGCAGCCCGGCGCCGTCCGCGAGCGCCAGTGCCTCGCACTCGCCGAGCGCCTCGCCGACGAGGAGGCCGAGCTCCTCGCCGGGGGCGGGCGGGTCGCAGGCCCCGCAGCAGCCGCCCGTACCGGGCCAGCAGCCGCCGGGGCCGCAGCCGGGTCAGCCGCAGCCGCCTCAGCAGACCGGGCAGCCGTCGCCGCCGGTGACGAGCCACGGCCCGTCGTCCCCGGCGACGACCCCGGCCTCGCCGACGACCACGTCCGGGTCACCGACGGCTCCGGGCAGCACGCCCAGCCCGACCAACCCGGGCTCGTCCTGAGCGGTCAGAACAGCTTGAGCTTGTCGTCGTCGATGCCGCGCAGCTCGTCGTAGTCCAGCACCACGCAGCCGATCCCGCGGTCGGTGGCCAGGACGCGGGCCTGCGGCTTGATCTCCTGCGCGGCGAAGATGCCCTTGACCGGGGCCAGCAGCGGGTCCCGGTTGAGGAGTTCGAGGTAGCGGGTGAGCTGTTCGACGCCGTCGATCTCACCGCGGCGCTTGATCTCGACGGCCACCGTGGCGCCGTCGGCGTCGCGGCAGAGGATGTCGACCGGGCCGATCGCGGTGGGGTACTCGCGGCGGATCAGCGACCAGCCGGCACCGAGCACCTCCATCCGGTCCGCGAGCAGCTCCTGGAGGTGTGCCTCCACGCCGTCCTTGATCAGGCCGGGGTCGACCCCGAGCTCGTGGGACGAGTCGTGCAGCACCTCCTCCAGCGTGATGATGAGCTTCTCGCCGGCCTTGTTCTCCACCGTCCAGACCCCGTCGGCCTCCTTGAGGGCGCACGGCGGGGACATCCAGTTGAGCGGCTTGTAGGCGCGGTCGTCGGCGTGGATGCTGACGCTGCCGTCGGCCTTGACCAGGATCAGCCTGGTGGCGGAGGGCAGATGGGCGGAGAGCCGACCGGCATAGTCGACTGAGCAGCGGGCAATTACGAGACGCACGGTCGACCACGCTAGCCCACCGGGGCCAGTTGATGCGATTCCGCGACGGCTGGGTGAAGAAAGCGCGAACCCGGCCAACATGGAGGTCCGGCGGTCCCGCCACCGCCCCGTCGAGGTCTGGCGCCCCCACCGTCAAGTCGCTACGGTGTGTGACGGCACGCTCGCGGGATCGCTGTCAACGGGGATGGAGACTTCAGATGAACGATCCGACGGGATCCGGCCAATCCGGTGCACCGCAACATATTTCCGAAGCAATCCGCAGGAATGACCGGCCTGCCGCGCCGTTGACTGCCACGCTGTTCTGAGCGCGTTCGGTGTCCAGGACGTCACGTCCCGTGGTGCCGCCGCTGTCGCGAAGGTGCCGGAAACCCCTGTCCCTCGGTGTTCCGGACACCCCATGCGAATCCGCCACCCTCACTGTGAGCTTGACCTACGCACGACCACCCGGGCGCCGCGCGGGTGGACCGCGAGAGGAGAATCCATGTCGCTCGACGTCTCACCGGCCCTGCTGGAGAAGGCCGAGCGGGGCGAGGTCGACGAGCGGGAATTCGTCGACTGCGTCCGCGTCTCTTTGCCCTATGCCTGGGACCTGATCAGCTCGCTGGTCGCCCAGGCGAAGGTCGACGGCACCGACTTCGCCGACAACCAGGTGCCGCCGCCCAGCGAGCAGGCCCGCGGCCAGCTGCTGCGCGCGCTCGCCAGCGACGCCATCCGGGGCGCTCTCCAGCGCCACTTCGGGGTTCGGCTGGCCTTCCAGAACTGTCACCGGGTCGCGGTGTTCCTGCCGTCGGACGCCAACGAGGCGCGGTACGACCGCTTCACCTCGGTCCGGGAGCAGCTGCTCAACCAGTCCGAGGAACTGCGGGACTGCTGACCCCGCCGCAGCCCGCTGCGGCGCCGGCCGCCCCCGTCCCCCGGTGCGGGGGGAGGGGCGGCGGCCCGGGCCCGTCCGCCCGCCCGGTACCTCCTCCCGTCCGGTACGCCCCCCCGCCGGGCCTGTCCCCCCGCCGGGCACGGCTAGCCCAGCTGCGGCAGCACCTCCGAGCCGAGCCGGGCGATGTTGTGCAGGGTCGCCTCCTGGTCGCCGCTGCCCTCGGCGAGCAGGGCGAAGCGCCGGATGCCGGTGCGTTCGGCGGTGGCCAGCAGCCGGTCGGCGCACTGCCGCGGGGTGCCCACCGCGTGCAGGTCGCAGAGCAGCTCGGTGTACTGGCGCGGATCGCGCATCTTGCGCTCGCGGCCGTCCACGGTGCGGTGGGCGCCGAGCCCGTACTCGAACCAGCCGGGCATCGCGTTCAGCAGCGTGGACCGGGCCGCCGCGGCGCGGTCGTCGACCTGGGCCACGCCGGCCGCGACGTGCTGTCGGCCGATCCGGCGCAGCTGCTCCTCGCCGCGTCCGGCGGCCAGCCAGGCGGTCCGGTACAGCTCCAGCATCCGCAGCTTGTCGTCGTCCCCGGAGTGCATGCCGAGCAGCATCGGCAGGCCGCGCTCGGCGGCCAGCCGCACCCCGCCCGGCGAGGTGCAGGCGACCACCACGGGCGGCCCGGCCACCGGCCGTCCGGAGGCGGTGAGCTCCTCGCCGAGGCCCTCGTCGTCCCGGCGCTGGCGCGGGAAGCGCACCGGGCCGGTCCGCCCGCCGAGGCCCAGCCAGCTGCTCAGGCCCGGCCGCCGCACCGGTTCGGTGGCCCGCGGCACCACGGCGACCTCGGGGAAGGCGAACTGCGGGCCGTCCGCGCCCACCCGGGAGCCGCGCAGCCAGCGCAGCAGCAGGTCCAGCCGCTCCGGGAAGCCCTTCTCGAAGGCGTCCACGCCGCCGCCGAACACGTCCAGGTCGATCCACGGCCCGCCGCGGCCCACCCCGAGCGTGAACCGTCCGCCGGAGGTGAGGTGCAGCAGCGCGGCCTGCTCGCCGAGCCCCACCGGGTGGCGGGTGGAGAGCACGCTGACCGCAGTGCCGACGCCGATCCGGCGGGTGCGGCCGAGCAGCATCGCGGCGAGCGTGGCGGCGTCCGGGCAGACCCCGTACGGCACGAAGTGGTGCTCGGCCAGCCAGACGCTGTCCAGCCCGGCGCGTTCGGCCCCGACGGCGGATTCGACGGTGCGTTCCAGCGCCTCGCCGTGGCTCTGCCCGGGGAACTGCGCGGACAGCAGGAACAGGCCGACCCGCACCGGACCGGTGGACGGCGGCAGCGCGCCCGCGCGCTGGGGCGCCGGCAGTGGCCGGCCCACGACGGCCGTGACCGGGGGGACGGACGTCAGCGTCGGACCGGGGGCGACCGGCCGGACCCCGACGGGCCGGCCGCTCTCGGCGCGGGCGCTGGTCTTGCTCATCGTTGGGCCTCCTCGGGTGCGCGCAGGGTCTGCGGGCCCCGCCTTCTCCCCTTGTGGGTATCCGATGTCATGTGCCAATGGCACGCGGAACTCCCGATTTCCCCGATGATCGGGTGGATCTCGGCAAAAACGCCGAAGTGCCGGACGGAGCCGTGGTAGTGGCCGTGCGGGGGGCCCGCCCGGCCGTAGGCTGGAACGATCCAGAGCCCAGGAGGAGAGGGAGTCCGCCGTGTCGCCGCGCCGCAACCGGATCAAGAGCGCCGCCCCGCACGAGAGCGCAGAGCCGACCGCCCCGGTCGGCGGTTCGCTGCGCCGCACCGAGAGCTACCAGGGCGAGGACTGGGTGGTTCAGACGGTCGCCGGGACGGCGGGGCGGTTCTACCGCTGCCCGGGCTGCGACCAGGAGATCCCGCCGGGGGTGGGCCACGTGGTGGCCTGGCCGCAGTACGGCGCGGGAGTGGACGACCGGCGGCACTGGCACCGCGCCTGCTGGGGAGCGCGGGAGCGCCGGGCCTCCAACGTCCTGCGAGGCCGCGGCGCTCCGCGGTACTGACGGGTCCGGCCGGGGCCCGCCGGGCGTCCTGCTAGGCGTCGCGCTTCTTGAGCACCAGCGCACCGCCGACCAGCGCCGCGGCCGTCCAGGCGAGGCAGATCAGGAAGCCGGTCCACGGCCCGTACGGCTGGCCGTGCTGCTCGTACACCAGCAGCATCCGCGAGCCCGCGTAGTCGGGGAAGTAGTGGGCCAGGGTCTTGACCTTCGGCACCGCCGAGAGGATCGGCGAGAGCAGGAAGAAGAACGGCACCAGCACACCGAGCGCGAGCGTCTGGTTGTGCAGCATCGTGGTGACGCCGGCCGAGAACAGGCAGAGCATCGTCAGGTACAGGGCGGCCCCGAACACCGCCCGCAGCACGTTGGGCTCGCCGATCGTGGTGGAGTGCGTGCCGAGCAGCGACTGGCCGACGAAGAAGGTGACGAAGGCCGTCACCAGCGAGACCGCGAGGGCGAGGGCGCCGAGCACCGCCGCCTTTCCGGTGAGCAGGGTGGCGCGCTGCGGGACGGCGGCCAGGGTGACCCGGATCATGCCGCTGCTGTACTCGTTGCCGATCGCCAGCACCCCGAAGACGATGATCGCCAGCTCGCCGAGCATGATGCCGGAGAAGGACGTCCCGGTGGCGTCGAACGGGGACTGGTCGTCGCGGCGGAACTCGGTGAAGTTGTTGTTGGTGAGCAGGGACAGCAGCGCGCCGATGCCGACCGTGACGACGAAGGTCAGCGCGAGGGTCCAGACCGTCGAGCGGACGCTGCGGATCTTCGTCCACTCGGAGCGGAGGATCGCCGGGAAGGACGCCATCTCAGTTCTCCTCCTGCCGTGCGGTGGTGGTCTGCCGGGCGCCGTCCGCCTTCCAGCCGGCGCCCCACTCGGTGGGCGCGCCGGCCGCGTCCCGGCCCGGTCCGTCGCCCGCGTGGTACTCCACCGAGTCGGCCGTCATCTGCATGAAGGCCTCCTCCAGCGAGGCCTGCTGCGGGCTGAGCTCGTGCAGCACCACGCCGTGCCCGGCGAACAGCTCGCCGAGCCGCGCGATGTCCCCGTTGACCACCTCGTAGGAGCCGTCCGGGCCCGGTTCGGGCCGCAGGCCGGCCTCGGTCAGCACGTCGAGCAGCCGCTCGGGCTCCGGGGTGCGCAGCCGTACGGCGGAGCGGGAGTTGCGCCGGATGAACTCCGGCATCGGCAGGTCGGCGAGCAGCCGGCCGCGGCCGATGACCACCAGGTGGTCGGCGGTGACGGCCATCTCGCTCATCAGGTGGGAGGAGACGAAGACCGTCCGGCCCTCGGCGGCGAGGCGTTTCATCAGGTTGCGGATCCAGAGGATGCCCTCCGGGTCCAGGCCGTTGACCGGCTCGTCGAACATGACGATCTCCGGGTCGCCGAGCAGGGCGGAGGCGATGCCCAGGCGCTGGCCCATGCCGAGGGAGAAGCCGCGGGCCCGCTTGCGGGCGACCGGGGTGAGGCCGACCAGGGCGAGCACCTCGTCCACCCGGCGCACGGGGATGCGGTTGCTCTGGGCGAGCCAGAGCAGGTGGTCGCGGGCGGTGCGGCCGGGGTGGACGGCCTTGGCCTCCAGGAGCGCGCCGATGTACTTGAGCGGCTCGCTGAGCTGGCCGTACCGTCTGCCGTCGATGGTCACCCGGCCGGTGGTCGGGCGGTCGAGGTCGAGGATCATGCGCATGGTGGTGGACTTGCCGGCGCCGTTCGGGCCGAGGAAGCCGGTCACCACACCCCGAGGGACCTGGAAGCTGAGCCGGTCCACCGCGAGCGTCTTGCCGTAACGTTTTGTCAGGTCGTGCAACTCGATCATTCGCGCTCCCTCAGTTCCTTGCCAGGCTAGGACATGTCCGACAATTGGCGGCGGATCAGCGCGCGGCGTTGGGGTGCGTGCATCGCAAGGCGGAGGAGGGAGCCACTGCGGTGGGGGCACCTCCCGGCCGGAGGCTGGGGGCCATTGGCGACCGACGACAACGCGGCGAGGTGCGTGCCCCAACGCCGCGCACCCGGCGGGAATTGTCGGACATGTCCTTGGGACAAAGGGGGTATCGCGGCCCGCTGAGTGGGCCCGCCGGGCGTGCCGGAATAGGTTGGACGCATGACCCAGCTCCCCTCCGCAGTGTCGGTCCGCGAGAGCGGTACCGGAACACCACTCGTGCTGCTGCACGCCTTTCCGTTGAACGCCTCGATGTGGTCGTCCCAACTGGACACGCTGCCCGGCCTGACCGGGGACGAAGCGCGCGTGCTCGCCCCCGACCAGCGGGGGTTCGGCGGCACTGTGCTGGGCGCCGACGAGCCCTCGCTGGACCCGGTCGCGGACGACCTCGCGCTGCTGCTGGACGCGGCCGGGATCGAGCGCGCGGTGGTCGGCGGGCTCTCCATGGGCGGCTACGTGGCGCTGGCCTTCGCCCGCCGCCACCCCGACCGGCTGGCCGGCCTGCTGCTGGCCAACACCCGGGCCACCGCCGACACCGACGCGGTACGGGCCAACCGGGAGCGGATCGCCGCCGCCGTCACCGCGCGGGACAGCGTGCGGCTGCTGCTCGACGAGCAGGTCGCGGCCGGGCAGCTCGGGCCCGACTCGCAGCACCTGGTGGAGCGGGTGCAGGCGATGGTCGCCGCCGCGCCGCCGGCCGCCGTCGCCTGGGCCCAGCGGGCCATGGCGGCCCGACCGGACGCCCTGGACGTCCTGGCCGCCCTGCGGGTGCCGGTCTCCGTCGTGGCGGGCGCCCAGGACGCCCTGGTGGCGCCCGAGGAGGCCGAGCCGATGCTGCGGGCCCGGCCGGACGCCGAGCTGACCGTCCTGCCCGGGGTGGGCCACCTGAGCGCCCTGGAGGCGCCCGAGGCCTTCGACGCCGTCGTGCGCACCCTGCTCGCCCGGGTGGCCGCCGGATGAGCCAGGAGAGCCAGGACGCGGCGGCCTGGGACTTCTCCGCCCTGGAGGTCACCGGCCGGATGCCCGTGACCAACCGGGGCGAGGGTCTGGTCGAGCTCACCCTGGAACCGCTCGGCGAGGACTACTGGATGCGCCCGGGGGAGACCTTCATCGTCACCTCGTACGGCGACTACGGGCCCGGACACCCCTTCGAGGTGCAGTACTGGCCGGACTCGGTGTCGGTCTGGTGCACCTCCTGGTTCGGCACCGTCTCCGACGACGAGGGCAACCAGCTCAGCAGCGGCTACCAGCGGCCGGACGGCGCCTATCCGAGGTGAGGGCCCGTGCCCCACCGGCCCCGAAGCGCCCGGGATGATGACGGCGCGAAAGCCGACAGGCCCTCACCCGGGCGGGTGAGGGCCTGCGGTGCTGCCGGGGCCTGCGTGCGTCAGCGCGACTGCTGGGCGGGCACGCCCAGGGTGTCGTCGGTCGGCAGCGAGGCGGCGGCCACGGCCGCGCCGGTCAGCGTCGCCAGCATCTCGCGGACGTTGGTCAGCTGGGCGTTGATGCTGTCGCGGCGGTTGGTGAGGGCCGCCAGCTCGCGCTCGGATTCGCTGCGGATGCGGTCCGCCTTGGCGTTGGCGTCGGCCACGATGTCCTCGGACTGGCGCTGGGCCGTCTCGACGGTCTGGCGGGCGCGGCGCTCGGCGTCGGTGCGCAGCTTCTCGGCCTCCAGGCGCAGCTGCTCCGCCCGGTGCTCGATCTCGGCCAGGCGCTTCTCGGCCTTGGCCTGACGGGCGGCCAGGTCCCGCTCGGACTGCTCGCGGCGCTTGGCCAGGTTGGTCTCGAACTCCAGCGCGGCCTGGGCGGCCTTGGTGCGGGTGTCCTCGAAGAGGGCGTCCGCCTCCTCGCGCTTGTTCTGGGCGTCCTTGTTGGCCTCGGCGCGGAGCTGGGCGGCGTCGCTCTTGGACTTGTCGACGATCCGCATCCCCTCGTCCTCCGCCTTGGCCTTGCGGTCCTTGGCGTAGTTCTCGGCTTCGGAGCGGACCTGCTGGGCGGCGGCCTCGGCCAGCTCGCGGTGCTGCTCGGCGGCGCGGTGCGCCTCGTCGCGCAGGTCCTTGGCCTCCTCCTCGGCGAGTCGCAGGATCTTCTCGACCCGGGCGCCGAGACCGGCGTAGGAGGGCTCCTGCTCCACGACCGCCGCCTGGGCGGACTGGGTCTCCAGGTGGAGCTCCTCGATGCGCTTCTCCAGCGCACTGATCCGGGTCAAGGCACTGTCACGGTCGGCCACCAGCTTGGTGATCCGCTCGTCGACCTGGGCGCGCTCGTACCCACGGCGCACCAGGTCGAAGCCGTGAGGGGAGTGACTGTCGCTCATGGGGTTCTGGGCTTCCTGTCGTCAAACCGCTGAGGTGGTTGAGGGAATCCTGACACGGTACCGGAGTGTCGACGGCGATATGCCGTTCTCTCACGGACAATGACCGCCAATGTCCGCTCAATCGGGTGGTGCGCTCTTGGAGCGATTGCCACCCGACCGGGGGGAGCCAACTCCGGCACCGGCCTTGGCGCCCCCGTCCTTCTTGGTGCTGCTTCCCCCGTTGGCCTGGGCGACCGGCGCCGGCGCCTCGAACGCCTCCAGGGCGGACAGCACGTCCTGGACCCTGGAGATCTCGGTGTTGATGTCCTTGCGGCGGCGCACCAGTTCGTCCAGCTCGCGCCGGCCCTCGTCGGTGACCCGCTTGGCCTCGGCCGTCGCCTCGGCGAGCAGCCGCTCGGCCTCCGCCTTCGCCAGCTCGATCTGCTCGTCCGCGGCCTCGTCGGCGTCCCGCAGTCGCTTCTCCGCCTCGGTGGAGGCCCGGTCCAGCCGCTCCTCGGCCTCGCTCTCGGACGACCGCAGCTTCGCCTCGGCCTTCTCGATGAGCGACTCGGCGCGGTCCGTGGAGGTGGCGAGCTTGGTCTCCGCCTCCTTCAGCAGGCCCTCCGCCTTGCGGACGGCCGACAGCCGGACCTTGCTGGCCTCCGCGGACGCCTCCGAGGTCAGCTCGCTCGCGCGGTCCTCGGCCGCCGCGACCAGCGCCGCCGCGCGGTCCTCGGCCTCGGCGACGGTGGCCACCGCCTGCTCCTCGGCCTCGGTCAGCTGCTCCTGGGCGGCCGTCACCAGCGCGTCCACCCGCTCGCCGGCCGACTTCATGGCCGCCGCGTTCTCCTTGCGGGCGCGCTCGTGCAGGGCCTCGACCTCGGCGTCGGTGCGCTCGCGCAGCTCCTCGGCGCGCTCGCGGATCGCCGTCGCGTCCCGGCGGGCCTCGGCGAGCAGGGCGTCCGCGTCGGAACGGCCCTTCTCCACCTCGGCCTGACCGGCCGCCTCGCCGGCGGCGACCAGCCGGCCGGCCTCCTTGCGGGCGGCGGCGACCATCGCGTCCGCCTGCTCCTCCGCGGCGGCGGTGGTCGCCAGCGCGGTGGTCTGAGCGTCCTCGCCGAGCGCCTCGGCGTCCGCGAAGGCCTTCTCCAGGACGGACTGGGCGTGCTCGCGGGTGGCCCTGTCGAACTGCTCGGCGGCCTCCCGGGTCTTGGCGTCGTAGTCGTCGGCGCGGGAGCGGGTGGCGGAGTCGTAGTCGTCGGCCAGGGTGCGGGTGGCGAGGGCGTACTCCTCGGCCTCGGCCCGCAGACCGGCGGACAGCTCCTCGGCGTCGGCGATGCCGCGGGCACCCTGGGCCTCGGCCTCGGCCACCGTCCGGGCGGCCTGCGCCCCGGCGTCGGCGCGCAGCTGCTCGGCGGCCTCCTGGGCGGCGCGCAGCTCGGCCTCGGCGTCCGCGCGCAGCTGGTCGTCGTAGGCCAGGGCCTCGGCGCGCTGCCGGCCGAGCTCGTTCTCGGTGGCCTCCCGCTCGGCGGCCAGCTCCAGCTCGGTCTGCTCGCGCAGGGCGGTGGTCTCGGCCTCGGTACGGGCCCGCAGGTCGGCGGTCTCGCGGTCGACGAGCTCGCGCTGCTCGGCGCTCTCGCGCTCCACCAGGCTGCGCAGCTCGGCGGCGTACGCGTCGGCGGACTCCCGCTGCTCGGTGGTCTCCCGCTCGGCCAGCTCCCGCTGCTCGGTGGTCTCCCGCTCGGCGAGGACGCGCAACTCGGTGGCGTCCTGCTCGGCGGCCTCGCGGACCTCGGCGGCCTCCTGCCCGGCGGCGGCCCTGAGCGCGGCGATCTGCTCGGCGGCGGCCTCGTGCATGCCCGCCACCGCCTGGCGGACCTCGGCGGCCTCCTCCTCGGCGACGGCCACCAGCTCGGCGCCCTCGGCCTTGGCGGCGGAGATCAGCTCGGCGCGGTCGGCCTTGGCCTGCTCCAGCTCGGCGGTGGCCTCGGCCCGGATGCCGTCGGCGGTGGCGCGGGCCTCGGACAGCTCGCGGCCGGCCTCGGCCCGGACGGTCGAGGCCTGCTCGTTGGCCAGGGCCAGCTCGGCGGCGGCCTTCTCGCGGGTGGCCTTGGCGTCCTTGGCGGCCTCGGCGCGGCGCTGCTCGGCGGTGGCCTCGGCGCGCTCCAGCGACTCCTCGGCGGCGGTGCGCTGCTCGGCGGCGAAGACGTCGGCCTGCTCGCGGACGTCGGCGGCGTAGGTGTCGGCGGCGGTGTGCTGCTCGTCGGCGTAGGTGTCGGCCTGCTCGCGGACCTCGGTGGAGTGCTGCTCGGCGGCTTCGCGGACCTCGGCGGTTTCGGCCGCGGTGCGCTTGGTGAGGTCGGTGGCGTGCTGTTCGGCCTCGGTGCGGACGCGGTCGGCGTAGGCCTCGGCGGTCTCGCGCTGCTGGGTGGTCTCCTGCTGGGCCAGGGCCCGGAGCTCCGCGGCGGCCTGCTCGGCCTCCGTCCGGGTCTGCGCGGCGTAGGTGTCGGCGGTGGTGCGCTGCTCGTCGGCGTAGGTGTCGGCCTGCTCGCGGACCTCGGTGGAGTGCTGGTCGGCCGCCTCGCGGACCTCGGCGGCGTGCTGGTCGGCCGCTTCGCGGACCTCGGCGGTCTCGGCCGCGGTGCGTTCGGTGAGGTCGGTGGCGTGCTGTTCGGCCTCGGTGCGGACGCGGTCGGCGTAGGCCTCGGCGGTCTCGCGCTGCTGGGTGGTCTCCTGCTGGGCCAG
>NZ_JBHVSD010000007.1:283145-403942 GCF_042885395.1 Kitasatospora sp. NPDC058063
AGGGTCCGCAGTTCCGCGGCGGCCTGCTCGGCCTGTTCGCGGGCGGCCTCGGCGGCGTCCAGGTGCTCGGAGGTCTCCTCGCGCTCGCGCCGCAGCCCCTCGGCCGCCTCCTCCCGCTCGCGCCGGCTCTCCTCGCGCAGCGCCTCGGCGGCGGCCTCGGCCTCGGCCCGGGCCCGGGCGGCCTCGGTGTCGGCCTCCGTGCGCACCCGCTCGGCGTCGGCCACCGCGGCGTCCCGGACGGAGGTCGCCTCGGCCTGCGCCTCGGTGGTCAGGGCCTGTGCCGCGGCGGTCGCCCCGGCGCGCACCTGCTGGTCGAACTCGGTTGCCTCGCGCCGGAGTTCGGCGGTCTCGCGTTCGGCCGCGGCCCGGTTCTCGGCGGCCGCGGCCTTGGCGGCGGCGAGCGCGTCCTGGCCCTGCTGCTCGGCCGCCTCGGTGATCTTCCCGGCCTCGGCGCGGGCCCGGGTCAGGGTCTGCTCGGCCCGGCCCTGGGTCTCGGCGGCCTGCTCCTGGGCCTGCTCGCGCAGCCGCTCGATCTCCCCGGCGGCACCCGCGCGCAGCTCGTCCGCGTCGGCCTTGGCCTTGCTGAGCAGCTCCTCGGCGTTCTTCGCCGACTCCTCGATCTGGACCACGGCCTGGCGGCGGGCCTCGCCGCGCACCCGGTCGGCCTCGGCGGCGGCCTGGGCGCGCAGCTCCTCGGCCTCGGCCCGCAGCCGGGCCGCCTCGTCCTGCATCTGCTCGATCCGCTCGCGGATCGCGGCGGCGTCGTCCAGAGCGGCGTTCTGGGCCTGCTCGACGGCGGCCTGGGCCTGCTCGCGCAGCCGCTGCGCCTCGGCGGCGGCCTCCGCGCGGATCCGCTCGGCCTCGGCGGCGGCCTCGCCGCGGGCGTTCTCGGCGTCCTGGTCGGCCCGGCCGAGCACCTCCTCGGCGGTCTTGGCGGCCTTGGCGAGGTGAACGGTGGCGTCCTTGGCGCCGGCCGCCCGGCCCGCCTCCTCGGCCTCGCCGCGCAGCCGCTGGGCGTCGGCCTCGGCCTGGGCCCGCAGCTCGGCGACGTCCCGTTCGGCCTGGGCCCGCAGCTCGGCGATCGCCGCCTCGGCCTCGGCCTTCAGCTCGGTGGCCACCGACTCGGCGGTGGCCCGCAGCCGCTCGCTCTCCTCCGCCGCGGCGGCCTTGGCGGCGTCGGCCTCGGCCTGCTTGGTGGCGGCCTCGTCGCGGACGGCCTCGGCCTCGGCGCGGATCGCCGAAGCCTCCTTGGTGGCCTGGGCGACCATCCGGGCCACCTCGGCCCGGGCGGTCTGCGAGCGCTGCTCGTTCGCGGCCTCGCCGTCGGCGACCCTGCGTTCGGCGGCGGCCTCGGCGTCGGCCTGGAGCTGTTCGGCGGCCTGCTCGGCCTGGGCGCGCAGCTCGGTGACCTCGTAGCGGGTGCGCTCCGCCTCGGCGATCACCTCGGCGCGCAGCCGCTCTATCTCGGCCTTGGCCGCGGCGAGCTGCTGCTCGGCCCGGGCCTGCTCGGCGGCGGCCTGCGCCTTGAGCCGGCCGATCTCGGCCTGGGCGCCGGCCAGCTGGCCCTCGGCGGCGGCGTGTGCGGCGGCCAGCTGCTGCTGGGCCTCGCCCCGGGCGGCGTCCACGTCGGCGGCGGCCTGGGCGCCGGCCTGCTGGGCCTGCTCGGAGGCGGCGCGCAGCAGGCGCTCGGCGTCGTTCTGGGCCCGCTGCAGGGCGGCCTCGGCGGCGGCCTGGGCCTCACCGCGGGCGGCGTCCACGTCGGCGGCGGTCCGGGCGCGGGCGTGGTCGGAGAGGGCGACGGCCTCCGCACGGGCGGCGGCGACCATCCGCTCGGCCTCGGCGCGGGCCTCCTGGAGCAGCCGCTGGGCCTCCTGCTCGGAGCCGGCCCGGGTCTGCTCGGCCCAGCCGTTGACGTGCTGCTCGGCGGAGCGGCGCAGTTCGGTGAGCTCGTCCTCCAGCTGGCGGCGGCGAGCGGCCAGGTCGGCCTCCAGCCGGGCGGTGCGCTCGGCGGCCTCGGCCATGATCCGCTGGGTGGCGGCCTGGGAGTCGCGCAGCTGGCGCTCGGCGTCGGCGCGCAGCTGCTGGGCCTGCATCTCGGCGGTGCGGAGCATCTGCTCGGCCTGGCCGGAGACGGCGTCGAAGGCGCGCGGCTGGGCGAGCATGCGGCGGGACTCGTGCAGTTTCGCCCGCAGTACCTCCACCTGGTAGGCGAGGTCCTCGGCATGCTCGACTGCCTTGTCCCGCTCCTTCCGAGTCCGACCCATCTCGGCCTCGAACTGGGAGAGGTGATCGTCAGCCTCGTAGCGGTCGTTGCCCCGCACTCCGCGGTCCCATCCATCTCCTGGTCGCGTCCTCGACCGGGCCGGGGCCGGGCTCCGGTATCCCGGGCGCCGGTCCGACTGGTCCTTGCATCCGCAGCCGGTGGACGGCT
This sequence comes from Kitasatospora sp. NPDC058063, assembly GCF_042885395.1. NCBI lineage: Bacteria > Bacillati > Actinomycetota > Actinomycetes > Kitasatosporales > Streptomycetaceae > Kitasatospora > Kitasatospora sp. NPDC058063. Next base: position 285,577 of record NZ_JBHVSD010000007.1, read on the forward strand.
CCCCGCCATGTCGGGGCCGCCCGCCGCGGTTGTCGGAGTCCGGGGCGCGGGAGCGCGGGGATGCCGCGTTCCCCCGTCCGAGTGGACTCCTGGGCGAACTCTTGCCTTGTGGAGAATGGTGACAGATCCGTCTTGCGACTGTTCAGCCGTGCCCGCGTAATGGACTCCCCTTGCGACGGGCCGACCACCGGAGGGCGGACGGGCCTGTCTTCGGCCGTGCCCGTCGCCTCCGTCCCCCGGAGCCGTCGCGCACCTGGGCATTGTAGTGGGAGCGCACTGCGGGGGAATGGCCGCAGGGGTGTTTTCCGGCTCTTCCCGCCAGGTTACTGACGGGTCATGACCGACGGGCCGTCGGTCGCCGCCGGGGCGGGGCCCGCCCCGGGGCGGGCCGGGAGGGGATCAGTGCTCGTCGTGGCCCTGCTGCGCGGAGGTCACCAGCTCGGTCAGGACGCCCCCGCAGTCCTTGGGGTGGAGGAAGGTGATCCGCGACCCCATCGAGCCGATCCGCGGCTGGTCGTAGAGGACCCGGACGCCCTTGTCCCGGATGGCCTCGGAGTCGCCGTCCACGTCGGCGGTGCCGAAGGCGATGTGGTGCACGCCCTCGCCGTTCTTCTCCAGCCACTTGGCCACGGTGGAGTCGGGCCGGGTGGGCTCCAGCAGCTGGAGGTAGGAGGCGCCGCCGTCGTCGGTGCCGTTGATCCGGAGCATGGCCTCGCGGACGCCCTGCTCCTCGTTGACCTCGGAGTGGAAGACCTCGAAGCCGTAGGTGGCGCGGTAGAACTCGACCGTCTTGTCGAGGTCTCGGCAGGCGATGCCGATGTGGTCGATGCGGGTCAGCACGACGGCCTCCGGGGTGGGGAAGGGCGGTGGGAAAGGTGCACCAAGTGCAGCGCATGGCCCGCGCCGTACGCCAGTACCCGGCGTGCGAGCCTGCTCACACGGCGGGCGGTTCACCCGGAGCGGGTCGGCACGGTGTTGACTGGATGGTGCCAGTGCGCTCGATCACACTGTCGCTCCGGTGACGGGCGGGTAACAGGTCAGTACATTGAGCGCATCCTCACCTGGCCACGACGTGCGAAGGGGCCCGTCCCATGACCAACACCACCTCTGTGATCGTTGCCGGTGCGCGGACCCCGATGGGCCGCCTGCTGGGTTCCCTCAAGGGCTTCTCCGGCGCCGACCTCGGCGGCGTCGCGATCAAGGCCGCTCTGGAGCGGGCCGGGATCACCGGCGAGCAGGTCCAGTACGTGATCATGGGCCAGGTGCTCCAGGCCGGCGCCGGCCAGATCCCGGCCCGCCAGGCCGCCGTCAAGGCCGGCATCCCGATGAACGTCCCGGCGCTGACCATCAACAAGGTCTGTCTCTCCGGCCTCGACGCCATCGCGCTGGCCGACCAGCTGATCCGCGCCGGGGAGTTCGACATCGTGGTGGCCGGCGGCCAGGAGTCGATGACCAACGCCCCGCACCTGCTGCCGAAGTCCCGCGAGGGCTTCAAGTACGGCGCGATCGCGATGCTCGACGCGATGGCCCACGACGGCCTCACCGACGCCTACGAGAACATCCCGATGGGCGAGTCCACCGAGAAGCACAACACCCGCCTGGGCATCCCGCGCGAGGTGCAGGACGAGATCGCCGCCGCCTCCCACCAGCGGGCCGCCAAGGCGCAGGCCGACGGGGTCTTCGACGCCGAGATCACCCCGGTCGCCGTCCCGCAGCGCAAGGGCGAGCCGGTGCTGTTCAGCCAGGACGAGGGCATCCGCGCGGACACCACCGTCGAGGGCCTGGCCAAGCTGCGCCCGGCCTTCGCCAAGGACGGCACGATCACCGCCGGTACCTCCTCGCAGATCTCCGACGGCGCCGCCGCCGTGGTCGTGATGAGCAAGGCCAAGGCCGAGGAGCTGGGCCTGACCTGGATCGCCGAGATCGGCGCCCACGGCAACGTGGCCGGCCCGGACAACTCGCTCCAGTCGCAGCCGTCCAACGCGATCAAGCACGCGCTGGCCAAGGAGGGTCTGGAGGTCGCCGACCTCGACCTGATCGAGATCAACGAGGCCTTCGCGGCCGTCGCCCACCAGTCCATGAAGGACCTGGGCGTCTCCTCCGACATCGTCAACGTCAACGGCGGCGCCATCGCGCTCGGCCACCCGATCGGGATGTCCGGCGCCCGCGTGGTGCTGACCCTGGCGCTGGAGCTGCAGCGCCGCGGCGGCGGGGTCGGCGCGGCCGCGCTGTGCGGTGGCGGCGGCCAGGGCGACGCGCTGATCGTGCGCGTCCCGAAGGCCTGACCGGCCGATCGCTCCAGGGCTGCGGACCGCGAGTGGCGGTCCGCAGCCCCTTTCGGCATTCGACGGCATTGCGCTAGGAGCTCCTGATGATCGATGTCGCCACGCTGGTCGAGCAGGCCCGGGAGGGCCGGCCGCGGGCGGTCGCCCGGCTGATCACGCTGGTCGAGAACGCCGCGCCGCAGCTGCGGGAGGCGATGGCCGCGCTCGCGCCGCACACCGGGCGGGCGTACACGGTGGGCCTGACCGGCTCGCCCGGGGTCGGCAAGTCCACCTCCACCTCGGCGCTGGTCTCCGCCTACCGGCGGCTCGGCAAGCGGGTCGGGGTGCTGGCCGTCGACCCGTCCTCGCCGTTCTCCGGCGGCGCGCTGCTGGGGGACCGGGTCCGGATGCAGGACCACGCCACCGACCCGGAGGTGTTCATCCGCTCGATGGCCACCCGCGGCCACCTCGGCGGGCTCTCCTGGGCGGCGCCGCAGGCGCTGCGGGTGCTGGACGCGGCCAGCTGCGAGGTGATCCTGGTGGAGACCGTCGGGGTGGGTCAGTCCGAGGTCGAGGTCGCCGCCCAGGCCGACACCACCGTGGTGCTGCTGGCCCCCGGGATGGGTGACGGCATCCAGGCCGCCAAGGCCGGGATCCTGGAGATCGGCGACGTCTTCGTGGTCAACAAGGCCGACCGGGACGGCGCCGACGCCACCGCCCGGGAGCTCAACCACATGCTGGGCCTCGGCGAGGCCCGGGAGCCGGGGGACTGGCGCCCGCCGATCGTCAAGACCGTCGCGGCCCGTGGCGAGGGCGTGGACGAGGTGGTCGAGGCGCTGGAGAAGCACCGGGCCTGGCTGGAGGAGCACGGCGAGCTCGCCGCGCGGCGCCGCCGCCGGGCCGCCGAGGAGATCGAGGCGATCGCCCTGGCCGAACTGCGCGCCCGGATCGGCGACCTGCGCGGGGACCGGCGCCTGGCCGTCCTGGCCGAACGGGTGGCGGAGGGCGCGCTGGACCCGTACGGCGCGGCCGACGAGCTGGTCGCCGGCCTGACTGCGAGCTGAGACGCGGTCCGCCCCGCCGCGACGGTGGTCGCGGCGGGGCGGAGCGGTGCGGGGGCGGCGCTACGGCTTGCCGCGCAGGCCGCGGAGGTGTTCGGCGATGGGGGCGAGGGCCTGGTACATGTCGTCGAGCTGCTCCGGGGTGAAGCGGTCGATGAAGTGGGCGCGGACGCTGCGCACGTGGTCCGGGGCGACCCGCTGCATGGTCTCCCAGCCGTGTTCGGTGAGGTGGGCGTAGAGGCCGCGGCGGTCGCCGGGGCACTCCTGGCGCAGGACCAGGCCGGCGTTCTCCATCCGGGTGATCTGGTGGGAGAGACGGCTCTTGGACTGGAGGGTGGCGGTCGCGAGGTCGGTCATCCGCATCCGGCGGTCCGGTGCCTCGGAGAGCACCACCAGGATCTCGTAGTCGTTGATCGCGAGGTTGTGCGGCTGGAGTTCGCGGCTGAGCTGGTAGTCCAGCAGCTTGGCGACCTCCAGATGGGCGCGCCACATCCGCTGCTCCCTGGCGGTCAGCCAGGGAGTCTCCTCCTCGGGCTGCGGCGGAGGGGTGTCCGCAGTGTCGATCGTGTGCGTATCCATGCTCTCAAGCATAGCCGATTTAGTTCAATCTTGTACAAGTTTACAGGCCGAAACGTCGGCCGAGGTCGCCCAGATTACCGAGCCCGGGGATGTTGGGATTCCCGCCGCCGTGCCCGGCCGTTCCCGGCTGGGACGGCACGCCGCCCATCGGCACGCCCGCCTCGGCCCCGACCGCGCCGACCGACCGCTCGGCCAGGAGTTTTTCACTCGATTGCAGCAGCACCTGGCCGGCGCCGATGAACTCGAACTGGTGCTCCTCGCCGGAGGCCCCGCCGAAGCCGGTCAGCCGGCGCAGGCCGCCGATCAGCCCGTGCATGTAGTCGTGGTCGTAGTGGTGGCACGGCGCCGGGCAGTCCGCCCAGCCGACCAGCGCCTGCGGGTCGACCCGGATCGGCGGCTCGACGAAGTGCACCGGCCCGTTGGAGGCCGCGACGAAGCGGCCGGTGCCGATCAGGGTCAGGAAGCCCGGGATGATCGACTGCTTGAGCCGCAGCGTCGGGTCGAAGGCCAGCAGGTTGCCGGAGCGGACGGTCAGGTTGCCCTCGTCCAGGTCGTACGAGTTGAGGTCGAACGCCCGGTCGGCCAGCAGCAGCTTGCCCCGGCCCTCGGCGACCACCCAGTCCGCCGCGTGCATCGGCGAGTTGAAGTGCTGCCCGAGCATCCGGTCGACCGCCCCGGCGCCGACGCCCTTGAAGGTGATGTCGCCGTAGTAGGCGACCATCTTGCCCTTCTGGAGGAAGTACGAGCCGTTCAGGTCGACCGAGAAGGCGTACGGGTTGACGTTGTCGCCGGCCGGCAGGCTGTGGGCGTCCCACACCACCGGCCCGGTGCTGCCGTGGCCGGTCGGCAGCGGGGCCACCGGTCCGCCGAACTGCTCCTGAGCGTACGGCTGTTGCTGCTGGTACGGCTGCTGGTGCGGCGGCGGCGGGGCCTGCTGGGCGTACGGCTGCTGCGGCGGCGGGGGGTAGCCGCCGGGCGGGGGCGGCGGGTAGCCCTGCGGCGGGCCGTAGTTCGGCGGGGGCGGCGGGACCGCGAAGCCGGGCTGGGTCGGCTGGTTGTGCGGGGAGCCGTACGGGGGCTGCGGCGGGTGGGACATCAGAGCTTCTCCTCGCTCGCCTGGACGTACACCGCGCCCTGCCCGGACAGTTCCAGCTGGAACGCCTCGCCCGAGCCGCGGCCGATCATGTCGCGCCAGCCCAGTGCCGTGGACAGCTTGTTGCGCACGTCGCCGCGGTGCGCCACGTACGCCTGGGGGTCGACGTGCACCGACTGGCCGGGGACGATCGGCAGCTCGAAGACGCCGCCGTGGGCCATCACCGCGACCGAGCCCTGGCCCTCCAGCTTGGTGGTGAACAGGCCCTGCCCGGTGACCTGGCCGCGGACCATGCCCATCACCCCGCCCTGCGAGCCCATGAACATGGTGGACTGCCGCAGCGTGCCCTCGAAGGCGAGCAGCCGGTCCGCCTCGACGTAGAGGGTGTCGCCGAACAGGTCGATCACGTGGACGTGGTGGCCGCCGTGGCCGAACATCACCCGGCCCTGGCCCTCGACGGTCATCAGCGGGGTGTCCTCGTTGGCCACCCGGCGGCCGATCATCGACATCACGCCGCCCTGCCCGCCGGTGATGTTCGGCGTGAAGCGGACGTCGCCGCTGTACGCGAGCATCGCGCCGCGCTGGCTGAACAGCCGCTGCCCGGGTAGGACCTGGGCCTCGACCATCTTGCCGTTGATCTTCGTGAAGCCCATCAGACGTCGCCCCCGATGGTGACCTTCTCGGAGGGCTGGACGTACACCAGGCCCTCGCCGGTGAACTCGATCTGGACGGCCTCGCCGCCGCCCTCGCCGATGATCGTCGTCCAGCCCGCGCCCGACTTCAGGCTGCGCTGCAGGGTGCCGGTGTGCGCGACGTACGCGCCCGGGTCCACCCGCAGCGGCATGCTCTTGTCGACCCGCAGGATGACGGCCGGCCCGTTGGAGGTGACGGCCGCCCAGCCGTGGCCCTCCACCTTGGTGGTGAACAGGCCGTTGCCGGAGGACATGCCGTTGAGCCCGGTGAAGCTGGTGCCGGTGTGCAGGGTCGACTCGGTGCAGAGCAGGTTGTCCGATTCGACGTACAGCGTCTCGCCGTTCAGCCGGACCAGATTGATCTCGGTGGCCTTGTCGGCGAAGTAGCAGGTGCCCTGTCCCTTCACCTCCATGACCGTCATCTTCTCGCCGGTCAGCCGGCGGGTGACCATGCCGCGCAGGCCGTCCCCGCCGCCGGTCAGTTTCTTGAAGGCCATCTGCCCGGTGTAGGCGACCATCGAACCGTTTCGCGCCTTGACGGCGTCCCCGCCCAATTCGACGGCGAGCACGCGCGATCCCTGGAGTCTGAACTGTGCCACGGCCGCAATCTAGCCGCTGCGGCCGTGGTCCGGGGAGGGTGCGCGGGCCAACTGGTACCGGCCTGCGACAAACGCGCCGGTCAGGCCGGGGCGCGCGCCCCGCTCAGGCTCGGGCGTGCGCCCCCTGTCCGGGGCGCGGAACGGTGCCGGCCGCCTGCTCGACCTCCAGCAGCGAGGCCGAGTGGCGCTCCGCCTCGAAGGCCACCACGCCGCCGCGCAGTCCGAACAGGCGCTTGGAGAGCATGATCCAGAGCACCGCCGCGATGTTCAGCACCAGGGTGCAGACCTTCAGCGCGCTGACGTGGTGGCTCAGCTCGTAGCCCTCCAGGGGGAGGAAGGCCGCGGTGGCGACCACCGTCAGGTACTCGGCCCAGCGCTTGTTCAGCCACAGGCCGACCGCTTCGACGATCTCGATCACCGCGTAGGCGATCAGGGCGCCCGCGACGATCAGCAGGGTGCTCTTCTTGAAGTCGAAGGTCTTGCGGATGGTCTCGACGATCGGGGCGTGTTCGAGGTCCCAGTGGAAGTGGTCGGTGACCGGCCTGAAGACCGTGAGGTTCTCGTCGAACACCCGGTGCACCGCGTCCTGGCTGTTGGAGAACTTCCACACGGCCCAGGCGACGACGATGATCAGCAGCCCGCGCAGCACCCGTTCGACGGCCAGGAAGCGCAGGATGAACAGGTCCCGCAGCGCCTTGCCGCGCGGCACCAGCGGCGCGTCCTCGGCCGGGCCGGAGCCGTGCGGGTCGCCCAGCGCGAAGTCGCCGCAGCGCAGGCAGCGCCAGGCGTCGCCGAGGGCGGTGGAGGCGTGCAGCCGGGAGGCCAGTTCGGGTTCCGTCGGCGCGTAGGTGGTGTGACCGCGCCTGGCGCAGGTCCTGCGGTCCCAGTCGAGCTTGAGCATGTGGCGACTACCCCCGTGTGCGATGCGTCGGCGCCCGGATCGGTGGGCGCGCGGGCAGCAGGATAGGGGTTCCCGGTGACGGGCGGTCGCGCTCGGAGGCGTTCCGGCACACAGCTGTGACAGGGCGGGCGGGCGCTGTGAGATCGGGCACGGTGGCCACCCCCGGCCGGGGGTCCGGCCGTGTGCTCGGCGATAATGGCCGGAATGCTTGTGAGTTGCTTCACAAGCGCGCCCGCGCCGCCGACCCCCGTATTGAGGTATCCATCGTGAACAGCAGCGCCGTCCACCGCCTGCGCCTGGTCTCCGGCCCCGAAGGGGTCTCCTTCATCCTGCTGCTGATCTGCTCGGTGCTGAAGCGGACGACCTCGTTCGACGCCGTCCCGGTGATGGGCATGGTCCACGGCGTCCTGTTCATCCTCTACGCGGTCTTCTGGATCCAGGCCTGGCAGGCGCAGAAGTGGGACGCCAAGCGCGGCGTCCTGATGTTCGTGCTCGCGGTGCTGCCCACCGGCGGCTTCTTCGCCGAGCGGATGCTCGCCCGCGAGGAGCGGGGCGAGCCGAAGCCCGCCACCGCCTGAGCCCCGGCGTCATCGTGGACGGTCGACAGGCTGCCGCGGCCTCCTCTCCCAAAGGGCCGCGGCAGCCTGTCGCCGTTTCTTACCGGGGGTGGCTCTGGCCGGTCCTGCCGGCGGCTCGCGCCGGGGCCGGTCGGGGCGTGCCGGGCACGCCCTAGTTGACGTTCACCGCGCTCCAGGCCGCGGCGACCGTGTTGTACTCGGTGCTGCTCGCGCCGTACAGGTCGGTGGCGGCCTTCAGGGTCGCGGTGCGGGCGGCCTTGTAGTTGGTGGTGGAGGTCATGTAGACGGTCAGCGCGCGGTACCAGATCGCGGCCGCCTTGGTCCGGCCGATGCCGGTCACCGTCGAGCCGTTGGAGGTCGGGCTGTTGTAGCTGACCCCGTTGATGACCTTGGCGCCGCTGCCCTCGGCGAGCAGGTAGAAGAAGTGGTTGGCGACGCCCGAGGAGTAGTGGACGTCCTTGTTGCCGACGGTGGAGGACCAGTTGTCGGCCGAGGCGCCGTCCTTGGAGGGCTTGTCCATGTAGCGCAGCGGGGTGCCGTTGCCGTTGATGTTGAGCTTCTCGCCGATGAGGTAGTCCGGCGGGTCGGCCGGGAGGTTGGCGGACCACTCGACCATGGTGCCGAAGATGTCCGAGGTGGCCTCGTTGAGGCCGCCGGACTCGCCGGAGTAGATCAGGCCGGCGGTGGCGGAGGTGACGCCGTGGCTCATCTCGTGGCCGGAGACGTCGATGGCGGTCAGCGGGTGGGTGTTGCTCGCGCCGTCGCCGTACGTCATGCAGAAGCAGGAGTCGTCCCAGAACGCGTTGACGTAGTTGGTGCTGTAGTGGACGCGGCTCGCGGCGCCGACGCCGTTGTTCTTGATGCCGTTGCGACCGAAGGTGTTCTTGTAGTAGTCCCAGGTCGCCGCGGCGCCGTACTGGGCGTCGACCGCGGCGGACTCGCGGTTGGAGGGCGTGCCGTTGCCGAAGCTGTTGGTGGTGTTGCTGAAGAGCGTTCCGCTGCCCGAGGTGCCGCCCTTCAGGTCGGTGGTGGACTGGTTGCCCCGGGAGGCGTCCTTGAGCTGGTAGTTCGAACCGCTCTGGGTGGTGGTCAGCGTGACGGTGCCGACGTTGACGCCCTTGCCGGTGCCGGTGGCGGTCTGCACCTTCTCGTCGCTGGCGAGCACCTGGCCGGTGGCGGCGTCGGTGATCACTTCCTGGCGGCTCGGGGTGCCGTCCGAGCGCTGGCCCGAGACCACCGTGCGGTGGGCCAGTCGCGGGGTGCCGTCGGCGGCCCAGACGACCAGCTCGGGAGCGCCGGCGCCGTCGACCCGGCTGAGCGCCGCCTCGTCCGCGTCGGCGGTGATGCCGACGGTCGCCCGCACCGCGGCGGTGGCCGCCTCGGCGGCCTGCGGCGCGGCGAGGCCCGGGGTGAGGCTGGGAACCGACAGCCGACCGGCGAAGGCCTGGTCGACGGACTTCACCGAGCCGTCGGCCTTCTGGTGGACGACCAGGTCGCCGCCGATGACCGGCAGGCCCGCGTAGGTCCGGTCGTACCGCAGGTGGCGGGTGCCGTCCTTGTCCACCACGACGTCCTTGGGCACCAGCTTCTCCTGGCCGCCGAGGGCGAGGGCCTGGGCGACCGGGGCGCTCTGCCCGGAGGCCAGCGCCAGCAGCGCGGACTGCTGCTGGGCCGGCGAGGGGGCGGCGGCCTGGGCGGGGGCGGCGGCGATCTGGATGACGCCGGCCAGCAGGGCGGTGGCGGAGAGTACGGCTCCGACAGTCAGCTTTCGCTTCACGTGCGGGGGTTCCTTCCACGAGACCCGCGGGTGCGTGCGGGTGCGCCGCGTACCGGGGCGCCGGGGTTGGCGCCTTGGGGCGGTAGGGCGCGGACGTGCCGGTCCCGTGCGGTTCCTGACGCTCCGCCGGGTGTGGGTGGGGGCGGCGGAGGGTCGGACGGGACTTGGTCAGAAGCATGACAATCGTTGGCAGGGATGGACAGGGTGCCTCCGGGGATTGGCCAGGAACCGCCAATCCCGGTACGGATGGTTCGGTTGCCGCCCGCTGCCCGGTTTCGGCGGTTCGTCCCCCTGGCGGGACTCCGCCAGCCGCCCGGCCTTGACAGTCCTCCGCAACGGCCGGACGCCCGGGCCCTCCCGATGGAGGTCCCGGGCGTCCGGTGCGCCTGTGCGGTGCGTCAGTTGACGTTGACACCGCTCCAGGTGGCGGCGACGGCGCTGTACTCGGCGCTGCTCGCGCCGTACAGGTCGGCGGCGGCCTTGAGGGTGCCGGTGCGGGCGCCCGCGTAGTTGGTGGTGGAGGTGAAGTAGGTGGTCAGCGCGCGGTACCAGATCTGCGCGGCCTTGTCCCGGCCGATGCCGGCGAGGGTCGAGCCGTTGGAGGTCGGGCTGTTGTAGCTGACGCCGTTGATCGTCTTGGCGCCGCTGCCCTCGGACAGCAGGTAGAAGAAGTGGTTGGCGACGCCGGACGAGTAGTGGACGTCCTTGTTGCCGACGGTGGAGGACCAGTAGTCGGCCGAGGCACCGTCCTTGGACGGCTTGTCCATGTAGCGCAGCGGGGTGCCGTCACCGTTGATGTTGATCAGCTCGCCGATGAGGTAGTCCGGGTTGTCGGCGGGCAGGTTGGCGTAGAACTCGACCATGGTGCCGAAGATGTCCGAGGTGGCCTCGTTGAGGCCGCCGGACTCGCCCGAGTAGTTGAGGTTGGCGGTGGCGGAGGTGACGCCGTGGCTCATCTCGTGGCCGGCCACGTCCAGCTCGGTCAGCGGGTGGGTGTTGCTCGTGCCGTCGCCGTAGGTCATGCAGAAGCAGGAGTCGTCCCAGAACGCGTTGACGTAGTTGGAGCCGTAGTGGACCCGGCTCGCGGCGCCGACGCCGTTGTTCTTGATGCCGTTGCGGCCGAAGGTGTTCTTGTAGAAGTCCCAGGTCGCCGCGGCGCCGTACTGGGCGTCGACCGCGGCGGACTCCGCGTTGGAGGCCAGGCCGTTGCCGAAGCTGTTGGTGGTCTTGGCGACCAGGGTGCCGGAGCCGGAGGTCTTGCCCTTCAGGGTGTAGGTGGCCTGCCCGCCGCGGCTCGCGTCCTTGAGCTGGTAGCTCGAACCGCTCTGGGTGGTGGTCAGCGGGACGGTGCCGACGAAGACGCCCTTGCCGGTGCCGGAGGCGGTCCGGACCTGCTCGTGGCTGGAGAGCACCTGGCCGCTCGCCGCGTCGGTGACCAGCAGCTGGCGGCTCGGGGTGCCGTCGGCGCGCAGGCCCTCGACCGTGGTGCGGTAGGCCAGGCGCGGGCTGCCGTCGGCGGCCCAGACGACCAGCTCGGCCTTGCCGGTCTGGTGGACCTCGGTCAGCGGGGACTCGTCCGCGTCGGCGGCGATGCCCACGGTGGACTGCACGGCGCCGGTCGCCTGGGCGGCGGCCTGGTCGGCGGGGATCTGCGGGGTGAGGCTCGGCAGCGCGAGGGTCGCGCCGGTCGCCTTGTCCACGGAGGTGGTCGAGCCGTCGGCCTTCTGGTGCACCACCAGGTCCCCGCCCAGGACCGGGAGGCCGGCCAGGGTGCGCTCGTAGCGCAGGTGGCGGGTGCCGTCGGCGTCCACCACGGCGTCCTTGGCCACCAGTTGCTCCTGGCCGCCCAGGGCCAGGGCGTGCGCCACCTTGCCGGCCTGGCCGTTCGCCAGGGCGATCAGGTCGGCACGCTGCTGCGCGCCCTGGGACTGCGGGGCGGGGTCCGCGACGGCCACGGCGCTCACCTGGACGACGCCGGTGAGCAGGGCGGTGGCGGAGAGTACGGCGACTGCGGCGAGCTTTCGCTTCACGAACGAGTCCTTCCGGGAAACCGCGAACGGACGCGGTCGCGCGGCGTTCCGGGGGGCCGGGCCGGCACCTGAGGGGCGGAACGAGCGCTGACGTGCAGGTCCCCGTGCGGTCGGAGCGGCTGTGCCACCGGTGGGTGGGGGTGGTGGCTACCGAACGGGTTGGCCGAAAGCATGACAATCGAGCAAATCAAATGACAGGTCTTGCTCATGAATTGGCCAAGTCCCGCCACGGCCGAGGAATGTGAACGGGCGGACAAAAGGGGGGAATCGCCCGGCCTTGCAGCGGGTTACCGTCCGAACCGAGGCCTGGTGGCACGGCGCAGGGCCGATCGGGGGTCAACCCCGTTGCGCCGGCAGCCCGTTGTCGCGCGTTCACATCGACGCAATGTCCTGGTATGGACCTGGCCGTCCGATTGGCGGGTTCTCGCCACGTGCTGCGCTTGTCCACCATCAGGACGCCTGGTAACACGCGTCCCGTCCGCCGGTACGGTAAGGAGGTGGCCAAGCCCCTCGCTCTCGACTTCGACCCGATCGCCCGCGCCGACGAGCTGTGGACCCGCCGCTGGGGCGCGGTCCCCTCGATGGCGGCGATCACCTCGGTCATGCGCGCCCACCAGATCCTGCTCTCCCGGGTGGACGCGGTGCTCAAGCCGTACGGGCTGACCTTCGCCCGCTACGAGGCCCTGGTGCTGCTGACCTTCAGCCGGACCGGCGAGCTCTCGCTCTCCAAGATCGGCGAGCGGCTCATGGTCCACCCGACCAGCGTCACCAACACCGTCGACCGCCTGGAGCGGGCCGGCCTGGTCGCCCGCCGGCCCAACCCGCTGGACGGCCGCGGCGTGCTGGCCACGATCACCGGGCGCGGCCGCGAGGTGGTCGAGGAGGCGACCGGGCGGCTGATGGCGATGGAGTTCGGGCTGGAGGAGTACGGCGAGGAGCAGTGCCGCCAGGTCTTCGATCTGCTCAGGCCGCTGAGGGTGGCCGCCGGCGACTTCACCGATCCGGGCGAGGGGGCTGCGAAGGGGACGGCGTGAGGGCGGCTACCCTCGTTGGAGCGGTGCGCGGATCCGGGCGTACCGGCCGATACTGCCGAGCGACGCGAGGAAGATCATGAAGGCGACCCCCCTGCTGGGCTGGTACCGGGCCCTGGCCGTTGCGACCGGTGTGGCGCTGCTGGTGTTCTGCGGCTTCATGGTCGCGAAGTACGGCTTCGGCGCGGCCGAGGACGTGACCACGTACGTCGCGATGCTGCACGGCTACCTCTACATCGGGTACTTCGTGGTGACCTTCCTGCTCGGGCAGAAGCTGAAGTGGCCGATGGGCCGGCTGGTGCTGACCCTGGCGGCGGGCTGCATCCCCTTCCTCTCCTTCGTCTTCGAGCGCAAGGTGGCCCGCGAGGCCGCCGAGAAGCTCCCGGCGGGCGCCGCCCGCCAGCCGGCCGGGATCTGAGCCCCGCCGCCCGCGCCGCCGAGAGCGCCCCTCCCCGATCAAGGGGGAGGGGCGCTCTCGGCGTTTCGTGGGCCTTCGGAGTGGATTCCGGGCCGTGCGGGCGGTCGTCCATCGACAAGTGCTAGGACGTCCGAGTAAATTATTAGGACGTCCTACTAGTTGCGCCGCCCGTCGCCGTGGCGGCCGTACGGAGCGGAGTTCGGGGTCATGGACGCCGAGGAGATCGAGCGCGGCCGGCAGCGCTGGCAGCAGCGGTACGACAAGGCCCGCAAGCGGGACGCGGACTTCACCACCCTCTCCGGTGACGAGGTCGAGCCGGTCTACGGCCCGCCCGCCGGGCAGGCCCACGAGGGTTTCGAGCGGATCGGCTGGCCGGGCGAGTACCCGTACACCCGCGGCCTGCACCCGACCGGCTACCGGGGCCGCACCTGGACCATCCGCCAGTTCGCCGGCTTCGGCAACGCCCAGCAGACCAATGAGCGCTACCGGATGATCCTGGACGCCGGCGGCGGCGGCCTCTCGGTCGCCTTCGACATGCCCACCCTGATGGGCTACGACTCGGACGACCCGAAGTCGCTCGGCGAGGTCGGCCACTGCGGCGTGGCCATCGACTCGGCCGCCGACATGGAGGTGCTGTTCGACGGCATCCCGCTCGGCGAGGTCACCACCTCGATGACGATCAGCGGCCCGGCCGTGCCGGTCTTCTGCATGTACCTGGTTGCCGCCGAGCGCCAGGGCGTGGACCCGGCGGTGCTCAACGGCACCCTCCAGACGGACATCTTCAAGGAGTACATCGCGCAGAAGGAGTGGCTCTTCGCCCCCGAGCCGCACCTGCGCCTGATCGGCGACCTGATGGCCTACTGCGCCGAGGGCATCCCCGCGTACAAGCCGCTGTCGGTCTCCGGCTACCACATCCGCGAGGCCGGGGCGACGGCCGCGCAGGAGCTGGCGTACACCCTCGCGGACGGCTTCGGCTACGTCGAGCTGGGCCTGTCCCGCGGCCTGGACGTGGACGTCTTCGCGCCCGGCCTGTCCTTCTTCTTCGACGCGCACCTGGACTTCTTCGAGGAGATCGCCAAGTTCCGCGCCGCGCGCCGGATCTGGGCCCGCTGGATGCGCGACCGCTTCGGGGCCAAGACCGACAAGGCGCAGTGGCTGCGCTTCCACACCCAGACCGCCGGCGTCTCGCTGACCGCGCAGCAGCCGTACAACAACGTGGTCCGCACCGCCGTGGAGGCACTGGCCGCGGTGCTCGGCGGCACCAACTCGCTGCACACCAACGCCCTGGACGAGACCCTGGCGCTGCCCTCCGAGCAGGCCGCCGAGATCGCCCTGCGCACCCAGCAGGTGCTGATGGAGGAGACCGGCGTCGCCAACGTGGCCGACCCGCTGGGCGGTTCCTGGTACGTCGAGGCGCTGACCGACCGGATCGAGCAGCAGGCCGAGGCGATCTTCCAGCGGATCCTCGACAAGGGCCGCGAGGACCACGAGATCGGCCCGATCACCTCCGGCATCCTGCGCGGCATCGAGGAGGGCTGGTTCACCGGGGAGATCGCCGAGGCGGCCTTCCAGTACCAGCAGTCGGTGGAGAAGGGCGACAAGCGCGTGGTCGGCGTCAACTGCCACCCGCGCAGCGTCACCCCCGAGCTGGAGATCCTGCGGGTCAGCCACGAGGTCGAGCGCGAGCAGGTCCGGGCGCTGGGCGAGCGCAAGGCGGCCCGGGACGAGGCGGCCGTCCGTGCCGGGCTGGACGCCATGCTGGCGGCGGCCCGCTCGGGCGCGTCGATGATCCCGCCGATGCTGGACGCGGTGCGTGCCGAGGCGACGCTGGGCGAGATCTGCAACGCGCTGCGGCAGGAGTGGGGGACGTACCAGGAGAACGCGATGTTCTGAGGCCGAGGCCGAGGCCGAGGCCGAGGCCGCGGCCGGAGCGGAGCCGCCGTACGGGACCGGGATCCCGTACGGCGGCTCCGCCGTGCGCTCAGCCGGCGAGCAGCGGTCCGAGCAGCAGGTCGGTGAAGCGGCGGGTCCACTCCGGGGTGATCGGCTCGCCGCTGACCAGGACGCGGTGCTCGACGGTGCCGGCGATGGTGTCGAAGATGATGTCGACCTCCTCGCGGGCCGAGTCGGCGTCGCAGTCCGCTCCGAGTTCTCCGCGCGCCTGGGCGGCCGCCCGGCCCTGGCGGACCAGCCGCTTCTGCGGATCCACGATGGACTCGCGGATCCGGCGCCGCAGCTGGCGGTCGCGGGTCCCCTCGGCGAACAGCGCGAGCAGCGCGGCCTGGGTCTCCGGGCGGGCCAGCAGATCGGCGAACTGGGCCACCACGGCCTCGATGTCGGCCCGCAGGCTGCCGAGGTCGGGCATCACCAGGTCGTCGAAGAGGGTTGCGACGGCGTCCACCACGAGCTCGTTCTTGGACGGCCAGCGGCGGTAGAGGGTGGTCTTGGCGACCCCGGCGCGGCTCGCCACGTGGCCCATGGTCAGTCCGCCCCAGCCGAGTTCGGCCAGCGCCTCGCGGGTGGCGTCGAGGATCGCGCGGTCGGCGGCGGCGCTGCGGGGGCGGCCCTTGGCCCGGGCGGCGCCCGCGGGTTCCGGGGTGGCGGCGGCCCGGTGGGGGGCCGCGCCGGCCGGGTCGGGGCAGGTCCGGGCGGTGGGCTCGGCGGGCTCCACGCTGTCCGGGCTCGCTGGGGGCTGGGCGGCCGGCACCGGGCCTCCTCGCGCTTTACTGGTAAGTAACTTGGGTGGGGTTGGTAACGGTAGCGACTGTTCGCCCGTTCGGGCAGCGGGGCGGCCCGGGAAAGTGGGGCAGGTCACGTCCCCGAACCGCCGGTGGGGCTTGCGGGCGGGGCACCGGCTCCAGTTACGCTACGACTCGTAGCGAAAGCAGTGACAACCAGGCGCCGCGTCCCGTGGGACGGGAGCGGCGCGGGCGCGGGTGGGGATCCGCGCCGAACGGTCCAGGCTACCGGGGGAGGGGCACCGCGCCCGGAATTCCGTGCCGCGCGGTCCGCGCGGGGCGACTTTCCGGAGGATGGTGCCCGCGAGCAGCGCGGACGGGGGAGGATGGTGCCATGCAGCCACGGAATTCGCGTCTCAACAGCTCCGCCCTGCGCGGCGCGGTCGACCTCGCCGCAGTGAAGGCGGCCGGTGAAGCCGCCCAGAAGGCCGAGCAGGCCCGGGCCGAGCGGGCCCGGCAGGCGGCCGCCGCCGAATCGGCCGGAGCCGCCCCCGCCCAGTCCGCCCAGCAGCTCGTCATCGACGTCACCGAGGACACCTTCGAGACCGAGGTCGTCCAGCGTTCCACCGAGGTGCCGGTCGTCATCGACTTCTGGGCCGAGTGGTGCGGGCCCTGCAAGCAGCTGAGCCCGATCCTGGAGGACCTGGCCGAGGAGTACGCCGGCCGCTTCGTGCTCGCCAAGATCGACGTGGACGCCAACCAGCTGCTCGCCCAGCAGTTCGGCATCCAGGGCATCCCGGCCGTGATGGCCGTGGTGGCCGGCCAGCTGGTGCCGCTGTTCCAGGGCGCGGAGAGCGCCGCCAACATCCGCAAGATCCTGGACCAGCTGATCCTGGTCGCCGAGCAGCGCTTCGGCGTGGGCGGCGGTGCCGCCGCCCCGGGCGAGGCCGAGGCCGCCGCGCCGCAGCGTCCCGAGGACCCGGCGCTGTCCGCCGCGCACGACGCGCTGGACTCCGGTGACCTGGGCGGTGCCATCCGGGCGTACCAGAACGTGCTGCTCGAGCAGCCGGGCAACACCGAGGCCAAGCTGGGCCTGGCCCAGGCCGAGCTGCTGAAGCGGATCGAGGGCCTGGACCTCCAGGCCGTCCGGGCGGCGGCGGCCGCCGACCCGAAGGACGTCGAGGCCCAGCTCAAGGCGGCCGACCTGGACCTGGTCGGCGGTCACGTCGAGGACGCCTTCGGGCGTCTGGTGACCACCGTCGGGCGGACGGCCGGCGAGGACCGGGACGCCGCCCGGCTGCGCCTGCTGGAGCTGTTCGAGGTGATCGGCCCGGAGGACCCGCGGGTCGTCGCGGCCCGTACGGCGCTGGCGCGCGTGCTGTTCTGAGTCCGGATCAGGTCCGCCGTCTGGCACGGCGGATGACCTGCGGTGTCGCTGGGGATTTGGCGACAATCCGGTCAACCGAACAGAGGTTTACCAAATCTTGATTTCACCCGCGGGTGGTCACCATGTGTGACCACCCGCGGGTGTTTCGCTGGTGTTTCCGGCGGATTTCGCCATCACGATTCCTTCAAGACGTCACACAGGGTGCGGCTCGGGTCGATTTCATGATCAACGTCACCTGGTGTTGCATTACCCGTCAGTAAGGAACCTCTTGTGCTTCGCCCGGGATTCAAGCACGATCGGCCACGCCCGGTCCCAGACTCCACCTCCGCCGACCCCGGTCGGCCACGCGGAGCGCGGGATCCCCACCGGGTGATCCGCCGGCCCCGGCCGGCGGGAGGGAGGGCAGGGGGGTATCCGCGGTCCCACGGCGGTTCCTGTCCTTCGACCGGCCGCGCGGCCCTGCGCGGTCGCTGGTTGTCGCTCGGGGGTGATCGCCGATGTCGTCGGTCCTGCCCGCCGCCCCGCAAGGTCGGCCGGTGCTCGGACGGGACGCCCGCTGCACGCGGGTCGCTCCCGCGTCCGACGACGCCCAAGGCGCTCTCCGCTACCGAGGACGTAGCTCTCTCCCATCCCAGGCCCCCACCGGTGCGGGACGCACCGCCGGGGAGCCGGAGATGTACGTCCTAGAAGGAGGACTCGCATGTCCCAGACCTACGGCAAGACCCGCTGGAAGCGCTTCGCCCTGGTGATGGTGCCGAGCGTCGCGGCCACCGCGATGGTCGGCATCTCGATCGCCAACAACGCGCTGGCGGCTTCGTTCAGCGTGTCCGGCCAGAGCTTCAAGGTCACCACGCCGGAGCTGCACGGCAAGAACTTCGCCCAGTTCGGCTCGATCGACGCGGAGACGAACGGCACTCCGCACCCGGTCGCCGTCTCGGCCTTCGACGAGGCCACCATCAAGGGCCTCTGCCAGTCGGTGGTGACCGACCCCAACGTCATCCCCCACCTGCCGTGGAAGCTGCCCAAGATCGTCCTGCGCCTGGAGGCCGGCAACAGCGACGACGTCCAGAAGCAGGTCTACGCCAAGAACCTGCTGATCGACCTCGACCAGCTGAACGCCGACGCCGAGTTCACCAACATCAACATCGGCCAGGACGCCTCGACCCTCAAGGGCTCGGCCACCCAGGGCTGGCAGTCCAAGCTCGGCGGCCTGCCGTCCGGGCAGACCGGCTTCGCCCAGGCCGCCGAGAAGGCCGACCTGTACAACGTGCAGCAGACCGCCTGGGCCACCTCGGCCGGCACCTTCAAGCTCCAGGGCCTGAAGCTCGCGCTGCACACCGACGGTTCCGGCGAGTGCTACTAAGCCGCTGACGGCGGCGGACCGGGCCCGGTCCGCCCGCCCCGACGGCACCTGCGGGACCGGGGACGGTGCGTGCGCCGTCCCCGGATCCCGTGTCTCGTCCATCCCCTCGTTCACACCATCGAGGAGCTGCACCGTGTCCAGCGCCCTTGCCTCCTACCGGCCCGCCGAGCACGAGAACCCCGCCCAGTGGCTGCGCCGGGTGTTCCGTACGTTCCGCCGGACGCGGCCGTACTACGGCGGTCTGCTGGCCATGATCGCCGGCGTCCCGATCATGTACTTCCCGTACGCCAAGCTCTCGCTGGGCGGCATGACGGTGGCCATGGCCACCACGGCGGGTGCCGGGTCACTGATCATCGGCGTGCTGCTGGTGGTGCTCGGACTGACCGCGTGGTTCCAGCCGGCCGTACGCGTCTTCGCCGGTATCGCCACCACCCTGCTGACGCTGGTCTCGATCCCGGTCTCCAACCTGGGGGGCTTCGGGCTGGCCCTGCTGCCGGGCCTGATCGGCGGCGGGCTGATGGTCTCCTGGGCCCCGCTGCCGGAGCCCGAGGGCGGAAAGGCCGCCAAGGGCCGGCGCTGGCGCCGGACCGGGAGCGGCGCCGGGGACGCGGCGGCCGGGAGCGCCGTCGCGCAGAGCGTCGCCACCGAGCCGGAGGCCGTCGCGCAGAGCGTCGCCACCCAGCCGAACGCCGAGCCGATCGCCGAGCCGATCGCCGAGACCCGGACCGCTGCCGCGGCTGTCCCCGCGACCGTTACCGCGGCCGCCGAACCCGTCGCCGGAACCGCCGTCCCGAAGCAGGCCGGTGCCGTGGACCAGGAGGAGGCGCGGTGACCGGGCCGGCCGAGCAAGCCGACAACGGTACGACCGTTCCCGCGCAGCGCTCCGGCCGGCACGCGGCCCCGCGCACGCCCGTACGGGTCCGGCTGAGAGGCCGGGCGCTGGCGATGGCGGCGGTGCCGACCGCGCTGCTGATGGCCGCGGCCTACACGCCCAGCCCGGCGGTCGCCGAGTCCGCGGCGGGCAAGCCCTGCGGCACCGCTCCGGCCACCGTGCCGGACGTCGCGCCGATCGAGACGCCGGTGCCCAAGAGCGAGCTGCCGGAGCCGCCGCCGGGCCCGTCCACCGCGCCGAGCCAGGCCCCGACCACGGCACCCCCGGCCGGTCCCTCGACCGACCCCGGCTCGGTGCCGACCCAGGTGCCGACCACCGCGCCCGCCCAGCAGCCCACCTCGCCGGTCAAGCCGTCGGCCGCCACCACCCAGCCGTCCGTCGCCGGTTCCGCCGTCGCCGGTTCCGCCGACACCGGCACGGCGGTCCGGAGCGGTCTGATCGACGACCTGGTCGGCGGCATCGGCCACCTGCTGAACCCGAACGCCGCGCCGGGCCCGACGCCGGCCACCACACCGGCGGCCAGCACGGCGCCGACCGCGCCGACCGCTCCGACGGCCCCGACCGCACCCGCCCCGAGCACGGGCACCCCGGCCCAGCCCGCCCAGCCGCAGGCCCGGGCCGCCGCCCCGCAGGCCGCGCCGCCCGCGACCCGGCCGGCCGACGACGAGCCCTCGCCCACCGCCGCGCCCACCGCCGCGCCCACCGCCGCGCCGAGCGGCAAGGCGACCGGCAGGCCGAAGCCGTCGGCGGACGCCTCGGCGACGCCCTCCGCGGGCGCCTCCGGCAGCCCGTCCGCCACGCCCACCGAGAACCCCAACTGCGATGTGGACGCCCGGTCCCTGACCGCCGGCGCGCCCGCCCCCGGGCACGTCGTCCCGGAGCAGAACTGGACCCTGAAGACCAGCCGGCTCGCCCTGCACGGCGCGACCTTCCACGGCGTCTACGACGTGAAGACCCCGACCGGCAGCAAGCGGGTCCTGAAGTTCGTGGTCGACAGCGTGGACATCGACAACCTCGACATGTCCACCCTGGAGGGCAACGGCGTCACCTTCCACGTCCAGGGCGCCCCGGGGTCCACCTCGACGATGCGCAAGGGCCCGGTCACCATGTACGTGGAGCGGCTGTCCGGCCACCTCTCCAAGGTGCTCGGCCTGCCGATCCTGATCGACCTGGGCGAGATCACCCTCACCCCGGACACCCTGCCGCGCTGGCTGTACGACCTGATCGGCGCCATCCCGATCCCGCTGGACCTGGAGCTGACCGGCGTCACCGCCAAGCAGGCCGGTCAGTTCGGCGGCACCCTGCGGATCCCCGGGATGCGCATGTTCAACGACGACGCGCCCTACAGCGACAAGTAGCGGCGGCGACGGGCGGCGCGGCCGACGAGCGGCGTGCGCCGCAAGGCCCGTGGGGCGGCCCTCCGGAAGGAGGACCGCCCCACGGGCGTTCGGGCCGGGCGGGCGGTCACTCGCTCCGGGTGCCGAGGTGGTGCACCTGCACCATGTTGGTGGTGCCGGGGATGCCGACCGGGACACCGGCGGTGACGATGACGGTGTCGCCCTCGCCGAGCCGGCCCAGCTTCAGCAGCTCCCGGTCGACCTGCGCGACCATCGCGTCCGTGGTGGCCACCTGCTCCGTCACGTACGCCTCGACGCCCCAGCTCAGCGAGAGCTGGTTGCGGGTGGCGGTGTCCGGGGTGAAGGCGATCACCGGGATCGGCGAGCGGTAGCGGGACAGCCGGCGGGCGGTGTCACCGGACTTGGTGAAGGCGACCAGCGCCCTGCCGTCCAGGAAGTCGCCCAGCTCGCACGCGGCGCGGGCGACCGAACCGCCCTGGGTGCGCGGCTTGCGGCCCGGGTTGAGCGGCTGGAGGCCCTGGGAGAGCAGCTCCTCCTCGGCCTTCTCGCAGATCCGGCTCATGGTGCGGACGGTCTCGACCGGGTACTTGCCGACGCTCGACTCGGCGGACAGCATGACCGCGTCGGCGCCGTCCAGGATGGCGTTGGCGACGTCGGAGACCTCGGCGCGGGTCGGGCGCGAGGCGTGGATCATCGACTCCATCATCTGGGTGGCGACGATGACCGGCTTGGCGTTGCGGCGGGCCAGGGTGACCAGCTGCTTCTGGACCAGCGGCACCCGCTCCAGCGGGTACTCCACGGCCAGGTCGCCGCGGGCGACCATGATGGCGTCGAAGGCGAGGACGATCTCCTCCATGGCCTCGACGGCCTGCGGCTTCTCGATCTTGGCGATGACCGGCACGCGGATGCCGACCTCGTCCATGACCTCGTGGACGTCCTTGACGTCGTCCGCGTTGCGGACGAAGGACAGGGCGATCATGTCGACGCCCAGGCGCAGCGCGAAGCGCAGGTCGTCCTTGTCCTTCTCGGACAGGGCGGGCACGTTCACGGCCGCGCCGGGCAGGTTGATGCCCTTGTTGTTCGAGAGCACGCCGCCCTCGACCACCACGGTCCTCACCCGCGGGCCGTCGACGCTGACGACCTCCAGGGCGATGACGCCGTCGTTGATCAGGATCGGGTCGCCGGGCTTCACGTCGCCGGGCAGGCCCTTGTAGGTGGTGCCGCAGATGTGCTGGTCACCGGGGACGTCCTCGGTGGTGATGGTGAACTCGTCGCCGTTGTCGACGGTCACCGGGCCGTTGGCGAAGGTCGCCAGACGGATCTTCGGACCCTGGAGGTCGGCCAGGACGCCGATGGCCTTGCCGGTGTCCTCCGAGACCTGGCGGACCTTGCGGTACCGCTCCTCGTGGTCCGCGTGGTTGCCGTGGCTCATGTTCAGTCGGGCGACGTTCATGCCCGCCTCGACGATGGCCTTCAGCTGTTCGTAGGAGTCCGTCGCCGGACCCAGGGTGCAGACAATTTTCGCTCGGCGCATATGGATCAGTCTATCCGTTCGTGTTATAGGTGCATTCGGCACGCACCGGGAGGAATCGCCGACGAAAAGTTCCGAGGAGTGAGACGGTTCCGTGTCAGTCCTCGGACTCCCGGCGTTCCCGGTGCACCAGGGCGAAGGCCTGTCGGGCGATCTCCAGCTCCTCGTCGGTGGGCACCACGGCGACCGCCACCCGGCCGTACTCGGGCGAGATGATCCGGGCCTCGCCGGACCGCACCGAGTTCAGCTCCGGGTCGACGGCGATGCCCAGTTCCTCCAGTCCCGCGGTGGCCGCCGCGCGCACCGGCGCCGCGTTCTCCCCGACGCCGGCGGTGAACGCGATCGCGTCCACCCGGCCGAGCACCGCGTAGTAGCCGCCGATGTACTTGCGCAGCCGGTGGACGTACGAGTCGAAGGCCAGCTTCGCGTCCGCGTCCCCCTCGTCGGCCCGGCGCATGATCTCGCGCATGTCGTTCTCGCCGCACAGCCCGCGCAGGCCGCTGCGGCGGTTGAGCAGGTCGTCGATCTCGTCCACGGAGAGGCCGCCGACCCGGTGCAGGTGGAACACCACGCCGGCGTCGATGTCGCCCGAGCGGGTGCCCATGACCAGGCCCTCCAGCGGGGTCAGGCCCATCGAGGTGTCCACGCAGCGGCCGCCGGCGACCGCCGAGGCGGAGGCGCCGTTGCCCAGGTGCAGCACGATCACGTTGACCTCGGCCGGGTCCTTGCCGAGCAGCCGTGCGGTGGCCCGCGAGACGTACTGGTGCGAGGTGCCGTGGAAGCCGTAGCGGCGCACCCGGTGCCGGTCGGCGACGGCCTTGTCGATCGCGTACCGGGCCGAGTACTCGGGCATCGAGGCGTGGAAGGCGGTGTCGAAGACGGCCACCTGGGGGAGGTCGGGGCGCAGCGCGCGGGCCACCTCGATGCCGGTGATGTTGGCCGGGTTGTGCAGCGGGGCGACCGGGATCAGCCGGCGGATCTCCCGGAGCACGTCGTCGGTGATCACGGTCGGCTCGGTGAACCGCAGGCCGCCGTGTACCACCCGGTGGCCGATCGCGGCCAGCTCGGGGGAGTCCAGCCCGAGGCCGTCGGCGGCCAGCTCCTCGGCGACGGCCTTGAGCGCGCCGGCGTGGTCCGGGAAGACCTGGACGGTCTCGCGCGCCTTGCCGCCGCGCGGGGTGTGCACCAGCCGCCCGCCGGTCTCACCGATCCGCTCGACCAGTCCGGCGGCCAGCTTGGCCCCGTCCAGCATGTCGATCAGCTGGTACTTCACCGACGAGGAGCCGGCGTTCAGCACGAGAACGCGGGTGCCTCCACTCATGCCTGCGGCTCCTTGCTGTCCGGTGTGCGGTCCTGGGACTGGATGGCGGTGATCGCGACGGTGTTGACGATGTCCTGCACCAGCGCCCCGCGGGAGAGGTCGTTGACGGGCTTGCGCAGCCCCTGGAGCACCGGCCCGACCGCGACCGCGCCGGCCGAACGCTGGACCGCCTTGTAGGTGTTGTTGCCCGTGTTGAGGTCCGGGAAGATCAGCACGGTGGCCCGCCCGGCGACCGGGGAGCCCGGCAGCTTGGTGGCCGCGACGTGGGCGTCCACCGCCGCGTCGTACTGGATCGGGCCCTCGACCAGGATGTCCGGCCGCAGCTCGCGGACCAGCTCGGTGGCCTTGCGGACCTTGTCGACGTCGGCGCCGGAGCCGGAGGTGCCGGTCGAGTACGAGAGCATCGCGACCCGCGGCTCCACCCCGAACTGGGCGGCGGTGGCGGCCGATTGGATGGCGATGTCGGCCAGCTGCTGGGCGTCCGGGTCCGGGTTGACGGCGCAGTCGCCGTACACCAGCACCCGGTCGGCCAGGCACATGAAGAAGACCGAGGAGACGATCGAGGCGCCCGGCGAGGTCTTGATCACCTCGAAGGCGGGCCGGATGGTGGCGGCGGTGGAGTGCGCCGCGCCGGAGACCATGCCGTCCGCGATGCCCTCCTGGACCATCAGGGTGCCGAAGTACGAGACGTCGGTGACCACGTCCAGGGCCAGTTCGACGGTCATCCCCTTGTGGGCGCGCAGCTTCGCGTACAGCTCGGCGAACTGGCGGCGCAGCGGGCTGGTGGCCGGGTCGACGATCCGCACCTGGGCCCGGTCGGCGGCCGGGTTCCCCCCGGCCTGGTGGCCGGGGGCCGTGCCCGCGTCCGGGAGGGCGATGCTCAGGGCCGAGGCCTTGCGGCGGACGGCGTCCACCTCGCCGAGCAGGGTGAGGTCGCAGATGTTGCGGCGCAGCAGGATCTCGGCGGCGCGCAGCACCCGCTCCTCGGTGCCCTCGGGCAGGACGACGTGCCGGCGGGCGCCCCGGGCGCGCTCCAGCAGCTCGTGCTCGAACATCATCGGGGTGACCCGATCGGACCGGCCGACCTCGATCAGGTTGGTCAACTCGGCGGTGTCGACGTGCAGTTCGAAGAGGCCGAGGGCGATCTCGGCCTTCCGGGGGCTGGCCGGGGTGAGCTTGCCCTCCAGGTGCGTCAGATGGGCGGCGGTGGGCCAGCTGCCCTCGGGGACGACGGCGACCGGGGTGCCGGGGGCGAGCCGGGCGGCCAGTGCCATCACGTTGGGGCCTGGGTGCTGGCCGAGCGTCAGCAGCACGCCGGCGATCGGCGGGGCGCCGGCGGCGTGCGCGGCCAGCGAGCCGATCACCAGGTCGGCGCGGTCCCCGGGGGTGACCACCAGCGCGCCTTCGGTCAGCGCGTCCAGGAAGGTCGGCAGCATGGCGCCGCCGAAGACGTAGCCGCGCACGTCCCGGGCGAGGCCGGCGGCGTCCCCGATCAGCACCTCGGCGCCGGTCGCCTCGACCAGCTGGGCGACGGTGGGCGCGGCCAGGGCCGGCTCCTCCGGGATGACGTAGGCGGGGACCGGCAGCTTCTCGGTGAGGGTGTGCCGGATCCGCTGCTCGGCGCCGGGGGAGACCCGGTTGGCGATCATCGCGAGGGTCTGGCAGCCGAGGTCGGTGTACGCCCGGTGGGCGTTGCGGACCTCGGCGATGACCGTCTCGGCGTCCGCGCCGTGCCCGCCGACCACGGGCAGCACGGCGGCGCCGAACTCGTTGGCCAGGCGGGCGTTGAAGGCCAGTTCGTCCGGGATGCTGGTGTCGGAGAAGTCGGTGCCGAGCACCAGCACGGCCTGGCAGCGCCGCTCCAGTGCGTGGAAGCGGTCGACCAGCACGGAGACCAGCTCGTCCTGTCCCATGGCGGCCTGGAGCGTGGCGGCCTCCTCGTAGGTGAGGCCGTACAGCTCGGTGCTCGGCAGGTCGATCCGGTAGCGGCCGTGCAGCAGCTCGACCACGTGGTCGGAGCCCGGCCGCCCGGGCGCGGCGGCGTGCACCAGTGGGCGGAACACCCCGACCCGGTCCACCTGGCGGGTGAGCAGTTCCATGACCCCGAGTTCGACCGCCTGGCGGCCGTCCCCCCGGTCGATACCGGTCACGTACACGCTGCGCGCCACGTGGGTGTCTCCGTCCCGTCGTCTCGGAAAGTGGTCATATCGACCATACCTTCGCACCCCGAACGGCCGTCCGCGAGCAGAACGGCGGGGTTCGGGCAAGGGGCGGAGGTCCCTCCCGGGTGCCCGCCCGGTGGGGCGGGCACCCGGGGCCTCGTCGTGCGCGGCCCCAGGCCGCGCGGCGCTCAGCGGGCGGGGCGGAGCCAGACGGTGGAGAGCGGGGGGAGGACCAGTTCGGCGGAGCGGGGCTGGCCGTCCCACTCCACCGGCTCGGCCTTGACCGGGTGGGAGTTGCCGACGCCGCTGCCGCCGTACTCCTCGGCGTCGGTGTTCAGTGCCTCCTCCCAGAGCTGCTCGCGGCCCGCCAGCCGGGGCAGGCCGACCCGGTGCCCGTGCCGGACGACCGGCGAGAAGTTGCAGACCGCGACCAGCGGCGAGCCGTCGGCCGCGTACCGGACGAAGGAGAGCAGGTTGTCCTCGGCGGCGCCGCCGTCGAGCCAGCGGAAGCCGTCCGGGACGGTGTCCAGCTCCCACAGCGCCGGGGTGTCGAGGTAGCACCGGTTGAGGTCGCCGACCAGCCGGCGCACCCCGAGGTGGTCCCGATGGGCCGGCCACTGCTCGTCGAGCACCCACCACTGCGGGCCCTGCTCGTGGTCCCACTCCGCGCCCTGGGCGAACTCCTGCCCCATGAAGAGCAGTTGCTTGCCCGGGTGGGACCACATGAAGCCGAGGTAGGCGCGGTGGTTGGCGCGCTGCTGCCACCAGTCGCCGGGCATCTTGGAGACCAGCGCCTGCTTGCCGTGCACCACCTCGTCGTGGGAGATCGGCAGGACGTAGTTCTCCGAGTAGGCGTACACCATCGAGAAGGTGATCTCGTTGTGGTGGTACTTGCGGTGCACCGGCTCCTTGGAGATGTAGACCAGCGAGTCGTGCATCCAGCCCATGTTCCACTTCAGTCCGAAGCCGAGGCCGCCGGCGTCGGTGGGCCGGGTGACCCCGTCCCAGGCGGTGGACTCCTCGGCGATGGTGATCACGCCCGGGCAGCGGCGGTAGACGGTGGCGTTCATCTCCTGGAGGAAGGAGGCCGCGTCGAGGTTCTCCCGGCCGCCGTACTGGTTGGGCGTCCAGTCGCCGCCCTCGCGGGAGTAGTCGAGGTAGAGCATCGAGGCGACGGCGTCCACCCGCAGGCCGTCGATGTGGAACTCCTCGCACCAGTACACCGCGTTGGCGACCAGGAAGTTGCGCACCTCCTTGCGGCCGTAGTCGAACTCCAGCGTCCCCCAGTCCGGGTGCTCGGCGCGCAGCGGGTCGGCCGGCTCGTACAGCGGCTCGCCGTCGAAGCGGGCGAGCGCGAAGTCGTCCTTGGGGAAGTGCGCGGGCACCCAGTCGACGATCACGCCGATGCCGTGCCGGTGCAGGGTGTCCACCAGGTGGCGGAAGTCGTCGGGGCCGCCGAGCCGGGCGGTGGGGGCGTAGTAGCCGGACACCTGGTAGCCCCAGGAGCCGCCGAAGGGGTGCTCCATCACCGGCATGAACTCCACGTGGGTGAAGTTCAACTCCTGGAGGTAGCGCGGCAGTTCCTCGGCGATGGCGCGGTAGGTGGTGAGGTCCGGGCGCCAGGACGGCAGGTGCAGCTCGTACACCGACATCGGTGCCCGGTGGTGCGCGGAGCGGGCCCGGCGGGCCATCCACTCGCCGTCCTGCCACGTGTGGTCGGAGGAGGTGACCACCGAGGCGGTGCCGGGCGGGCACTGGGCGGCCCGGGCGAGCGGGTCGGCCTTGTCCAGCACCCAGCCCTGCCGGGTGTGCACCTCGTACTTGTAGGTGGCGCCCTCGGCGAGGCCGGGGACGAACAGTTCCCAGATCCCGGACGAGCCGAGCGAGCGCATCGGGTGCCCGGTGCCGTTCCAGTGGTTGAAGTCGCCGATCAGCCGCACCCCGGCGGCGTTCGGCGCCCAGACCGCGAAGGCGGTGCCGGCCACCCCGTCGACGGTGCGCAGGTGCGAGCCGAGCGCCCGCCACAGCTGTTCGTGCCGGCCCTCGGAGATCAGGTGCAGGTCGAGTTCGCCGAGGGTGGGCGCGGTGCGGTAGCCGTCGTGCTGGCGCAGCGGCTCGCCGTCGGGGTACGTCACCAGCAGGGTGTAGTCCGGCGGGTCGCCGCCGGCCACCAGGCCGGTGAACAGTCCGCCCTGCTGGTGGGTGAGTTCGGCCGGGCCCTGGGTGGTCTCCACGACCACCCGTTCGGCGAACGGGCGCAGCACCCGGATCGCGGTGCCGCCGAGCACCGGGTGTGCGCCGAGCAGGGCGTGCGGGTCGTGGTGCTGCCCGCCGACCAGCCGGTCCACCTCGGACGGCGGCAGCGGTGCCTCGGGCAGCCGCAGCGCCCCGGAGGGGGCCGGGCGTCCGGCCTCCCGGGGTTCTCCGGCGGCGGACCGGGGGGCGGGCCGGGGGGTGGGCGGAGGCTCGGAGGCGGTCCCGGCGTCCTTCTCCTCGGTCGCCCGGCGCGCTTCGCGGTCGTGGCCGGCGCGCCCTTCGGCCGCCCGCCCTTCGGCTGGGAGCGGTCCGGCCAGGAAGGTGGCCGGTACGGTGCGGGTGGGGCGGCCGGTCGGGTCGATCGGCGTCACGGCGGGGTCCTCCTGCGACGGGGGTGGGCGAACTCCTGCGGGCGGTACAGGAAGCGGGGGGTCAGACGGACAGGGCCAGCCGGTTGATCGCGGCCAGCGGGATCGGCAGCCAGCTCGGCCGGTGCCGGGCCTCGTACACCACCTCGTACACCGCCTTGTCGATCTCCAGCGCGCGCATCAGCTCCGGTGAGGCGGCCGGGTCGGCGCCGCCGCCGGCGGTGTAGCCGGCGCAGTAGGCGGTGCGGTTGCGCTGGGCCCAGGCGGCGGCCAGGTGGGCCAGCTCCGGGTCGACCGGGCCGCCGGCCAGCAGGTGGGCGGCCGCGTAGTCGAAGGAGCGCAGCATCGCGGCGACGTCGCGCAGGGCGGGCTGCGGTTCGCGGCGCTCGTTGACGGACTTGGCCGGCTCGCCCTCGAAGTCCAGCAGCACCCAGCCGTGCGGGGTGCGCATCGCCTGTCCGAGGTGCAGGTCGCCGTGGATGCGCTGGACCGGCAGACCGTCCGGGTGGGCGTCGGCGAGCTGCTGGAAGGCGGCGCGCAGCGCGGCCCGGAAGCGCAGCAGCCCGGGGACGGCGGCCACGGCGCTGTCCAGCCGGTCGGCCATCGCGCCGGCGAGGCGTCCGGTCTGGGTGCGGTCGAGCCGGGCGACCGGCATCGAGCGGGCCAGCACCCGGTGCACCTCGGCGGTGGCCCGGCCGAGCCGGTGCGCCTCGATGGCGAAGTTGCCCGGGGACCGGTCGCCCTTGAGCCGGCCGACCTGGTCGAGGGCCAGTTCCCAGCCGTCCTCGGCGTCCGGCAGGTAGCGCTGCAGCAGCCCGAGGGTGGCGGGCTCGGCGCGCTCCATCCGGCTCTCGAACCAGGCGGCGACCCGGGGGATGCGGGTGGACCCGGCCCGGGAGAGCGCGAGCGAGAGTTCGAGGTCGGGGTTGGTGCCGGGGTGGATGCGGCGGAACAGCTTGAGGATGTACGAGGTGCCGTAGATGACCGAGCTGTTGGACTGCTCGGCGGTGGAGGCGCGGCCGGGGAGGTTGGCGGGCAGCCCCGAGCCGGGGGTGCGGCGGAAGGACAGCGCGCCGAAGCGGTCGCCGGTGGCCAGGTGTTCCAGCAGTCTCCCGGTGAGTTCCGGGTCGTGCACCGCGTCGTAGAGGGTCGCGCCGTCGTACGGGCCCTGGCTGAGCCGGCCGAGTACGGCGCCGGGCTCGATGTCCCCGAGCCCGCCGGAGCGGATGCCGAGCAGCAGCTGGTAGATGTCGCCGTGCGGGGCGCCGGCCGTGGTGGCGTGCTCGACCCGTAGCAACAGGTGGAGCAGGGCCGGGTCGCCGACCTGCAGCGGGGTGCCGACCACCGGGGTGAGGCCGGTGATGGGCCGCCCCTTGCCGGCGTACCAGCGCTGGGTGGGCAGCCACGCCGCGATCAGCGGCAGGGCCGCCTGGACGAGTTCGCTGACGCCCAGGGCGGTTCTCCGGGCCCCGGCGCCCCGGGTGCCCGCCGCGGCGGCGGAACCGGCGGGGGCGCCGTCCTGGAGGTGGGCTTGAGAACGGGAGGTTTCGGACATGGCTCCCTTTCCCCGGAAGCACGCGGACTGCCCGACGGGTCGTGGCCGGGTCCGTCAGTCTTCCGGATTGCGGCGGCGCGGCGGTCGCGGCACGCGAGCACGGCTCGGGTGTCACGCCTTCGTGTGGGTGGCCGTTGGGCTGTTCTCCGTACGCGGTGGTGCAGAGAACTCCGGGGGCGCGGGGTTCAACTCGCGCCCCCGGAGGGTCTGATGGTGCTGTTCACGCTGGTGTGCGGCGTGCGGCGGATCGTTACTTCGATCGCCTGGTCCCGCTCAGGCGCGGGGGCTGCCGGAGCTGGAACCAGTAGAAGCCGTGCCCGGCCAGGGTGAGCAGGTAGGGCCACTCGCCGATCGACGGGAAGCGGACCCCACCGATCAGCTCGACCGGATACCGCCCGCCGTACTGCCGCAGGTCCAGCTCGGTCGGCTGCGCGAACCGCGAGAAGTTGTTCACGCACATGACCAGGTCCCCCTCGTGCTCGCGCACGAAGGCCAGTACGGCGGGGTTGCTGGAGGGCAGTTCGGCGTAGCCGCCGAGGCCGAACGCCGGATTGAGCTTGCGGATCTCGATCATGCGACGCGTCCAGTGCAGCAGCGAACTCGAACTGCTCTGCTGCGCCTCGACGTTGGTCACCTGGTAGCCGTACACCGGGTCCATGATGGGCGGCAGACTGAGCCTGCCCGGGTCGGCGGAGGAGAAACCCGCGTTGCGGTCCGGGGTCCACTGCATCGGGGTGCGCACGCCGTCCCGGTCGCCGAGCCAGATGTTGTCGCCCATGCCGATCTCGTCCCCGTAGTAGAGCACCGGGGAGCCGGGCAGGGAGAGCAGCAGGGCGGTGAACAGCTCGATCTGGTTGCGGTCGTTCTCCAGCAGCGGGGCGAGCCGGCGGCGGATGCCCACGTTGGCGCGCATCCGCGGGTCCTTGGCGTACTCCGCGTACATGTAGTCGCGCTCCTCGTCGGTGACCATCTCCAGGGTCAGCTCGTCGTGGTTGCGCAGGAAGATGCCCCACTGGCAGCCGCCGGGGATCTGCGGGGTCTTGGCGAGGATCTCCGACACCGGGTAGCGGGACTCCCGGCGCACCGCCATGAAGATCCGCGGCATCACCGGGAAGTGGAACGCCATGTGGCACTCGTCGCCGCCCGAGGCGAAGTCGCCGAAGTAGTCGACGACGTCCTCCGGCCACTGGTTCGCCTCGGCGAGCAGCACGGTGTCCGGGTAGTTGGCGTCGATCTCCTTGCGGACCCGTTGGAGGAACTCGTGGGTCTCCGGCAGGTTCTCGCAGTTGGTGCCCTCGCGGGCGAACAGGTACGGCACCGCGTCCAGCCGGAAGCCGTCGATGCCGAGGTCGAGCCAGAACCGCAGCCCGGCGATCATCTCGTCCTGGACCCGGGGGTTGTCGTAGTTGAGATCCGGCTGGTGCGAGAAGAAGCGGTGCCAGAAGTACTGCTTGCGGACGGGGTCGTAGGTCCAGTTGGACGTCTCGGTGTCGACGAAGATGATCCGGGCGTCCGGGTACTGCTTGTCGTCGTCGGCCCACATGTAGAAGTCGCCGTACGGCCCGTCCGGGTCCGTCCGGGAGGCCTGGAACCACGGGTGCTGGTCGCTGGTGTGGTTCATGACGAAGTCGATGACGATGCGCATGCCGCGGGCGTGGGCGGCGTCGACGAACTCCATGAAGTCGGCGAGGTCGCCGAACTCCGGCAGTACCGAGGTGTAGTCGGACACGTCGTACCCGCCGTCGCGCAGGGGCGAGGCGAAGAACGGGGGGAGCCAGAGGCAGTCGATCCCGAGCCACTGGAGGTAGTCGAGCTTGGCCGTGAGCCCCTTGAGGTCCCCGACCCCGTCGCCGTTGCTGTCCTGGAAGGACCGCACCAGCACCTCGTAGAAGACCGCACGCTTGAACCAGTCGGGGTCGAGCGTCTTCTTCGAGGTCTCGGGGAAGGTGTCGGGGACGGGCTCGTTCACTGTCACGCTGGGTTCCTCCGAACCGTGAGGAGGTGAGCCGGCTCGGCTGAGGGATCGAGCCGGACGTAGTTGTGCCGGCCCCAGGTGAAGACGGCGCCGGTGAGCTCGTCGTGCACCGCGTACGGGCCGTCGCCGTCCAGCGTGACGGTGGCCTCCTGGACGTGGTGCGGGTCGAGGTTCACCACGGTGATGACCTGGTCGGTGAGCCCCTCGGGGGTGGTCGCGGTCTTGGAGTAGGCGAGCACCTGGTCGTTGTCGGTGGGGTGGAAGCGCAGGTCGCGCAGCTGCTGGAGGGCGGGGTGGCGGCGGCGCAGCCGGTTCAGCACGGTCAGCAGCGGGGCCAGGGTGTCGGTGCGGCTCCAGTCGCGCGGGCGCAGTTCGTACTTCTCCGAGTGGAGGTACTCCTCGGAGCCCGGGTGGGCCGGCTCGTCCTCGTACAGCTCGTAGCCGGCGTAGACGCCGTAGCTGGGGGCGAGGGTGGCGGCGAGCACCGCGCGGATCGCGAAGGCGGCCCGGCCGCCGTGCTGGAGGTACGCGTGCAGGATGTCCGGGGTGTTGGCGAAGAAGTTGGGCCGCATGTAGGCGGCGGCGTCACCGGTGAGTTCGGTGAGGTACTCGGTGAGTTCCGGTTTGGTGGTGCGCCAGGTGAAGTACGTGTACGACTGGTGGAATCCGATCTTCGCCAGGGTGTGCATCATCGCCGGGCGGGTGAAGGCCTCCGCCAGGAACACGACGTCGGGGTCGGTCCGGGCGACGTCGGCGAGCACCTTCTCCCAGAACGCCACCGGTTTGGTGTGCGGGTTGTCGACCCGGAAGATCCGGATGCCGTGGGACATCCAGAACCGGAGGATCCGGATGGTTTCCTTGACGATTCCGTCCATGTCCTGGTCGAAGTTGACCGGAAAGATGTCCTGGTACTTCTTCGGCGGATTCTCGGCGTACGCGATGGTGCCGTCCGCGCGGTGGCTGAACCATTCCGGGTGCTTGTTCACCCAGGGGTGGTCGGGGGAGCACTGGAGGGCGAAGTCCAGCGCCACTTCCAGGTGCAGCGCCCGGGCCTCGGCGACGAAGTGGTCGAAGTCCTCGATGGTGCCGAGGTCCGGGTGGACCGCGTCGTGGCCGCCCTCGGGGGAGCCGATCGCCCAGGGCGAGCCGACGTCGTGCGGACCGGCCGTCAGGGTGTTGTCCGGGCCCTTGCGGAAGGCTCGGCCGATCGGGTGGACCGGCGGCAGGTAGACCACGTCGAAGCCCATCGCGGCGACGGCCGGCAGCCGCTCGGCGGCGGTGCGCAGGTTGCCCGGGCGCGGCGGCTCGACGCCGGCCGGGTCCACCACGGCGCCCTCCGAGCGGGGGAAGAACTCGTACCAGGAGCCGAACAGCGCGCGCTCGCGGTCCACCTGGAGCGGCAGCGGGCGGGAGGCGCTGAGCAGCTCGCGCAGCGGATAACGGACCAGCACGTCGAGCACCTCGGGGGCGAGCGCGGCGGCCAGCCGGGACAGCGGCGGCATGGTCGGGTCGCGCAGCGCTTCGGCGGCGGCCAGCACGTCGGCGCGGCCCTCCTTCTTGGGCACCCCGGCCGCGGCCCGTTCCAGCAGCCGGGCGCCCTCCTCCAGGACCAGCGCGGTGTCGATCCCGGCGGGCAGCTTCACCGCGGCGGCCTTGCGCCAGGTGGCGACCGGGTCGCTCCACGCCTCCACCAGGTAGGACCAGCGCCCGGGCGCGGTCGGGGTGACGTACGCGCCCCAGCGGTCGGTGCCCTCGGCCAGTTCGCGCATCGGCGTCCACGGGCCGCTGCGGCCGCGCGGGTCGCGCAGCACCACGTTGGCGTTGACGGCGTCGTGGCCCTCGCGGAAGACGGTCGCGGTGACCGGGAAGGTCTCGCCGACGACGGCCTTGGCCGGGCGGCGGCCGGCGTCGACGAGGGGACTGACGTCCAGGACGGGGATGCGGCCGATCACGGTGTCGCTCTCTGTCGTCTTGCGGGCGGAGGGCTTGGTGGCGGGCTTGGTGGAGGGCTTGGCGGCGGCCTTGCCGACGGTCCTCCCGGCGGGTTCGGCCGCGGTCCGGCGGGCGGTCGCCGGTTCTGCGGGCGCCTCGGCCGCGGCCGTCCGGCGGCGCGGCGCGGGATCGGCCCCGGTGCCGGCCTTCGGGGTGGTGGCCGACGCGGTGGCGGTGGTGCGGCGCGTGGTGGTGCGCCGGCGGGGCGCCGCGGTCCGGTCCTCCTCGCTCCCGGGGTGTCGGGTCGCGGAGGGCTGTGCCGCGGGGGGCTGGGCTTCGGAGGATCCGCCACCGACCGCCCCGGACGCCCTCGGCGCCGGCATCGCCGGATCTGTCCGAGTGTCAGAATCCATCCGTCCGGCGGATTCCGCGACCGCTGCGTCGAGGCCTTCGGCCATCGGTGTGGACTGGTCCCGCGTGTCGCCGTGCATGCCAAGCTCCTGCCCGAGATCGGCGGCAGCTCCCCGCGGGCCGGGGTCGGGCCGGGGGAGTACCGGAGGACTGCTGGGTGGGGAGGACGTGCCACCGGAGCCTGCCCGCGCCGCTGTTCCCGGCAACCTGCCCGGCGCCCGCCGAGCCGGTGGTGGGACGCCCCGGAGCCCGTGTGCGTCCCGGCGCACGCCTGCGCGGGCCGCGCCCCGGCCGACCCGGTCCACCCGTGAACGAGCGGGCCGGGGGTCAGGACACGCGTCCGTGCGCGGTGAGCGCCGAATGGGCTAAGAAGGACGGGAACGGCCAACACGAAAAGGATTCGGACGTGCTGCTTCGCGGGGGACGCCACCCGTCGTCGCTCTCCCCACAGCACCAACGACCTTCGGTCATCCTCGCACCGGCGACAAGGTTTTTGCAGCGGTACGACAGTAGTTTCGGGCCTTCTCCCGGGTGGACGGGCCCCCGGAAATGGAGTCGTACCGAAGAGTTCACGTATTGGTAGCGCGGGCCCCCGAAATGTGCGCCTCGCGCGCCCCTCGTGCAGACCAATGCGCCGAATGCGATCTCATCAATAGCCCGAACGGATGCCCAATAGCCCACTTGACGCACTGTCGGGCCGACCGCCGAGGCTACGCTTCACGCCGTGAAGGCAATCCGCAGATTCACCGTCCGCACCGTCCTGCCCGAACAACTCCAGCCGTTGCACGAGCTGGCCCTCAACCTGCGCTGGTCCTGGCACCCCGAGACCAGGGACCTCTTCCGGTCCGTGGACCCGGAGGTCTGGGCCGCGACCGGCGAGGACCCGGTACGGCTGCTCGGGGAGGTCCCGGCCGCCCGACTGGCCGCACTCGCCACGGACCGGCGCTTCCTGCGCAGACTCGGCGACCTCGCCGACGACCTGCGCGAGTACCTCACCGGCCCCCGCTGGTACCAGAACCGGCAGCAGTCCGACGCCGCCCCGCTGCCCGCCGCGATCGCCTACTTCTCGCCCGAGTACGGCATCGCCGCCGCGCTGCCCCAGTACTCCGGCGGACTCGGCATCCTGGCCGGCGACCACCTCAAGGCCGCCAGCGACCTCGGCGTGCCGGTCATCGGCGTCGGCCTGTTCTACCGGCACGGCTACTTCCGGCAGTCCCTGAGCCGGGACGGCTGGCAGCAGGAGCGCTATCCGCTGCTCGATCCGGACGAACTCGCGGTCAGCCTGCTGCGCGAGGCCGACGGCACCCCCGGCCGGGTCGACCTCGCCCTGCCCGGCGGCCGCACCCTGGCCGCCCACATCTGGAAGGCCCAGGTCGGGCGGGTCCCGCTGCTGCTGCTCGACTCCGACATCGAGGCCAACTCGCCCGCCGAGCGGGACGTCACCGACCGGCTGTACGGCGGCGGCAGCGAGCACCGGCTGCTCCAGGAGATGCTGCTCGGCATCGGCGGCGTCCGGGCGGTGCGCACCTACTGCCGGCTCACCGGGCACCCCGCCCCCGACGTCTTCCACACCAACGAGGGCCACGCCGGTTTCCTCGGCGTCGAACGCATCCGCGAACTGATCGCCGACGGCCGGGCCGGGCTCGACTTCGCCGCCGCCCTGGAGGCCGTCCGGGCCGGCACCCTCTTCACCACCCACACACCCGTCCCGGCCGGCATCGACCGCTTCGACCGCGAGCTGGTCGCCCGCCACTTCGGCGGCGACGCCACGCTGCCGGGCGTACCGGTCGACCAGGTGCTCGCGCTCGGCGCCGAGAGCTGGCCCGACGGGGACCCGAAGCTCTTCAACATGGCCGCCATGGGCCTGCGGCTCGCCCAGCGCGCCAACGGGGTCTCCACCCTGCACGGCGAGGTCAGCCGCTCGATGTTCAACGGCCTGTGGCCCGGCTTCGACCCCGCGGAGGTGCCGATCACCTCGGTCACCAACGGCGTGCACGCCGCCACCTGGATCGACCCGGCGGTGGTCCGGCTCGGCGCCGCCGAACTCGGCGCCGAGCGCGCCGAGGAGGCGATGACCACCGGCGAGACCCGGCGCTGGAGCGGACTGGAACGCATCGGCAATACCGAGGTCTGGGAGCTGCGGCGCACCCTGCGGGCCCAGCTGGTGGAGGAGGCCCGCCGCCGGCTGCACGCCTCCTGGCGCCGGCGTGGGGCCGGCGCGGCCGAGCTCGGCTGGGTCTCCTCGGTGCTCGACCCCGACGTGCTCACCATCGGCTTCGCCCGCCGGGTGCCCTCGTACAAGCGGCTCACCCTGATGCTGCGCGACCCGGAGCGGCTGCGCGGACTGCTGCTGCACCCCACCCGGCCGGTGCAGATCGTGGTCGCCGGCAAGGCCCACCCGGCCGACGACGGCGGCAAGCGGCTGATCCAGCAGTTGGTCGCCTTCGCCGACGACCCGGCGGTGCGGCACCGGATCGTCTTCCTGCCGGACTACGACATGGCGATGGCCCAGCGCCTCTACCCGGGCTGCGACGTCTGGCTGAACAACCCGCTGCGCCCGCTGGAGGCCTGCGGCACGTCCGGGATGAAGGCCGCGCTCAACGGCTGCCTCAACCTGTCCGTCCTGGACGGCTGGTGGGACGAGTGGTTCGACGGCCGCAACGGCTGGGCGATCCCCACCGCCGACGAGAGCGGCGGGGCGCTCGACCCGGACAGCGGCGAGGCCGAGCGGCGCGACGACATCGAGGCGGCCGCGCTCTACGACCTGATCGAGAACCAGGTCGCCGCCCGGTTCTACGACCGGGACGCCGACGGGCTGCCGCAGCAGTGGATCGCCATGGTCCGGCACACCCTGGTCACCCTCGGGCCCAAGGTGCTGGCCGGGCGGATGGTCCGGGAGTACGTCGAACGGCTGTACGCCCCGGCGGCGCAGGCCCAGCGGGAGCTGGCGGGGCAGCCAGCGGCCGGGCGGTTCACGGGCGCGCGCGAGCTGGCGGTCTGGAAGGCGAAGGTCCGGGAGGCGTGGCCGGCCGTCCGGGTCGAGCACGTCGAGGCGGACTGCCCGGCCGAGGCGCAGGAGCTGGGCAGCTCGCTGGCGCTGCGGGTGCAGGTCGCGCTCGGGACGCTGGAACCGGGCGACGTCGAGGTGCAGGCGGTCTCCGGCCGGGTGGACGAACGGGACCGCATCTCGGACGCCTGCCTGCTCGCCCTCAAGCCGGTCGGCGGGCCGGACCTGGACGGCCGCACCCGCTACGAGGGCTCGTTGGAGCTGTGCCGGACCGGCCCGTTCGGCTACACCGTCCGGGTGCTGCCCGCGCACCCCCGGCTGGCCTCGCCGGCCGAGCTGGGGCTGGTCGCCCTGCCGGCCGAGTCGGCCGGGATGGACGCCGGACTGCTGCGCTGACCTCGCGGGCGGCCGCCGTGCGTCCCGGCGAGGACGGCGGCGGCCCGCGGGGCGGCCGTGAACCGCGGCCGCGGCCGGGCCCGTAGGTCCGGTCGGGAAGTGGGGAGGCCCGGCCGGGTGCGTGACGGCGCACCCGGGCGGGCACATTCATGGGGGCCCGGAGCCGGACCCTAGACCAGGCTGTCCCGCCAGGCCCGGTGGAGGGCGGCGAAACGGCCGGAGCCGTCGATCAGCTCCTGTGGGGAGCCATCTTCCACGATCCGGCCCTGATCCATCACCAGGACACGGTCGGCGATCTCCACGGTGGAGAGCCGGTGGGCGATGATCACCGCCGTCCGGCCGGCCAGCACGGTGCGCATCGCCCGCTGCACGGCCTGTTCGCCGGGGACGTCCAGCGAGCTGGTCGCCTCGTCCAGGATCAGTACCGCCGGGTCGGCCAGCAGGGCGCGGGCGAAGGCCACCAGCTGGCGCTGGCCGGCCGAGATCCGGCCGCCGCGCTTGCGCACGTCGGTGTCGAAGCCGTCCGGGAGGGCGGCGATGAACTCGTACGCGCCGATGTCGCGGGCGGCCTGCTCGACCTCCGCGCGGGTGGCGCCGGGTCGGCCGATCGCGATGTTCTCGGCGACGGTGCCGGAGAACAGGAAGGACTCCTGGGTGACCATCACCACCCCGCGCCGCAGCTCGGGGGTGGCCAGGTCGCGCAGCTCCACGCCGTCCAGCCGGATCCGGCCGTCGGTCGGGTCGTAGAAGCGGGCCAGCAGCTTGGCGACCGTCGACTTGCCCGCGCCGGTCGCGCCGACCACCGCCACCGTCTGCCCGGCCGGGATCGACAGGTCGAAGGGCGGCAGCACCTCCTTGCCGGTCCGGTAGGCGAAGCGGGTTCCCTCGAAGGCCACCGCCCGGCCCTTGCCGTCGGCCCGGGGCAGCTCGACGGGCTCGGCCGGCTCGGCGACGGTCGGCTCGTGGGCGAGCAGGCCGGAGATCTTCTCCAGGGCGGCGGCGGCCGACTGGTAGCTGTTCAGGAACATCGCCAGCTGGTCGATCGGGTCGAAGAGCCGGCGCAGGTAGAGCGCGAAGGCGGTGAGCACGCCCAGCTCCAGGGCGTCGTCCACGACCAGGTAGGCGCCGAGCAGCACCACGCCGGTGGTCCACAGGTTGGCGGTGGCGCGGGAGAGGCCGACGTAGCGGGCGATCTCCAGCAGGCCGTCCGCCGTCGCGGTGGCGGACTGCTGGTTGACCACGGCGAAGGCGGCGTCGTTGGCCTTCTCGCGGCGGAAGGCCTGCACCGGACGGATGCCGTTCATGGTCTCGGTGAAGCGGACGATCAGCGAGGCCGCCGCGGTGCGCGAGCGCCGGTAGACCCGGCGCGAGCGGTGGCGGAAGGAGCGGGCGATCAGGGCCAGCGGCAGGAAGGCCGCCAGCGAGACCAGGCCGAGCCGCCAGTCCAGCACCAGCAGCAGCACCGAGATGTAGCAGACCGACAGGAAGACCGTCAGCAGCTCCTGCAGGCCCTCGGAGAGCAGCTCGCGCAGCGCGTCGATGTCGCTGGTGGCGCGGGAGATGATCCGGCCCGAGGTGTAGCGCTCGTGGAAGTCCAGGCTGAGCCGCTGGGCGTGCCGGAAGATCCGGCCGCGCAGCTCCAGCACGATGTCCTGGTTGACCCGGGCGCTGATCTTGATGAACGCCCACTGCAGCACCGGGCTGAGCAGCGCGCAGAACAGGTAGGCCGCGACCACCGCGATCAGCGGGCCGGAGTCGTGCTCGCGCAGCGCCGGGATGCCGCGGTCCATCGCCACCGCGACCAGCAGCGGCCCGGACTGGAGCGCGGCCTGCTGGACCAGGATGATCACCATCGCGATGGTGATCCGGGCCCGGTGCGGGCCGAGCAGCGAGCGCAGCAGCGCCCGGGGCGCACCCGGCGGGACGGGGATGTCCTCCTCGTCGGCGGGAGGCGCGGGCAGCTCCTCCTCGGCCGGCTCGGCGGGCCCGGTCCGGACGGGTTCGGCGGTGGTGGTCATGCGTGCCCTCCATTCGACGCGAGGGAGCCCTCGGGCACCGGGGCGGCCTCGCCCGACATCAGTTCTCGGTAGTGCGCGCAGTCGCGCAGCAGCTCCTGGTGGGTGCCGACGGCCGCGATCCGGCCGTCGGCCAGCACCGCGACCCGGTCGGCGAGCAGCACGGTGCTGGGGCGGTGGGCGACCACCAGGGCGGTGGTGGTGCCGAGGACCTCGCGCAGCGCCCGTTCGACCAGGGCCTCGGTGTGCACGTCCAGGGCGGAGAGCGGGTCGTCCAGCACCAGGAAGGCCGGGTCGCCGACCACCGCGCGGGCCAGCGCGAGGCGCTGGCGCTGGCCGCCGGACAGGCTCAGCCCCTGCTCGCCGACCTCGGTGTCCGGGCCCTGCGGGAGCTTCTCGACGAAGCCGGCCTGGGCGGTGGCGAGGGCGGTGCGCAGCTGCTCCTCGCCGGCGCCCGGGGCGCCCATCAGGACGTTCTCCCGGACGGTGGCGGAGAACAGGGTGGGTTCCTCGAAGGCGACCGCGACGAGTTCGCGCAGCCGTTGCCGGGGCAGCTCGCGGACGTCCCGGCCGTCCAGCGTGATGGTGCCGGCGGTGGCGTCGTACAGCCGGGGGAGCAGGGCGGTGAGTGTGGTCTTGCCGCTGCCGGTGGCGCCGACCAGGGCCATCGTCTCGCCGCTGCGGACGTGCAGGTCGATGCCGGCCAGCAGGTCGGGGCTGTCCCCGGGGGCGTCGGGGTAGCGGAAGCGGACGCCGGTGAAGCGGATGCCGTCCGCGGTGGCGAGTTCGGCGGCGGTGCCCGGGTCCGGGGTCTCCGGCTCGTCCATCACTTCGAAGAAGCGGTCGGTGGCGGTGGCCGCGTCGTTGCCGTAGGCGAGCAGCCAGCCGAGCGACTCGACGGGCCAGCGCAGCGCGAGCGCGGTGGAGAGGAAGGCGACCAGGGTGCCGGCGCTCAGGCCGTCGTTCGCCACCAGGTAGGCGCCGACGGCGAGGGCGCAGCCCAGCGCGATCTCCGGCAGGCCGACGGTGACCGCCCACAGGTTGGCGAGCAGGTGCGCCTTGCGCAGCTCGGTGCGGCGCAGCTCCTGGGACTGGGCGCGGAAGCGCTCGGCCATGGAGCGGTGCCGGCCGAAGGCCTTGAGGATGCGGATGCCGAGGACGGACTCCTCGACCACGGTGGCGAGGTCGCCGTTCTGGTCCTGGGCGCGCCGGGTGGCGCCGGAGTAGCCGGTCTCGAACCGCCGGGTGACCACGAACAGCGGGACGACCGGGATCAGGGCGATCAGGGCGAGCCGCCAGTCCTGGGTGAACATCAGCACCGTGCCGGCCAGGAACATCACCGAGTTGACGATCAGGAAGACCAGCGGGAAGGCCAGGAACAGCCGCATGGTGTACATGTCGGCGGTGGCCCGGGAGAGCAACTGGCCGGAGCCCCAGCGGTCGTGGAAGGAGACCGGCAGCCGCTGGAGCTTGGCGAAGAGGTCCCCGCGCATCGCCGTCTCCAGCCCGGCCAGCGGGCGGGCCAGCACCACCCGGCGGGTGTAGAACAGCGCCGACTCGACCAGGCCGAGGAGCACCAGCAGGCCGACCAGGGGCCAGAGGCCGGCGAGGTCGCGCTCGGCGAGCGGGCCGTCCACGATCCGGCCGAGGATCACCGGGACGGCGAGGGTGCTCAGCATGGCGAGCGTCGCGGCCGTCACGGAGACGGCCAGCCGGCCGCGGACGGCACGGGCGTACGGCCACAGGCGCAGCAGGGAGCGGACCGCGGAGTGCCGCGGCCCGGGTCCGGTCCGGCCGGTTCCGTCGGGTTCGTCGGTTCTGTCCGGCTCCCCGGGGCCGTCGGTTCGGGGGCTTCCCTGGGGCGCGTTGTCGTGGTCCTGCCTGTTCTCGGCCATCGCGGTGAGGGTAGGCACAGAGCCCGTCACTTCTCATCCGGTTTTTCGCCCCTGTCGGTGCGGCCCGCCGAGAACCGGCCACCCGAACGGCCGGGGCGCGCGCGAAACGGCGGGGCGCGCGCAGCCGTTCGTGCGGGGAGGAGTGCGCCGCGCGCCTCTTGCGAGCGCCCTGCTGATCGGCCGATGACACCTCCTGACGGATGCCTTTTGATGCGCGAGTGACAGGAGTGCACACATGACGGTCGAAACCGAACCCACGCCAGGGCCCGGCTCCGCAATCGTGCAGGTACGGGCCCAGCTCAGCCTCAGCACGACCGCGGCGCGGAACCTGGCGACGACGACCAAGTCGAAGCCGCAGATGCAGGAGATCACCTCCCGCTGGCTGCTGAGGATGCTGCCGTGGGTGCAGGTCAGCGCGGGCACCTACCGGGTCAACCGGCGGCTGAGCTTCGCCCCCGGGCAGGGCCGGGTGAGCTTCGCGAAGACCGGCTCCGCGGTGACGGTGATCGCCCCCTCGCTGGCCGAGGTGCCGGCGCTGCGCGGTTTCGAGGACGAGGAGGTGCTGGCCGAGATGGCCCGCCGGTTCGTGCAGCGGGACTTCGCGCAGGGCGACGTGCTGGCGCAGGAGGGGGCGCCGATCGAGGAGGTGTTCCTGATCGCGCACGGCAAGGTGGACCGGATCGGCACCGGCAAGTACGGCGAGCAGACCGTGCTCGGCTCGCTCGCGGACGGCGACCACCTCGGCGACGAGGCGATCACCGAGGGCGGCGGCACCTGGCCGTACACCGTGCGGGCGAACACCTCCGGGGTCGCGATGACGCTGTCCTGGCCGGTGCTCCAGGAGCTGATCGGCCGCTCCGAGCCGCTGCGCGAGCAGCTGCTGGGCTTCGCCGCCGACGTCGCACAGGCGCAGAACGAGCACGGCGAGGCGAGGATCGACCTCTCGGCCGGCCACCGGGGCGAGTACGAGCTGCCCGGCGCCTTCGTGGACTACGAGCTGAAGCCGCGCGAGTACGAGCTGAGCGTCGCGCAGACCGTGCTCAAGGTGCACACCCGGGTCGCGGACCTCTACAACCAGCCGATGAACCAGACCGAGGAGCAGCTGCGGCTGACCGTCGAGGCCCTGCGGGAGCGGCAGGAGCACGAGATCATCAACAACCCGGAGTTCGGCCTGCTCGGCAACGCCGACTTCGACCAGCGGATCCAGACCCGCGCCGGGGCGCCCACCCCGGACGACCTGGACGAGCTGCTGAGCATGCGCCGTGACACCGACTACCTGTTCGCCCACCCGCGGGCGATCGCGGCCTTCGAGCGGGAGTGCAACCGGGCCGGCGTCTACCCGTCCACCGTCGACGTCCTCGGCAAGCAGCGGCCGACCTGGCGCGGGGTGCCGATCTTCCCGTGCAACAAGATCCCGGTGTCCGGCCAGCAGACCACCGCGTTCATCGCGATGCGCGTCGGCGAGGACAACCAGGGCGTGGTCGGCCTCACCCAGGTCGGCATCCCGGACGAGGTGGAGCCGGGCCTGAACGTGCGGTTCATGGGCATCGACGAGAAGGCGATCGCCTCCTACCTGGTCAGCACCTACTACTCGGCGGCGGTGCTGGTGCCGGACGCGATCGGGGTGCTGGAGAACGTCGAGCTCGGGCACGCCCGCGGCTGAGCCCGGGCCCTCAGACGGCGGGTGCGCGCAGCAGCCGCAGCGAGCGCCCGCCCAGCACGACGGCGCCGCGCGGGCACGGTCCGTCCGGGCCCGCGGCGGTGTCGATCACCGTCTCCCAGCCGGCCGCCGCCTCCCGCCCGGCCGCGGTCTCCCAGCCGGCCGCCGCCTCCTGCCCGGCGGCCGGCGCCGCCCGGGGCTCGCCGGGCAG
Organism: Kitasatospora sp. NPDC058063; assembly: GCF_042885395.1. Classification (NCBI taxonomy): domain Bacteria; kingdom Bacillati; phylum Actinomycetota; class Actinomycetes; order Kitasatosporales; family Streptomycetaceae; genus Kitasatospora; species Kitasatospora sp. NPDC058063. The sequence goes on from NZ_JBHVSD010000007.1 coordinate 328,973, forward strand.
GGTGAACACCACCGGTTCGTGGCCCGCGTTGAGCAGCAGCAGGAAGCTGTCGTCGCTGAGCGGCAGCCCGGCCTCGTCCCGTTCGGACAGCGCGGTCCCGCAGAGCAGCATGCCGAGGCAGGCGGTCGGCGCGAACCAGTCGGCCTCGGTCATCTCGGTGCCCCGCGGGGTGAACCAGACGAGGTCGGGCCGGCCGCCGGGGGCGGTGGCGCGGCCGGAGAAGAACGCCCGGCGGCGCAGCACTGGGTGGGCCCGGCGCAGCCGGACCAGCCGGGCGGTGAGTTCGCACAGCTCCTGCCAGCCGGGCTGCTCCAGCAGTGACCAGTCCAGCCAGCCGACCTCGTTGTCCTGGCAGTAGGCGTTGTTGTTGCCGCCCTGGGTGCGGCCCAGCTCGTCGCCGGCGGTGATCATCGGGACGCCGGCGGAGAGCAGCAGGGTGGCCGTCAGGTTGCGCAGCTGGCGCAGGCGCAGGGAGTTGACCGCCGGGTCGGCGGTCTCGCCCTCGGCGCCGTGGTTCCAGGAGCGGTTGTCCTCGGTGCCGTCCCGGTTGTCCTCGCCGTTGGCCTCGTTGTGCTTGCGGTCGTAGGAGACCAGGTCGCGCAGGGTGAAACCGTCGTGCGCCGTCACGTAGTTGACCGAGGCGCCCGGGCGGCGGCCGGCCCGCTGGTAGAGGTCGGAGGAGCCGGAGAGGCGGTAGCCGAGCTCGCGCACGTCCGGGCGGGCGCCGCGCCAGAAGTCCCGTACGGTGTCGCGGTACTTGTCGTTCCACTCGGCCCACAGCGGGGGGAAGCCGCCGACCTGGTAGCCGCCCGGGCCCACGTCCCAGGGCTCGGCGATCAGCTTCACCCGGCTGAGCAGGGGGTCCTGGGCGACGGCGGCGAGGAAGGGGTGGTCCATGTCGACGGCGTCGCCGCCGTTCGGTCCGCCGCGGGCCAGCGCGGCGGCCAGGTCGAAGCGGAAGCCGTCCACGCCCATCTCGGCGACCCAGTAGCGCAGCGAGTCGGTGATCAGCCGGATCACCTGCGGGCGGCGGGTGTCCAGGGTGTTGCCGCAGCCGGTGTAGTCGGCGTAGCCGCGGGGGCGGTTGGGCGGGAGGCGGTAGTAGGCGGCGTTGTCGATGCCGCGCAGCGAGAGCGCCGGGCCGAGCGCGCCGCCCTCGGCGGTGTGGTTGAACACCACGTCCAGGATCACCTCGATCCCGGCGGCGTGCAGGGCGCGGACCATCCGCTTGAACTCGCCGACCTGGCCGCCGCGGGAGCCGGAGGCGGAGTAGCCGGCGTGCGGGGCGAAGTAGCCGATCGTGTTGTAGCCCCAGTAGTTGACCAGTCCGCGGGCCTGCAGGTGGTCCTCGCTGGCGTGCTGGTGCACCGGCAGCAGCTCGACGGCGGTCACCCCGAGGCGGGTGAGGTGGGCGACGGCGGCGGGGTGGGCGAGGCCGGCGTAGGTGCCGCGCAGCTGCGGCGGGACCTCGGGGTGGCGCATGGTGAAGCCGCGCACGTGCAGTTCGTAGAGCACCGTCTCGGCCCACGGGGTCCTCGGGCGGTGGTCGTCGGACCAGTCGTCGTCGTCGTGGACGACCACGGATCTGGGCACGTACGGCGCGGAGTCGCGGTTGTCCCGGACGGTGTCGGCGACGTCCGCCTCGGGCCAGTTGCGGACGGCGGAGCAGACGGCGTCGTGCGAGGTGTAACAGCCGTCCACGGCACGGGCGTACGGGTCGAGCAGCAGCTTGGCCGGGTTCCAGCGGGCGCCGGTCCACGGGTCCCAGCGGCCGTGCACGCGGAAGCCGTAGCGGGTGCCGGGGCGCACGCCGGGGAGGAAGCCGTGCCAGATCTGGACGTCCTGCTCGGTGAGGTGGTGCCGGCTCTCCCGGCCGTCCTCGTCGAACAGGCACAGCTCGACGGCCTCGGCGCCGGCCGCCCAGAGCGCGAAGTTGGTGCCCCGGCGGCCGCGCCGGTCGGTGCGGCAGCGGGCGCCGAGCGGCTGCCAGCTGCCGGGCCAGGGCGGTTCGGCGGTGCGGTGCGGACCGCCGACCGGCCGTACCCCGGCTTCCAGCTCCTGCCCTGACGCCATGGCCGCACCCTCCCTGGGCGGGGTGTCCCGGACCCCGTTCACCTTCTCCTTCCCGGATTGCGCAGATCGGAAGCCGTTGAACGGGGGCTTACCGGCGGATGGCGGCCAGGGTGGCGGGTTGACGGGACGGGGGGATTCCGGGGCGATCGGCGTGTCCCCGTGTCGATGCGCCTCGTTGTTCCCGGCGTCGGACGCGAACAGTGGGAGGGCCCCGGGATGCGGCGCCGAGGACGGGTGTGGGCGCGGGGCGCGGCGGCGGTGGCCTGCTGCCTGGCGGTCCTGACGGGTTGCGGCGGCGGCTCCACGGCCCTGCCGGACGGGGACGCGGCCGCGGCCGGTGGGCGCACCGCGCCGGCGGCGCCGTCCCGGGCGGTGCTCACCACGACGCCGGCCGACGGCGCGCAGGACGTGCAGCCGGAGGGCGCCGTGCGGGTGAACGCCGCGCAGGGCCGGCTGGTCTCCGTCCGGCTGGCCGACGCCAAGGGCACCGAGGTGCCCGGCACGATCGCCCCGGACGGCACCGGCTGGGCGCCGGACGGCCCGCTGCCGCTCGGCACCGCGTTCACCCTGGACTCCGTCGCCGAGGACGACCAGGGCCAGAAGGCGGCCCAGCACTCGGCGTTCACGACCGTCGCCCGGGCGCACACCTTCGTGGCGTTCTTCACCCCGGAGGACGGCTCCACGGTCGGCGTCGGCATGCCGGTCTCGCTGCGCTTCAGCCGTCCGATCACCGACCGGGCGGCGGTGGAGAAGGCCGTTCAGGTCGCCGCCGACCCGCCGGTGCCGGTGGCCGCGCACTGGTTCGGCGGCCAGCGGCTGGACTTCCGCCCGCAGCAGTACTGGGCGGCCGGCACCAGGGTCACGGTGGCGCTGCGGCTCAAGGATGTGCAGGGCGCGCCGGGGGAGTTCGGCACCCAGAGCCGGGACCTGCACTTCACCGTCGGCCGGGCGCAGGTCTCCACCGTCGACCTGGACGCCCACACCCTGACCGTCCGGGCCGGCCAGGGCGGCACGGTCGTCCGGGTGCTCAAGGTCTCCGGCGGCAGCCCGGACCACTCCACCTACCGGGGCGTGATGGTGGTGTCGGAGAAGTACAGGGTGACCCGGATGGATTCGCAGACCGTCGGCATGGGCGACGAGTACGACATCAAGGACGTCCCGCACGCCATGCGGCTCACCACCTCCGGCACCTTCGTGCACGGCAACTACTGGGCGGACCAGAGGGTGTTCGGCGCCGCCAACACGAGCCACGGCTGCATCGGGCTGGCCGATGCCAAGGGCGGGGCGAGCAAGGACTCCCCGGCGGGCTGGCTGTTCGAGCACACCATCCCGGGGGACGTGCTGGAGGTGAGGGCCTCGTCCGGGGACTTCGTGCCGCCGCAGAACGGGCTCAACGGCTGGAACGTGCCGTGGGAGCAGTGGGTGGCGGGGAGCGCGCTGCCGCAGGCGGCGTCGGCGGGGGCGTCCGAGTCCGGGGTTCCGTCGGCCGGGTTTCCGTCGGCCGGGGTGTCCGGGCCGGCCGGGCCGTCGGCCGTGGTTTCCGTGCCCGCTGTGCCGCCCGCGCCGCCCGTGACGGCCGTGCCGCCCGTGCCGCCCGTGCCGTAAGGGGTTTCCGTCCCGTTCCGTCCCGACTTCACGGCTGCTTCACATGCCGTCAACCCGACTCCCCTCAGCTTTCACTCGGATGGCTTAGTTATCCTGCTCCGGCGCGTCCGGGGTCCGGCCGGAAAGATCGGCCGGACAGTGCAACTCATGGGGGCACTCAGCGCGTCAAGTGAGTGAATACCGGGAGGGGAGAAACCGTGAAGACGGGTAAGACGGCCGAGGCAGCGATACGCACCACCAACCGCTACGGGCGCAGGAGTGCGATGGCGCTGGTCATGGGTGGGGTGCTGCTGCTCACTGCCGCCTGCAATGACGACAAGGGCAGCGGTTCGGGGGGTTCGGGCGGTTCGGCGGCCGGCGGTGGCGCCTCGGCGTCGGCCGCGGCGGACGGGGGCGGGTCGGCCACGCCGAAGCCCTCGGCCGCGGTGCTCGCCGTCGAGCCGAAGGACGGTGCCCAGGACGTCCCGCCGAACGGGCTCCAGGTGTCCGTCTCCAACGGCAAGCTCACCACGGTCGAGGTGACCGACAAGGACGGCAAGCCGGTCGACGGGGCGATCACCCCGGACGGCGCCGGCTGGAAGCCCGCGGGGGCGCTCGCGGTCGGCATGGCGTACAAGGTGAACGCGCAGGCCAAGGACGGCGAGGGCCTGGTGGCCGCGTCCACCACCTCGTTCACCACCCTGACGCCGGACAAGAAGATCGCCACCAACGACAACATCAGCGACGGCGCCACCTACGGCGTCGGCATGATCGTCTCGGTGAACTTCAACAAGGACGTCAAGAACAAGGACGCCGTCGTCAAGGGCATCAGCATCGAGGCCAGCAACGGCACCGTGGTCAAGGGCCACTGGTTCGGCGACCGCCGGGTGGACTTCCGCCCGGAGCAGTACTGGGCGCCGGGCACCAAGGTGACCGTCAAGTACCGGCTGAAGAACGTCGAGGTCGCGCCCGGCATCTACGGCGACGTGGACAAGGACGAGCCGTTCACCATCGGCCGGTCGATGATCTCCACCGCGGACGCCAAGTCGCACCAGATGACCGTGGAGCGGGACGGCCAGAGCGCCACCCTGCCGGTCACCCTGGGCGCGGACGCCACGCCGTCCTGGGGCGGGACGATGGTGGTCATGTCCAAGGAGAAGGTCACCCGGATGAACTCGCAGACCGTCGGTCTCGGCGGCGAGTACGACATCCAGGACGTGCCGCACGCGATGCGGCTGACCACCTCCGGCACCTTCGTGCACGGCAACTACTGGGCCAGCCCGTTCGGCAAGACCAACGCCAGCCACGGCTGCGTGTCGATGCAGGACGTGAAGGGCGGCAGCGACAGCTCGGTCGCGGGCAAGTTCTTCAACGACTCGATGATCGGCGACCCGATCAAGGTCGTGAACACCAAGGAGAAGACCGTCGCGCCCTCCAACGGGCTGGGCGGCTGGAACGTGGACTGGGCCAACTGGTAGGCCCTACCCGCCGGAGGGCCCGGATACCCGGGCCCTCCGGCGAGTCCTTCGCAGCGCGGCCCGATCCTCACCCGTTGGGGTCGGGCCGCCGCGGTTTCCGGGGCGATCAGCCCCACGCGTGACGCAACCTTTCCGGTGGCCGGGTGCGTGCAGCCGGTCGGGTCCGTCGGGTCCACGGGGAGTTTCTCGGATCTTCTGAGGGAGGGAATCGACGTTGAGGTCGATACGCAGAGTGGTGGCGGTCGGTCTGGTCGGCGGGGCGATGACGCTGACGGCGGCCTGCGGCGGGGGCGGCGGGGGTGCGGGGGGCAGCGCGGCCAAGGCCGACCTGGGGGCCGGCGCGGCCGCTGCCACGCCCACGGCGCCCGCGGCGGCGCCCACCAGCGCGGTGCCGAAGGTCTCCACGGCCGCCGTGAGCATCGAGCCCAAGGCCGGTTCGGTGGACGTGGCGCCGAACGCGCTCAGGATCGGCGCGACCGGGGGCAGGCTCACCACCGTCAAGGTGAGCGACAAGGCCGGAAAGGAGGTCCCCGGTACCATCTCCGCCGACGGCGCCTCCTGGACGCCCACGGCCGGCCTGGAGGTGGGCACCGCCTACCAGGTCAGCGCGATGGCCGCGGACGCGAACGGCGCGGTCGCCACGGCGGACAGCAGCTTCACCACGCTGACGCCGACGGCGCTCGTCAAGGCCTCCGACAACGTGGACAACGACGCCACGTACGGCGTCGGCATGATCGTCTCGGTGAACTTCGGCAAGGACGTCAAGAACAAGGACGAGGTCCTGCGGGGCATCACCTTCCAGACCGACAACGGCACCGTGGTCAAGGGCCACTGGTTCGACGACCGCCGGCTGGACTTCCGCCCGGAGCAGTACTGGACGCCCGGGACCAAGGTGGTCGTGCACTACCGGCTCAAGAGCGTCGAGATCGCCACGGGGGTGTACGGCGCGGACCGGGACGAGCCCTTCACGATCGGGCGGTCCCAGGTTTCGACGGTTGACGCCGCGGCACACAAGATGACGGTCGTACGGGATGGTGTGTCGAGCGACATCGACATCAGCGCCGGCGCGCCCGAACACCCCACCTGGAACGGCACGATGGTGGTCATGTCCAAGGAGGGCGTGGTGCGGATGCAGTCCAGCACCCTGCCCGGGATGACCGGCGCGCCGTACGACCTCCAGGTCCCGCACTCGATGCGGCTGACCACCTCCGGCACGTACGTGCACGGCAACTACTGGAGCAGCAGCAGCACCTTCGGCGAGGACAACGTCAGCCACGGCTGCGTGGGCCTCAAGGACGTCGAGGGCGGCGGCGCCAACACCTCCATGGGCAAGTTCTACGACGGCTCGCTGGTCGGCGACGTGATGGTCGTGAAGAACTCGATCCGGAAGGAGACGCTCGACCCGGCGAACGGGCTGAGCGGCTGGAACATGCCGTGGAGCACCTGGTGACCGGCTGCTGAGGCGTGCGAGGGGTCAACCCGGGATTGACGGAAGTCGGCCCGGGTGACCCCTTCTTGCTTCCGGCATATGCCGACTCGCGGAGATCGTTTGCTCATTGTCCGTACGCGGCTGCTTGCGTTCCGCAATGATGGTCCGCATGGCGGGTTGGGGCGAAGCAGATCAGTCATCGGTTCCCGGGGTCGGCGCGGTGGCCGAGGTTTCCTGGATCGACGTCCAGGGCGGCGGGCTCTCGGCGCTGGAGCGGCTCACCTCCGAGGAACTGGAGGAGCTGTACTCCGGCAGACTGTGCGACCAGTCGGCGCCCAACGAGGTGCGGCTGCCGTCCCGGCCGGAGTCCGGCCCGGTGGCCCGCAGACTGGTGCTCTCCGTCCTGGAGTCCTGGGATCTCCACCAGTGCCTGGAGGCCGGGGAGTTGCTCACCAGCGAGCTGGTGGCCAACGCGGTGCGGCACGCGGCCGGGCGCACCATCGGCCTGCACGTCAGCCGCAAGCCCGGCTGGCTCCGGATCGAGGTCCGGGACTCCTCCCGGGCGCTGCCCTGCATGATCCTCGCCGAGGCCAGGCCGGTGAACGAGCGGGGTCGGGGGCTGAAGATCGTCGACGACCTCGCCGACCGCTGGGGCGCGGACCTGCTGCCGCGGGGCAAGGGTGTCTGGTTCGAGCTGAAGGTGCGCGAGCGGTCCTGAAGGTGCGCGAGCGGCCATGAGGGGTCCGGGCGGGGCCGACGGTTTCCCCGGAAAACACGCAAGGCCCCCGGATTCGCCGTGGTCCGGCGGGCGGGGGCCCTTGCAGGTCATCGCGCCGGCCAAGGGGGTGCGTGCCGCGCGATGGGCGTCGGCAGTGCCAGGTCGGGCCCGCCGAAGTCATCGGCCCAGGGCGGCGTGCGGTGTCGCCCGCCGTTGGGCTGCTTCGACTATCGCACGGATCTCAGCATGCGGGCAAACCAGGCGTCTTGGAATGCAAGGCTTGTTACCTAGTTCACCTTTGGATTTTGCATAGGTTAACGCCATTGCCTGTGAATATTCACGAACGCGGCGATGTGACCATGGCTTGACGGGCTCGTGCGGCGTGCGCCCGGACCGCGGTCGGGGAGAGGCCGCCAGGGCGGGGCGGTCGGGTCGCCGTTCCGCTGCTGCTGCGGCAGGCGCGGCAGAGGCCGCCGAGGAGGGCCTGCGGTCGGCAGGGGGTCCGGCAGTCGGTGCACTCGGGGATGCGGACGGCTTCCGGCAGATGCGGGCGTTCGGGCGGAAGCTTGTCGATCAGGCGGCGGCGGGTGAGGGCCGCCGGGCTGTGGACCGGGGTGGGCAGGCCCGAGGTGAGGGCGTTCACGAAGAGGGCCAGGGTGGCGCCCCGGGCGAACCACTCGGCGGCGAGCGGTTCGAGCGCTTCGCAGTCGGTGGCGGAGAGGGAGAGGCGGGCGTCCGCGATGCCGAGGCCGGCGAGGGCGGCATAGGCGACCGAGGTGAGGGGGGTGCGGTTGCGCGTTCGCTCTTCCGGGGGATCGGGTGCGGAATCCGTTGACGCCTCCCCGGTGCCCCCGGTGGCGAGGAAGTGGTTCCACCAGGCGTCGGAGCGGGGCGTCCGGGAGAAGTAGGTGCGGAACACCCACTGGGGGTGTTCGGCGTTGACCCGTTCCCGGACACGGCGCAGGTGACCTGCGGTGGAGAGCTTGTTGAGAGCCGAGCGGACGGCCATCTGCCCGAAGAGGGGCTGGTGTGCGGCGAGGGTCTTCACGTCCATCGCGGCGCCGTCGGGGAGCTGGTTGATCAGGCTGGCGAGGTATGCCTCGCGGGCCGGTAGGTGGGTGAAGTCGTCCGCCGCCGGGGGGAGTTGCCCGGGGGCCGACTGCTTGCCGTATCCGGGGGAGGCCATGACGGTAGAGTTCTGGGTAGCCACAGGATCGAGCCTTCGATCGTGCCGGTCAGACCCCCGTTCGGTGTTGCTGCACCGGCGGGGGTTGTTTCGTTAGTGCGCACGCTACATGGGGGAACTGCCCGTGGAGAAGTCGTGACGATAAGTCATATCTGCTGCGTGCGGGGGTGGTTGGAAGGTGGTTACCCACCCGTTCCACTAAGGGGTCACTCGGGCTCGGTGGCTTGAGCTTCGGCCGCGAAGGCAACGAAGGCCGACCAGGCGGCGGGGGAGAAGGCGAGGGTCGGACCGGCTTTGTCCTTGGAGTCGCGGACGTGGATGGTGGTGGGGGAGGGGGCGACTTCGACGCAGTTGCCAGCGTCGTGGTCGCTGTAGCTAGAGCGGAACCACGGCATGGTGGCGTTCATAGTTGCTCCAGTGTCTTTCGGATGAGCTGTGCTGATTCCTGCGAGTTCAGGGCTTGTGAGCGGATCATCGCGTGGCGTCGGCTGAGCTGGCCTACGAGTCGTGGTTCGGAGTGAAGAGCGTTCGTCAGATGCGTCTCAACATACGCATACTGCTCATTGTTGATCGTTTCCAAGATGGTGAGCGATCCCGAGAGTCCGGAAGGGGGCATCTGCTTGGTAGGTACGATCTGGATTTGGATGTTGCGTGAGTCCTCGAACTCAAGCAGCCGATGGAGCTGCTCCTTCATGACCTCCTTGCCACCGATGGAAGTGTGGAGGGCCGCTTCATAGATGGTGAAACTGAACAGCACCTCGGGCTCCATGAGCCTCTCTTGTCGCTTGAGGCGAGACGCCACACGTTCTTCAATGGTGGCGCTGTCCACAGGGGGCATGTGGCGGCTGAGGATCGCCCTGGCATAGTCCTCGGTCTGCATCAAGCCCGGGATATAGAGAGCCTCAAAGAAGTAGCAGGCAGCTGCCTCCTTCTCGGCGTCGAAGAAAACATCACTGCGCGCCGGCTTGGTCTCCGGAAGAAGATACGGCTCGGCAGCCACCAGCATCCCCTTCGCGTCGCACAACTCATCCGCCACCTGAAGCAGCTTGAGAGACGGCTTCCGCCTCCCCGCCTCCATCGATCGCACGCTCTCGATGTCGTAGCAGGCCTCCTTGCTCAGCTGCTCCCGGGTCACGCCCGCCTTCGCACGCCACCGCTTGAGCTGATCGCCGCAGTACTTCCACGACATCGGGTTCTCCTTCGGCGCGCTCATCGCCGGTGCCCCTCCCTGCCCTGGTCACAGGGCGGTCAAGCTCTCGCTGTACATATCGCGTTACTGCTGAGGCTATGCCCGGCTGCCGACGCTTGAAGGGTGAAATGGCCGAACTCAGCTCTCCCGAGTGAAGCCGTCCGTACGCCCCCCCAAGGACTCTGATGCTCACTCACCCCGTCGATGTCGTCGAGTGGATGTTCCCCCGCCTCCCTCGCAGCGCCGGCCGTGCCCGGATCCGTTTCATCCGGCAGGCCTTCGAGTGGGAGGTGCCCGTCGACTCCGCCGAGACCGGGCTCGTCCTCCTCAGCGAACTCGTCACCAACGCCTGCCGTCACGCCCGCTCCCAGCGTGACCGGATGATCGGCGTCCGCGTCCTCCTCCCCACCGACTCCCTCCTCCGCATCGAGGTCTCCGATGCGAACGCCAACCTCCCGACCCTGCGCCACGCGACCCTCGACGACGAGTCGGGCCGTGGCCTCGGACTCGTCGCCTCCCTCTCCACCTCCTGGGGCGCCCACCTGCGCGGTGAGGGCTACATCGGCAAGACCGTCTGGTGCGAACTGGCCCTCCCCACCCCGGCCAACCCGCACGGCTGAGCCCGTCCTCCGGGCGCACGCAACTGGCGTCGCGCTAGAGCGCGTCCTGATCTTCGACGGCGCCGGAAAGTCGCCGCCCGAGAGGATCAGGAGACCACCGTGCGCCCCCTTCCCTGGCCGCCGTCCGCCCCGATCAGGACCGAGCGGCTCGTGCTCCGCGAGCCCGAGGCCCGGGACCGTGCGGCGTTCATCGAGCTGCTGGCCTCGCCTGAGGTGAACACCTACCTCGGTGGAGCCCGGCCGCGTGACGAGATCGAGCGCGAGATGCCCGGGGTTCCCAGCCGGAGCCCCGGCGTCCTCGCGGTCGATCTCGACGGGGAGACGATCGGCCAGGTCCTGCTCCGCAAGGAGGCGGGGCGCGTCGGCCGGGTCGGCGAGAGGGCCGAGCTCGGCTACCTGTTCCTGCCGCGGGCGTGGGGGCGCGGCTACGCCGCCGAGGCGTGTGCGGCGGCACTCGACTGGTTCGCGGGCGTGCTCCCCGGCGAGCCGGTGGTGCTCGCCACCCAGACCGCGAACCTCCCCTCGATGCGCCTCGCGGCGAAGCTGGGCTTCACCGAGGTGGAGCGCTTCGAGGCCTTCGGCGCCGACCAGTGGTTGGGCCTCTGGTCCCCGCCACCGGCCCGCGACTGACCACAAGGTTCGCCGCCCGCACAGGAAGTCGGCCCGCCCGACTTCCTGTGCTCACCCCCGGGGGTCAGTTCCACGGCTCCCCGTCGGGGTCCTCGCCCAGCACCTTCGCGGCGGCCACGCAGAGCTCCCTGCCGTAGATCTGGTTGCTGCCGTACTCGGAGCTCCACAGGTCGGTCGCGGCCCGGGCCACGGCGCGCCAGCTGAACTCCTCGTCGACTCGCCACGTGCGAATCTGCAGGGCCATCTCCGTGGTGACCGTTGCCGGGTCCACAAGGTTGGGTTTCATTCCGCCGACCCTAAGGCGTGTCCGACAGTTCCGGCCGGGCCTTCGGTCAGTCCTTCGCCTCGACCTCGACGGCGGCCCGGATGTCCAGCGTGCGCCGGGCCAGTTCCTCGGGCTCACTGGCGCCCGTCTCGTCGACGACGATGCCGACGGTGTTGCCGTCCGCCCAGGCGCAGGTGGTCTGGAACGCGGCCGGGAGGTCGAGCACCGCGCAGTCCAGCGCGCCGCCGAGAGGGCCGGCCGGGTAGTCCAGGCGGTCGACCACCGTCTCACCCGACGGGTCGATCGTCGTCAGCCTGCCGAAGTACTTGTCCAGCTCCCGCCGGACGTCCGGGTAGCTGCCGGTCAGCCCGATCACGGTCAGCGTGGTCCTGGTCGACCCGGCGGCGCCGTAGCCGGCCACCGTCAGCTCCCGGTACGGCCGCAGGGCCGTCATCCGCCGCTCGTAGTCGGCGCGCAGGGCCAGAGTGCTGTCCGCGTCCGGGAGCCGCACCTGGTCGCCGATCCGGTCCGCGAGCACGATCCGGTGCCGCGTCGGGGCGCCGGCCCCGGTCACCGCCGCGACGGTCACCGCGGCGAACAGGGCGACGACCACGACCGCCGCGATCACAACATTGCGGGGCACCCGCCGGTACCAGGGCAGCGGAGCCACCGGCTCCAGGGTGTTCGCCCAGATCGCCCGGAGGCCGCTGGGCCTCTCGGCCCCCTGGGCACTCTCGGAAGCGGTCGTATCGTCACTCTGCACGGGGCCGGATCCTACGGCAGCGCCCGGAAGGCCCGCCGGGGGTTTTCCAGGCGCCGACGCCTCCGGTGGCAGCCGCATCCCCAGTGGGCCGTCGGCAACCAAGCCTGTATTCGGGGCGAACCATGATGACGCCCTCCGAACAGGGCGAAGGCCTCCTGATGACCGGCCGCGCAGGAAGTCGGCCCCGTCGACTTCCTGCGCGGCCCGGGTGTTCCCCGCGGCGTCCGGCGGGACACACACGCGCACGCGCCCCCGGCCGCTCCCGCACGCCACTACCGGCTGGTGCGGTGCCGCGCCAGATTGGTCACCGACCGTTGGACCCGACCGAAGGGACGCTGCGATGGGTGAGCACGAGAAGCAGCCGCCGGACCCCGGGCAGGGAACGCCGCCGCCCAACAACAGCGACAGCAAGGTCGAAGTTCCGCCGCCGGGTAACGGGAAGCACAAGAAGTGACGGCGAGCGACGGCGGCGGCTTGACCGGACACCGGGCAGGCCTGCACACCGAGATGGAGCGGTGCGGGGCGTGGCCGGCCGGCTCGCCGTGGCTGCGCGAGGCCTTCGCCGCGCTGCCCCGGGACGGGTTCGCGCCGGACCGGCTGTGGCGGTGGGACGGCCGGTCCTACGTGTCGCTCGACCGCGCGGTGGATCCGGACGGCTGGGCGGACGAGCTGTACTCCGGGGTCCACTCCCCGGCGGTCACCCAGCTCACCGGCGGCCGGCCGTCCTCGTCGCTGTCCGCCCCCTCCGTGGTGGCGGACATGCTGGACAGCCTCCGGGTGGAGCCGGGGCACCGGGTGTGGGACGTCGGCACGGGGCAGGGCTGGACGGCGGCGCTGTCCGCCTGGCGGGCCGGGCCGGGCCGGGTGGTCACCACCGAGGTCGACGAGCACCTGGCCGCGTTCGCCCGGGCCAGGCTCGCGGACGCCGGGCTCGACGTCGAGGCGGCGGCCGGGGACGGTACCGGTGGCGGTGTGCCGGGCGGCGGCCCGGTCGACCGCCTCCACGCCGCCTACGCCGTCGAGACCGTCCCCTGGTCCTGGGTGGCGGCGGTCCGGCCGGGCGGACGGATCGTCTACCCCTGGGGACGACTCGGACACGTCGCCCTCACCGTCGCCGACGACGGTGCCAGTGCTTGGGGATGGGTCCAGGGCCTGGCCCAGTTCATGGGCGACCGGCACGCTCCGGCCCAGGCCGGCACCGGCAGCGCCGCCTATGCCGCAGTGCGTGGCGACGCCGAACCCGAAACCCGACGGACAGTTGACCGCGACCTGGCCCCACTGGAGGACTGGCACCTCCGGTTCGCGCTGCGCGTCGCCGTCCCGGACGCCGTGCTGCTCACCGCCCGGGACGCCGACGGCATCAACGCCTGGGTCCACGACGGCCACCGGTCATGGGCCACGCTCGTGGCCCGGGCCGATGGCGAGCCGCCGCTGCTGTCGCAGGGCGGGCCGCGCCGCATCGGTGACGAACTGCTGGCCGCCTGGTCCCAGTGGGAGGACCTGGGGCGTCCCGACCTGTACGACTACGGCGTCACCATCACCCCCGACTCCCAGTGGGCCTGGCAGGGCGACCCGGACACCGGCCCGCGCTGGCCCATCGGATCCCCGCACCCGGCCGCGCGGTGACCATGAGCAGTGCCGATCGAGGAGCCCCGGTGTTCACGCCCGGTGTTCACGCCCGGGGCTCCTCGCCCGTTTCCGTCGCTTTCGAGCCCGGCCCCTCCACCTGAGGTCCGCCGCGCAGGAAGTCGGCCCGGCCGACTTCTCGCGCAGCGCGGCCCACCGACGACCGCCCGGGGTCAGGAGATCGAGAAGCCCATCCGGTTCACCACCGGGGTCATCGGCACGTACATCACCTGCGCGTAGCAGGTCGTCGGGTGCGCCGTGGACCCGGCCGGGCAGCCGACCTCCGACCGGGCGGCCACGATCACGCCGCGGGCCTCCATGTCGCCGTTCGGACCGGACGGGTTCGCCAGTGCCGGGCCGCCGCTGTCGCCCTTCGCGGCGATCGCCCGGCGGTCGCCGCCCTTCGACTCCGCGACGTCCACCGGCTTGATCCTCGTGCCCTCGTCGTTCGTCGTCTCCACGTCGACCCGCTTGATCTGCACGTCGCACTTCCAGCCCGACTGGGCACCGCTGAGGCAGATCAGGTCCCCGACGTTGTTCCGTCCGGCGCCGTACGTGTGCCGGGACGAACCGCCCCTGTCCGACCAGGCGCCGTCGTAGAACCGGCCGCCGCCGCTCCCGCTGATCGCGATCATGCCGACGTCCAGGCCGTCCCCGACCGAGGACAGGTCGCCGATGTAGCTCCCGGTGCCGTTGTAGTACCGGCCGCCGCCGCAGTGCGCGGCGGTCAGTACCACCTTCGTCCCGCCCTTCCAGCCGCTGAACGCCGTCGAGCAGAACGACGCCTTTCCGGTGCTCACCTCGGCACCCGCGTAGTGCGGCGCGCTGTCGGAGTGCCGGCTGCCGGACAGTGCGACCGGGGTCTCCTCGACGCCGGCCGTCACCGGCATCCCGGCGATCCCGGCGGCCTGCCGGGAGTACGCCTGCGCGGCCGTGTCACCGCCGGTCAGCTGCTTCGCCTTCGCCCGCGCGTACGTGATCGCGATGGCGGTGCCGTCCTCCTGCGGGCCGATCGACGTCCACGCGTCGGGCGCCACGGCGGCGGTGAACCGGTCGATCGCGGCGCGCATCTCGGCGCGGGAGTACGGGCTCCGGTGGACGTCGACGGTGTAGCCGGGGCCGGCGCTCGCGGCGTTCGCGTCGAGCAGGGAGCGGACCTCGGCCGGGGCCTCGCCCTTCCAGTAGATGTCGGCGTGCTGGTTCGCCGGGTCGATCACCGTCCCGGCATAGCCGACGGCCGCCGGATCCCCGGACTCCGCCCAGTCCTGCACCGGGTCCGTCATGCGGTGGAGCAGCTGCTGGGCCTGCGGTTCGCGGAGCACCGGCAGGCTGACGGACAGGTACGGCTCGTCCTGAACGGTGTCGACGGCGACCAGGCCGGAGGCGACCACGGTGGTCAGGACCAGGGACAACGCGAGGCGGGAGCGGCGCACGGGCGGGTCCTTCCGGCATGTGTCGACGGGTCGGTACTCAGCGTAGGGGTGGATGAACGGTCCGCTACGTCCGGACGTCGCGGCCCGGGCCGGCAGTCGGTGCACGCGTGGGGCAACGCGCCCCCGGGAGGGGCGGGGCGGCGTCCCGGGGGCGGGTGGGGCGCCTGCGCTCCGGCCCGGTCCGGTGGCGGCCGCGCGGGAAGTCGGGCCCGTCGACTTCCTGCGCGGGTTCCTGGGCGGGCGGATAGCATCGGGCCCGTGAACCTGTACTGGCACGTCGTGCTGCCACCGCTCAGCGCCTGATCGGGCGCGCGCTTCGGTGGCTTGACCCCTGCGACCCCGGCCCGGCCCGATGGCGGCCGCCGTGGGCCGACGGCGTGCGCCCGTTCTCGGAACCAGTTCCCCCGACGGTTTTCGACGACGGAAGTCCACGACTGTGCCGAATCGTTTGTCCTCGCCCGCCCGTTCCCTTCCCACGGCTCCCCGCCGCACCCGCCCGCGCGGTGGCGCGGGGCCGATCCTGATCGCCGCCGTCCTCTGGGGCACCACCGGGACGGCCAGTTCGCTGGCGCCCGACGGCGCCCCGGCGGCGGGGATCGGGGCCGCCGGGCTGGTGCTCGGCGGGCTCCTGCTGCTCCTCACCGACCGCGCCGCCCGCGTGCTGCCCCGGAAGTGCGGGCCGCGCGAACGGTGGCTGCTCGCCGCCGGCGCGGTCGCGGTGGCCGGGTATCCGGTCACCTTCTACCCGGCGGTCGGCCGTACGGGCGTGGCGGTGGCCACCGTGATCGCGCTCGGCAGCGCGCCGGTGTTCATCGGGCTGCTCGGCCGGCTCACCCGGCAGGGACGGCCGGGCGGGCGGTGGGCCGGGGCCACGGCGCTGGCCGTGCTCGGCTGCGCGCTCCTGGTGCTGGGCCCCGAACTCGCCGGGGGCGGTGGGGCGGTGGACCCGCTGGGGGTGCTGCTGGCGGCGCTCTCGGGGCTCTCGTACGCCGGGTACTCGCTGATCGGCGGGCGGCTGATCACGGCCGGGCACCCCTCCGGCGGGGTGATGGGCGCGATGTTCGGTGGCGGCGCACTGATCGTGCTGCCGGTGCTGCTCGCGGGTGACCTGGAGTGGCTCGCCTCGGCGCGCGGGGCGGGCGTGGTGCTGCACCTCGCGGTGGTCACCACCTTCCTCGCGTACTGGCTGTTCGGCCACGGCCTGCGGCACACCACCGCTCAGACCGCCACCACCCTGACCCTCGCCGAACCGGCCGTCGCGGCGGTACTCGGCGTGGCCGCCCTGGGCGAGCGCCTGCCGGCGCTCTCCTGGTGCGGCCTCGCCGTCCTCGCCGCCGGCCTGGCCTTCCTGGCGCTCCCCGCCCGGCGGTAGGCCCGACGCCCCTGCACGGGAAGTCGGCCCGGCCGACTTCCCGTGCGGCAGCGGCGAGTTCGCGGAAGCCGGTTGCCGTCGGTGGTCCCGTCCTGTTGGGCTTGCGGGCGGCGGGCCCGACCGAGGCCGCCGACTTCCGTGCCGTACGAGGGGAATCCCGTCATGCCCGACAGTGCCACCGGCCCGCTCGACCTGCTCGCCCGCTACCGGCGGGCGATGCTCGACCTGGACGCGGACGCCCTGGCCGACCTCTACGCGGAGGACGGGGTGCACGAGTTCCCGTTCCTGTTCCCCGGGGTGCCCGAGCGGTACCGGGGACGGGAGGAGATCCGGGCCGGGTACCGCGCGATCTGGGGCCCGAGTGCGGCGCGGCCGCGGGAGATCCGGGAGGTGGCCGTCCATCCGGGGGCCGATCCGGAGGTGCTCACCGTCGAGCAGCAGGTGGTCGGGACGCACGCCGGCACCGGCGAGCCGTTCACCGTGCCGGGCCTGCTGGTCATGCGGGCCCGGGGCGGGCAGCTGGTGCACGTCCGGGACTACATGGACGGCCTGGGCGTGGCCCGTGCGATGGGGCGGCTGGGCGCCGTCGCCGCGCGGCTGGAGGCCGGGGAGTAGGGCGCCGGCCCGGCCGGCCTCCGGCGCGGGCCGGTCAGAGGGCGAAGTGGGCGGCGATGCCGTCGAGGACGCAGTCGAGGCCGGTCTCGAACTGCCAGTCGGGGTCGTCCTTGCGAGTGGCGGTGTGGAGGTAGCGCCGGTAGTTGGGGTAGCGGCCGGTGTCCATCAGCCAGGTCATCCGGGGGGCGAGGCCGGCCCGGGTCTGGTCGCCGTCGGACCAGCCGCGCTCGCGGCGCAGGGTGTTCAGGGTGACCTCGGTGGTGACCGAGCCGTGGACGTAGCCGGTGACGGTGCGGAACACCGCCATGGTGGTGTCGGCGTCCAGGCCGTGTTCGGCCAGGGCGGCGAACGCGTGCTCGGGGACGGCGAGTTGGTGGGGGCTGAGGGAGAACGGGGTGGCCGCCCGGACGGTCCACGGGTGGGCCAGGTGCATGGCCCGCAGGTTGAGGGCCAGGGCGCGCATGGTGTCCCGCCAGTCCTCGGCGGGGGTGCCCAGCGGGAGCCGGCCGTAGACGAAGTCGACCATCAGCTCGATGAGCTCGTCCTTGCCGGAGACGTACCGGTAGGCGGCCATCGGGGCGACGCCGAGTTCGGCGGCGAGCCGGCGCATGGTGACGGCCTCCAGGCCCTCGGCGTCGGCGACGGCGACGGCGGCCTCGGCGATCCGCTGCGGGGTCAGGGTGGTGCGCGGTGCGGGGGCCGGGCGGGCCAGGCGCTCCCAGAGCGAGGCCGGGGGCCTGTCGTCGCCGGCGGGGGTGTCCCCGGCTGGGGCCTGCTGAGCGGGCACGGGGAGGGCTCCTTCCGACTGGGGTCGGGCCCACCGTAGCACTCCGCGTGTACGGCGTATCCACAGTGGACGACGTACACGCTGATGTGTACGTTGTATCCGGCAGATACGCCGTACACAGCATTCGTCCCGGAGGGGGATTCCCATGTCCACGGAGCAGAGCCTGACGGAGCAGCACCTGAAGGAGCAGCACCTGAAGGTCGCCGTCCTCGTCGGCAGCACCCGCGAGGGCCGCTTCGGCCCGGTGGTCACCGACTGGCTGCTCGGCCACCTGGAGGCCCACGGCGACCTGACCGCCGACCGGATCGACCTGGTGGAGACCCCGCTGCCCACCACCTTCCCGTCCTTCGGCGGCGAACTCCCGCCGGGCGACGCCGAGTTGCTGGCCGCCGTGTCGCCCCGACTGGAAGCGGCCGACGCCTTCGTGATCGTCACGCCCGAGTACAACCACAGCTTCCCGGCCCCGCTGAAGAACGCCATCGACTGGCACAACCGGCAGTGGCACGGCAAGCCGGTCGCCTTCGTCTCGTACGGCGGCCTGTCGGGGGGTCTGCGGGCCGTCGAACAGCTCCGGGTGGTGCTGGCCGAGCTGAACGCGGCGACGATCCGCAACACGGTGAGCTTCCACGGCGCCGGCCAGTGCTTCGACGCCGACGGCAAGGCGATCGACCCGGCCGCCGACGCCGCCGCCAAGACCATGCTCGACCAGCTCGTCTGGTGGGCCCAGGCGCTGCGGGACGCCCGCCGGGCCCGCCCGTTCGCGGCCTGAGCCGGGGCAGGGGGCGGACACCATGGCCACGGAACCGGTCGAGGACCAGGTCGGGGGAAAGGCCGAGAGGCAGGCCGAGGGCCAGGCCGAGGAGCGGCCCAAGCCGCCGTTGCTCGGTGTCATCGGGCTGATGCTCGGCATCTTCCTCTCGGCCCTCGACGGGCAGATCATCGGCACCGCGCTGCCGACCGTCGTCGGCGACCTCGGCGGACTGGAGCACCTCTCCTGGGCGGTCACCGCCTACCTGCTGACCTCCGCCGCGGCCACCCCGCTCTGGGGCCGGCTCGGCGACCTGTACGGGCGCAAGGGCGCCTACCAGTGGGCGGTGGTGGTGTTCCTGGCGGGCTCGGTGCTGTCCGGACTCGCCCAGGACATGGGGCAGTTGATCGCTTTCCGGGGCCTCCAGGGGATCGGGGCGGGCGGGCTGATGGTCGGCGCGCTCTCGGTGATCGGGGTGCTCGTCCCCGCCTCCGACCGGGCGCGGGTGCAGTCGGTGGTCGGCGTGCTGATGCCGATCGCCTTCATCGGCGGACCGCTGCTCGGCGGCTTCCTCACCGAACGTCTGAGCTGGCGCTGGGCCTTCTACGTCAACCTGCCGGTCGGGCTGGTCGCGCTGCTCGCGGTCGGCGTCGGGGTACGGCTGCGGACCGAGCGGGTGCGCGCCCCGTTCGACTGGGCCGGGGTCGTCCTGCTGACCACCGGCATCCTCGCGCTCACCCTGGTCAGCAGCTGGGGCGGCACCGCCTACTCCTGGACCTCCCCGGTGCTCCTCGGCACGGCGTTCGTCGCGCTGGCCGCGCTGGGCTGGTTCGTCCGGACCGAACTGCGCGCCCCCGGGCCGCTGATCCCGCCCGCGCTGTTCCGCGACCGCAACTTCACGGTGGCGCAGGTGCTCGGCCTCCTCGCCGGCGCGGTGATGATCGCCCTGGTCGGCTACCTGCCGCTCTACCTGCAACTGGCCCGGGGCGCCTCGCCCACCGCCGGCGGCCTGCTCCTGCTGCCGCTGATGCTCGGCATGATGGGCACCCAGCTGGTGACGGCGCGGCTGATGGGCCGGCCGGGCGGCGAGCGGCGCTACCCGCTGCTGGGCGGCGCGCTCACCCTGGTCGGCGGCGCACTGCTGCTGCTCCTGCGCACCGACACCCCGATCGCCCTGGCCTCGGCCCTCACGGCCGTTGCCGGGATCGGCCTCGGCCTGGTGATGCAGAGCACCCTGCTGACCTCGATGGGGGCCGTGCCGCCCCAGGACATGGGCGCGGCGATGGGCGTGGTCACGCTGCTGCGGAGCATCGGCGGCTCGCTCGGCATGGCGGCGCTCGGCGCGGTCTACACGGCGCGGCTCACGGACTCCCTCACGGAGCGCCTCGGGTCCGCCGAGGCCGGCCGGCTCACCGGCGGCGGGCTGACCCCGGCTTCCCTCGAAGGCCTCCCGGCGGAGGTCCGCGACGCCGTCGGGGCGGCGGTCACCGGCGGCCTGCACGGCACGGTCGTGGGCGGGGTCCTGCTGGCGGCCGCGGCGACGGCCTTCGCCTGCCTGGTCCGCCCGAGCCGGGCCCCGGAGCCGGCCGGAGCCGGAACCCGGGCCGATGCCCCGGCCGAAGCCCGGACCGATGCCCCGGCGGAGACGAAGGCCGGTGCCCCGGCGGAGACGAAGGCCGAAGCCCGGGCGGAGACGAAGGCCTGAGGCGTACGGGGCACGCGAAGCGGCCCCCGGCGGAGCAGAACTCCGCCGGGGGCCGCCAGGCTGTCGGGATCAGCGGGTGATCAGCACTCGATGACGTTCACGGCGAGGCCGCCGCGCGAGGTCTCCTTGTACTTGATCTTCATGTCGGCCCCGGTCTCCTTCATCGTCTTGATCGCCTTGTCCAGCGAGACGTGGTGCCGTCCGTCGCCGCGCAGGGCCATCCGGGCCGCGGTGACGGCCTTGACGGACGCCATGCCGTTGCGCTCGATGCAGGGGATCTGGACGAGGCCGCCGACCGGGTCGCAGGTGAGGCCGAGGTTGTGCTCGATGCCGATCTCGGCGGCGTTCTCGACCTGCTCGGGGGTGCCGCCGAGGACCTCGGCGAGGCCGCCCGCGGCCATCGAGCAGGCGGAGCCGACCTCGCCCTGGCAGCCGACCTCGGCGCCGGAGATGGAGGCGTTCTCCTTGAAGAGCATGCCGATGGCGCCGGCCGCGAGCAGGAAGCGGACGATGCCGTCGTCGTCGGCGCCCGGGATGAAGTTCAGGTAGTAGTGCAGGACGGCCGGGATGATCCCGGCGGCGCCGTTGGTCGGCGCGGTGACCACCCGGCGCCCGGAGGCGTTCTCCTCGTTGACGGCCATCGCGTAGAGGGTCACCCACTCCATCGCGTTGGCCGGCCCGATGCCCTCGGCGCGCAGCGCACGGGCGCCGGACGCGGCCCGGCGGCGGACCTTCAGCCCGCCCGGCAGGATGCCCTCGCGGGACATGCCGGCCCGCACGCACTCCTGCATCACGGACCAGATCTCCAGCAGACCGGTCCGGATCTCCTCCTCGCTGCGCCAGGCCTTCTCGTTCTCCAGCATCAGGCCGGAGATCGACAGGCCGGTCTCCCGGCTGAGCCGCAGCAGCTCGTCACCGGTGCGGAAGGGGTACTTCAGCGCGGTGTCGTCGGGCTTGACCCGGTCCGCGCCGATCGCGTCCTCGTCCACCACGAAGCCGCCGCCGACCGAGTAGTAGGTCTTCTCCAGCAGGGTCGAGCCGTCCGCCGCGTACGCCCACAGGGTCATGCCGTTGGCGTGGTACGGCAGCGAGCGGCGGCGGTGCAGGACCAGCTGGGTGTCCGGGTCGAAGTCGATGGTGTGCTCGCCGACCAGGTTGATCCGCTTCTCGGCGATGATCCGCTCGACGTCCTTGTCGGCCTGGTCGACGTCGATGGTGCGGGGCGAGGCGTTCTCCAGGCCCAGCAGGACGGCCTTCGGGGTGCCGTGGCCGTGGCCGGTGGCGCCGAGCGAGCCGTACAGCTCGGCGCGCACCCCCGTCACCCCGTCCAGGAGGCCTTCGGAGCGCAGTCGGCGGGCGAACATCCGGGCGGCGCGCATCGGGCCCACGGTGTGGGAGCTCGACGGGCCGATGCCGATGGAGAAGAGGTCGAAGACGCTGATGGCCACGGGGGACGTCCTTGTCTGGTCTCGTGGAAGGACTTGCGGGCAGGGAGGGGCCGACACGGGACGGGGCACCGCGCGCACTGTCCAGTGTGCGCGGTGCCCCGGGGTGCCAGGTACGCCGGAGGGGTGAGGCCGGTCACCCCGCCCGAACGATCACCGGAGTGATCAGAGGTTCGGGTACAGCGGGTACTTGTCGGCCAGGGCGCTGACCCGGGCCTTCAGTGCGGTGGCGACGGTCTCGTCGAAGGCGGGCTTGAGCGCCTCGGCGATGATGTCGGCGACCTCGCGGAAGTCCTCGGCCTGGAAGCCGCGGGTGGCGAGGGCCGGGGTGCCGATGCGCAGGCCCGAGGTGACCATCGGCGGGCGCGGGTCGTTCGGGATGGCGTTGCGGTTGACGGTGATGCCGACCTCGTGCAGGCGGTCCTCGGCCTGCTGGCCGTCGAGCTGGCTGTTGCGCAGGTCGACCAGGACCAGGTGGACGTCGGTGCCACCGGAGAGCACGCTGGCGCCGGCCTCGGCCACGTCGGCCTGGAGCAGGCGCTCGGCGAGGATGCGGGCGCCGTCCAGGGTGCGCTGCTGGCGCTCCTTGAACTCCTCCGAGGCCGCGACCTTGAAGGCGACCGCCTTGCCGGCGATCACGTGCTCCAGCGGGCCGCCCTGCTGGCCGGGGAAGACCGCGGAGTTGATCTTCTTGGCGAACTCGGCCTTGGACAGGATGACGCCGCCGCGCGGGCCGCCCAGGGTCTTGTGGGTGGTGGTGGTGACCACGTCCGCGTACGGCACCGGGTTCGGGTGCAGCCCGGCGGCCACCAGGCCGGCGAAGTGCGCCATGTCCACCATGAGCAGCGCGCCGACCTCGTCGGCGATCCGGCGGAACGCGGCGAAGTCGAGCTGGCGCGGGTAGGCCGACCAGCCGGCGATGATCAGCTTCGGCTGGTGCTCCTTGGCGAGGCGCTCGACCTCGGCCATGTCGACCTGGCCGGTCTTCTCGTCCACGTGGTACGCGGCCACGTTGTAGAGCTTGCCGGAGAAGTTGATCTTCATGCCGTGGGTCAGGTGACCGCCGTGGGCCAGGCTCAGGCCCAGGATGGTGTCACCCGGCTGGATCAGCGCGAACATCGCGGCGGCGTTGGCCTGCGCGCCGGAGTGCGGCTGGACGTTGGCGTGCTCGGCGCCGAACAGTGCCTTGATGCGGTCGATCGCGATCTGCTCGACCACGTCGACGTGCTCGCAGCCGCCGTAGTAGCGGCGGCCGGGGTAGCCCTCCGCGTACTTGTTGGTCAGCACCGAGCCCTGGGCCTCCATGACCGCCACCGGGGCGAAGTTCTCGGAGGCGATCATCTCCAGGGTGGTCTGCTGGCGGTGCAGCTCGGCGTCGACCGCGGCGGCGATCTCCGGGTCGAGGGCGTGCAGGGACTGGTTGAGAACCGTCATGGTGTGGTCTTCCCGGGAGGAGGAGGGAAAGGGGCCGGGGCGGGGCGGACCGCCGTGCGCGGCCCGTCCCGTCGGGTGGCTCAGCCCTGGGGGTTGATGAGCGCGTCGTACTCGTCGGCGCTGAGCAGCTCGTCGGTGGCCTCGACGCGCACCTTGAACAGCCAGGCGTTCCCGAACGGGTCCGCGTTCACGGAGGCCGGGTCGTCGATGACGTCCTGGTTGATCTCGGTGACCTCGCCGGTCACCGGGGAGTACAGGTCGCTGACCGACTTGGTGGACTCCAGCTCGCCACAGGTCTCGCCGGCGGTCACGGTGTCGCCGACCTCGGGCAGCTGCACGTAGACGATGTCACCGAGGGCGGTGGCGGCGTGCTCCGTGATGCCGACCGTGGAGACACCGTCCGCGGCCGCGGTCAGCCACTCGTGCTCCTTGGTGTACTGCAGGTGCTGGGGGTTGCTCATGGCGTCATTCTCCAGGATGGGAAGCGGGTACGACGAAGCGGGCCGCCGCGCGGACGGCCGCGACGTGCGCAAACGGAAAAACGGGGGCCGCGGCGACAGGTCAGCGGGCGCGCTTGTAGAACGGCAGCGCCACGACCTGGACGGGCTCGTGCTTGCCGCGCACGTCCACCGCGACGGTGCTGCCGGGGGCGGCGTGGGCGGCGTCGACGTAGGCCATCGCGATCGGCTTGCCCAGGGTCGGGGACGGCGAGCCGGAGGTGATCCGGCCGATCGGCTCGCCCTCGGTGGAGACCACGGTGTACTCGGCGCGCGGAACCCGCTTGCCCTCGGAGACCAGGCCGACCAGCACCTTCGGCGGGTTGGTCTCGGCCGCGGCGGCGGCCTGCTCCAGCGCCTTGCGGCCGATGAAGGCGCCCTCGTTGGTGGTCTTGTCGAAGCGGACGACCCGGCCCAGGCCGGCGTCGAACGGGGTGAGGTCGGTGGACAGCTCGTGCCCGTACAGCGGCATGCCGGCCTCCAGGCGCAGCGTGTCGCGGCAGGACAGGCCGCACGGGATCAGGCCGTGGCCCTCGCCCGCGGCGGTCAGCGCCTGCCAGACCGCCTCGGCGTCGGCCGGACGGCAGAAGATCTCGAAGCCGTCCTCACCGGTGTAGCCGGTGCGGGCGAGCAGCACGTCGCGGTCGGCCACCCGGGCCGGGAGGATCGCGTAGTACTTCAGGCCGGGCAGGTCGGCGTCGGTGGTCTTCGCCAGGATGCCGGTGGCCTCCGGGCCCTGGACGGCGATCAGCGCGTAGGTGTCGCGGTCGTCGGTGACGACGGCGTCGAAGCCCTTGGCACGGGCGATCAGCTCGTCGAGGACCAGCTGGGCGTTGGAGGCGTTGGCGACGACCAGGAAGGCGTCCTCGCGCAGGCGGTAGACGATCAGGTCGTCCAGGATGCCGCCGTCCTCGGCGCAGATCATGGTGTAGCGGGCGCGCAGCACGCCCAGCGCGGAGACGAAGCCGACCAGCGCGTGGTCCAGCATCTCGCCCGCCTGCGGGCCGGTGACGGTGATCTCGCCCATGTGCGAGAGGTCGAACAGACCGGCCTGGGTGCGGACCGCGAGGTGCTCCTCGCGCTCGCTGCCGTAGCGCAGCGGCATGTCCCAGCCGGCGAAGTCGGTCATGGTCGCGCCGAGGGCGCGGTGCAGCGCGTCGAGCGCGGTCAGGCGGAGGGACGACATGGCCAGGAACTCCTCGGTCGGGGCACTCAGGGGTGCACGCGCCGGACCGGACCCGCTGGGGGCCGACCCTGCGCGCGGGCATGCGGCGGCGTGGGTCTCCCCATCTGTCGTCGAACCTGAGAGCTTCACCGCCCGCCGCCCGCAGCTGTTTCCAGCTTGGGGGACAGCATGACGGCTTGCACCGTGGGTGGGCGCACGACAGGGCCGGGCGCCGCTTTCCAGATGTGCCTAACCCGTGCGGTAGGGGTGCCTGAGAGATTCCGGGGAGGACTTGCTCCTTCGGCGCCGGCTGTGCCTGAACGGCACTCCGGGCTCTCCCGCGCGGGTTCGAGCGGCCGGTATGGAGTTGTGGGGGCCCGCGGCGCATGCCGTCGGACGGGCACATCATGGCACGTCCGGGACGGAGAGGGGAGAGGGGACCCGGTCACACCGCGCGGCATCCGGACGCGGGCCCGGGACGGCACCCGGGACCGGGGCCCGCGGGGCACCCGAACACGAGCCCTAAAGGGGAGGGCCCGGGGGCCCTAGACTGCTGCGCGTCGGCGCAGCAGAGGGCGGCCGAGCGGCAGAGGGCGGGATCGGCGGCGCATGGGGTACCCGGTGGAGCAGCAGCAGGGGTGGGGCGGACCGCAGGAGGCGCCGGCGGGCGGTTCCTGGCCGGCCAACGAGCTGGAGCAGGTGCTGACCGCGGCCCTGGGCGACCCGGGCGCGACGCCGCGGGTGATCGAGGTGCTGGCGCGCAGCCAGGTGTGGGTGCCGCTGCCGGCCGGGGCCGATCCGCAGGGGCAGGCACTGGACCTGCCGACCGTCGAGCTGGGCGGCGACCCGTACGTGCCGGTGTTCTCCTCGCAGGAGGTGTTCCTCCAGCAGGCGCCGGGGATGGCCTTCGCGGTGGCGCCGGTGTGGGAGTTCGCCCGCGGGCTGCCGCTGGGCGTGGGCATCGCGGTGAACCCCGACGCGGCCGTGGGCATCCCGGTGCCGCCGCAGGGGGTCGCCGAGCTGCGGCGCGGTCCGCGCGGGGACCGCTGGGAGGCCGCCGACGACGCCGCGGCGCCGACCGGCGGCCGGGTGGCGCTGCGCGAGCCGGTGCCGGGCGAGGACCCGGAGCACTTCCTGGCCGCCTGCCGGGGCGAACTGTCGGCGCTGCCGGGAGTGTTGACCGCCCGCAGGGCGCTGGCCAGCATCGAGGGCGAGCCGACCGTGATGTTCGTGGGCGTCCAGCTGGACCCGGCGGTACCGGCCGATCCGGCCGCGGTGAACGACGCGCTCGGCCGAGCGCTGGGAACCGCGCCGCTGCCCGGCGGCGTCCACCTCGTACTGCTCGACCTCGCCGACGACCCGGTGGTCGAGTGGCTGCTCACCCGGGTACAGCCGTTCTATTCGCGGGGCTGAGCGGGGTTCGTATCAAAGGCACGTCGCCGTGGCGGTGGCCGGTGCAGCGCCATAGGGTGCGTGCAGACGGCCGACGGGCCGGCGGGTTGAGGGAAAGAGGCGCGGCGAGGTGGGCGCATGAGTGCGGGAACGGGAGCGGGCGGTGTGCCGGGGCCCTGGGGCCAGGCACCGGCCGGGCGCCCGGGAGCTGATCCCGGCGCGTTGGAGCGCGCCCTGCGCGACGTCGCGCCGGAGCGCTACGACGCGTACGAGCGGCTGCTGCACGCGCTGGCGGACGGCCAGGTCTGGATGCTGCTGTGGCACGGCACGCCGGGCAGCCCGGACGCCCAGTACGGGAACATGGAGATCAGCGGCCACGGCTACGCGCCGGCCGTCACCTCGTCCGAGCAGCTGACCGCCTCCGGCTGGGCGCGGGCCCACGAGGTCATCTCCGGCCGGGAGATCGCGGCCTCGCTCTACCGCACCCGCTGGGGCCTGTGGCTCAACCCGCACGCGCCCGGCGGCGGCGTCGGCGTGCCCTGGGCGGACCTGCGGCGGATCGCCGCGGGCCTGGACCGGCTGCCGGCCGGGCCGTTGAAGCTGAGCGAGCCGCAGCTGAACGCCCAGTCGTTCTTCGCGCTGCTGGAGCGGCAGGCCGCCGAGGTGCGCGCGGTTCGGGCCCTGCGCAGGGCCTGGGTGCAGCCCGCGGTGGGGGAGCCGTACCTGGCCATCGGCCTCGACCTGTACGAGAGTTCGCCGCCGGCGGTGGAGGCGGTGCGGGCGCTGATGCAGCGCGCGATCGCGGTGGCCCCGGAGGGGCTCGCGGTGTCGACGGTGGCGATGTCGGACGAGTACGACCCGGTGGCGCTGTGGATGCGCGCCAACGCGCGGCCGTTCTTCGACCGGGAGGCGGGCCGCCCGCCGACCGGTCCGTACCCGCCGGTGCCCCCGCCGCCGTACCCGGGGCAGTCGATGCCGGGCTACGGGTACGGCACCCAGCCGCCGGCGCAGGGCTGGCAGCAGCAGCCGC
Organism: Kitasatospora sp. NPDC058063; assembly: GCF_042885395.1. Classification (NCBI taxonomy): domain Bacteria; kingdom Bacillati; phylum Actinomycetota; class Actinomycetes; order Kitasatosporales; family Streptomycetaceae; genus Kitasatospora; species Kitasatospora sp. NPDC058063. The sequence goes on from NZ_JBHVSD010000007.1 coordinate 356,157, forward strand.
CGCAGCGGCCGTGGCCCGGCTACCCCGGGCGCTGATTCCAAAACCCATTCCCCGAAGCCGACTTGATTGTCCATCAAGTCGGCTTCGATGCTTTCCGGACGAATTTCCGGATGTGTGCTCAGGCCATCTTGACATGGCAGTTACAGCCATGTGAAGAGGTATATGCCGAAGACCGGGGAGGTGCATGCACGCAGATCACAGTTGGGCATCTGTCGGTTGGCAGGGCTGGCGCAAGCCAGTTCGGATGGCAGAGAGTTCTGCGCAACGCACCGCGCGTGCTTGAACCCCACAAGGGCGAGCGCGCACGCCGACAGTCCGCCCACGCGACGCCCATCCCGCGTGGTGGCAGTGCCTGTGCACGACGCACTGCCGTCAACACCCGCTCCTCCTAAGCACCTCCGCACGTCCGCAGCCGCACCGCCGAAGCCGGCGACCGGCACCCGTGGGCCGGCCACCGTCGGCGAGGGGACCAACTGACCATGACCGCAACCGTGACCACCGCCGGGAACGATCCGGAGGCACCCGCCACCGCAAGCCCGGCCAAGAAGATCGAGGGCCGCTCCCTCGGCCAGATCGCCTGGACCCGCTTCAAGCGGGACAAGGCCGCCGTCGCCGGCGGCGTCGTGGTGATCCTGCTGATCCTGCTCGCCGTGCTCGCCAAGCCGATCGAGTCGATGTTCGGGCTCGACCCGGACGCCCTCCACCAGGACCTGCTGGACGCCGACCTCGGCGGTCTGCCGTTCGGCGACTGGGGCGGCATGAGTTGGGACCACCCGCTCGGCGTCGACCCCCTCCAGGGCCGTGACCTGCTCACCCGCGTCATCGAGGGCTCCTGGGTCTCCCTGCTGGTCGCCTTCGGCGCGACCCTGCTGTCCAACACCATCGGCACCGTGCTCGGCATCATGGCCGGCTACTACGGCGGCTGGGTGGACACCCTGATCAGCCGGGTGATGGACGTCTTCCTGGCGTTCCCGCTGCTGCTCTTCGCCATCGCGATCTCGACCTCGCTCCAGGGCGGCGCGTTCGGCCTGCACGGCCTGCCGCTGCACATGCTGGTGCTGATCTTCGTGATCGGCTTCTTCAACTGGCCCTACATGGGCCGGATCGTGCGCGGCCAGACGCTCTCGCTGCGCGAGCGGGAGTTCGTCCACGCGGCCCGCAGCCTGGGCGCGCGCGGACCGTTCATCCTGTTCAAGGAACTGCTGCCCAACCTGGTCGGTCCGATCCTGGTCTACTCGACCCTCCTGATCCCGACCAACATCCTCTTCGAGGCCGGGCTGAGCTTCCTCGGCGTCGGCATCCAGCCCCCGCAGGCCTCCTGGGGCGGGATGCTCCAGGACGCGATCCGGTACTACCAGGTGGACCCCCAGTACATGGTGGTCCCCGGCCTGGCGATCTTCGTCACCGTGCTCGCCTTCAACCTGCTCGGCGACGGGCTGCGCGACGCCCTCGACCCCAAGAACAACTGACCTTGCGTCACTCGGACCACCCGTCACTCGACGGTGCGTCAGAATCCCTCCTCCACATCCTCAAGGGGTTGATCTCACCCATGCGTAGGTCCCGTACCGTCGCCCTGACCGCGGCGGCTGCCGCCGCGGTCCTGGTCGTGACCGGTTGCACCAGTTCGTCGAAGAACGGAGGGTCGTCCACGGCCTCCGGCTCCGCCGAGGGCGGCTCCGGTGCCAACGCGGCCACCAAGGGCATCGTCAACGCCTCGGACAAGAAGGGCGGGACGGTGACCTACGAGATGAAGGGCACCCCCGACTCGCTCGACCCGGGCAACACGTACTACGCGTACATCTACAACTTCTCGCGTCTGTACGGCCGGCCGCTGACCACCTTCAACCCGGCGCCGGGCGAGGAGGGCAACAAGCTCGTCCCGGACCTCGCCGAGTCGATGGGCCAGCAGAGCGCGGACGGCCTGACCTGGACGTACAAGCTCCGCAAGGGCCTGAAGTACGACGACGGCACCCCGATCTCCTCGAAGGACGTCAAGTACGCCATCGAGCGCTCGAACTACGCGCTGGACGTGAACTCCAACGGCCCGGTGTACTTCCACGACCTGCTGGTCGACAACGCCACGCCGTACGCGGGTCCGTACAAGGACAAGGAGGGCGGCCTCAACTCGATCGAGACGCCCGACGACACCACGATCGTCTTCCACCTGCAGCACCCCTTCGCCGACTTCGACTACCTGGTCAGCGCCCCGGAGACCGTGCCCGTCCCGCAGGCCAAGGACACCGGTGCGGAGTACGTGAAGAAGATCGCGTCCTCGGGCTCCTACAAGTTCGAGTCCTACGAGGACGGCAAGCAGGCCGTCCTGGTGCCGAACACCAACTGGGACAAGAGCACCGACCCGATCCGCAAGCAGCTCGCGGACAAGATCGTGCTCAAGTTCAACATCGACCAGGCCACCATCGACAAGGACCTGCTGGCCGGCAACGCCCAGGTCGACCTGGTGGGCGGCGGCGTCGACCCGCAGACCCAGGCGCAGATCCTGCAGAACCCGAAGCTGAAGGCCAGCACCGACAACGCCTACGGCGGCCGTCTGGTGTACATGGCGATCAACTCCAAGCTCGCGCCGTTCGACAACGTCGAGTGCCGCAAGGCCGTCCAGTACGCGATCGACAAGGTCTCGGTGCAGACCGCGCTCGGCGGCCCGATCCGCGGCCAGATCGCCAACACGGTCCTCCCGCCGGACATCGCGGGCCACCAGGACTTCAACCTGTACGAGACCAAGGACAACAAGGGCGACGAGGCCAAGGCCAAGGAAGCCCTGAAGGCCTGCGGCAAGGAGGGCGGCATCAACACCGTCCTGTCGGCCCGCACCGAGCGCGCCACCGAGGTCGCCGCGGCCACCTCGATCCAGGCCGCGCTGAAGAAGGTCGGCATCAACGCCGAGATCCAGCAGTACCCGCAGGGCAAGTACCTGCAGGACGCCGCCGGGTCCCCGCAGTTCGCGGCCGAGCACAACATCGGCCTGATGATGATGCAGTGGGGCGCCGACTGGCCGACCGGCTACGGCTTCCTCCAGCAGATCGTCGACGGCCGCACCATCAAGCCGTCCGGCAACAACAACCTGGCCCAGCTGAACGACTCCGCCGTCAACAAGATGATCGACGACGCCGCGATCAACCCCGACAAGGGCGCCCGCGAGAAGATCTACGGCGACGTCGACAAGAAGGTCATGGAGCAGGCGGTCTACGTCCCGCTGACCTACTTCAAGGTCTTCCTGTACCGCCCGGACAACGCCACCAACCTGGTCTCCACCTCGGCGTTCTCGGGTGAGTACGACTACCTGAACATCGGCTCCACCAAGTAAGAGCCTGGCTCCGCATCCCTGAAGGCAGGTGAAGGCAGCGGCGCCCGCCGCCGTCCGGAAGATCCCGGACGGCGGCGGGCCGCCGGAGCCGCCCAACTGTGTTTGCCTACATCATCCGCAGGATCATCGCGGCGGCGATTTTGCTGCTGGTCGTCAGCGTGGTCACCTTCGCGATCTTCTTCCTGCTCCCGCGACTCGCCGGAGAGACGGCCGACCAACTGGCCGCCCAGTACATCGGGAAGAACCCGTCGCCCGAGGCGATCGCCGCGGTCAAGCAGAACCTCGGCTTCGACCAGCCGCTGTACACCCAGTACTGGCACTTCCTCAAGGGGCTGGTCAGCGGCGCCGAGTACACGTTCGGCCCGGAACCGGCCACCTGTCACGTGCCCTGCTTCGGCTACTCCTTCAAGAACCACCTGGAGGTCTGGCCCGAGCTGACCAAGCGGATCCCGGTCACCATGTCGCTCGCCGCCGGTGCGGCGGTGCTCTGGCTGGTCTCCGGCGTCGCCACCGGCGTCGTCTCCGCGCTCAAGCCGCGCTCGATCTTCGACCGGCTCTCCATGGGCGTCGCGCTCGCCGGCGTCTCGCTGCCGGTCTTCTTCACCGGCGCGCTGCTGCTCACGCTGTTCAGCTACGAGTGGCCGATCCTGGACAACCTGCAGTACGTGAACCTCACCGACAACCCGCTGATGTGGGCCCGCAACCTGATCCTGCCCTGGATCTCGCTGGCCTTCCTCTACTCCGCGCTCTACGCCCGGCTCACCCGCGCCGGAATGCTGGAGACCATGAGCGAGGACTACATCCGCACCGCCCGGGCCAAGGGCCTGGTCGAGCGCAAGGTCGTCACCCGGCACGGGCTGCGCGCCGCGCTCACCCCGATCGTCACGATCTTCGGCATGGACCTCGGGCTGCTGCTCGGCGGCGCGCTGATCACCGAGCAGGTCTTCTCGCTCCAGGGCGTCGGCCAGTTCGCCGTCCAGGCGATCTCCGACAACGACCTGCCCAAGATCCTCGGCGTCACCCTGCTCGCCGCCTTCTTCATCGTCGCCTGCAACCTCGTGGTCGACCTCCTGTACGCGCTCGTCGACCCCCGGGTGAGGCTCTCGTGACCGACCTCCAGAAGTCCCCGGCGGACGCCGCGCAGACCCCGCCGGGCGACCCCTTCCTCTCGGTCCGCGACCTGCGGATCCACTTCGACACCGACGACGGCCTGGTCCGCTCGGTGGACGGGGTCAGCTTCGACCTCCACAAGGGGCGCACCCTCGGCATCGTCGGCGAGTCCGGCTCCGGCAAGTCCGTCACCTCGCTGGGCATCATGGGCCTGCACCGCTCCAAGCGGGCCCGGATCAGCGGCGAGATCCGGCTGAACGGCGAGGACCTGATCGCGGCCGGCCCGGACCGGGTGCGCCAACTGCGCGGCCGGGACATGGCGATGATCTTCCAGGACCCGCTGACCGCGATGCACCCCTACTACACGGTGGGGCAGCAGATCGTCGAGGCGTACCGGGTGCACCACCCGCAGGCCTCCAAGAAGCAGGCCAGGGCCCGGGCGATCGAGATGCTCGACCGGGTCGGCATCCCGCAGCCCGACCGCCGGGTGGACGACTATCCGCACCAGTTCTCCGGCGGCATGCGCCAGCGCGCCATGATCGCCATGGCGCTGGTCAACGACCCCTCGCTGCTGATCGCCGACGAGCCCACCACCGCCCTGGACGTCACCGTCCAGGCGCAGATCCTGGACCTCATCCGCGACCTCCAGGAGGAGTTCGGCTCCGCCGTCATCATCATCACCCACGACCTCGGGGTGGTCGCCGAGCTGGCCGACGACATCCTGGTCATGTACGGCGGCAAGTGCATCGAGCGCGGCCCGGCCGAGACCCTCTTCGACGCGCCCGAACACCCCTACACCTGGGGCCTGCTGGGGTCGATGCCGCGGCTGGACCGGGAACTCCAGGACCGGCTGGTGCCGGTCAAGGGCACCCCGCCCAGCCTGATCAACGTGCCGTCCGGCTGCGCCTTCCACCCGCGCTGCCCGTACGCCGCCCTGACCGGCGGGCGCTCCACCGGCGAGCTCCCGGTGCTGGCCGAGGCCGCGCCCGGGCACTTCGCGGCCTGCCACCTGGCGGCCGACGAGCGGCACCGCATCTTCGCCGAAGAGATCGCGCCCCGGCTGTGAGCCCGGCCTCGTACCACCTTTCTGGAGAGAACCGATGACGGACACTCAGGCGGCCACGATTCCGTCGCCGGCACCCGCCCCCGGCCGCGAGCCGCTGCTGAAGGTGGCCGGCCTGACCCGGCACTTCCCGATCCGCGGCGGGCTGCTGCGGCGCCAGACCGGCGCGGTGCGGGCCGTCGACGGCATCGACTTCACGGTCAACGCCGGCGAGACCCTGGGCGTCGTGGGCGAGTCCGGCTGCGGCAAGTCGACCATGGGCCGACTGGTCACCCGGCTCGACGAACCGACCGGCGGGACCATCGAGTTCGAGGGCACCGACATCACCCACCTGGGCGTCGGGGCGATGCGGCCGCTGCGCCGCGACATCCAGATGATCTTCCAGGACCCGTACTCCTCGCTGAACCCCCGGCACACCGTCGGCACCATCGTCGGCGCGCCCTTCAAGCTCCAGAACGCGGTGCCGGAGGGCGGGCTCAAGAAGGCCGTCCAGGAGCTGCTGGAACTGTGCGGGCTCAGCCCCGAGCACTACAACCGCTACCCGCACGAGTTCTCCGGCGGCCAGCGCCAGCGCATCGGCATCGCCCGGGCGCTCGCGCTGAAGCCGAAGATGATCGTCGCGGACGAGCCGGTCTCCGCGCTGGACGTCTCGATCCAGGCGCAGGTGGTCAACCTGCTGGACGACCTCCAGCAGGAACTCGGGCTGACCTACCTGATCATCGCGCACGACCTCTCGGTGGTCCGGCACGTCTCGGACCGGGTCGCGGTGATGTACCTCGGCAAGATCGTGGAGATCGCCGACCGGGACTCGCTCTACCGCAGCCCGATGCACCCGTACACCAACGCGCTGATGTCCGCCGTGCCCGTCCCCGACCCGCGCCGCCGCCAGCGCGCGGGCCGCGAGCGCATCCTGCTCAAGGGCGACGTCCCCTCGCCGATCAACCCGCCCAGCGGCTGCCGCTTCCGCACCCGGTGCTGGAAGGCGCAGGACGTGTGCGCGAGCCAGGAGCCGCCGCTGACGGTGCTGGCGACCGGGCACCAGGTGGCCTGCCACTTCCCGGAGAACGCTCCGGAGAAGGCGACGGCCGGCGCCACGGCCTGAGGCCCTCGCACGTACGCAGGAGGCCGCCCGCCCCCGGACTTCCGGGGACGGGCGGCCTTTTGGCGGTCCGCGCCTCAGACGCCGGCGGCCGGCTCCGGCTCCGGCACGCGCGGACCCGGGGCGGCCGCGGCGGGCGGCGCCGGGGCGGGGGCCGGGAAGCGGCGGTCCAGCGCCCGGACCGCCCTGCGGCCCAGGTTCTGGAACGGGATCTCGACCAGCCGGTACGACAGCCAGGAGAGCACCACGACCGCCCCCAGGTAGCCGAGGGTGAGCGCGGCCTGCCCCTTCGGCCCGACGATCGGCGGGTAGTCCCGCAGCTTCCAGCCGAGGAAGTACATCAGCGGGCCGTGCAGCAGGTAGACCGAGAAGCTGATCGTGCCGAGCCCGCAGAGCCAGCGCGGGAAGCGGCGGCGGCGCAGCAGCATGGCGGCCGCGAACAGGGCCCAGGCGGCCAGGTAGGCGGACGAGAAGGACTCCCACGAGGGCGTCCAGGTGTGCCAGAGCGCCGTGTCGCGGTTGTACAGGTAGCCGACCGTGACGCCGGTGACGATCACGAAGCCGCAGCAGAGCAGGGCCGGGAGCCGGTCGAGCAGGCCGTGCTCCAGCCGGTACAGCACGGTGCCGGCGAACATGGTCGCGAAGATCAGCATGGTTTCGAAGCCGGTGGTCCGGTTGTTCACCGTGATCAGGACCAGGCCCAGGCCGCCGAGCAGCAGCGCGCCCCAACGGGTCAGGTCCGGGCGGGCGGTGGCGATGCAGGCCGCCGCCATCAGCACCACGATCCCGGCCGCGGCCACCAGGTGCCTGGTGGCCGCCAGGTCCACCGAGATCCCGCCGATCGGCAGCCAGGTGCCGAGCACCAGGGCGACGGACGCGAAGCCGACCGCGATCGGCGCGCTGTGCCGGTGCCACCCCCGCACGAACAGGGCGCAGACGAAGTAGTAGAAGACCATCTCGTAGGTGAGCGACCACATCACCCCGATGGTGCTGGGCACCCCCAGCAGGTCCTGGAGCAGCAGGCCGTTGGCGGCGAGCGACAGCACCGGGTGGTCGAAGGGGAAGCTCTGGACGATCTGGCCGCTGCGGGGCAGCACCAGCAGACTCGCCAAAACGGTGACGGCCACCGCGGGGTAGATGCGGAAGAGCCGCCCCGTCCAGAACGCCCGGACGTCGCCCCGGCGTTCCAGCGAGGCCGGGATGATGTACCCGCTGACCAGGAAGAACAGCATCACGCCGAAGAAGCCGAGGTCCAGGTGGCGCGGCACCCCGCCCGCGTGCGGGATCTTGCCGAGCAGCCCGAAGTGGTGCATGGCGACGGCGAGGGCGGCGATGCCGCGCAGCGCGTCGAGCCAGCCGAGCCGGGCGGAGGCGGGGGAGCCCGGCGACCCGGGCGGCTTCGACGACCGGGTCGGCGTGGGCGGCTTCGGCGGCTTCGGCGACTTCGACGGCTCCGGCGGCGGCTTCGGGGCCGACCCGGGCTTCGCGAGCTTCACAGGCGGAGGCTAGCCGAACCGGTTCGGCCCCACGGCGCGCAAGGGGTTCGCCGCCGTTCCGGCGGTGCGTTCGTATCCGGAGCACGGACGTTCGCCGGAACACCCGCGCGAATCGGGTACACATGGACGGTGACATCCCAGCTCTTCCCGACCGACGTGCAGCAGTCGCTGGACCTCGTCGGCATCTTCGTCTTCGCCCTCTCCGGGGGCCTGCTCGCCGTCCGCAAGAACATGGACATCTTCGGGATCTGTGTGCTGGCCGAGGTCACCGCCCTCGGCGGTGGCGTGATGCGCGACCTGGTGATCGGCGCCACCCCGGTCGCCGCGTTCACCAACCTCGGCTACTTCCTGACCCCGCTGGGCGCCGCGCTGGTGGTGTTCTTCCTGCACCCGGAGGTCGAGCGGATCAACCGGGCCGTGCAGACCCTGGACGCGCTCGGGCTCGGGCTGTTCTGCGTGACCGGCACCGCCAAGGCCCACGACTTCGGGCTCGGCGCGGTCGCGGCGATCGCGCTCGGCATGGTGACCGCGGCCGGCGGCGGCGTGATCCGTGACGTGCTGGCCGGGGAGATCCCCTCGCTGCTGCGCTGGGACCGGGAGATCTACGCCGTCCCGGCCCTGGTCGGCGCCACCCTGGTCGCGCTGCTGATCGGCGCGGACCGCCTCACCGGCATCACCGGAACCGCGGCCGCGCTCACCGCCTTCGGGCTGCGGATGCTCGCGCTGAAGTACGGCTGGCGTGCCCCGCGGGCCTGGCACCGCAACGGTTCTCGCACCAGCGAGGAGTAGGCGAGCCGCCGTACGCGAGCGAGATCGCCTCGGCCGTGCAGAGCAGTTCCGGCACCATCCGGGCCAGTTCGCCGGGCGGCACCTCGCTCGCCGGGGCGCTCAGCGCGCAGGCCGCGACCGTCCGTCCGCCGCTGCCCGCGACCGGCGCGGCCACGCAGGTCACCGGCTCCCGGTGCTCGCAGGACTCGGCCGCCCAGCCCCGGCGGCGCACCGCCGCCAGCTCGGGCTCCTCGGGGACGCCGTCCGCCGACAGCCCGGCGAGCAGCACCCGGCCGACCGCCGTCCCGTCCACCGGGGCCCGGCGCCCGATCCGGGACGGCTCGGCGCCCGGCAACCCGGCCACCTCGTCCAGGTAGAGCACCTCGCCGTCGTGCAGCACGGCCAGCCGGACGGTGTATCCGCAGCGGGCGTTGAGCGCGGCCAGGTACGGCGCGGCGACCTGCCGGACGTCGAAGTCCTCCAGCGCGCGGTGGGCCAGCGAGAGCACCCGGCCGCCCAGCCGGTAGCGCAGGTCCGGCTGGCGGCGGGCGAAGCCGTGCTCCTCCAGGGTGCGCAGCAGCCGCAGGGCGGTGGACTTGTGCACCCCGAGGCTGCTGGCGGCCTGCTCCAGCGAGAGCGGCGCGTCGCCGAGTGCGTCGAGCAGGGTCAGCGCGCGGTCGACCGACTGCGACATGGCGTTTCCCGTGGATCCGGCTGACTGATGGCGTCAGGCTAACCGCTGGGTGGCTCAGTGGTACAAACCACTGCCGGACGCGGCCGTCCGGCAGTGGTGCGTCCGCGGTGCGGCGCACCCGTGGTTCGTCCGCGGTGCGTCCGGGCCGGTGCGGGCCGGTGCCGGTCGGCGCGGGCCGTGCGTGGCTGAAACTGCCCCGGCCCGGAACCCGCTGTGGTGCCGCGCTCTACAATCGGATGGTTATGCCATACCTGGACCATGCGGCGACCACGCCGATGCTGCCCGAGGCGATCGCCGCGATGACGGCGCACCTGGGGGTGGTCGGCAACGCCTCGGCTCTGCACGCGGCCGGCCGCCGGGCCCGCCGGGTGGTCGAGGAGTCCCGGGAATCGCTGGCCGAGTCGCTGGGCGCCCGCCCCAGCGAGATCGTGCTCACCGGCGGCGGCACCGAATCCGACAACCTGGCGGTCAAGGGCCTGTACTGGGCCCGCCGGGATGCCGACCCGGCCCGCACCCGGGTGCTGTGCAGCCCCGTCGAGCACCACGCGGTGCTGGACGCGGTGCACTGGCTCTCCGAGCACGAGGGCGCCGAGGTCGAGTACCTGCCGGTGGACGGGTACGGCCGGGTGCACCCCGAGGCGCTGCGGTCGGCGATCGAACGCGACCCGGCGTCGGTGGCGCTGGTCACCGTGATGTGGGCCAACAACGAGGTCGGCACCGTCCAGCCGGTGCGCGAACTGACCGCCGTGGCGGCCGAGTACGGCATCCCGGTGCACGCCGACGCCGTGCAGGCGCTCGGTCAGGTCCCGGTCTCCTTCACCGAGTCCGGCCTCACCGCGCTCACCGTCACCGGGCACAAGATCGGCGGCCCGTTCGGCATCGGCGCCCTGCTGCTCTCCCGGGGCGCCGCGCCCGTACCGCTGCTGCACGGCGGCGGGCAGGAACGCGACGTGCGCTCCGGCACTCTCGACGCCCCCGGCTCGGCCGGCTTCGCGGCCGCCGCGGCGCTCGCCGTCGAGCGGCGGGCCGAGCACGCGGTCACGCTCGGCGCGCTGCGGGACGAACTGGTGGCGTCGGTGCTGGCCGCCGTACCGGACGCGATCCTCAACGGCGACCCGTCGGCCGAGGGCCGGCTGCCCGCCAACGCGCACTTCTCCTTCCCCGGCTGCGAGGGAGACGCGCTGCTGATGCTGCTGGACGCCCAGGGCATCGAGTGCTCGACGGGCTCCGCCTGCTCGGCCGGGGTGCCGCAGCCCAGCCACGTGCTGCTCGCGATGGGCGTCGACCCGCTGCTGGCGCGCGCCTCCCTGCGGTTCTCGCTCGGGCACACCTCGGTGCCGGAGGACGTCACGGCGCTGGGGAAGGCCATCGGGCCGGTCGTCGAGCGGGCGCGCAACGCGGGGCTGGCGTCGGTGCGGCGGTAGTTGCTCCGCGCGGTGGGCATGTCCGGCGGCCCCGTAGGCTTGTACTCACCATGACTGACTTCCCGGGTGCCCCGACCGCTCCGTCCACCGGCCGTCTGCGCGTGCTCGCGGCGATGTCCGGCGGAGTCGACTCCGCCGTCGCCGCCGCCCGCGCCGTCGAAGCGGGGCACGAGGTGACCGGCGTCCACCTGGCGCTCTCCGCCAACCCGCAGTCCTTCCGGACCGGCGCGCGCGGCTGCTGCACCATCGAGGACTCCCGGGACGCCTGGCGAGCGGCCGACGTGATCGGCATCCCCTTCTACGTCTGGGACCTCGCCGAGCGCTTCCGCGAGGACGTCATCGACGACTTCGTCGCCGAGTACGCGGCCGGGCGCACGCCCAACCCGTGCCTGCGCTGCAACGAGAAGATCAAGTTCGCGGCGCTGCTGGACAAGGCGATCGCGCTCGGCTTCGACGCCGTCTGCACCGGCCACTACGCCCGGATCGTCGACCTGCCGGACGGCTCGCGCGAGCTGCACCGGGCCGTGGACGGCGCCAAGGACCAGTCCTACGTCCTCGGCGTGCTCGACGCCGACCAGCTCGCCCACTCGCTCTTCCCGCTCGGTGACACCACCAAGGAGGAGATCCGGGCCGAGGCCGAGCGCCGCGGCCTGGCCGTCGCCAAGAAGCCCGACAGCCACGACATCTGTTTCATCGCCGACGGCGACACCCAGGGCTTCCTGGCCCAGCACCTCGGCACCGCCACCGGCGACATCCTCGACGTCGACGGCACCAAGCTCGGCGAGCACGACGGCGCGTACGGCTTCACCATCGGCCAGCGCAAGGGCCTGCGGATCGGCCGCCCGGCGGCCGACGGCAAGCCGCGCTACGTGCTGGACATCTCCCCGGTGAACAACACCGTCACGGTCGGCCCGGTCGAGGGCCTCGACGTGACCGGGCTGACCGCCATCCGCCCCCGCTGGTGCGGCACCGAGCCCCTGGCGGACGGCCGCTACACCGCCCAGCTGCGCGCCCACGGCGAGGAGGTGCCGGTGAGCGCCTCGGTCGTCGACGGCGAGCTGCGGGTGGAACTGGACACCCCGGTACGGGGCATCGCCCCCGGCCAGGCCGTGGTCGTCTACGACGGCACCCGTGTCGTCGGCTCCGCGACCATCGCCACCACCGAGCGCCCGGCCGTCACCGCCTGAGCCCGCCCCGCGCCCGGCGAGGAATCCCCGGTGAAGTCCTGCCGCGGGGCGTGATAGACCGGACGGCACTATGAATATCTCTGTCTTCTGCTCCGCGTACTCGCTCGACGACCGCTACTCCGCCCCCGCCGCGGAGTTCGCCCGGCTCCTGGGGGAGGGCGGGCACACGCTGGTGTGGGGCGGCTCGAACGCCGGGCTGATGGGGCTGCTCGCCGACGAGGTGAAGGCGGCGGGCGGCACGCTCGTCGGCGTGATGGTCGAGATGCTGCGGCACAAGGCGTACGTCGGCGCCGACGAGCTGGTGTGGACGGCCGACCTGCCGGAGCGCAAGGCCGAGCTGGCCTCGCGAGCGGACGCGATCGTCGTGCTGGTGGGCGGGCTGGGCACCCTGGACGAGGTCACCGAGGTGCTGGAGCTCAAGAAGCACGGGATGTTCGACAAGCCGGTGGTGGTCCTGGACACCGAGGGCTTCTACACGGGCCTGCGCACCCAGATGGAGCGGATGGACGCCGAGGGCTTCCTGCCGCGCCCGCTCGCCGAGCTGATCACCTTCGCGGACACGCCCGCCGAGGTTTTCGCCCAGCTCAAGGCCTGATTGGATCACGACCATGGCTGCACATCTGATCACTGGCGCCGGCTCCGGCATCGGCGCCGTACTCGCCGAGCGACTCGCCGAGCGCGGGGACGAGCTCTGGCTGCTCGCCCGCGACGCCCGTCGGGCCGCCCAACTGCGCGAGCGCTTCCCCGGGGCCCGCACCCTCGTCGGGGACCTCGGCGATCCGGGCAAGCTGTCCTGGGCCTTCGGCCACCAGCAGCTGCCGGTCGAGCTGGACTCCCTCCTGCACGTCGCGGGCACGGTCGAGCTCGGCCCGGTCGGCGACCTGACCCCCAAGGCCTGGCAGGAGACGCTGAACGTCAACCTCGTCGCCCCCGCCGAGCTGACCCGTCTGCTGCTGCCGTCGATCCGGCTGGTCAAGGGCCATGTGCTCTTCGTGAACTCCGGCGCGGGCCTCAACGCCCACGCCGAGTGGTCGGCGTACGCGGCCAGCAAGCACGGCCTCAAGGCGCTCGCCGACGCGCTGCGCCAGGAGGAGCACGCCAACGGCGTCCGGGTCACCTCGGTCTACCCGGGCCGCACCGCCACCGCGATGCAGGTGAAGGTGCACCAGCAGGAGGGCAAGGAGTACGACGCCGGCCGCTGGATCGAGCCCGCGTCCGTCGCCGGGGCGATCCTCGCCGCTCTCGACGCCTCCCGGGACGCGGAGATCACCGACATCACCGTCCGCCCCGGGCGGTAGCGCGCCGCACGGGAGGCCGGCCGGTCCGACTTTCCGTGCGCGGACCGGATTTCGACACGGCCCCCGCGTACCCGACGGCCTCCGCATGCCCGACGGCCCCGGTGCCGGGCCCCGCGCCCGGCACCGGGGCCGTCCGGCTGAGTAGGCTCGGGCGGGTGAGCACCCCACACACCTTCCCCGACCTGCGCGGCGCCGCCACCGGCGTCGGCTCGCTGCCCGGCACCGACGCCCGGGAGGCCGCCAAGACGTCCACCGGGGCACTGGAGCACCTGCCGTTCCTGCCCGAGCTGCCCGCCCGCGGGCCGGGCGCCGACATGATCGGGCGCGGCGCCGGCCTGCTGGTCGAACTGTTCGCGCAGACCGAGCCGAGCGGCTGGCGGTTCACCGACCGTCCGGGCCGGGACACCCGGCGCGCCCACTCCTGGCTCGGCGAGGACCTGGACGCGCTGGAGGAGTTCACCCAGGGCCATCAGGGCGCGCTCAAGGTCCAGGCCGTCGGCCCCTGGACGCTGGCGGCGAACATCGAGCTCAAGCACGGCGAGAAGGCGCTCGCCGACCCCGGCGCGTGCCGTGACATCGCCGGCTCGCTCACCGAGGGCCTGCGCCGCCACCTCGCGGACGTCCGCAGGCGGGTGCCCGGCGCCGAGGTCGTGCTGCAGCTGGACGAGCCCTCGCTGCCCGCCGTCCTGGCCGGGTCGGTGAAGACCGCCAGCGGCTTCCAGCGGCTGCGCGCCGTCGACCGGCAGGTCGCCGAGGAGGTGCTGCGCGAGGTGATCCGGAACCTCGACGCGCCCGTGGTGGTGCACAGCTGCGCGCCGGACGTCCCGGTCCCGCTGCTGCGCCGCGCCGGGGTCGCCGGGATCTCCCTCGACTTCTCGCTCCTCACCGAGCGCCAGGACGACGACCTCGGCGAGGCCGTGGAGGGCGGCACGACGATCCTCGCCGGTGTCGTCCCCGCCACTGACCAGGCGGTGTCCGACCCTGCCGGTAGTGTCCAGGGTGTCAGGACCTTGTGGCGCAGGCTCGGGTTCGCCCCGGAGCTGTTGGGCCGCCGCGTGCTGGTGACACCGACCTGCGGGCTGGCCGGGGCCTCCCCGGCGTACGCGCGCAGGGCGCTGTCGTCCGCGGCGCGGGCGGCACAGAGCCTGGTGGACAACCCGGAATGAGAGTGCAGGAGGGCTTGCGGTGACGGCTGTCGAGGGCTGGGAGGACGTCCCGGCGGAGGTGCGCGGGCGGCACGCCGAGCTGGCGCAGGAGATCACCGACCACCGGGCCCGGTACTACGAGCAGGACGCGCCGGTCGTCAGCGACGCCGAGTTCGACGCGCTGATGCGGGAGCTGGAGGGGATCGAGGCCGAGCACCCGGCCCTGGTCACCCCGGACTCGCCGAGCCAGAAGGTCGGCGGCGCGGCCACCGGGCTGTTCGCCGAGGTCGAGCACCGCGAGCGGCTGCTCAGCCTGGACAACGCGATGGACGACGAGGAGCTGGCCGCCTGGGCCGAGCGGGTCGCCACCGAGCTGCAGGGCATCGACTACCACTACCTGTGCGAGCTCAAGGTGGACGGCCTGGCCGTCAACCTCACCTACGAGAACGGCCAGTTGGTGCAGGCGGCGACGCGCGGCGACGGCCGGGTCGGCGAGGACATCACCCCCAACGTCCGCACCATCAAGGAGATCCCGCACCGGCTCAAGGGCGAGAACATCCCGGAGCTGGTGGAGATCCGCGGCGAGGTCTACTTCCCGACCGAGGAGTTCGACGCGCTCAACGCCTCCTTCGCGGAGGAGAACGAGCGCCGCCGGCAGGAGAACGAGGAGCGCGCCAAGGAGGGCAAGCGGCCCCGGGCGCTGATCCGGCTGTTCATGAACCCCCGCAACGCCGCCGCCGGTTCGCTGCGCCAGAAGGACCCGCACGTCACCGCCTCCCGCCCGCTGCACATGGTGGTGCACGGCATCGGCGCCCGGGTGGGCTTCGACATCGACAACCAGTCGCACGCCTACCGGCTGCTGCACGACTGGGGCCTGCCCACCGCCCGCCACAACCAGGTGGTGGGGACGCTCGCCGAGGTGCGGGCCTTCATCGCGCACTTCGGCGAGCAGCGGCACTCGGTCGAGCACGAGATCGACGGCGTCGTGGTGAAGGTGGACGAGATCGCCCTGCAGGGCCGGCTCGGCGCCACCTCCAAGTCCCCGCGCTGGGCGATCGCCTGGAAGTACCCGCCGGAGGAGGTCACCGGGAGGCTGGCCGAGATCAAGGTCGGCATCGGCCGCACCGGCCGGGCCACCCCGTACGCGGTGCTGGCCGAGCCGGTGAAGGTGGCCGGCTCGATGGTGCAGTACGCGACGCTGCACAACCAGGAGGTCGTCAAGGCCAAGGACGTGCTGCTCGGCGACACGATCGTGCTGCGCAAGGCCGGCGACGTCATCCCGGAGATCCTCGGCCCGGTCTACGACCTGCGGGACGGCACCGAGCAGGCCTTCGTGATGCCCTCGCACTGTCCGGAGTGCGACAGCGAGCTGCGGCCGATGGCCGAGGGCGACATCGACCTGCGCTGCCCGAACGCGGAGCGCTGCCCGGCCCAGATCCGGGAGCGGATCGCCTTCCTCGGCGGGCGGCAGTGCCTGGACGTGGAGGGGCTGGGCTACGTCGCGGCCACCGCGCTGACCCAGCCGCTGGAGCCGGCCGAGGCGCCGGTGCGGAACGAGGCCGACATCTTCCGGCTGACGCGGGAGAAGCTGCTGCCGATCAAGGTGCTGGTCCGGGACCCGAAGACCGGCATGCCGAAGCTGGACGACAGGACGGGCAAGGAGAAGGAGGTCTTCTTCTTCGCCACCACCAAGGGCGAGCCGAAGAAGTCGCTCCAGGCCCTGATCGACAACCTGGGCGCGGCGAAGGGGCGGCCGCTGTGGCGGTTCGTCAACGGGCTGTCGATCCGGCACGTCGGTCCGGTCGCCGCGCAGGCGCTGGCCCGGGAGTTCCGCGATCTGACGAAGATCTTCGAGGCGAGCGAGGAGCAGCTGGCGGCCGTCGAGGGGGTCGGCCCGACCATCGCCCGCTCGATCCGGGAGTGGTACGCGGAGGAGTGGCACCGGGAGATCCTCCGGAACTGGGAGGCGGACGGCGTCCGCTTCACCGAGGAGTTCGCGGACGAGGAGGAGGCGGAGCGCCCGCTGGAGGGCCTGACCGTGGTGGTGACCGGCACCCTGGCCGGCCACACCCGGGACGGCGCCAAGGAGGCGCTGACCTCGCGCGGAGCGAAAGTGACCGGTTCGGTTTCGAAAAAGACCGATTTTGTGGTCGCTGGTGACAACCCTGGGTCCAAGTACGACAAGGCTGTTCAGCTCGGCCTGCCGGTCCTGGACGACGCCGGGTTCGCCGTCCTGCTCGCCGACGGTCCGTCCGCCGCCCGTGCCCACCTGGGGCTTCCGGAGCCGGAGGAGGCCGGGGAGGCGAAGAAGGAGCCCGTCGAGGACTGACCCGGAGCGGACCCGAGCGGTCGGTGACCGGATCGGTGTTGTTATCGTCCTGATGCAACGTCACCGGGTGCCGCACAGTGAAAGCGGGCATTGTGTCACTGTGCGGCACCCGAGAGCGGTGGCGCGTTTCCGGTTGTCCGAAAGTCTGCCCACCGGGTGGACCCCGGCATACCCTGGAGCGCAACAGAGTGTCAGCAGGGGTGGGGGCACCGGCTGGGCCGGTGTTCCGCGGGGTCGCTCCATGCCCGGCAGCTGTCGGTACCGGCACGGTGCCTCACCGTAAGGCGGCCCGACGGGGCGGGCCCGACGGAGGACAGGGCTTATGGATCGTACGACCGGCGGTGCGCCCACACGCCCGCCGCAGGGGGTGGCGGGTGCGGTCCTGCTGCTCGGCGTGCTGCTGGCCGGAGCCGCGCCGCTCATCCCGCTGGCCGTCCTGGTCTACCGGTACGAACCCGAGTTGCTGCCGCTGTTCGCCGTGCCCCTGGCGGTGCTGGTGGCGGCCTGGCGGATCGCCCGGGACCGCGCCCGCGATCAGCTGACCGACCCGCTGACGGATCTGCCCAACCGTCAGGCCCTGCTGTTGGCCGCCCAGGAGGCGATCGCGGAGTGTGGTCAGGGCTACAGCGTCGGTCTCATCCTGCTCGATCTCGATCGCTTCCGATCACTCAACGACACACTAGGTCATACGGCCGGTGACCGGCTGCTGGTTCACATCGCCCGCCGGCTGCACCGGGCCCTGCGCTCCGGCGGACCGGCCGGCAGCGCCACCCGGGAGTCCATCGACGACGTCTTCGCCGGCCTGCCCCGGCACTACCGCCGCGGCCGCCCCATGGTGGCCCGGATGGGCGGCGACGAGTTCGCCGTCCTGCTGCCCGGCATCAACTGCCCGGACAGCCTGGAGCGGGTCGCCAAGGCGCTGATCGCCGAACTGGCCGCCCCGATCCGGCTGGACGGGCTGCTGCTCGTCCTGGAGGCCAGCGGCGGCGTCTGCGTCTACCCGCAGCACGCCCAGGACGCGGAGGCCCTGCTGCGCCGGGCCGACGTCGCGATGGGCCACGCCCAGCGCGGACACTGCGGCGTCGCCCAGTACGACGAGACCCAGGACGCCGACACGCCGTACCGGATCGGGCTGCTGGGGGACCTGCGCAGGGCGCTGGAGACCGGCGAGGTGCAGCTGCATTACCAGCCGAAGGTGGCCTTCGACGGCCGGGTGGTCGGCCTGGAGGCGCTGCTGCGCTGGGAGCGCCCCGGCCAGGGGAAGGTCCCGCCGGACGAGTTCGTCGGGCTCGCCGAGTCCAGCGGCCTGATGCCCCGGCTCACCGACTACGTGCTGGAGGCGGCCGTCGGCCAGCTCGCGTACTGGCGCGACCAGGGCCTGCAGGTGCAGGTCGCGGTCAACGTCTCGCCGCGCGACGTGCTCAACCCCGGCTTCGCCCAGCGGGTCGCCGGCCACCTCGTGCGCCACCAGGTGCCGGCCCACGCGCTCCAGCTGGAGATCACCGAGCGGCTGCTGCTGGACGACTCCCGGCGGGCCGCCGACACCCTGGCCGAGCTGCGCGGCTACGGCGTCGGGATGTCCCTGGACGACTTCGGCACCGGGCACTCCTCGCTGGTGCGGCTGCGCAGCCTGCCGGTCGGCGAGCTGAAGATCGACCGCTCCTTCGTCTCCCGGATGGTCGCCGACGACCACGACGCGGCGGTGGTGCGCTGCTCGGTGGAGCTCGCCCACTCGCTGGGCCTGACCGTGGTCGCCGAGGGCGTCGAGGACGACGAGACCTGGGAACGGCTGCACTGCATGGGCGTGGACGCCGTCCAGGGCTGGCTGGTGTCGGCCGCGCTGCCGGCCGAGCAGGCCACCGCCTGGCTGCGGGTGCACCGCACCGGCGCCCCGCCGGTGGAGCGGCTCGGCCTGCCGCCCCAGCTGCCTGCGGGCTTCCCGTCGGTCCCGAACGCCAAGCCGATCGTCCCGCCGGCCAGGCCGCCGGTGCTGCCGCCGACACTCCCGCCGGTCCGGCCGCCGGTCATCCCGCCCACGCTGCCGCCGGTGGCCCAGGTGGTGCAGGCCGCGCACCGGGAGATCAAACCGCAGGGCTGGGCCCGCACCCGGCCGCAGTAGCCCGCCGGAGGTCGCGGTCCGGCCCCGGGGAGGGCCGGTGACGGGCGCCGCGGCTCACTCGTTGGCCGGGGCGGGGGACGGGCCCCATAGGATGGGGTCCAAAGACCACGAGGACGGAGCGCCGGAACCGGCTGCTCCTGCCCGGGCCCGGCACCGCCCGCAAGGCACAGCCGGGTCTCACCAGAACTCACCCTGAGGATCGCTGCATGCCTGGCATCACGCGCGAGGAGGTCGCCCACCTCGCCCGGCTGTCGCGTCTTGAGCTGAAGCCCGAAGAGCTGGACCACTTCGCCGAGCAGCTCGACGTGATCATCGGCGCGGTCGCCCGCGTTTCCGAGGTCGCCGGACAGGACGTCCCGCCGACCTCCCACCCGCTGCCGCTGACCAACGTCATGCGTGCGGACGAGGTCCGGCCGTCGCTCACCCCGGAGCAGGCGCTGTCCGGCGCCCCCGCCGCCGAGGAGCAGCGTTTCCGTGTGCCGCAGATCCTCGGGGAGGACTGACCGAGATGACCGAGCTGATTCGCTTCACCGCCGCCGAGACCGCGGGCGCCATCGCCAAGGGCGAGGTGTCCGCCGTCGAGGTCGCGCAGGCCCACCTTGACCGCATCGACGCCGTCGACAAGAAGGTCAACGCCTTCCTGCACGTCGACACCGAGGGCGCGCTGGCCGCGGCCAGGGCCGTCGACGACAAGCGCGCCAAGGGCGAGGAGCTGGGCCCGCTGGCCGGCGTCCCGCTCGCGCTCAAGGACGTCTTCACCACCAAGGGCATCCCGACCACCTGTGGCTCGAAGATGCTCGAGGGCTGGATCCCGCCGTACGACGCCACGCTGACCAGCCGTCTCAAGGACGCCGGCGTGGTCATTCTCGGCAAGACCAACATGGACGAGTTCGCGATGGGCTCCTCCACCGAGAACTCCGCGTACGGCGTGACCGGTAACCCGTGGGACCTCTCCCGCATCCCCGGCGGCTCCGGCGGCGGTTCGGCCGCCGCGCTGGCCGCCTTCGAGGCCCCGCTGGCGATCGGCACCGACACCGGCGGCTCGATCCGCCAGCCCGGCGCCGTCACCGGCACCGTCGGCGTCAAGCCGACCTACGGCTCGGTGTCCCGCTACGGCCTGGTCGCGTTCTCCAGCAGCCTGGACCAGGGCGGCCCGTGCGCCCGCACCGTGCTGGACGCGGCCCTGCTGCACGAGGCCATCGCCGGGCACGACCCGCTGGACTCCACCTCGATCGACGCGCCGGTGCCGGCCGTCGTCGAGGCCGCGCGGATGCGCGACATCCGCGGCATGCGGATCGGCGTCGTCAAGGAGTTCGCCGGCGAGGGCTACCAGGCCGGCGTGATGCAGCGCTTCAACGAGTCGGTGGAGCTGCTGCGCGAGCTGGGCGCCGAGGTCGTCGAGGTCTCCTGCCCGTCCTTCACCCTGGCGCTGCCGGCGTACTACCTGATCGCGCCGTCGGAGTGCTCCTCCAACCTGGCCCGCTTCGACGCGATGCGCTACGGCCTGCGGGTCGGCGACGACGGCTCGCGCTCGGCCGAGGAGGTCACCGCGCTGACCCGCGAGGCCGGCTTCGGCGACGAGGTCAAGCGCCGCATCATCCTGGGCACCTACGCGCTGTCCTCGGGCTACTACGACGCCTACTACGGCTCGGCCCAGAAGGTCCGCACCCTCATCTCGCGCGACTTCGACGCGGCCTTCGCGGGCGTGGACGTCCTGGTCTCGCCGACCACGCCGACCACCGCCTTCCCGATCGGCGAGCGCGCCGACGACCCGATGGCGATGTACCTGGCCGACCTGTGCACGATTCCGTCGAACCTGGCGGGCAACGCGGCCATGTCGCTGCCGGTCGGCCTGGCCCCGGAGGACAATCTCCCGGTCGGCCTCCAGATCATCGCACCCGCGATGGCGGACGACCGCCTGTACCGCGTGGGCGGCGCCGTCGAGGCCGCACTCAACGACAAGTGGGGGCACACCCTGCTGGAGGAGGCACCGGCACTGTGAGCAAGATCGAGAAGACCAAGGGCTCCGGCTCGCTGAAGGGCTTCAAGCACTCCAAGCCCGGTCTGTGGCTGTCCATCGGCACCAGCGCGTTCGGCGCGATCTCCGTGGCCAAGGACGTCCGCAAGGCCCGCGAGGAGAGCGACACCCTCAAGCTGGTCAACGCCCTGGTCGGCGCCGCCGCGCTGGTCACCGGCACCGCCCTGCTGGTGCGCGAGCTGCGCCGGCTGGGCTCCGACGACGTGCTGCTGGGCTGAGTCAAGTGCCCTGGCCCGGCCCCGCGCGACGCGGTGGCCGGGCCCGTACCTCCCAAGCTTCAAGTGAGAAGGGACGCTGTGAGCGTCATGAACCTGGTCTCCTACGAGGACGCTCTCGCGTCGTACGACCCGGTGATGGGCCTTGAGGTCCACGTCGAGCTGGGCACCAAGACCAAGATGTTCTGCGGTTGCTCGACCGAGCTGGGTGCCGAGCCGAACAGCCAGACCTGCCCGACCTGCCTGGGCCTGCCGGGTTCGCTGCCGGTGGTCAACGCGGTCGGCGTGGAGTCGGCCGTCAAGATCGGCCTGGCGCTGAACTGCGAGATCGCCGAGTGGTGCCGGTTCGCGCGGAAGAACTACTTCTACCCGGACATGCCCAAGAACTTCCAGACCTCGCAGTACGACGAGCCGATCGCCTTCAACGGCTACCTCGACGTGCAGCTGGAGGACGGCTCGACCTTCCGGGTGGAGATCGAGCGCGCCCACATGGAGGAGGACACCGGCAAGTCCAGCCACGTCGGCGGGGCCACCGGTCGCATCCACGGCGCCACCCACTCGCTGCTCGACTACAACCGGGCCGGCATCCCGCTGATCGAGATCGTCACCAAGCCGATCGAGGGCGCCGGCGAGCGCGCCCCCGAGGTCGCCAAGGCGTACGTCGCCGAGCTGCGCGAGGTGATCCGTTCGCTCGGCGTCTCCGAGGCCCGGATGGACAAGGGCCAGATGCGCTGCGACGTCAACCTGTCGCTGCGCCCGAACGGCACCGAGACCTTCGGCACCCGCTCGGAGACCAAGAACGTCAACTCGCTGCGCAGCGTGGAGCGGGCGGCCCGGTTCGAGGTCCGGCGGCACGCCACGGTGCTGACCGACGGTGGCACCATCGTCCAGGAGACCCGCCACTTCCACGAGGAGGACGGCTCCACCACCTCGGGCCGGATCAAGGACAACGCCGAGGACTACCGCTACTTCCCCGAGCCGGACCTGGTGCCGGTGGCCCCCACCCGCGAGTGGGTCGAGGAGCTGCGCGCCGCTCTGCCCGAGCTGCCGCGGGTGCGCCGTGCCCGGCTGCAGGCGGAGTGGGGCCTGTCCGACAAGGACATGCAGTCGGTGCTCAACGCCGGTGCGGTGGGGCCGATCCAGGAGACCATCGCGGCCGGTGCCCCGGCCGACCAGGCCCGCAAGTGGTGGATGGGCGAGCTGGCCCGTCGCGCCAACGAGACCGGCACCGAGCTGAGCGAGCAGCCGATCACCCCGGCGCAGGTCGCCCGGGTCGCCGCGCTGGTCGCCGAGGGCAAGCTCAACGACAAGCTGGCCCGCCAGGTCATCGAGGGCGTGCTGGCCGGCGAGGGCGAGCCGGACGAGATCGTCGAGAAGCGCGGCCTGGCCGTGGTCTCGGACGACTCCGCGCTGGGTGCCGCGGTCGACCAGGCCATCGCCGAGAACGAGGCGATCGCCGCCAAGATCCGCGACGGCAAGGTCCAGGCCGTGGGCGCGCTGGTCGGCGCGGTCATGAAGGCCACCCGCGGCCAGGCCGACGCCGCCCGCGTGAAGGACCTGATCCTGGAGAAGCTGGGTGCGGCCTAGGCTGTCGGCCCTTCCTTCCTAAGGCATCTAAGGCATCTAAGGCCCTCTAAGTAAGGCCTAAGGCCCCGTCTCACCTATGTATCTGGGTGAGGCGGGGCCTTAAACCGTTTTTGGCGACCGATCTAAGGCATCCGGGGCCCGGAAGATGCGGCACGCTCCCGATGCGGCACCCCCCACTGGCGGAGGAAGCTCTTACCTGTCAGCAAGACGGAGTGGAAAACCCGAGGGGGAACCGGAAATGATCGAGTACCAGACCTTCCAGCAACAGGCCCACGAGCTCGTGGCCCGCGCCGAGCACGAGCGCCTGGTGCGCGAGGCCAAGGAGGCCCGCCGAGTGCGGCAGCGTCCGGTGGCCGCCCGCTTCCAGCGGCGCCCCGTGCGTCGGCCCGAATGCTGACGGTGCGGCACCACGGCGGTGCCGAAGGAGCTCCGGAGGGGGAGACGCTCACCAGCGTCTCCCCCTCCGGGCATTCGGGCCCTTCGACCCGTTCGCCAGGGGAGATAACCCCTCGGCCGGGCCCCACCGGCTATGGCATGCTCGCCTCCATGCAGCAGACATCGGTCAGCCCCGTCTTCGTCGGCCGCGGCAGCGAGATCACCGAGCTGACCGACGCGCTGCGCCGCGCCGGCACCGGCAGCCCGCAGGCCATCCTGATCGGCGGGGAGGCGGGGGTCGGCAAGACCCGGCTGCTGGAGGAGTTCCTGGAGCGGGCGGCCGCCCGCGGGGCGGTCACCTCGCTCGGCAGTTGTCTGGAGGTCGGCGCCGAGGGCCTGCCGTACGCGCCGCTGGCCGCCGCGCTGCGCCGGCTGCACCGCTCGCTGGGCCCCGAACTGGAGGCCGCCGCGGCCGGCAGCGAGAGCCACCTCGCCCTGCTGCTCTCCGAGTTCGGCGAGGTGGACGGCGAACCCAACGACGAGTACAGCCGGGCCCGGCTGTTCGAGCACACCGCGAGGCTGTTCGAGCGGCTCGGCGCGGAGCGTACCCTCGTCCTCGCCGTCGAGGACCTGCACTGGTCCGACCGCTCCACCCGCGAGCTGCTCGCCTTCCTGGTGCGCACCCTGCACCGGTCGCGGGTGCTGCTGGTCGCCACCTACCGCACCGACGACCTGCACCGCCGGCACCCGCTGCGCCCCTTCCTCGCCGAGCTCGAACGGCTGCGCACCGTCCAGCGGCTGGAGCTGGCGCGGTTCGACCGCCGCGAGGTGGCCGCCCAGCTGGCCGGCATCCTCGGCACCACCGTCCCCGACCGCCAGCTGGTGGACCGCATCCACCGCCGCTCGGAGGGGAACCCGTTCTTCGTCGAGGAGCTGGCCACCGCCTTCGAGGACGGCTGCGGAGCCGGGCTGACCGACTCGCTGCGGGACATCCTGCTGGTGCGGGTCGAGGGCCTGGACGAGGAGGCCCAGCGGGTGGTGCGGATCGCCGCCGAGGGCGGCTCGCACGTCGAACACGCCCTGCTCGCCGCCGTCCTGGACGACGACGAGGAGGCGCTGATCGAGGCGCTGCGGGCGGCCGTCGGCGCCAACATCCTGCGCCCGGACAGCGAGGGCGAGGGCTACCGGTTCCGCCACGCGCTGGTCCGCGAGGCGGTCTCGGACGACCTGCTGCCCGGCGAACGGCACCGGATCAACCGCAAGTTCGCGCTCGTCGTGGAGGCCCAGCCGCAGCTCGTCCCGGGCGACGCGCTGGCCGCCCGGCTGGCCAACTACTGGTACCACGCGCACGATCCGGCCCGCGCCCTGCCGACGGCCCTGGACGCCGCCCGCGCGGCCCGCCGCCGCAACGCCTTCGCCGAGCAGCTCGGGATGCTGGAACGGGCCCTGGAGCTGTGGGACCTGGTCTCCGAGGAGGTGCTGGCGCACACCCTGCGCCCGTACGACTGGGCCGAGACCTACCCGCCGGGCTCCTGCGACCACAGCGCCGCGGACGAGGACTGCGACCGGATCCAGCTGGTCGACGTGCTGGCCGAGGCGGTGGTCGCGGCCCGGCGCTGCGGCGACCGGGAGCGCGGCCTGAGCCTGGCCAAGCGCGGGCTGCGGCTGGTCGACGAGGCGGAGCACCCGGTGCGCGCGGCCTGGTTCCGGATCAACCGGGCCCGGATGCTGGGCAGCCTGCGCCGCTCCGGCGACGAGGAGGAGATCGCGAACGCGCTGCGGCTGGTGGAGCACCTGCCGCCGACCGCGGTCCAGGCCGAGGTGCTCGCGCTCGGCGCCGGGACGGCGATGCTCAAGAAGCCGACCGCGGAGGCGATCGAGCTGGCCGAGCGGGCGATCCGGATCGCCGAGGAGGTGGGCGCCCACTCGGTCGAGGTGCACGCCCGGATGACCCTCGGCGGCCTGCGCTACGACGTGCAGGGCGACGCCGAGGGCGGGCTCGCCGAGCTCGCCGGGGCGGTCGAACGGGCCCGCCGGCTGGGCGTGCCCGACCTGCTGCTGCGCGGCATCAACAACCTGGCCAGCATGCAGCGCGGACTGGGACACCCCGAGGACGCGGTCCGACTGGCCCGGGAGGGCCTGGAGTTCGCGGACGGCAACGGCCTGCTGCGCAACATCGGCGCCATCCTGACCGGCAACCTGGTCGAGGCGCTGACCGACCTCGGGCGGGTCCGGGAGGCCGCCGAGGTGCTGGCCGGCTACGAGGCGGCCAGCCCGACCGGCACCCACGCCGAGTTCCTGGACCGGATGCGCGGCGAACTCGCCCTGCTCAAGGGGGACCTGGCCACCGCGGGGACCATGCTGGCGCAGGCCCGGGCGGCCAACCGGGTCGGCCAGGTCCAGCACAGCGTGCCGATCAGCCGGCTGGCGGTGCGGCTCGCGGCGCTCGGCGGCCGGCCGCTGGAGGCCCGGGCCGAAGCGCTCGCCGTGCTGGAGGAGGACGGCCGGCTCGGTCACGAGTCCGACGTCTACCCGCTGCTGGCCGAGGCCGCGACGGTGGAGGCGGACAGCCGGGGCCTGCCGCAGGCCGGGGCGGGCCGGCCGGGGGCGCTGGCCGCGATCGCGGCGGCCGCCGCCGAGCTGCGTCCCAGGGCCCCGCTGCACCACGGCTGGGCCCGGCTGCTGGAGGCCGAACTGGCCCGCGCCGAGGGGGCGGACACTCCGGAGGTCTGGGCCGCCGCGGTCGAGGCGCTGCGGCCGACCGGCCTGCCGTACCCGCTGGCCCAGGCCCTGCTGCGGGCCGGCGAGGCCGAGGTGCAGGCCGGCCGGCGCGAGGCCGGCGCCGAACTGCTGCGCGAGGCGGCCGAACTGGCGGCCGTCCGGGACGACCGGCTGCTCGGCGGGCAGATCGCCGCGCTGGCCGAGCGGGCCGGGCTGAGCCTCGCCCCGGCCGAGCGGTCGGCCGCGGTGCCGGCCCAGGCCGCCGGGGACTCCTTCAACCTCACCCCCCGTGAGCGGGACGTGCTGCGCCTGCTCGCGCGCGGCTGGACCAACCGGCAGATCGCCGAGGAGCTGTACATCTCTCCGAAGACCGCGAGCGTGCACGTCTCCAACATCCTCGGCAAGCTCGCGGTCGGCGGCCGGGGCGAGGCGGCCGCACTGGCGCACCGGCTGCGGCTGTTCCCGGACGATCTGGCCCCCTCGGGCCGCTGAGCAGGGCCCCGCGGCGGCCCCGGACCGGCTTCGACCGGTCCGGGGCCGTTCGTTCGTCCGTCCTGGAACCGGTGTTCGGGCGCCGCCGCGTGCTCCCGTGCGCGCCGCGTGAGCCCCCGCCCGCGCGCCGCCGCCAACCGGGCCGATCCGTAGGAATCGGGGGCATTTCCCCACCCTTTCGCCATTACTCTAAGTTGAGTGTGCGTGTCATTGAGTGACGGGATTGGTGTAGGGTCCATTTTGGGAGCATCGGTACGGTGCGGCGACCGGCAGGCCGCCCACCCCCTGGGCCACCGTCCTGACGGGGCGCCAGGCCACCGCGTACGTCCGAGAGGCGCGCGGCCGGTGGTCCGTGGCCGGGGCGCGAGGCCCCGGGCCGGAGGGGGAGAGGCCGAGTGAGCTCCACCGAAACGGTGCTGCCCGGAACCGGACGGCCGGAGGCACCGCACACCGACACGTCCGCCGCCGACGTGCCCGCGCCCGCCCGCCGCAGCCCGCTGTGCCGGCTCCGGGCCAGCCGCACCCTGCCCGGGTTCGTCCTGGGCGCACTCTGCCTGGCCTACGCCGCGGGCGCCGCCGCCGGCTGGGGATCACACCAACTGTCCGTCTTCATGGGCGACTTCGGACTGGCCGCGGCGGCCCTGGCGGCCGCGCTGTCCTGTCTGGTGTACGGCTGCACGGTCGGCGGGCACGCCCGCCCGGCCTGGCTGCTGTTCGGCCTCTCCTCGCTCATGGTCGCCTTCGGCAACGGCACCTGGGGCTGGTACGAGCTGGTCGTGCGCACCGCGCTGCCCCGGGACTCGCTCGCCGAGTACGCCTTCCTGCTCTTCGCCCCGCTCGCCATCACCGGCGTCCTGGTACTCGCCCAGCACCCGCGCACGGCGGCCGGCTGGCTCTGCCTGCTGCTCGACGGCTGGCTGATCGCCGGCTCGCTGTTCACCCTCAGCTGGAGCCTGGCACTCGGCCGGATCGCGGCCGGCGAGGACGGCTCACCGCTGCGCCTGGCCCTCAACCTGGCCTACCCGGTGCTGGACATCCTGCTGGTCAGCCTGGTGGTCGGGCTGCGCTTCGGCGGCCGGGACGGCAACCGGGCGGCGGTGCACACGGCGATGGTGGCGCTCGCCGTCACCGTCACCTGCGACGCCCTGTTCACCTCCCCGGAACTGCGCAGCAACTACCACTCGGGCGAACTGCTGGACGCCGGCTGGTTCGCCGGCAGCCTGCTGCTGGCCTGGGCACCGTGGTCGCCGCGCTGGCGCCGCCCGCTGCGCGAGCACCCCTCGGCCGGCGGCCTGCCGCACCGCCGGGTGGCCACCACCTTCAGCGCGCTGACCCCGTACGCGGCCGCCGCGGTCTGCACCGCCGGAATCCTCTACAACGCCCTCGGCGGACGGGAGTTGGACCGCGTGGTGGCCGCGGCGGCCTGCACCGTCGGGCTGGCGCTGATCCTCCGGCAGGGCGTGATGCTCCTGGACAACCTGTCGCTGGCCCAGGAACTCGCCCACAAGGAGGCGCACTTCCGCTCCCTGGTGCAGGGCTCCAGCGACGTCATCATGATCGCCGGCGCCAACGGCGTGCTCTCCTACGTCTCCCCGGCCGCGCTCGGCGTCTACGGCCGGGACCCGGAGCAGCTGGTCGGCGGCAACCTGCTGGACCTGGTCCACCCCGAGGACGTCGGCCGGGTGCTCGCCGAGGTCCGCCGCTACCTCGCCAGGGTCCGGCTCACCACCCACCGCAGCCCCGGCGGCGCCGAGCTCTCCGCCCGGGTCGAGTGCCGGATCAGCTCCGGCGCCGGCGAGTGGCTGCACGTCGAGTCCACCGTCAGCAGACATCGCGACGGCCTGCTGCTCAACAGCCGGGACGTCACCGAACGCGTCATGCTCCAGGCCCAGTTGCAGCACAACGCCTTCCACGACCCGCTCACCGACCTGCCCAACCGGGCGCTGTTCACCCAGCGGCTGCGGGCCGCCCTCGGCGCCCGCGGCCAGCAGGGCGGGACGGGCGCCGGGATCGCGGTGCTCTTCCTCGACCTGGACGGCTTCAAGGCGGTCAACGACACCGCCGGGCACCAGGTCGGCGACGAACTGCTGGTGCAGGCCGCCCGCCGGCTCCAGAACGCCGTCCGCTGCGGGGACACCGTCGCCCGGTTCGGCGGCGACGAGTTCGCCGCGCTGGTCTGCGGCCCGCTCGGCCGCCTCCAGGTCCAGGAGCTGGCCGAGCGGCTGCGCCTCGCGCTCTCCGACCCGTACTGGATCGGCGGTGCCGAACTCGGCGTCGCCGCCAGCATCGGCATCGCCTTCGGCACCCCCGAGCGCGGCCCGGCGGCCGACCCCAGGGTCGCCGCCGACGAGCTGATGCGCAACGCCGACCTCGCGATGTACCGGGCCAAGTCCGAGGGCAAGGGCCGGGTGGTGCTCTACACCCCCGCGATGCGGGCCGACCTGGAGCGCCGCACCGAACTGGAGGAACGGCTGCGGATGGCGGTGAGGGAGGGCGGCTTCACGCTGCTCCACCAGCCCGTGGTGGACCTGCGCAGCGGCGCGGTGACCGGCGTCGAGGCGCAGGCCCGCTGGCGCTCGGTGGGCGGCCTGCTGCTCACCCCGGCCGAGTTCCTGCGCTCGAGCGAGCACGGCGACGCGGCCACCCGGTTCTCCCGCTGGCTGGTCCTGGAGGCGGTCAGCGCGGCCGTCGAGCGGCGCACCCTGCCGGGCCGGGGCCGCGGCGCGCCGGAGCCCGTCCCGGTGGCCGTCCGGCTCTCCGTGGAACGGCTCTGCTCGCCCGGCCTGTACGAGACGGTGGCCGCGGCGCTGCGCGACAGCGGGCTGCCGGCCGACGAGCTGGTGATCGAGGTGGCCCGGATGGGCCCGGACTCGCTCGCCGACGAGCTCGGCCGCCGGCTCTCCGCCCTGCGCGGGCTGGGCGTCTCCACCTGGCTGGCCGGGTACGGCGCCGGCGGCGGCTCGCTCGGCGCCCTCGCCCGGCTGCCGCTGGACGGGCTCAAGCTGGACCGCACGCTCGTCCAGGACCTCGGCGAGTCCGCGCTCAGCCGCACCCTGGCCGGGCACGTACTGCGGCTCGGCCGCGACCTCGGGATGGCCACCGCCGCCGAGGGGGTGGACCTGCCCCGCCAGGTCTCCGCGCTGCAGGAGCTGGGCTGCGGGCAGGCCCAGGGCTCGGCCTTCGCCCCGCCGCTGGACGAGCCCCGGCTGCGCCGGGCGCTGGCCCGCCGCGGCTACCCGCTGCCCGCGCCGGCGGGCCCGGTCCCGGCCCGCCGCGCGTACTCTCCCGCCGCCGACGACACCCGGACGAGTGGCCGGACGAGCGGCCGCACGGACGCCGCGCCGGGACGTGGCGCACATCACCATGGCGGCTCTGACCTGCCCGAACACCGTGCCGTCACTGGTCCGCCGGGAGGTCCGCATGGCGAGACGGTCATCCCACCTGCTTGACATGCCGCCCCGGACGGGAGGAAGGTCGTTGCCATGCGCACCCGAATTCTCGTACTTGGCGGGCGCGTCGGCTGAGTGGGCTCGTACGCCCTGCTCGTGACAGACCGACGCGCCACCCCTCGCATGCCCTTGGGCACGAGGGGTTTTTTGTTGCACTGACGCTGTTCCACCTCCGCAAGACCCCTGGCCTCGGCCGCCCGAGCATGTCCGACTTGTCGGATCGAGCGGGACGATTGAGGCAGAGCCGGCGCTCGGCCCGGACCGGGACCCCACCCTCGCAGCACCGGGGCCCGCAGCACCTGGTCGGCAAATCCCGAGAAGAGACAGGCAGATGACTGAGCACGCCGCATCCCCCCGCCGCGGGGACAACCCGGCCGCCAACGCTCCCGCTCCCCAGCACGTCGTCGAGACCATGACCGGCGCCCAGTCGCTCATCCGCTCCCTGGAGGCCGTGGGCGCGGACACCGTCTTCGGCATTCCGGGCGGGGCCATCCTTCCCGCGTACGACCCCCTGATGGACTCCGTCAAGGTGCGCCACATCCTGGTCCGCCACGAGCAGGGCGCCGGTCACGCCGCCACCGGCTACGCCCAGGCCACCGGCCGGGTCGGGGTCTGCATGGCGACCTCCGGCCCGGGCGCGACCAACCTGGTCACCCCGATCGCCGACGCCTACATGGACTCGGTGCCGGTCGTCGCGATCACCGGCCAGGTCTCCTCCAAGGCCATCGGCACCGACGCCTTCCAGGAGGCGGACATCTGCGGCATCACGATGCCGATCACCAAGCACAACTACCTGGTCACCGACCCGGCCGAGATCCCCCGGGTGATCGCGGAGGCCTTCCACATCGCCGCCACCGGCCGCCCCGGCCCGGTCCTGGTCGACATCGCCAAGGACGCGCTCCAGGCGACCACCACCTTCCGCTGGCCGGTCGAGACCGCGCTGCCCGGCTACCGCCCGGTGACCAAGCCGCACGCCAAGCAGATCCGCGAGGCCGCGAAGATGCTGGTCGGCGCCAAGCGTCCGGTGCTGTACGTCGGCGGCGGCGTGCTCAAGGCGCGGGCCACCGCCGAGCTGCGGATCCTCGCCGAGCTGACCGGCGCCCCGGTGGTCACCACCCTGATGGCGCTCGGCGCCTTCCCGGACAGCCACCCCCAGCACCTGGGCATGCCCGGCATGCACGGCTCCGTCCCGGCCGTCACCGCGCTCCAGAAGGCGGACCTGCTGTTCACCCTCGGCGCCCGCTTCGACGACCGCGTCACCGGCAAGCTGGACGGCTTCGCCCCCGGCGCCAAGGTCGTCCACGCGGACATCGACCCGGCCGAGATCGGCAAGAACCGCCCGGCGGACGTGCCGATCGTCGGCGACGCCCGCGAGGTGCTCGCCGACCTGATCGTCGCCGTCCAGGCCGAGTTCGACGCCGGCCACCGGGGCGACTACACCGAGTGGTGGGAGCGGCTCGACGAGTGGAAGAAGACCTACCCGCTCGGCTACGAGCCGGCCCCGAACGGGCAGCTCTCGCCGCAGCAGGTCATCGAGCGGATCGGCCGGCTGGTCGGCCCCGAGGCCATCTACGCCGCGGGCGTGGGCCAGCACCAGATGTGGAGCTCGCAGTTCATCCAGTTCGAGAAGCCGGGCACCTGGCTCAACTCGGGCGGCGCCGGGACGATGGGCTACGCCGTCCCCGCGGCGATGGGCGCCAAGGCCGGCCGCCCGGAGACCGCGGTCTGGGCCATCGACGGCGACGGCTGCTTCCAGATGACCAACCAGGAGCTGGTCACCTGCGCACTGAACGACATCCCGATCAAGGTCGCGGTCATCAACAACGGCTCGCTGGGCATGGTCCGGCAGTGGCAGACGCTGTTCTACAACCAGCGCTACTCCAACACCGTGCTGCACTCCGGCCCCGGCCACGACGGCATCGAGCCGCCGGCCCAGGGCACCCGGATCCCCGACTTCGTCCTGCTGTCCGAGGCGATGGGCTGCGTCGGCCTGCGCTGCGAGCGCCCCGAGGACCTCGACGCGGTCATCAAGCAGGCGATGGAGATCAACGACCGCCCGGTGGTCATCGACTTCATCGTCCACCAGGACGCCATGGTCTGGCCGATGGTCGCGGCCGGCACCAGCAACGACGAGATCCAGTTCGCCAAGGGCGTGCGCCCCGATTTCGGCGACGACCTCGACTGACCAGCCCCTGCAGTTTCCAGAACGACTGAGGAATCCCATGTCCAAGCACACCCTCTCCGTCCTGGTCGAGAACAAGCCCGGCGTGCTCGCCCGCATCGCCGCCCTGTTCTCCCGTCGGGGCTTCAACATCGACTCCCTCGCCGTCGGCTCGACCGAGCATCCGGACGTGTCCCGGATGACGATCGTGGTCAACGTCGAGGACCTCCCGCTGGAACAGGTCACCAAGCAGCTCAACAAGCTCGTGAACGTGATAAAGATCGTCGAACTCGACCAGTCCGCTGCGATCCAGCGGGAACTGGTCCTGGTGAAGGTCCGCGCCGACAACGAGACCCGGTCGCAGATCGTCGAGATCGTCCAGCTGTTCCGTGCCAAGACCGTCGACGTGTCGCCCGAAGCGGTGACCATCGAGGCCACCGGCAGTTCGGACAAGCTGGAGGCCATGCTCCGGATGCTGGAGCCTTACGGCATCAAGGAGTTGGTCCAGTCCGGCCTGGTCGCCATCGGCCGCGGCGCGCGTTCCATCACGGACCGCTCGCTGCGCGCCCTGGACCGCAGCGCGTAAACAGCGCCGTCTCAAACCCTGACGCAAAGACCCAAACCCCCGCCGCGTGCGCATACGGTGAGCACCGCGTACCCGGCAACCATCACGCAAGGAGATGTGCCCCCGTGGCCGAGCTGTTCTACGAAGACGACGCCGACCTGTCCATCATCCAGGGCCGCAAGGTCGCGGTCATCGGCTACGGAAGCCAGGGCCACGCCCACGCGCTGTCGCTGCGCGACTCCGGCGCCGACGTCCGGGTCGGCCTGAAGCCGGAGTCCACGTCCCGCGCCAAGGCGGAGGAGGCCGGCCTGCGCGTCGTCACCCCGGCCGAGGCGGCGGCCGAGGCCGACGTCATCATGATCCTGGTGCCGGACCCGATCCAGGCCGACGTCTACGAGGCCGACATCGCCCCGCACCTGAAGGCCGGCGACGCCCTGTTCTTCGGCCACGGCCTGAACATCCGCTTCGGCTTCATCAAGCCCCCGGCGGACGTCGACGTCTGCATGGTCGCCCCGAAGGGCCCGGGCCACCTGGTCCGCCGCCAGTACGAGGAGGGCCGCGGCGTCCCCGCGATCGTCGCGGTCGAGCAGGACGCCTCGGGCAACGCCTTCGCCCTGGCGCTGTCGTACGCCAAGGGCCTGGGCGCCACCAAGGCCGGCGTCATCAAGACCACCTTCACCGAGGAGACCGAGACCGACCTGTTCGGTGAGCAGGCCGTCCTCTGCGGTGGCACCGCCGCCCTGGTGAAGGCCGGTTTCGAGACCCTGGTCGAGGCCGGCTACCAGCCGGAGATCGCCTACTTCGAGTGCCTGCACGAGCTGAAGCTCATCGTCGACCTGATGTACGAGGGCGGCCTGGAGAAGATGCGCTGGTCGGTCTCCGAGACCGCCGAGTGGGGCGACTACGTCACCGGCCCGCGGATCATCACCGACGCCACCAAGGCCGAGATGAAGAAGGTCCTCGCCGAGATCCAGGACGGCACCTTCGCCAACACGTGGATCGCCGAGTACAAGGCGGGTCTGCCCAAGTACAACGAGTACAAGAAGGCCGACGAGGACCACCTGCTGGAGACCACCGGCAAGAAGCTGCGCTCGCTGATGAGCTGGGTCAACGAGAAGGCCTGACCCCCTTCCGGGCCGGTACCGGCTGCGCCGCCGGCCCCGATTTTGTAACTCCCTTGTACAAGTAGGCTGCTCTCGTCCGGGTGATTTCGCCGGACGGGAGCAGCCCGCTACCCAGCCCGTCGATACACTCCGAGTGCGCGTCAGGCCCACAGCGTCGTGCGTCTACCTACGCGGCATGCCACCTTCCCCCGCCCTCCACGCCACCTACGTGCCCGGGGGAACCGGACAGTTAAGGACCCCACTGTCGTGAGCAAATCCGTTGTACTGATCGCCGAAGAGCTCTCGCCCGCCACCGTCGACGCCCTCGGCCCCGACTTCGAGATCCGCCACTGCAACGGCGCCGACCGCACCGAGCTGCTCACCGCGATCGCCGACGTCGACGCGA
Organism: Kitasatospora sp. NPDC058063; assembly: GCF_042885395.1. NCBI lineage: Bacteria > Bacillati > Actinomycetota > Actinomycetes > Kitasatosporales > Streptomycetaceae > Kitasatospora > Kitasatospora sp. NPDC058063. The sequence continues at coordinate 390,323 of NZ_JBHVSD010000007.1, forward strand.
TCCTGATCCGCTCCGCCACCAAGGTCGACGCCGAGGCGCTGGCCGTCGCCCGCAAGCTCAAGGTGGTCGCCCGGGCCGGTGTCGGCCTGGACAACGTGGACGTCTCCGCCGCCACCAAGGCCGGCGTGATGGTCGTCAACGCGCCGACCTCCAACATCGTCACCGCCGCCGAGCTCGCCTGCGGCCTGCTGATCTCCGTCGCCCGCAACATCGCGCCGGCCAACGCCGCGCTCAAGCAGGGCGAGTGGAAGCGCAACAAGTACACCGGCGTCGAGCTGAGCGAGAAGACCCTCGGTGTCGTCGGCCTCGGCCGGATCGGCGTGCTGGTCGCCCAGCGGATGTCCGCGTTCGGGATGAAGATCGTCGCGTACGACCCCTACATCCAGGCCGCCCGCGCCGCGCAGATGGGCGTCAAGCTGGTCACCCTGGAGGAGCTGCTGGAGGTCTCGGACTTCATCACCGTCCACCTCCCCAAGACCCCGGAGACCATCGGCCTGATCGGCGACGAGGCACTGCACAAGGTCAAGCCGACCGTCCGCATCGTGAACGCCGCCCGCGGCGGCATCGTGGACGAGGAGGCGCTGGCGAGCGCGCTGCGCGACGGCCGGGTGGCCGGCGCCGGCCTGGACGTGTACGCCAAGGAGCCGTGCACCGACTCCCCGCTGTTCGCCTTCGACAACGTGGTCGCCACCCCGCACCTGGGCGCCTCCACCGACGAGGCGCAGGAGAAGGCCGGCATCGCGGTCGCCAGGTCGGTGCGCCTCGCGCTGGCCGGCGAGCTGGTGCCGGACGCGGTGAACGTCCAGGGCGGCGTGATCGCCGAGGACGTCCGCCCGGGCCTGCCGCTGGCCGAGAAGCTCGGCCGGATCTTCACCGCGCTGGCCGGCGAGGTGGCCGTCCGCCTCGACGTCGAGGTCCGCGGCGAGATCACCCAGCACGACGTGAAGGTGCTCGAACTGTCCGCGCTGAAGGGCGTGTTCGAGGACGTGGTGGCGGAGACGGTGTCCTACGTCAACGCCCCGCTGTTCGCCCAGGAGCGCGGTGTCGAGGTCCGGCTGACCACCTCCAGCGAGAGCCCCGAGCACCGCAACGTGATCACCGTCCGCGGCACGCTCGGGGGCGGCGAGGAGATCGCCATCTCCGGCACGCTGGCCGGCCCCAAGCAGACCCAGAAGATCGTCGGCGTGGACGCCTTCGACGTGGACGTGGCGCTCACCGACCACATGGCCTTCTTCAAGTACGAGGACCGCCCCGGCGTGGTCGGCGTGCTCGGCCGCCACCTCGGCGACGCGGGCATCAACATCGCCGGCATGCAGGTCGCCCGCGACGGCGGCAACGCGCTGGCCTCCATCACCGTGGACACCGAGATCCCGCAGGAGGTGCTGTCGGCCATCGCCGCCGAGATCGGCGCCCACTTCGCGCGCTCGGTCGACCTGGGCTGACCCTCCCGGCTCCAGCAGGGCCCGGACCGCCGTGCGAACGGCGGTCCGGGCCCTGCTGCGTTCTCCCGGGTGACGCCCGTCTCAGATACTAGGAAATCCAAGTATTCGTGCAGACACGGCCGGGGCGCGGCCGTACCGTGGAAGGGCCATACGGTGTGCCGCCCCTGTAGCCAGGGTGTGCGGCCCGTGTGCGCGTGCGCCTTCACGAGCAGGCGATCCCTGCTCCCGCGCTCCCTCCCCCCTCTTCGCGCCCGCCCTCCGCGGCGCCGCTTCCAAGGAGCCCGGTATGTCGCCGACCGCCGACCGTCACGCCACGTCCGCCCCCGCCACCGCCCCCGTCCGTGCCCCGCGCCGCCGCCGGGCCGCCGAGCGGACCCCCTTCGCGGCCGCCGCCCTGCAGCGCTCGCTGGACCGCCGGGACAACGGCGGCGTGACCGGCCACCACTGACCCGCCCCGCCCTCGGGTGACCGGCCCCGTCCTCGGGTACGCGCCGCCGCCGTCCGGCGGCCGTCCCCGCCGTCGGGCCGGGTGTCGACCGGCGTTCATCGGCCGAATGGGCCGTACGGGCGTTGGGGATGTCACCCAGTAGAGTGCAACCCCGCTCCGTCCGAGGGAAGTTGCTCGTCCCCGTCGGCGCGATCATCCTAATTTGGGGCTCTCGGAGGGGTGATCGACGTTCGCGTGGGCGGGCGTCAGCGACACGGAGTGCGGATCAGTCCCCCTGCCGGGGGAGAGGGCCCAGTGCGTCTGCCACCCGTCCGCCGACCCGCCGCCCGGATCGGCCTCACCCTGGCCCTGCTGGCCGGAAGCGCCGTCCTCGCCGCCACCCCGGCGGCCGGCGGCCCACCGACCGCGGGACCACCAACGGCCGGACCGCCAGGGGCGGGCCGAACGGCCTCCGTCCTGCTCGAACTCACCACCGAGACGACCGGCTCCGCCTGGCGGCGCGCCGCCGACGGGGCCCGGCGGGCCCGGCGCTCCCCGGAGGACGTCCGCCGGGAGGCCGCGCGGGCCGGCGCCGCCCAGCGGTCCCGGACCGGGGACGCGCTCGACCGGCTCGCCGGGGCCGTCCACCGGGCGGCACCCGCCGCGCGCGAGCTCTACCGCACCCGCACCGTGCTCACCGGCCTCGCGGTCAGCGCGCCCGCCGACCGGCTGCCCGCGCTGCGGGCACTGCCGGGCGTCCGGGCCGTCCACCCGATCGTCGCCAAGCGGCGCGACAACGCCCACTCCGTCCCGCTGACCGGCGCCCCGCAGGTCTGGGCCGGCGACCGGACGACCGGCACCGGGCAGGGCATGCGGATCGGGATCATCGACAGCGGCATCGACTACACCCACGCCGACTTCGGCGGACCCGGCACCGAGGAGGCCTTCCGCTCGGTCGAGCGCGGCAAGCCCGCGCCGCCCGCGCTCTTCCCCAACGCCAAGGTGATCGGCGGCAAGGACCTGGTCGGCGACGACTACGACCCCGACCCGGCCTCCCCGCACCACCAGCCGGTGCCGCACCCCGGCGACAACCCGATCGACTGCGTGCGCAACGGGCACGGCACCCACGTGGCCGGCACCGCCGCCGGGTACGGCGTCACCGCCGACGGCCGCCCGTACACCGGTCCGTACGGGCCCGGGCTGGACCCGGCCGGCTTCCGGATCGGCCCCGGCACCGCCCCCGGCGCCCAGCTGTACGCGATCCGGGTGTTCGGCTGCGACGGCTCCACCGACCGGGTCGCCGAGGCGCTCGACCTGGCCGCCGACCCCAACGGGGACGGCGACCTGAGCGACCGGCTGGACGTCGTCAACCTCTCGCTCGGCAGCCACTTCGGCAGCACCGACGACACCGACGCCCTGGCCGTCGACCGGCTCGCCGAACTGGGCACCGTCGTGGTCGCGGCGGCGGGCAACGACGGCGACGTGTACGGCATCGGCGGCAGCCCCGGCACCGCCGCCCGGGCGATCACCGTCGCCGCCTCGGTGCACGGGCACGCCGACGTGGACGGCATCACCGTGCTCGCCCCGGCCGAGCGGGCCGGGATCGTCCCGGCCCACTGGAGCGAGCGCTACCAGGGCTGGACCACCGGCGACGTCAGCGGCGAACTCGCCCTGCCCGCCGACCAGTCGGACGGCTGCACCGACTTCAGCGAGGCCGACCGGCAGCGGCTGAAGGGCCGGATCGCGCTGCTCGCCTGGCGCACCCGGGAAGCCGACCGGGCCTGCAACTCCGGCCCGCGCGCCGACCACGCCGCCGACGCGGGCGCGATCGGCGCGCTGTACGCCGCCGACTCCGACCACCTGGCCGAGATCTCCGGCAACGACCGGATCCCGGCCGCGCTGCTGGCGCGTGCCGACGGCGACCGGCTGCGGCAGGCCGCGGCCGCCGGGCCGGTGCGGATCCGGCTCGCGGCGCCCGGCAACACGCTGCACGGCTCGGTCGCGCAGGACCAGCCGGCCCGGGTCGACACCCTGACCGACTTCACCTCGCGCGGCATCGGCGTGCCGGGCGTGGTCAAGCCCGACCTGGCGGCCCCCGGCGAGAGCATCTGGTCCAGCCTGGTCGGCAGCGGCGCCGGCGGCCAGCGCGAGAGCGGCACCTCGATGGCCACCCCGCACGTGGCCGGACTCGCCGCGCTGGTCCGCGCCGCGCACCCGGACTGGCCGGTCGAGCAGGTCAAGGCCGCGCTGATGAACACCACCGTCGACACCTACCTCGGCGACGACCGCGGCGGGCCGGTCTACGGGCCCGAGCGCACCGGCGCCGGGCGGGTCCGGGTGGACCGGGCGGTCCGCACGCCCGCCGTCGCCTACGCGGTGGGCGAGGGCGCCGCGGAGGGCGTCGTCGGGGTCTCCTTCGGTCCGGTCGAGGTCGGCGGGCCGACGGCGGTCACCCGGGAGATCGAGGTGCGCAACACCTCGGCCGCGCCGCTGACCTACCGCACCTCCTACGCGGCCGCCACCCGGCTGCCCGGCGCCTCCTACCGGGTGACGCCGCCCCGGGTGGACGTCCCGGCGGGCGGCACCGCCCGGGTACGGGTGACGCTCGCCGTGCCGGGGGAGCTCGGGCGGGCGCCCGACCCGACCGTCGACACCGTGCAGGGCGGCCGGGCCCGCAGCTACCGGGGCGAGCTCTCCGGCCGGGTGCTGCTCACGCCCGTCGGCGACGACACGCCGCCGCAGCTGCGGATCCCGGTGCTGGCCGCCCCCCGCCCGACCGGCGACCTCACGGCGACGGCCACCGTCCGCACCGCCCGGGACGGCACCCTGGTCACCCTCGGCGGCCGCGCCGCGCCCGGAGAACAGCCCGGGCTGGTCAGCGCCCTCGCGCTCGGCGGCGAGGGGATCCGCTGGCCGGACTGCCCGCCCGGCGGCGGTGACGCGGCGGTCGCGCCGGGCGCGGGCGTCCGGCCGAAGGGCACCGGGGAGGAGCCGGACCCGGCGCAGGAGGTCTGCGTCGAGCACCCCGGCGAGCGGTCCGCCGACCTGCGTGCGGCGGGCGCCGCCGTCGACTCCGAACTGCTGTACGTGGGAGCGCAGTTGTGGGCGCCCGCGGCCACCCCGGTGGGGCTGTACGGGGTGCGGGTGGCGCTGGACACCGACGGGGACGGCAGCACCGACGTCGTCCTCAAGGCCGACCGGCTGCGCGGCAGCGACGTCCTGGTCTCCCGGGCCCTGGACGCCCGCACCGGGGCCGAACTGGACGTCCAGCCGCTCAACGCCCACTGGGGCGACACCGACACCGCCCTGCTCGACAGCGACGTCCTGGTGCTGCCCGTCCGGCTGAGCGCCCTGCCCGGCGTCGCGCCCGGGCACAGCACCGTCCGCTACGGCGTGTGGACCGGCTACGCCGGGGCCGGTACGCCGGACGTGGCCGACGCGCTCTGCGCCATCGGACTGAACGGCACCGCCCCGACCGTCCCGCTGGACGTGCTGCGGCCGGCACTCACCGTACGGGCCGGCCTCACCGGCCCGTACGCCGTGGTGGTCCCGGCCGGCCCGGGCGCCGTCCTCGACGTGCACCGGTCGCAGGGCGGCACCTCGCGGCTCCTGCTGCTGCACCACCTCAACCCGGCCGAGCGACGGGCCCAGGTGGTCGACCTGCCCTGATCACGGGGTCGGGAGACCCGATCAGGGGACCGGGGCCGGGGCGGCCCGCCGGCACTCCGGCGGGCCGCCCCGGCACGTTCCGGCCGCGCCGCCCGCCCCCGTCACGCCCCGGCCGGCCCCGCCGCCCGGCGGCGGTCGCGGCGCGGGGGACGGGTGGGGCGGCGCGAGAGCCGGGCGAAGACGGCGACCAGCGCGAGGACGGCGGCGGTGGCGGAGGCGACGACGAGGCCCTCGGTGAGCCCGGGCGGCCGGAAGGCGCAGGCGATCCGGGAGGCGCCGCCGCCCAGCGGGACGCCGATCATGCCGAGCACGGACGCGGGAGCGGCGCGGCGGCCGCCGTCCACCGCACAGGTCCAGCCCTCGGTGGCCGGGACGGAGAGCAGCGCGGTGCCGGTGGAACCCGCCGGGAGGGTCGCGGTGAGGGTGTGCCCGCCGGCCTCCACCCGGGTGGCGCCGGTCGCGGTCAGCCGGGCGACCGCGGCCTCCAGGGCACCGGCCCGCAGGCAGCCGATCGGGCGGGCGGGCAGCTGGCTCACCACGTCCGACCGCAGCGTCACCCGGACCACCCCGTCCGCCGGGACGGTCCCCAGCCGGTGGATCGGCACGGCGGTGGTGGGCTGCTCGCCGTCGCTGCGGAAGGCGCTGCCGAGGCCGCTGACCGTGCCCCGGTACCAGAGGCCGTGGAAGTAGGCCGTCCCGCCCGGCGTGCAGGCGGCGGTGAACACCGTGCCCTCCCCGCCGCTCGGCACCGACCAGCCGCTGGTGCCGTGCAGGGTGGGCGCCGGCCCGCCCGCCGGGACGGGCAGCGGGGCGTCGTACACCTGGCTGCCGAGCAGCGACTCCTGCCGGGCCCAGACCGAGGACCTCTCCGGCCGGGCACCCGGGGGCAGCACGGTGACCAGCGGCGGCGTGGCGGCGGCCCGGACAGGCGTGAAGGAACGCGGCGCCGGGCCCTCGTCGAGGTGAACGCGGACCCCGAACAGCGCCTGCCCGACCGGATCGGTGACGCTCGCGGTCTGCCGCCCGCCGGCCGTCCAGCCCGCGCCGAGGTCGTGCAGCAGCAGCGCGGTGACGGTCGGCAGGTAGCTGCTGAACCAGCCGCCGCCCTGGCCGTTCAGCAGCAGCGGGTCGTTCGGGGTGAAGGCGTGCGGCCCGGGGTCGCTGCGGCCGCGCGGCCAGTCGGCGGCCGCGCGCAGCGTCGCGTGCCCGGCCCGGACCGCCGCCGGGGAGACGTCGCCGGAGGGGGCCGAGCCGAGCGCCGCGTACCCCGACCAGACGGCGTTGCCCAGCACCGCGCCGCCGATCACCCAGGTGGCCAGCGCGGTCGCCCGCCGGTCGGAGTGCCGGCGGTCCAGCAGCCACAGCGCGGCCGACAGCACGGCGCCGCCGACGGCCAGCAGCACCCAGGTGGCCGGGCGCACCGTGTGCCGGCCCGCCGCCAGGCCGGCGATCAGCGCCACCACGGCGGCGCCGCCCAGCACGGTGAGCCGGTCCGGACGGTGCGCCAGCGAGACCCAGCCCGCCAGCACCAGCAGCCCGCTGAGCACGAAGGCCACCCGGTACGGCCCGCCGGCCGGGATCGCCAGACCGTGCCAGACCAGCACGGTCGGGGTCCAGAGGAAGCCGGCCGCCACCAGCGCCAGCGCCGTGCACCACAGGGCGCGCTCCCGCGGCCGCACCCGCCGGTTGAACGGCAGCCCGCACACCACCAGCAGGCCGAAGACGCCGATCGCCACGTCCGGCAGCCGCTGCCCGCCGTGGGTGGCGGGCAGCAGCCGGGCGAGGTGGGCGCCGACGCCGGACGGGCCGAGCGGTTCGACCGGGGACTCCGGCTGGGCCCGGCGGGCGGACAGCACCGCGACGAACAGCACCGGGGAGGCGAGCAGCACCCCGGCGGTGGCCATGGTGACGGCCCGGCCGGTGGCCCGGACCCGGTGGCGCAGCGGGCGCGGGGCGGCGAACAGCCGGACGGCGAACAGGAGCGCGGCCGCCAGGGTCGCCAGCGCGGCCGTGTACAGGTTGCCCGCCCAGGCGAGCGCGACGCACAGCGCGCCGGCCACCCAGTGCCGCTCGCGCAGGCACCAGTCGGCCGCCAGGCCGAGCAGGGGCAGCGAGACCAGGCCCCAGAGCCACATCGGGGCCGCCCCGCCGACGTCCAGCACCCAGGCGCAGAGCCCGTACCCGACGGCGGCGAGCATCCGCAGCCACCGGGGGCCCGGGTGGAGGCGGCCGAGCAGCCGGGTCATCAGGGCGGTGCCGAGGCCGATGGTGGCCAGGGTGACCAGGAGGACGGCGAGCCGGCCCTGGTCGCGGGGGAGCAGCGCGGTGGGCCAGGAGAAGGGGTTCATCAGGTAGGCGAAGAAGTCCGCCAGGAACGGGGCGCCGTAGCCGCTGTTCCAGTTGACCAGCAGGTCCCCGGCGGCCTGCCCGTGCAGCAGGTCCCACAGGTGGGCGTGGTACGGCACGGCGACCGCCTCCGCCCCGGCCGGCCACTGCCCGCTCAGCGCCGCCGCCAGCCCGTACCCGCCCGCGGCCAGCCCCGCGGCACCCCCGCAGACCAGCACCTCCCGCCGCCGCTCGCCCATCCGCACCCCGTTCCACGCGCTTCGCCGAACCCGCCCACCCTAAGCACGCCCCAGGCGCCCCCGACGTCACGCGCGCTCCCTCGAAGGGGTGATGAGACGGCACCGGCGGGATTCGGCCTGCGACCGTGTTCCCGTGGCAGCAGACGCCGACGTGGAGATGCCGGAGTGGCTGAGGCCGCCGGCTACCGGTTACACCGCAGACGACTTGGACCGGCTGCAAGACCTCCCGCCCCATACGGAGCTACTGTGCGGAAGTCTGGTGTTCTCCGTCCGTCAGACGATCTTCCACGCCGGGACGGTCAGCCGGCTCGACCGCCAACTGGTCGACCAGGTGCCGAAGGGCTGGGAGGTCTGGCGGCAGATGGGGCTGAGACTGGACTCTCGCAATCGGCCGGAGCCCGACCTCATGGTGGTCGATTCCCGGGCGGGTGGTGGTCCGGAGCAGACGTTCTGGCTCCCTCAGGACGTTGTGCTGGTCGTCGAGGTGGCCGAGGAAGGGGAGGTGGAGTGGGATCGTGAGGTCAAGCCGCGAAAGTACGCCGCTGCCGGGATTCCCTACTTCTGGCGCATCGAATGCGAGCAGGGTCGGCGGCCCGTTGCCCACACCTATGAGTTGGACGCGGCCTCGGGCCGGTACGTGTCGAGCGGAACCTTCCAGGAGCGTCTGACGGTTCGATGCCCGTTTCCGTTCGCGACCTCCCTTGACCGTCCGCATCGTGGACGGCAGGTGTCAGTACCTGGGACGGCGGAGTAGGGTCCGAGCATGTCTCGCACCATTCGTCTCGCAGTTGTTCCCGGTGACGGCATCGGCCAGGAAGTGGTGGCCGAAGGCCTCAAGGTCCTGGGTGCCGCGCTCCCCGCCGACGTGAAGCTGGAGACCACCGAGTACGACCTCGGCGCCCGGCGCTACCACCGGACCGGGGAGACGCTGCCGGACGACGTGCTGGCGGAGCTGAAGTCGCACGACGCGATCCTGCTGGGCGCCATCGGCGACCCGAGCGTGCCGTCGGGCGTGCTGGAGCGGGGGCTGCTGCTCAAGCTGCGGTTCGCCTTCGACCACCACATCAACCTGCGTCCGGGCCGGCTCTTCCCCGGGGTGCGGTCCCCGCTGGGCGGCGAGCCGGAGATCGACTTCGTGGTCGTCCGCGAGGGCACCGAGGGCCCGTACGTCGGCAACGGCGGCACGCTGCGCGCCGGGACGCCGCAGGAGGTGGCCACCGAGGTCAGCCTGAACACGGCGTACGGCATCGAGCGCGTGGTGCGCGACGCCTACCGCCGGGCGCAGGCGCGGCCGCGCAAGAAGCTCACCCTGGTGCACAAGAACAACGTGCTGGTGCACGCCGGGCACCTGTGGACGCGGATCTTCGCCGAGGTCGGCGAGGAGTTCCCCGAGGTCACCACCGACTACCTGCACGTCGACGCGGCGACCATCTTCTTCGTCACCCAACCGGAGCGCTTCGACGTCATCGTCACCGACAACCTGTTCGGCGACATCCTGACCGACCTGGCCGCCGCCGTCACCGGCGGGATCGGCCTGGCCGCGAGCGGCAACATCAACCCGAGCGGCGAGTTCCCGTCCATGTTCGAGCCGGTGCACGGCTCGGCGCCGGACATCGCGGGCCAGGGCAAGGCCGACCCGACCGCCACCGTGCTGTCGGTCGCGATGCTGCTGGAGCACCTCGGCTTCGCCGCCGAGGCCGCCGGGGTCGAGGCCGCGGTGGCGGCGGACCTGGCCGAGCGCTCCGGCACCCGCAGCACCTCCCAGGTCGGCGACGCGCTCGCCGCCCGAGTATCCGGCTGACGGGCCGGACCCAGGAGCGGAGTTCCGGCCGACGGGCCGGATCCGACAAGGTTTCCGGCCCGGCGGGCCGGACCGCATAACCGCAGCTCGTCGCCCTCGAAAAAAGGGCGGACAGCTGTTCGGCACGGCCCTCTGGATGCGAGTATCGACAGTGGGTCGTGCCGTTGTGCGTCCATTCCGGCGAATTTTGCCGAAACGTATCTGCGGCGGTGGCGGCCCGGACCAACCCCACGGTGAAGGAAACAGCCATGAGCACGGCCACCCAGGCGCCCATCACGTTCGACCTCAAGCCCTCCGCCCACCCGCTGTCCGCAGCGGAGCGCGAGGCCCGGCTGGTCAACCCCGGCTTCGGCCGGGTCTTCACCGACCACATGGTCACCGTCCGCTGGACCGAGGGCGTGGGCTGGCACGACGCCCAGCTGGCGCCGTACGCCCCGCTGGAGATCGACCCGGCGAACATGACCCTGCACTACGGCCAGGCGATCTTCGAGGGCCTGAAGGCCTACCGCCAGGCCGACGGCTCCATCGCCACCTTCCGCCCGGAGGCCAACGCCGCCCGCTTCCAGGCCTCGGCCCGCCGCCTGGCGATGCCGGAGCTGCCGGTGGAGACCTTCGTCGAGGCCGTCGAGCTGCTGGTCCGCCAGGAGCAGGACTGGGTGCCGAACGAGCCGGAGCAGAGCCTCTACCTGCGCCCGTTCATGTTCGCCACCGAGGTCGGCCTGGGCGTCCGCCCGGCCAACTCCTACCTCTTCATGATCATCGCCTCGCCGGCCGGCGCCTACTTCCAGGGCGGCATCAAGCCGGTCTCGGTCTGGCTGTCCAAGGAGTACGTCCGGGCCGCGCCCGGCGGCACCGGCGCCGCCAAGTGCGCGGGCAACTACGCCGCCTCGCTGGTCGCCCAGGCCCAGGCCGCCGAGAAGGGCTGCGACCAGGTGGTCTGGCTCGACGCCGCCGAGCACCGGTGGGTCGAGGAGATGGGCGGCATGAACCTGTACTTCGTCTTCGGTGAGGGCAAGGACGCCAGGATCGTCACCCCCGAGCTGTCCGGCGCGCTGCTGCCCGGCATCACCCGCGACTCGCTGCTCCAGCTGGCCGCCGACCTCGGCTACGCGGTCGAGGAGCGCCGGATCTCCACCGACGAGTGGCAGCAGGCCAACGCCGACGGCACCCTCACCGAGGTCTTCGCCTGCGGCACCGCCGCCGTCATCACCCCGGTCGGCTCGGTGAAGTCCGCCGCCGCCGACTGGACCGTCGGCGCCGGCGAGCCCGGCCCGGTCACCATGGAGCTGCGCAAGGCCCTGCTGTCGATCCAGGGCGGCCAGACCCCGGACACCCACCACTGGCTGCACAAGATCGTCTGATCGCCGCACCCCGTCCGGCACCGCCGCACCCCGTCCGGCACCGCCCGGCCCGGCTCGCCTTCCGGCCTGCCCCGCGCCCGTCCGGCCCGGCCCGCCCGTTTCGCATCGCGAGACGAGCGGGCCGGATCCCGGGCAGCTGTGCCAGACTGCGAGCGTGTCCTCGCTTTCGCTGATGATTATTAGCAGCAGGCGCGCCGGTCCGCAGTGACCGCTTCCCGCACGACCCGATGCGGAGCGACCACTAGCGTCCAGACCCGCGCGCAGACCTCTCGCACCCGCGAGGGGTCTTTTTGTTTCTCCCGGACCGGCCGACGGCCCTCACAAGGGGCCCGGGGACACCGGGACCGCGCGCGGGATCATGGACAGTGGAGCCGGGACGAGAAAGTCCGGCAGAGCAGTACCTTCCTCCCCGAAACGGAGTACCAGGGGTCATGACCGAGGTCACCCGTACCGACGACAGTTTCCACGTGTTCGACACCACGCTGCGCGACGGAGCACAGCGCGAGGGCATCAACCTGACGGTGGCGGACAAGCTGGCCATCGCCCGGCACCTGGACGAGTTCGGGGTCGGCTTCATCGAGGGCGGCTGGCCCGGCGCCAACCCGCGTGACACCGAGTTCTTCGCCCGCGCCGCCGCCGAGCTGGAGCTGGAGCACGCCCGGCTGGTCGCCTTCGGCGCCACCCGCAGGGCCGGCGGCAGGGCGGCGGAGGACCCGCAGCTGGCCGCGCTGGTCACCTCCGGCGCCCCGGTGATCACCCTGGTGGCCAAGGCGCACGACCGGCACGTGGAGCTCGCGCTGCGCACCACCCTGGACGAGAACCTGGAGATGGTCCGGGACAGTGTCGAGTTCCTCCGCTCCCAGGGGCGGCGGGTGTTCATCGACTGCGAGCACTTCTTCGACGGCTACCGGGCGAACCCCGAGTACGCGGTGTCGGTGGTCCGCACCGCGCACGAGGCCGGCGCGGACGTCGTGGTGCTCTGCGACACCAACGGCGGGATGCTGCCGGCCGGCGTGCGGGAGATCGTCGCCGAGGTGCTCGCCAGGACCGGTGCCCGGCTCGGCATCCACGCCCAGGACGACACCGGCTGCGCGGTGGCCAACACCCTGGCCGCGGTGGACGCCGGCGCGACCCACGTGCAGTGCACCGCCAACGGCTACGGCGAGCGGGTCGGCAACGCCAACCTGTTCCCGGTGGTCGGCGCGCTGGAGATCAAGTACGACCGCCGGGTGCTGCCCGCGGGCCGGCTGGCCGAGATGACCCGGATCTCGCACGCGATCGCCGAGCTGGTCAACCTGACCCCCTCCACCCACCAGCCGTACGTCGGCTTCTCGGCCTTCGCCCACAAGGCGGGCCTGCACGCCTCCGCGATCAAGGTCGACCCGGACCTCTACCAGCACATCGACCCCGAGCGGGTCGGCAACACCATGCGGATGCTGGTCTCCGACATGGCCGGCCGGGCCTCCGTCGAGCTCAAGGGCAAGGAGCTCGGCTACGACCTCTCCACCGACCGGGACCTGGCCGGCCGGGTGGTGGCCAAGGTGAAGGAGCAGGAGAACCTCGGCTACACCTACGAGTCCGCCGACGCCTCCTTCGAGCTGCTGCTGCGCGACGAGGTGCGCGGCCGCCGGGACCGCTTCTACACGCTGGAGTCCTGGCGGACCATCAGCGAGCAGGGCCCGAACGGCTTCACCGGCAACGAGGCCACCGTCAAGCTGTGGGCCAAGGGCGAGCGCCGGATCGCCACCGGCGAGGGCAACGGCCCGGTCAACGCGCTGGACCAGGCGCTGCGCGCGGCCCTGGAGGGCATCTACCCGCCGCTGGCCACCTTCGAGCTGGTGGACTACAAGGTCCGCATCCTGGAGGGCCAGCACGGCACCGGCTCCAAGACCCGGGTGCTGATCGAGTCCACCGACGGCGCCGCCACCTGGTCGACGGTGGGCGTGGCCGACAACGTGGTCGCCGCCTCCTGGCTGGCGCTGGAGGACGCGTACACCTACGGCCTGATCAGGGCCGGCCTGGAGCCCACCGAGTAGTCGCCCCGAACGCGCCTGTGGCCCGCGGGACCTCGCCGGAGGTCCCGCGGGCCACGTCGTGCGCGATCACCGCAGTCGGGCCAGCAGGGCGTGTTCGACGAGGGTGATGAGGGCGCTCTTGGCGCTGTCGCGGCGGCGGGCGTCGAGAGTGATGACGGGGGTGTCGGCGCCGAGTTGGAGTGCTTCGCGGACTTCGTCGGGGGTGTGGGGCTGGTGTCCGTCGAAGCCGTTGAGGGCGACGACGAAGGGCAGTCCGCTGTTCTCGAAGTAGTCGAGGGCGGGGAAGCAGTCGGCGAGGC
>NZ_JBHVSD010000008.1:0-61145 GCF_042885395.1 Kitasatospora sp. NPDC058063
TCCGACAGGAGGCCGTCCACACCCTCCCGGTCGGTGGTGTGGTCGTCCGCGAAACGACGGTCACCCGTCGCGTCCGGCACGTGCTTCACACAGACGACGATCCTCAAGCTCATGAGCGGTTCTCCTGTCACGGGTGCACGGGTGCACTGGATCCATGGCCTCAGGCATGCCGGGGGTACTGAGTGCCAAGTCCGGCCCGGCGCGGCCCGCGCACCGCAAGCACCACCTGGACCGGCATACCGTGTCGGCTCTCTTCGACTGGCGTCAGAGGCTCCACGGAGAGAATACGGCACTCAGTACCCCTCGTAAAGGAACTCAGTACCCTTCCCGGCTCCGAGGGCCGGCCGGCGGCGCGGGAAGCGGACACAAGGTTTCCGCAAGCACCGACCAGATCGCGTCATGGAATCCGCCAGACGCCCCGGGGACCATCGACCCCGGGGCCCGCGAACGGCCCCGAACCTGGGATCAAGGAGGGGGAGAAGGATGACCTTGGTGCACGGGGAACAGGACATCACCACGACGGACGGAACGCGCCGGACGCCGGCGCCCTGGAGCAACAACGGGCCCTGGGAAACCCTGCGGGACCGCAAGGAGGTGCTCGTGGTCGCGCAGACCATGGTGTACGCCAAGCGGCTGCACGACTTCTACTCGCTGCTCGCCCCGGACCTGCGGGTCCACGTGCAGTTCACGGTGGCACCGCACATGTTCAACGGGGGCGCCGCGGAGATCCTCCGGGCGCTGGGCGGCACCGTACTGCCGTGGGAGCAGGCGGTCCGCCGCGAGTTCGACCTGATCCTGGCCGCCGGCTCCCAGGGGATCGAGCAGCTGCACGGCCCGGTCGTCCGGCTGCCGCACGGAGCCGGCAACATCAAGCTGGCCCGGCGCAGCGCCCCCGACGGCGAACGGGCGGCCATCGGGCTCGGTCGGGACTACCTCTACTGGGAGGGACGGCTCGTCCCCACCTCGTTCGCCCTGGCCCACGAGGAGGAACTGCTCGAACTCCGGCGCGGCTGCCCGGACGCCCTGCCGATCGCCGAAGTGGTCGGCGACCCGTGCTACGACCGCATCTCCGCGGCCCTGCCGCACCGGGAGGACCACCGGAACGCCCTGGGGCTGCGGCCGGACGAGAAGCTGGTGCTGGTCTCCTCCACCTGGGGCGACGGCTCGCTCTTCACCCGGCTCGACGCCGTGCTGCCCAGACTCACCTCGGAACTGCCCCGGCACGGGTACCGGGCCGTCCTGCTGCCCCACCCCAACATCGCGGCCCAGCACTCGGCCTACGCGGTGCGCTCCTGGGCGAAGGCCACCACCCGGGGAGCCGTCACGGTGATCCCGCCCGAGACGGACTGGCGGCCGCTGCTGGTCGCCGCCGACTTCGTCATCGGGGACCACGGCTCGGTCACCCTGTACGGCGCGATGACCGGCGTCCCCGTCCTGCTCGCCGAGTACCCGCACCGGCACGTCAACCCGCGCTCGCCGGCCGCGCAGCTCGCCCGGACCGCCCCCGCGCTCGCCCCCGGGCACCCGCTCACCGGCCAACTCGCCTACGCCGCCGAGCAGTACCGCCCGGAGGACTACGCGGCCATCGCCGACCGGATCAGCTCCGAACCGGGCCGATTCGACCGCAACGCCCGCCGGCTGCTGTACCGCGTCCTCGGGCTCGGCCAGCCGGCGCACACTCCGGATCCGGAACCGCTCCCGCTGCCCGAACCGCTGGACGCGATCGCGGCGGCCGACGCGCGGCGGGCCGGATGACCGCCGCGCTGCACACGGTGCGCCTGGCGCCGGTCCGCCCCGGCGCGCACGACGGCTCGGCGACCACGCTGTTCGAGGCCCGGGTGACGTCCACCACCTGTGTCCGCCACGGACTGCTGGCCGCCGACCCGGCGGCCACGGCGGCGGCGGAGCGGCCGGGGCCCGGGTTCGTGGACGAGCACCTCGTGCTCGACCTCACCGAGCCCGGCGGCCTGCGCTGGCGCCGGCACGCCGACGTGCTGCACCTCGGTCCCGTTCCGACGGCGGACGCCCACGCACGGCTCGCGGGACTGCTCTCCGCGCACCCCGGATGTGCGGTGGCCACGGCCGAACACCGTCCGGGAGCGGTGCTGGTGCTCGCCCGGACCGGGGAACGGCTCGTCCTGCGGGCCTCCGGGCCGGGCGGCGGGCCCGTCCCGCCGCCGGCCCTCGGCTCGCTGGCGCACGCCTGGCTGGCGGCCGGACGGACACTGGACGAACTCGACCGGGTCAGCGCCGCCGGGTGCCGCACCCCGGGCTCCGAGTGCCGTACCCCGGGCTCCGGGTGGAGCCGGCTCACGCCTCCGGTTCGCCCGGGCAGGGAGTGACGGCACCGTCCACACCGTACGCGGCGAGGCGGTCGGCCAGTCTGGCCGCCTCGGCCGCGGCACCGACCTCCTGATACCGGGCCCTGGACTGCTCGAACCGGGCCCGCGCCGCGTCCGGTCGGCCCCGCAGCTCCTCGACCTGCCCGGCGAACTCCAGCGTCCGCGCCTCCCAGTGCGCGGACAGCCGGGCCCGGAACCCCGCCAGAGCCTCCTCCAGATGGGCCTCGGCACGCTCGTACGCACCCAGCCGGCCGTGCGCCAGACCCAGGAAGGCCGTCGCGCGGGCCGCCTCGTAGTCGTCCTCGATCGAGGCCAGCTCGCGGCCCGCCCGCTCGACCGGCTCCACCGCCTCGGCCGCCCGGCCGGCCAGCAGCAGCACCTCGCCGTACGCCAGCCGGGCCAGCGCCGAACCGCGCAGGTAGTCCTCGGCCTCGCGGAGCCGGACCACCTCGTGCAGGCACTCGGCGGCCGCGTCCAGCCGGCCGGCCATCCGGTGGGTCTGGCTGAGCCCGTACAGCGCGTCCGCCTGCACCAGCGGACGGCCCAGCTCCCGGGCGAGGACGAGGGCTTCGGTGAACCAGCGCGCCGCCTCCTCCCCCTCCCCCGCGTTCCGCAGTCCGTTCCCGCCGTCGGTCAGCATCCGCAGCTCGCCGCTGCGGGAGCCGGCCGCCCGGGCCGCGTCCAGGCCGATCCGGGTGGCCTCCACCCACAGCCGGGCCGGGCGCAGCCGCAGGAACAACGGCCACATGGCGTCCGCGAGTTGCCACGCCGCCGCGGGGCGGTCCAGTTCCCCGCACCAGCGCAGGACGCCCGCCAGCCGGTCGCGTTCCGCGTCGTACCACTCCAGGGCCGGGACGTCGCCCCCGAACTCCCGGGCCGGATGGACGGGGCGGCTGCGGTAGTCGCGGGCGAGGGTGCGGTGGGTCGGCGAGACGACCGCCTCGGCGGCCGTGGCCGAGGCGAGGTACCAGTCGACGAGCCGGTCCAGCGCGGCCACGGTGGACCCGGCCGCCCGGACCCGAGCCCCGTGCGCCCGGGCGTGCAGCCGCACCAGGTCGTGGAAGCGGAACCGCTCCGGCCCGGTCTCCTCCAGCAGGTGCACATCGATCAGACCGTCCAGCAGCCGATCGGCCCCGGCCGCGTCCACGTCCGCCAGCACGGCGGCGTTCTCCAGGGTGAACTCGGCGAAGGGCAGCAGGCCCAGCAGCCCGTAGAGCCGGGCGGCCTCCGCTTCCAGCACTCCGTAGGACGCGTCCAGCAGGTCCCGCACCGTCTCCCCCTCCACGTTCAGCACCGCCAGCCGGTCGGTGCCGCGGCCGAGCATCTCAGCGGTCGCCGCGAGCGACTGGGCCGGGCGCGCCGCGATGCGGGCCGCCGCCAGGCAGATCGCCAGCGGCAGCCCGGCACAGGCCTCCACCACCTCGGCCGCGGCGGCGCGCTCGTCGACCACCCGGTGCCTGCCGACCCGCGCGGCGAGGATCTCGGTGGAGGCCTCCCGGGCGAGCGGACCCAACGGCCGGAACACCGCACCGTCGATGCCCAGCCCGGTGAGCCGGCGGCGGCTCGTCACCACGACCACCGTGTGGTCCGAGCCGGGCAGCAGCGGCCGCACCTGGGCGGCCGTCGAGGCGTTGTCCAGCAGCACCGCGATCCGCCGCTCCGCCGCCAGCGAGCGCCAGAGCGCGGCCCCCTCCTCCAGGCTCCCGGGCACCGGGGAGATCCCGAAGGCCCGCAGGAAGCCGCCGAGGGCCTCGGCCGGGTCGGCGGGGCCACCGGGCGCGTAGCCGCGCAGGTCCGCGTACAGCTGGCCGTCCGGGAAGCGGCCGGCCTGGCCGCGCAGCCACTGCGCGGCCAGCGCCGTCTTGCCGACCCCGGCGGGGCCGGTCACCACGAGGGTGACGTCCGCCGCCCCGGCGTCGGGGGCCAGCGAGCGGTCCAGCGCCGCCAGGTCCGCCTCCCGTCCGATCAACCGCCGCGGACAGGGCGGGAGTTGCCTGGGCGTGGGCAGGGCGGACGCGCCGTGCAGGTGCAGCCCGCCGTGGATCGTCCCGGCCTGCACCACCGGACCGGCGACCGTCGTGGCACCGGCCAGCGAGTTCCGCACCACTCCGTACGGCAGATTGACGTCGTTCACCGGCGCCCGCCGACCACGGTCGATCCTGTCACTGGGCCCCCCGGCCTCGGACGAATTACCCCTGCGGCGCTATCACATGACGCTTCGTCACGTCGAGACAATTCCCAAAAGCATGGGCACCGAACCCTGCGGTGGTATGGCCGATTACCTCACGTGCATGCGATGCTCACCCGCGACACGGCAAGCTGGTAGCCAACCGGCGGGGGGCGTCATCTTGAGGTTCCATCTCCTGGGTTCAGTTGAACTGTCGGTGAACGGAGAGCCATTGGCCATTCCGTCCGACAAGCGGCGCCAGTTGCTGGCCGCCCTCGCCCTGGAGGTCGGAAGGCCGCTCTCCCACGACTCGCTCGCATACAGATTGTGGGGTGAGGATCCCCCGCCCAGCGCTCTGACCAGCCTGTACAGCCACGTTTCCCATCTGCGCACCCTGCTGGGACGGGCCGCCCGGAGCACGGCGGCGACAGAGCCCCGGGAGCCGCCCTCGATCGTCACCAAATCGCATACGTACACTCTGCGGACGGATCCCCTGCTGATTGACTGGTACCTGTATCTGGACCTCTCCGAACAAGCCGGACTACTCGCCGAGAACGGACAGGACCACCAGGCCAGAACCGTGCTGAGCCGCGCCGCGAGCCTGTGGCGCGGCGAGCCCCTGGCCGGCCTGCCGGGCAGCTGGGCCCGGACCACTCGTACCACCATGGCCGACCAGCACTTCACCACCACACTGCGCCGGGTCGAGATCGACCTGCGCATCGGCCGCTTCGCCGAACTGATCCCCGAGCTCACCGCACTGCGCGAGGACCGCCCCACCGACGAGCGCCTCGCCGGCCACCTGATGACCGCGCTCTACGCCGTCGGCCGACAGACCGACGCGCTGGCGGTCTACCCCGCCGTCGCCCGGCTGCTCCACGCCCACTTCGCCACCGAACCCGGCGAACAGCTCACCCGCCTCCACCAGCTCATCCTGCACGGCGAACCGCTCCCCGGCTCGGGGGTGCGGACCGGGACCGCGCCGGCCCCCCGCCCCGCGGCCGTGCCACCCGAGGACGTCCCCGGGCGGCACCGTCTGATCGGCCGGGAGGACGACCTGCGCCGTGTCCTGCCCGGCCCCGACACCCGGCTCGCCCGGGGCGGGGTGGTCACCGTCTCGGCGATCCTCGGCATGCCCGGAGTCGGCAAGACCACCCTCGCCCTGCACGCCGCCGACCTGATGCGCGAGCACTTCCCGGACGGCTACGTCCACCTCAACCTGCGCGCCCACGTCGGCAACCAACCGCCGCTCACCCCGGAGGCGGCGGGTGCCCTGCTACTCAGACGCCTGGGCGTGCCCGCCACCACCATCCCACTGGACGCCGACGAGGTGTTCGCCCTCTGCGCCGAGGAACTGTCCTCGCGCCGCGCCGTCGTCGTACTCGACGACGCCTCCAACGCCGCTCAGGTCCGCCCGCTGCTGCCGCCCGCCCCGTCCGCCCTGATCCTCGTCACCAGCCGCCAGCGGCTCACCGAACTCCCGGGCGCCCGACCGGTTTTCCTGGACGTGCTCACGGTGGACGACGCCGTGGCCCTGTTCGCTGACGTGGTGGGACCCGAGCGCTCGACGGACACCGCGAGCATCATCGAGATCGTCGAGCGCTGCGGCCACCTGCCCCTCGCCATCGAGATCGCCGCCAGCCGCTTCAAGGGCCGCCCGTCCTGGACCCTCGGGCACTTCGCCCGGCGCTTGTCCAGGACGCACGGCCGGCTCGGGGAGATCCGCACCAGCTCGGCCAACATCGCCCAGGTCTTCGAGCTGTCGTACCGCTACCTCTCCGCCGGCCAGCGATCGGCCTTCCGACTGCTCGGCCTGTACCCGGGACCGGATTTCGGTGTGCACGCGGCGGCGGCGCTGCTCGGGCTTTCGATCGATGAGACGGACGAGGTTCTGGAGGCCTTGCTGAACTGCCACCTGATCCAGGAGATCGCGCCCGAACGGTACCAACTCCATGATCTCCTCAGGGAGTTCGCGACAGCATTGGGGGTGGAAAGGGATCAGCGGAAAGCAGCCGCCGATCGACTGATCCGCTTCGCCCTGCACGCCGCCGACCGCGCGGACCGCCTGCTCTATCCGCACAGATCGAGATCCGAGCTTCCGGATGACCAACAACTCGGCTACCTGGCAGAGCTGTTGACCGATATCGAGATGAACTCACCCGAATCGGCGCGGACTTGGCTGGAGACTGAACACGCCGCCCTGATCGCCCTGACAACGCAGGCGCCCCGCGCCGGCGTCGCGGAGAGCGGCGCCTGGCTCGCCCATGTCCTGGCCGGCCACCTGGACGCCGAGGCCTACTGGAGCGAGGCGCAGAGCCTGCACCGGGCAGCCGCAGCCCACTGGCGGTCGCAGGCGAACGACCGACAGGAGGCGCGGGCACTGATCGACCTCGGCGCGACACTCGCCAACGCCTCCCGCTACGAGTCCGCGGCCGAGGCCCTCGAACGAGGCCTCGGCCTGGCCCGGACCGAGGGTGACCTGGACGCGGCGGCGAACGCCCTCAACCTCCTCGGGCGGCTGCGGTGGGAGCAGACCAGGCTGCATGAGGCCCTGGCGATCCAGCAACAGGTACTGGCCATCCGGGAGGACCAGGGCGACCAGTGGAACTCCGCTCGCTGCCTGGTCAACATCGGCATTCTGCACCGTTCGCTGGGGGACGAGAAATCGGCACTCACCGTCTATGGCGAAGCGTTGCTACTGGCCCGGAAATTCGATGACCGGGTCCTTGAATTCCGGGCACTGAACAATACCGGGGAGCTCCACATCAGCGCCGGACGAAATTCAACGGCCCGGGGGATATTTGAAAGGATTCTGGACGCCGCCGACAATGCGGTTCCCCCACTGGATCTGTCCGTGGCCCGCGCCAACCTCGCAGAAACGCTGGAAATCCCTGACGAGCTGGAAATCGCCCTCGCGCTCTACCGGTCGGCCCTGGCGACTTTCCGCGAGTTCGGAACCGTCCGCCACGAGGCCGATGGCCGCAACGGGCTCGGTCAGACCCTGCTCGCCGCCGGTCGCCACGAGGAAGCCCGGGAACAGCACGCGCTCGCATTGGAGCTCGCACGCTCCATCGGCACCGGCCGCGAGCAGGCGGCTGCCCTGCGCGGCCTGGGCCGCTGCGAGGCGGCAGCCGGAAACCCGTCCGCTGCCCTCGCCCATCTGACAGCGGCCGTCGCTCTCGCCGAGCAGGTCGACATCGCGGACGAGGCCGCGCGCGTCCGCTCCGCGCTCACCGAACTTGAATCGCGTTTTTCATATGATCGTCCTTCCTCGAAATAAAGTTCGAGACTCGGACGCTGATTTGGATCCTTCGGTCCGGTTATGCAAAGCTCTGCGCATCAAGCGGCTCCCGCCGACCGAACCGGACCAGAAAGCAAGAGCGCCATGTGCATGTTCATCTACATAGCCCACCAGATCCTCACTTCGAGTCCGATCTGGTGCTAGGCGCGTAGGACGACGGCCGCCTCTCCCGTGTACACCCGGAACGTCAGCGTCTCCTGAAGGTAGAGCTGAATCGTTTCGGCATCGTGGGAGAGGTAGCCCACCGAGGCGTCCTGGCCGAGGAAGAGCTCGAAGTCGCCGCCGCGGGCGGAGAGCAGGTAGGCGCCTTCGATGGCCGGGGCCCAGATGATGTCCCCGTCGAGGAGGCGGGCGATGTGGTTGTGGACGGGGTAGCCGTGGTCGCTGGTCTCGTTGACCGCGGTGAAGGCGTCCGCGCCGAGCAGGAGTGAGTACGGGCCGCCGACGCCGGCGAGGCGGAGGGCGGTGAGCCCGCGGCTGACGGCCTCCGGGTATTCCCTGACGTCCTGCGGGAGTTGGACCGCAGGGTTGGTGGAGGCGGCACGGATGCCGTCGATGCCGGCGGCGCGGTAGCCCTCGAAGACGGCGCGGTCCTCGGCCAGGGCGAGCTTGCGACCGGCGTCCTTGACGGGCTGCCAATCGGAGTCCCGGGAGCCGCGTTCGACGTCGTCCACGGCGTCGCGGCGGACGGTGAAGGGGACGCGCAGCTCGACCACCGGCTGGGCGGCGCGGGCGCGGGCCTGGATGCCGTCGGTCGGGGGGTCGATGGCGGTCAGATGGCCGGTGCCGACGGCCGCGAGGGTGGCGCCCTCGGGGCCGTTGAGGTCGACCACCCGGCGGCCGGCGATGTGGAGCTTGAAGGTCTGGCGGGCCTCCTCCTCGATCTCCTCCCACGCGGCGGCGGAGATCGGGGCGAGGTCCCGGTGGAGGTTGTTCATGTGCGGGGTCCTGTTCAGGTGGTCTGTCAGGGCGTCTGTCAGGGGGTCTGCTTGAGGCTTCCGATGCCGAGCGAGCCGTCCCCGGCACCGGCCGCGGAAACGGGGACGGCCACGGGAACGGCCGCAGGGACGGGAACGGACGCGGAAGCGGCCGGCGCCGGCGGCGGGGAGTCGAGGAAGTCGGCGGTCGGGACGAAGAACAGCCCGCCGGTGACGGCGGTGGAGAAGTCGAGCAGCCGGTCGGTGGTGCCGGGCGGGTTGCCGACGAACATGTTGCGCAGCATCTCCTCGGTCACCCCGGGGTCGGCCGCGTAGCCGATGAAGTAGGTGCCGACCTCGCCGTCGCGGCCGGCGGAGCCGAAGGTGCCGTACGGCATGTTGAAGCGGACGATCTGCCGTTCCTCGCCGTCCGGCCCGGTGATCACGGTGAGCGCCACGTGCGAGTCGGCGGGTTTGACGTCGTCGGACAGCTCGATGTCGTCGAGCTTGGTGCGGCCGACCGCCCCCTCCTGCTGCTCGACGCTCAGCGCGTTCCAGGTGTCCATGTCGTGCACGTAGCGCTGCACGATGACGTAGCTGCCGCCGGTGAACTCCGGGTCCTCGGCGCCGATCAGGGCCGCGCGTTCGGCGGCCCGGCCCTCCGGGTTCTCGGTGCCGTCGACGAAGCCGAGCAGGTCCCGGTCCTCGAAGTACTTGAAGCCCTGGACGGAGTCGACGACGGCGGCCGACCCGGCGAGCCGTTCGGTGAGCTTCGCGGCCAGTTCGAAGCAGAGGTCCATCCGCTCGGCCCGCAGGTGCAGCAGCAGGTCGCCGGGGGTGGCCGGGGCCCGGTGGCGGGGGCCGGTCACCTCCCGGAAGGGGTGCAGGGCGGACGGGCGGGGGCCGGCGAAGAGGCGGTCCCAGAATTCGGAGCCGATGCCGGTGACGCAGGTGAGGGCGCCCTCGGGGGCGCGGAAGCCAACGGCGCGGCGCAGTCCGGCGAGCTCGGGCAGCAGGTCGCGGACGGCGTCCTCGCGGCCGGGTTCGACGGTGAGGACCAGGAAGACGGCCGCGCTGGTCAGCGGGGAGAGCACGGCTTGCGGTTCGGTCTGCATGGTCGTGACCTCTCTCAGGACGCCCGGGAGGCGTCCCATTCGGCGCGGTAGTCGGCGAAGATCTGCTGGAGGTGGTGTCCGATCTTCAGGTAGTCGAGGTCGTCCAGGTTCGCGAGCGACACCCGCACGGACCACTCGGGCCCGTCGAAGCCACCGCCGTTGAGCAGCACCGCACCGGTCTGCTCGGCGAGCCGGAACAGCGGCTCGGTGGGCTCGTAGTTCTTCTCCAGGAAGGTCGCGAAGTCCTTGCCCGCGACCCGCAGGCGCGGCGCGGGGACGCCGGGCGGGGGATGGACCAGCACTGATCCGATCATGGGAATGATTACATCGCAAAGCGGACAATCCGGCACGGCCTGCGCACAGCCGAACGGCCCCGCCGGAAGCCGTTCCGACGGGGCCGTTCGATGCGGGCCGTTCGATGCGGGCCGTTCGACGCGGACGGGCGGCCCTCCCCCGCGGACGCCGGGCGGGTTCAGACCCGCAGCGCCGCCAGCTGCTCGGCGAACGGCACCACCTGCTCGGGCAGCTCCGGCGCCGCCGGGCCGCGCCCGGCCAGCAGCGCCGCCAGCTCCCCGGCCGCCCGGTCGATCCGGCGCGGCAGGCCGTCGGTGAGCCCGTCCCCCGCCGTGCCCCAGTCGTCGGTGGCCGCGTAGACGGCGGTCGGCAGGACCACCGCGCGCAGGTAGCTGAACAGCGGGCGGACGGCGTGCTCCAGGGCGAGCGAGTGCCGGGGCGTGCCGCCGGTGGCGGCGATCAGCACCGGCTTGCCGGTGAGCGCGTCGTTGTCGATCACGTCGAAGAAGGACTTGAACAGACCGCTGTACGAGGCCGTGAAGATCGGCGTCACCGCGATCAGGGCGTCCGCCTCCGTCACCGCCCCGATCGCCGCGCGCAGCCCGGCGCCGGGGAAGCCGGTGACGAAGTTGTTGGCGATCTCCACCGCCAGGTCCCGCAGTTCGACCACGGTGACGTCCACCTCGCGGCCCTCCGCGGCGAGCCGGCGCACGGTCGAGTCGGTGAGCCGGTCCGCCAGCAGCCGCGTCGAGGACGGCTTGCTCAGTCCGGCGCTCACCACCACCAGCTTGTACGCGGTCACTTGGCCACCTCCGCCTTCTCGTTCTCCCGCGCGTCCCGGGCCGCGACCAGCGCGGCGTGGGTCGGCCCCTGCGGCACTCCGGCCGGGCGGCCCTTGGCGAACTCCTCGCGCAGCACCGGCACGACCTCCTCGCCGAGCAGGTCCAGCTGCTCCAGCACCGTCTTCAGCGGCAGGCCGGCGTGGTCCATCAGGAACAGCTGGCGCTGGTAGTCGCCGAAGGTCTCGCGGAAGGCCAGGGTCTTCTCGATGACCTCCTGGGGGCTGCCCACGGTCAGCGGGGTCTGCTCGGTGAACTCCTCCAGCGAGGGCCCGTGCCCGTACACCGGCGCGTTGTCGAAGTACGGACGGAACTCGCGCACCGCGTCCTGGGAGTTCTTCCGCATGAACACCTGCCCGCCGAGGCCGACGATCGCCTGCTCGGGCGTGCCGTGGCCGTAGTGGGCGAAGCGCTCGCGGTAGAGGCTGATCAGCTTCTTGAAGTGCTCCTTGGGCCAGAAGATGTTGTTCGCGAAGAAGCCGTCCCCGTAGTAGGCGGCCTGCTCGGCGATCTCGGGGCTGCGGATCGAGCCGTGCCAGACGAACGGCGGGACGTCGTCCAGCGGGCGCGGGGTGGAGGTGAAGCCCTGCAGCGGGGTGCGGAAGCGGCCCTGCCAGTCCACGACCTCCTCGCGCCACAGCTGGTGCAGCAGCGCGTAGTTCTCGACCGCGAGCGGGATGCCCTGGCGGATGTCCTGGCCGAACCAGGGGTAGACCGGGCCGGTGTTGCCGCGGCCCATCATGACGTCCACCCGGCCCTCGGCCAGGTGCTGGAGCATCGCGAAGTCCTCGGCGATCTTCACCGGGTCGTTGGTGGTGATCAGCGTGGTCGAGGTGGAGAGGATGATGCGGTCGGTCTGCGCGGCGATGTAGCCGAGCATGGTCGTCGGCGAGGACGGGACGAACGGCGGGTTGTGGTGCTCGCCGGTCGCGAAGACGTCCAGGCCGACCTCCTCGGCCTTGCGGGCGATGGCCACCATCGCCTTGATCCGCTCGTGCTCGGTGGGGGTGCGGCCGGTGGTGGGGTCGGTCGTCACGTCGCCGACGGAGAAGATTCCGAACTGCATGCTGCTCACCCGTCCCAGGTAGTCCAACTTTCAACCACCTTAGCACCCCGGCGCGGATCGTTATTCCCGCCGGCCCCGTTCCCGCCAGTCCCGTTCCCGCCGGCCCCGTTCCCGGCGGTCGGCGCCGGCCGCGGACCGCCGGCCGCGGAACGCGGACCCGCCCCGGGCGGGGCGCCGTAGCGCTCCGCCCGGGGCGGTCACCTGTCCGTTTGCCGTTCCCGGCTCACATTTCGCTCGTGACGCTCACCCCGCTGAAGCCCTGCTGGGCGTAGAGGCTGAAGAAGATGTAGCCACCGGCCGGCGGGTCCGTGACGGTCAGCGTCTCGGAGTTGTCCGGGCCGGCCGAGTGCGTGGTGCTGCTCTCGGTGTACGCCCAGCCGGTCGGGTTGTAGTAGAGGTCGCCGTTGCCGGTGCCCCCACTGGTGGTGATCTTCACCTGCTTGGTGCCGGCCGGCACCAGCAGGTAGAAGTGCGCGTAGTTGCCCGTGGTGGCCGCGACGTTGCTGCGGGTGCAGTTGGCGGCCAGCAGACGGGTGTCGGTGGCGGTGCACTCCGGCAGCTGCGGCGTGGTGGGCGTGCCGCCCCCGTCGGTGGCGCAGGCGCCCGCGGCGCACCTGGTCAGCCAGCTGTCGAAGTCGGCGTCGTAACGGGTGCCGATGGTGGTCTTCAGGATGGTGCGGGCACCGTTCCAGTCACCGGCGCGGTACTTGGCGAGGACCGCGTCCATGTCGGAGCGGTGCTGCTCCAGCATGTAGCGCACGGCCAGGTACCCCCAGCGGTACACCCGGTCCTGGTCGCCGTAGGCGGTGTCGAAGAGGTCGCTCAGCCTGTAGGTGTGGCGGCCGGCCGCCGCGATGGCCGCGTCGTTGTTGACCTTGCGGTACGACCAGGAGACGTACTCGGCGAAGCCCTCCACCCACCAGACGGTCGGGGTGGTCATGCCGGCCTCGAAGTCGCCGTACATGTCGAACCGGCCGTCGAGGTAGTGGGTGTACTCGTGGTTGAGGTTCCAGATCTCGAAGGACGGGCGGGCCCACTCGGCCTCGTAGCAGAGGAAGCGCGGCTGGTTGCCGGCCGTGGCCGGCTCGCCCTCCAGGTACATGCCGCCGTTGTTGGTGTCGATGCCGTAGATCGCGGCGGCGAGCACCTGGTAGTCGAGCGAGGAGTGGAAGACCACGACCTCGATCGTGTTGTTGCCGTCGTCCTTGACCGGGCCGCTGTCCTTGGCCACCGCGTGGAAGAACGCGTCCTGGCCGTTCAGGCTGGTGCAGGCGGTGCCGACCTGGGTGCTGTCCAGCGCCTGGGCGAGGATCGTGATGCTCGGGCTGCAGGTGTGCTTCACGGTCAGCACGCCGGCCTTGAGCTGGTCGGCCTTGTTGCAGGTGCCGTAGTACGAGCAGTTGCCGGCGTCGTAGTAGTCGACGCCCTCGGCGACCGCGGCCCACTGGTAGACGGTGCGGCCCTTCGGCTCCGAGGTGCCGACCAGCCCCTTGGCGAGGGGGCGGACCTTGGCCTGGAGAGCCGTGTCCTTCAGGAAGCGGGTGAGCTCCTTGGTCGCGTTGTAGACCAGCACGCCGTAGGTGTCGCCGAGCAGGGCGTTGTTGCGGGTCGCGAAGTCGGACAGCGCGTCCAGCACGCTCGGGTCGGCCTCGACGGCGGCGTCGAAGCCGGGCACCTGGTGACCACGGAACAGCACGGTGAAGACCGGGTTGACGGCCCACGCCATGCCGGCCGGGTTCCAGGTGTCGGCCTTGTAGTCGCCCAGCAGCCGCTTGACGACCGGCAGGTAGCGGACGTTCTCCTGGGCGCTGTCGATCAGGGTGACGGCCTCGCCCAGGATGGGCCCGTTGCCCGCCGCGACGTCGCGCGAGTGCGCGCTGTTGAAGAAGGCGTCCAGGCCGGACTGGATCGCGGTCTTGAGGCCGGCGCCGTACTCGCCGACGTCCTGCTTGTGGTACCACTGCGCGAAGTAGCCGGCGCGCAGGTAGAGCACCAGCTGCTCGACCGACGTGCTGTTGTCACCGGGGTAGTTGGCCGCCGCGTCGCGCAGCGCGTAGGCCACCGTGCTCATCTGCTCCTCGCGGAACGCGCCGCGCGCGTCGCCGCCGGTGAGCTGGAACAGGCTGTTGATGCACTGGATGTCGGCGTCCTTGATGTGCTGGACCAGGTCGCTGCCGGTCCGGCCGGAGAAGTCGCCGACGGTACAGGGCTTTTCGGCCGCCGCGCCGAGGCGCAGGGCCTTGGCGGTCGGCCGGACCTCGGCCGGCCGGGTGTCGACCGGGAGCGGGGCGCGCTGGTCGGTCGAGGCCAACTGCTGCCCGCTGTCGGCTCGTTCGGGGGCGCCGGTGGCGGGCTGCGGGGCCGGTCCGGTGGGGACGGGCGTGGGCGTGCCGCCGGGGGTGGGGGCGGCGGGAGCGGCCTGGGACTGCGGGGCGAACAGGCCGACCGCCAGGAACAGGGACAGGACGAGCGTCAGCAATCGTGCCAGCTGCGGGAGTCGCAGCAGACGTGAAGGACTCACGTGGGGGCCTCCGGGCCGTCGTCGGCCGCGACGTGGGGCGCGGCCGGTGGGGGTGTCGAGGACCGTTGGTGACGGCGCCGCGTGGGGGGCGGTTCCGTCGGGCACGGTGGGGGGTGTGACATGTACCATGGCACATCTCACATGGCCTTGGGAACCCGGGGCGTTGTGCGCAGTTCGCGGGGAATTCAGGTGGGACCGGTGATGACGGCCC
Source organism: Kitasatospora sp. NPDC058063 (assembly GCF_042885395.1). Classification (NCBI taxonomy): domain Bacteria; kingdom Bacillati; phylum Actinomycetota; class Actinomycetes; order Kitasatosporales; family Streptomycetaceae; genus Kitasatospora; species Kitasatospora sp. NPDC058063. The sequence continues at coordinate 14,771 of NZ_JBHVSD010000008.1, forward strand.
GTCAACAGACCCGCCCCGGGCGGGGCGCCGTCGCGCTCCGCCCGGGGCGGTCACCTGTCTGGTTGCCGAGGTCGGCTCACATTTCGCTCGTGACGCTCACCCCGCTGAAGCCCTGCTGGGCGTAGAGGCCGAAGAAGACGTAGCCGGCCGGCGGGTTGGTGACGGTCAGCGTCTCCGAGTTGTCCGGGTTGGTCGACCGGAAGACGTGGGAGTTGGTGTAGGCCCAGCTGCCCGGGTTGTAGTAGAGGTCGCCGTTGCCGGTGCCGCCGCTGGTGGTGATCTTCACCTGCTTGGTGCCGGCCGGCACCGTCAGGTAGAAGTGCGCGTAGTTGCCCGTGGTCGCCGCGACGTTGCTGCGCACGCAGTTGGCGCCCAGCTGCCGGACGTCACCTCCGGCGCAATCCGGCAACTGCGGCCGGCCCGGCGTGTCGGCGGCACAGGCGCCGGCGGCGCACCTGGTCAGCCAGCTGTCGAAGTCGGCGTCGTAACGGGTGCCGATGGTGGTCTTCAGGATGGCGCGGGCACCGTCCCAGTCACCGGCCCGGTACTTGGCGAGGACCGCGTCCACGTCGGATCGGTGCTGCTCCAGCATGTAGCGCACGGCCAGGTACCCCCAGCGGTACACCCGGTCCTGGCTGCTCCTGGCGTAGACCGTGTCGAAGAGCTCGCTCAGCCTGTAGGTGTGCTGCGAGGCCACCGCGATGGCGTCGGTGTTGACGGCCTTGCGGTACGACCAGGAGACGAACTCCGCGAAGCCCTCGACCCACCAGTCGATCGGCTGGACCTGGCCGGCGTCGTAGTCGCCGTACACGTTGAACCGGCCGTCGAGGTAGTGGGTGTACTCGTGGTTGAGGTTCCAGATCTCGAAGGACGAGGCCCACTTGTTCTCGTAGCAGACGAAGCGCGGCTGGTTGCCGGCCGCGGCCGGGTCGCCCTCCAGGTACATGCCGCCGTTGTTGGTGCTGATGTCGAAGATGACCGCGGCGAGCACCTTGTAGTCGAAGTCGGTGTGGAAGACCACCACCTCGATCGTGCCGTTGTTGTCGTCCCTGACCGGGCCGCTGTCCCTGGCCACCGCGTGGAAGAACGCGTCCTGGCCGGTCAAACTGGCGCAGGCGGCTCCCAGTCGGGTGCTGTCCAGCGCCTGGGCGACGATCGTGATGCTCGGGCTGCAGGTGTACTTCACGGTCAGGTTGGCGGCCCTGAACTTCGCCGGGTCGTCACAGATGCCGTAGTACGCGCAGTTGCCCTTGTCGTAGTGCAGCGCCCACCAGGTCAGGGTGCCGCGCACGTACTTGCTGGGACCGCTCGGCGAGGACTGCGCGATCTGGGGGCTCACGTACGGGCGCAGCTTGGGCAGGAACTCCGGGTACTGCATGAACCGGCCCAGCTCGGTGGCCGCGTTGTAGACCATCGGGCCGAGGTCGGTGCCGATCAGGTCGTGGTTGCGGCTGGCGAAGGTGAACAGGGCGTCCATGACGCCCGGGTCGGCGTTGACGACGGCGCGGTACCCGGCCTGATCGGGGCCGCGGGAGAGCGTGAAGAAGACCGGGTTCACCGCCCAGGCCATGTTGGCCCTGCTCCAGGCGGCACTGTCGTAGTCGTTCAGCAGGCGCCGGATGACGGGCAGGTAGTGGCCGGCGTCCTGGGTGCTGTCCATCAGCGTGGTCGCCCCGAACAGCGGGCCGGCGTTGTCGGGCGTGACGTCCCGCGAGCGGGGGTTGGCGTAGAACGAGTCCAGTGCGGCACGGCTCGCGGTGAGCAGGGCGTCACCGTAGGGGCCGACCACCTTCTCGTTGTAGAACTCGACGTAGTAGCCGGCCTGCAGGTAGAGCATCAGCTCCGAGATCGAGCCGCTGTCGTTGCCCTGGTAGCTGTTGGCGGCATCGCGCACCGCGTACGCCACCGAGACCATCTGGGACTCGCGGAACGCGTTGACGGCGTCGCCGAGGCCGATCTTGAACAGCGAGTTGATGCACCAGTAGTCACTGGACTTGATCTGCTGGACCAGGGCGCTTCCGGTGCGGCTGGTGAAGTCGCCCACGTTGCAAGGCTTTTCGGCCGCATCGGCCGCCTCGGCGCCGAGGCCCAGGGCCTTGGCCACCGGCTGCTGCTCGGGCGCCAGGCCTGGCACCTGGGGCGCGAGGGGCTCGGGCAGCGGCTGATCCGAGGTGGAACGCCTCCCGCCGTCCATCTTCGCCATGGCCCGGTCGGCCGGGTTCTCGCCGATGGCCGACGGTGGCGCCAGCCGGGTGGGCGTGGTGGTGGGGGTCTCACCGCCGGGGGTGGAAGCGCCAGGGGTGGGGGTGGGGGCGGCGGCCTGGCTGAGCGGGGCGAACACGCCGATCGCCAGGACGAGGGTCAGAACGAGCGTCAACAGTCTTGCCAACTGCGGGACTCGCAGTAAGCGTCGGCCATTCACGTGGGGGCCTCCGGGCCGTCAAAGGCCGCGAGTCGGGGCGCGGCCTACGGTGGAGCGAGGTCCGTCGGCGACGGCACCGCGTGGGGCGGTTCCGCCGTGGAGACGGTGGGGATGTGCCATGTACCATTGCACACATCACACAATATTGTGAAGGCCTTTACCCAAGGTCCACCCATCCACGACAGCGGAAAGGGCACGGCGACGAGTCGTCACCGTGCCCTTTCCGCTTGCGAAGGAGGGGATTCCGGGAATTCCCGGCCGCCCCTCCCGGAGCGGCTACTTGCGGAGCATCTACTTGCGGAGCAGCAGGATCACTCCCGCCGTCACCAGGCCGACCACGACGGCGGCCACGCCGTACGCCAGGCGGTGCGCCCGCAGCACCGGCAGGAAGCGGTCCACGGCGTAGCGGCCGGGGCCGGTCAGGGCGAGTGCCGCGGCGCCCGCGGTCAGCAGCAGCTCGTACTCGCTGCCCTTCGGGGCGAAGAAGCCGCCGCCCCAGGTGACGGCGATCGCGTTGACCATCGTGCCGACGATCGCGGCGCCCGCCAGCGGGGTCAGCAGGCCGACGGCGAGGGCGAGTCCGCCCAGCGTCTCGGTGAGGCCGGCCACCACGGCCATGGCGTCGCCGGCCGGGTAGCCGCTCATGGTGAAGAACTGACCGGTGCCGTCGATCCCGCCGCCGCCGAACCAGCCGAACAGCTTCTGGCTGCCGTGCGCGGCCATGGTCAGGCCGAGGGCCAGGCGCAGGAGCAGGAGTCCGGCGTCGTAGGCGTGCGGGGAGGTCGTCGCGGGCCCGGCGGTGTCCCGGGCCGGGCTGACGGTGGTGGTGGCGGCGGTCGTGCTCGGGCTGCTGCTCGGCATGCGCGTCTCCATCGATCGGGGTTCGGTCGTCGTCCGGCGCGGCCGGACGTGGTCACGGGTTGTGGTGGTGCGGCGGGCAGGGGTCGTCACCCGGGGCCGTTGTTCAAATTTGAACCGCCGCTCTTCGACCGTACCGCGAAGTTCGAATTTGAACAACTGACGGATCGTCGGCGACTCGCGGAGCCCGTCCGGGCCGGAGAGGGTGGAGGCATGGCTCAACACAGGCACCACCGACGGGAGGCGCGGACCGGCACCCCGTACCCCGAGGCGCTGGACGCCTTCGGCGAGCGCGTCCGGCTCATCACCCCTGGCCAGTGGGACTCCCCCACACCGTGCAGCGACTGGTCCGTCCGCGACCTGGTCAACCACCTCACCGGCGAGCAGCTCTGGGTACCCGAACTGCTGATGGGCGCCACCGTCGGCGAGGTCGGCGGACGCTTCGACGGCGACGTGCTCGGCGACGACCCGGTCACCGCCTGGAGCGACGCCGCCGAGGCCGCCCGGGAGGCCTGGGCCGTCCCCGGCGCCACCGAGCTGACCGTCCACCTCTCCTTCGGCGACACCTCCGGCCAGTACTACCTGGACCAGCTCACCACCGACCTGGTGATCCACTCCTGGGACCTCGCCGAAGGCATCGGACGGCTCACCCGGCTCCCGGACGGGCTCGTCGGGTTCGCGCTCGGCGAGTTCGCCGGGTACGGGGACCTCTCCGGCAGCGGGCTCTTCGACCCGCCGGTGCCGGTACCCGAGGACGCCGGACCGCAGACCCGGCTGCTCGCCCTCGCCGGGCGGCAGAACGGCCGGTGACCGGGCGGCGGCGCGCAGTGTGACCGGGCGGCGACACGGAGGGTGACCGGACTGCACGACGGAGGGTGACCGGCCGCGCCCGCGCGTGACGGGCGCGCCTCCGGGTGAACGGGCCGACGCCGGATACTGGAAGGCGACGGGGGAAGTCTTCCGTGCGAGAGGCGGGCGGGCCATGAGCCGCAGGCCTGACATCCTCGGCGAGTTCACCGCCGACCACCGGGCGGCGATCGAGCTGCTCGACCGGATCGAGTCCGCACCGGCCGACGACCCCGGGCGCGGCGAGCTGATCGCCCGGCTGACCGACCTGCTGTTCACCCACTGCGCCGCCGAGGAGGAACACCTCTTCCCCGTGGTGCAGCACGACGTGCCCGACGGCGGGGCGCTGGTCTTCCGCAGCATCCACGACCACCTGGCGATCGGGCAGTACCTCGCCGACCTCCAGGGGCTCGGCCCCGCCGACCCGGCCCTCGGCACCCTGCTGCGCGGCCTCGCCGAAACCCTGCGACGGCATCTGCGCGACGAGGAGGAGCAGCTCTTCCCGGCCGCCCGCCAAGCCCTGCCGGCGGCGGCCCGCACCGCCCTGGGCGACCGGCTGCGGGCGGACCGGGCCGAGCTGGACGCCCCGGGCTGATCAGGCCCCGGGTCGATCGGCGCCCCGGGCCGGTCGGTTCTCCTGGCCGGTCAGTCCCCCGGACCGATCGGCTCCCCGGCTCCGGTCAGTCCTTCGGGCCGATCACCGCGAACCGGGCGCCCTCGCGGTCCCGCAGCCGGGCCACCCGCCCGTACGGGGAGTCGAAGACCGGCCCGAGCGCACCGCCGCCCAGCTCCACGGCCCGGGCCAGCGCCCGGTCGGTGTCCGGGACGGCGAAGGACACCTCCCAGTGCGGCGGCATCCCGGCCGGGCCGCCCGCCTGCTCCTTGGCCAGCGCCGCGACGCTGTGGCCCTCGGCGCGCAGCACCACCCGGTCGTGCTCCCAGCGGACGTCGAAGCGCTCCGGGTCCCGGCCGTCCCAGCGGAACACCTCGCCGTAGAACAGTGCCGCCGCGAACGGGTCCGGGGTGCGCAGCTCGATCCAGACCGGCGCGCCGGGCACGTCCAGCTTCCGGGCCCGGCCCGGCGGGCCCTCCCAGATGCCGAACACCGCGCCCGCCGGGTCCGCCGCGAAGGCCACCCGCCCGGCGTCGAAGGTCAGCGGGCCGACCGCCAGCGTCGCGCCGCGCTCGCGCACCGCGTCGGCGGCGGCGTCGGCGCTCTCCGTCCCGAAGTAGCTGGTCCACGCGACCGGGATCGCCCCGAAGCCGGCCACGCTCAGTCCGGCCACCGCCTCCCCGCCGGTCACCGCGTGCACGTACGGGCCGAAGCGGTCCGGCCCGGGCTCGAACTCCCAGTCGAGCAGGGGCCCGTAGAACTCCTCGGCATCGTCCAGGTCCCGGGCCATCAGGCTCACCCAGCACGGTACGGCCGCCACACAGCGCACCCTGGCGGCCGTCTCACCGCTGCCCATCGCGAACCTCCTCTGCCCACCCGACCGCCGGGCCCCTCCCGGCTCCGACGACCCACCGGCCGCCCGGGACGCCCACAGCCTAGGCCGCCACCCGCACCGCCCCGGGGACGCCATGCCCGGGATCAGCGCACCCAGTTCTTGAGGGGCTCGGTGTCCAGGGAGATGCCCACCGGGTCGGGCAGCTGGACGGCCTTGCCGAAGGGGAGGGTGTGGACCGTCTCGTAGCGGACGCCGTCGGGCCGGCTGAACACCCTCGCCTCGGCGCTGTCCCGGTCGATCAGCAGGTAGACGGGGATACCGCTCTCGGCGTAGACCCGGGACTTCTCCACGCGAGCACGACGGTCGGCGTCGGAGTCGTAGGAGGTGACCTCCGCGACCATCAGGACGCCATCCGCGTTGGCCCACTCCCCCTGCCCCGCGACGGTGCCGTGCGGAGCGAGTGTGCCGTCCGGATGCGCACGCCCGTCTCGGCACGACTGAACCTGCAGACCGTGGTCGTACATCCACAGCTCGGGCCGCGACTGCACGCAGACCCGCGTCAACCACTCGATGATCATGCCGTGGTCGCCATCCGGCGCGGGTTTGATCCCCAACTTCCCCTTGAGGAGCTCCAGCCGGATGCCCTCGACCGTCCGACCCAGGTGACGGGCGAACTCCTCGAACTGCTCGGGCAGCATCTGCGGGCGCTCGGAGATCGCAGCCACGGGCCCCTCCTTCTCCTGGACACCCTTCGGGTCAACGAGGTCCCCGGCGGGTGGTTACGGGCCGCTCGGCACAGATCGCAGCCCAGCCGGTCCAGGTACCCGGGCGTGACGCAGGTCACATGGAGGGCGGAAATTCCGGGGACGGATTCCCCGTTTGCGAGTACGTTGGAAGAAGCGGGGAGAATTTCCCCGGTATCCTGATGAGGAGCAGTCGTCGTGACCACCACCGCCGAGTCGGTCCGTCCCGCCGGGAGCGCGCGTACGCCGAAGTTGCGTGCGGACGCGAGCCGGAACCGGGAGCGGATCGTGCTGGCGGCCCGGGACGCGTTCGTCGAGCACGGTGCGGACGCACCGCTGGACGAGATCGCGAAGCGGGCGGGGGTCGGCAATGCCACGCTGTACCGGAACTTCCCGGACCGGGTGGCGCTGATCCACGAGGTGGCGGTGCTCGTCAAGAACCGCATCCTGGCCCTCGCCGAGACGGCGACGGCCGAGGCGGACGCTCCTGACGGCGGCGGCCCGTTCGACGCCCTCCAGCGGTTCGCGCACGCGTCCGTCGGGGAGAAGGTCGGCGGTCTCTGCACCCTGTTCAGCAACCATGTCGACCCGTTCGACCCGGAGTTGGCCGAGATCCGGGAGCGCCTGCAGGCCGCCGTGGGCGGGCTGATGGAGCGCGCCCGGGCCGCGGGCGAGCTACGGTCGGACGTTGACCACGGTGACCTGTTCATCGCGATGAGCCAGCTGACCCGGCCACTGCCGAACACCGCCTGCCGACTGCTCGACGACTTCGTCCACCGGCACCTGCAGATCTTCCTGGACGGCCTGCGCGCGCCGGCCGCTTCGGTGCTGCCCGGCCGGGCAGCGACCTTCGAGGACTTCCAGCCCCAGAACTGACCCGACCACCAGTACCGACCGCCCGACGGCGCCCTGTCGCGCCCGGGCACACCCTTTCACCGCACCTTCCCGGTGCGGCAACCCGCCGTTCCCGTACGGCACTCGACCGTTCACGCACACCACACGCACCGTGAAGTGAGTACCCCCATGTCACAAACCGACGCCCGACCGGCGACGCTGCCCGATCCCCGGCGCTGGAAGGCGCTGATATTCATCGGCCTCGCCCAGCTGATGGTCGTCCTCGACGCCACCATCGTGAACATCGCCCTGCCGTCCGCGCAGCGCGACCTGGGCATCTCCGACGGAAACCGCCAGTGGGTGATCACCGCCTACGCGCTGGCCTTCGGCGGCCTGCTGCTGTTCGGCGGCCGGATCGCGGACCTCTGGGGCCGCAAGCGGACCTTCATCGTCGGCCTGACCGGCTTCGCCCTCGCCTCCGCGCTCGGCGGCGCCGCGGCCAACACCGCGATGCTGCTCGGCGCCCGCGCGCTCCAGGGCGTGTTCGGCGCGCTGCTCGCGCCGGCCGCGCTGTCGCTGCTCGCGGTGAGCTTCACCGAGGCGCGTGAGCGCGCCAAGGCCTTCGGCATCTACGGCGCGATCGCCGGTGGCGGCGGCGCCATCGGTCTGATCCTCGGCGGCCTGCTCACCGAGTACATGAACTGGCGCTGGACCTTCTTCGTCAACATCCCGTTCGCCATCGTGGCCGCCGTGGGCGCCGTGCTGGTGATCCGCGAGCCCGCCGAGGGCCGCAACCGCAACCGGCTGGACGTCCCCGGCGTGCTGCTGGTGACCACCGGCCTGGTCGCGCTGGTCTACGGCTTCACCCGCGCCGAGTCCGACGGCTGGTCGTCCGGCAGCACCATCGGGCTGTTCGTCGCGGCCGCCGTGCTGCTGACCGCCTTCGTGCTGGTGGAGCGCCGGGTCAAGGCCCCGCTGCTGCCGCTGCGCGTGGTGCTCGACCGCAACCGCGGTGGGGTGTACCTGTCGCTGGGCATGGCCGTGATCGGCATGTTCGGTCTGTTCCTCTTCCTGACCTACTACCTGCAGATCGTGCTCGGCTACAGCCCGGTGCTGACCGGCGTCGCCTTCCTGCCGATGGTGGCGGGCATGATCACCGGCTCGACCCAGATCGGCGCCCGGCTGATGACCAGGGTCCCCGCGCGCTACCTGATGGCGCCCGGCTTCCTGGTCGCCTCGGCCGGCATGTTCCTGCTGGCCCACATCGGCGTGGACACCTCGTACCCGGCGCTGATCCTGCCCGGCCTGGTCCTGATGGGCCTCGGCATGGGCACCGCGTTCATGCCGGCCATGAGCCTCGCCACCCACGGCGTCCAGCCGCGCGACGCGGGCGTGGCCTCGGCCATGGTCAACACCTCGCAGCAGGTCGGCGGCGCCATCGGCACCGCGCTGCTGAACACCATCGCGGCCAGCGCGACCACCGGGTGGCTGGCCGCGCACGCCACCGCGGCGGCCACCTCGCCGGAGGCCGCCAAGGCGTTCCAGTTCCAGGGCATGGTGCACGGCTTCTCGACCGCGATCTGGGTGTCCTTCGGGATCCTGGTGGCGGCCGCCGCGGTCGCCTTCACCTTCGTCAACGCCGGCCGGCCGGGTGCCGCGGCGGGCTCGGACACGGGCGCGGCGAAGGAGAACGAGGTGCCGGTGCTGGTGCACTGACGGCCGGGGGTTTGCTCGGGTGCGTACGCGGCCCGTCCGGTGTCCTGGAGGACACCGGGCGGGCCGCTCGCCGTTCGGGGCCGCGGAGCCAGGGGACCAGGGGACCGGGGGGCCGCGGAGCCAAGGGGCCGGGGGCCGGGGCCGAAGCCCCGAAGGACTCCGGGGAGCCGCCGAGGACCCCGGGGTGGAAGTGGGGATCACTCCCCGATTATGGTGGCCCTCAGTGCGAATCGGGGACTCCTCCCCGTTTCCTTCGGACCGAGGTGCGTGCACATGACCCGGAATCAGAGCCCTGGGCGGGGGCAGCGGGCCGCCGACTGGGCGGACGGCCGGCTGGGGATCCACTCCCTGGCCAGGGCGAACCTGCGGAAGATCTTCCCGGACCACTGGTCCTTCATGCTGGGCGAGATCTGCCTCTACACCTTCCTGATCATCATCCTGACCGGTGTCTGGCTGACGCTGTTCTTCAAGCCCAGCATGGGCGAGGTGGTCTACGCGGGCTCGTACGTCCCGCTCAAGGGCGTCCCGATGTCGGAGGCCTACGCCTCCACGGTGGACATCAGCTTCGAGGTCCGCGGCGGACTGCTGATCCGCCAGATCCACCACTGGGCGGCGATCGTCTTCGTCGCCGCCATGTTCGTCCACATGATGCGGGTGTTCTTCACCGGCGCGTTCCGCAAGCCGCGCGAGATCAACTGGGTCTTCGGCTTCCTGCTGCTCTTCCTCGGCATGCTGGACGGCTTCTTCGGCTACTCGCTCCCGGACGACCTGCTCTCCGGCACCGGCATCCGGTTCATCGAGGGATCGATCCTCGCCGTCCCGCTGGTCGGCACGTACATCCAGATGTTCCTGTTCGGGGGCGAGTTCCCCGGCCACGACATCGTGCCGCGCTTCTTCACCATCCACGTGCTGCTGATCCCGGGCATCATGCTCGGCCTGCTGGTGGCGCACCTGATCCTGGTCTTCCACCACAAGCACACCCAGTGGGCGGGCCCCGGCAGGACCGAGAAGAACGTCGTCGGCATGCCGCTGATGCCGGTCTACCTGGCCAAGGCCGGCGGGTTCTTCTTCCTGGTGTTCGGCATCATCGCGCTGATGGCCGCGATCGCGACCGTCAACCCGATCTGGGCGTACGGCCCGTACCGGCCGGACCAGGTCTCCACCGACGCCCAGCCCGACTGGTACATGGGCTTCGCCGAAGGCCTGATCCGGATCATGCCCGGCTGGGAGGTCGGGCTGTGGGGGCACACCCTCAATCTCGGGGTGCTCATCCCGTTCGCGCTGTTCCCGCTGGTCCTGGGCGCCATCGCCGCCTACCCGTTCCTGGAGGGCTGGGCGACCGACGACAAGCGGGAGCACCACCTGCTCGACCGGCCGCGCAACGCGCCCGTCCGCACCGCGCTCGGCGCCGCCTGGATCAGCGTCTACCTGGTGGCGCTGGTGGCCGGCGGCAACGACCTGATCGCCACCCACCTGCACCTGTCGCTCAACTCCATCACCTACGCCGCCCGCGTCGGCTTCTTCGCCGTCCCGGTCGCCGTCTTCGTCATCACCAAGCGCTGGTGCCTGGGCCTCCAGCGCCGGGACCTCGACAAGGTGCTGCACGGGCGCGAGACCGGCGTCGTCAAGCGCCTGCCGCACGGCGAGTTCACCGAGGTGCACGCCCGGCTCTCGCCGCGGGAACTGCACCGGCTCACGGCGCACGAACAGCCCCGCCCCCTCGAACTGCCCGCCCCGGTGGACGAGAATGGAGTGGCCCGCCCGGCCGATGTGCTCACCCGCACCCGGACCCGGCTCTCCCGCGGGTTCCACGGCGAGGGCAGCCGGATCCCCAAGCCCACCGCCGAGGAGTTCCGCGAGATCACCGAGGGCCACGGGCACTGACCCGCACCCCCGATGGCACAGGGAGGACAGGTGCACCACCGAACCGACCGGCTCGCCGACAGCAAGTACCTCCTGCTCACCACCTTCGACGAGGACGGCAGCCGGATGGAATCGCAGCTCTGGGTGGTGCCCGACGGCACGGCCCTCGGGGTCTGGGCCCCGGCCCACTCCGGCGAGGCCGAACGGATCCGCCGCCACCCCCGGGTGCTGATCGGCCCCTGCGACGCCCACGGGCGCCCCACCGGCCGCCCGGTCCCCGCCCGGGCGCGGCTCTGCGACGCCGACGACACCGCCCGCTACCGCACCTCGCTGATCAACAAGTACGGCCTGACGGCGCTGGTCGTGCTGGCCCGCAGCCGGTTCCGGGTGGGGCTGGCCGGGACGGTCGGCATCCGGATCACGCTGAACGAACTGGAACAGCGGCTGGTCGGTCCGGACTGGCAGCCGCCGAGCGGCTACTGCGTCAACTGACGGACCGCGTCGGCTGACGGAGCGCGTCGACTGACGGGCCGCCGATTCCCCACGGAGTGCCGGGGCCCCGAGAAGGGCGGCCCCGGCGCTCGGCGCTTCCGAAGCCGTTCACGACGGCGGGTGGGAGGTCACGGCGGCGGGCGGGGCGTCGGGGACGCCGGGACGGGCCCGGGGCCCGCGGGCCGGACGTCAGGACAGCGGGTGCGTCGGGACCGGGCTGACCTCCTGGATCTCGCCGTGGGCCTTGGTGAGCAGCTGCGAGGCGAGCTCGTTGAGCGCGCGGGCTCCCGCGATCTCCTCACCGACCCTCAGCTGTTCCGGGTCGGAGGGGTGGCGGCTGCTGTAGCCGTGGGCGCGCAGTTCGCTCCCGTCGCCGAGCCGCAGCAGCGCGGCGGCGCTGGTCCGCGGTCCCTCTTCGCGGAACTCCATCTCGATGTGCCAACCGACCAGAGTCTGCATGGCGGATCACCTCCATCGGTTACTCCTCCAGAGTGCGCCGCACCCACCGTGAACACCAGGCCAGCCCGACGGGGGCAGCATCCGCGGCCGAGTTGAACGCGTTCAACTCGGCCGCGTAGAGTCGGCGGCGCAAGCCATTTGAACACGTTCAAGGAGGTGTGCCCGCGATGGGAAAGGGCACCACGGAGCTGGTCGACCTGCTGATCCTGCTCGGCATGGGCGCCGTCGTCCCGCTCGGCCTCGCCCTCGTCGACGAGCCCGGGTTCAGCCGGATCCGCCGGCTCTGGCCGCTCGCCGCCGTACCCGGCGCGCTCTCGCTCTGGCTGCCCCGCGGCGGTCCGGCCACCGGCTGCGCCCTGCTCTACGCGCTCGGCACCCTGGCCGTCGCCCTGCACGCGCCGCTGCGGCTGGCCCGCACCCGCTCGCTCGCGCCCGCAGAGGTCGCGGTGCTCACCGCGCTCGCCGCGCCCTCGGTGGCCGGGGTCGCCCTCGTCGCCGAACGCTCCGGGTACCCGCTGTTCGGCTTCGAAGCGCACATCCTGGCGCTCACCGTGCCGCACTTCCACTACGCCGGGTTCACCGCCGCCCTGGTCGCCGGACTGGTCTGCCGCGCCGCCCGTCCGGACTCGGCCGCGGCCCGCTGCGCGGCGCTCAGTGTCCCGGCGGGCACCCTGCTGGTGCTGGCCGGATACTTCCTCGGCAACTGGTGGCAGTTCGCCGGGGCCGCCGTACTGACCACCGGAATGTGGCTGGTCGGCCTGGTCACCTGGCGCGAACTGCGGCCCCGCAGCGGCGATCCCGTCACCGCCCGGCTGCTCGCCGCCTCCTCGGCCGTCCTCGCGCTCACCATGCTGCTCGCCCTCTGGTGGGCACTCGGCCGGGCCGCCGGACTCCCCCACCCGACCCTGACCTGGATGGCCGCCACCCACGGCGTCGGCAACGCGCTCGGCTTCGCACTCTGCGCCCTGCTCGCCTGGCGCCGGATCGCGGCTGATCGGACTGCCGCGGGCCGGACCGCCGTGGCCCGGACCGCCGCCGACGCAACGGAGAGCGCTCGATGAACGACTACAGCTACCCCGAGCAGGGCGCCAGCCGCACCGGCGAGCTGCCCGCCGGCTACAACCACCTGCGGCACAGCGCACTCATCGGCCACGGCCGCCCCGCGCTGGAGGCCGCCGGCGCCGCCCTGCTCGACTGGCGGATGCACCGGCTCGCGGGCGTCCGGATCGACGCGGCGGCCGACCGGGCCGCCCCCGGCGTCGCCGTGCGGTGCGCCATCGGCCTCGGCCCGCTGCGGGCCGGCGCCCCCAACCGGGTGCTGGCCGCGGTCGACGGCCCGGACCGGTACGGCTTCACCTACGGGACCAGGACCGGGCACCTGGCCCGGGGCGAGGAGACCTTCCTGGTCGAGCTGACCCCGGACGGCGGGGTCCGGTTCTCCGTCACCGCCTTCAGCCGACCGGTCGCCCGGTACGCCCGGCTCGCCGGCCCCCTGCTCCCCCTCGCCCAACGCGCCTTCGCCCGCCACTGCGGCCGCGTCCTGACCCGGATCGCGGCCCGGGCCGGCTGAGCACCGGCCGCCCCCACTCACCCGACGCACCTTCACCCACCACCGCGCACGCGCACCGACCCGGAACACGGCGCGGGCCGGCCGACCGGCCGACCGGACGGTGGTCGGGTGGGTCGGTGGGGGCGTAAATCCGCTCGTCGGGGCGGTGGTCCGTTCGGGATGATCGGCGGATGATGTCGATACGACCGGTCCTGGAGATCTTCGCCCCCGACGGCTTCGCGCTCTGGCCGACGGGCAGCCCCGAGCCGTACGGGAGCCTCACGCTGAACGGGCGGCTGACGCCGGCCGAGGTCGGTACGGCGGTGTGGCGGCTGGCCGACTGCAACGACGTCGAGCCCGAGTCCGAGCAGGCCGAGGAGCGCGGGCCGCGCCCGGCGGACCCGCTGGGCGGCTTCCTGCACGGGCTGCTCACCGAGTCGCACCCGTACGCCCCCGGCGGCCTGGTGGTGACCGACTCCGTCACCGGCGCCGTCTTCGAACCGGGCTGCTGCAACGGCCTGGAGGACTGGCGCGAGTGGCTGAACGTCACGGACGGCTCCGGCACGGCCTGGTTCGGGCACGACCCCGACGCCCGGGCCGAGTGCGTCGGCCGGGTCGTCCGGCTGACCCGGGACGCCGAGAGCGGAGAGGACCCGGTGATCGAGCTGCCGGTGGACGAGCTGCGCCGGCTGCTCGCCGGGGCCGAACGGGACCTGCGGGACTTCCTCGCCCTGGCCACCGGCTGGGCCGGACAGCAGCTGCCCGAGCACGCCGCCGCCGTCACCGCCGCGCTCGCCCGGGCCCTGGACCTGGAGCCGGCCCCGGAGCCCGCGTCATGACCAGCTTCCACACCCACCGGGCCCGGGTGCACGACACCTCGCTCCCGCCGTACCGGCGGCACAGCGCGCTGCGCACCTGCCTGACCCGCTTCGCGCCGTACGGCCTGCGGGCGACGTACCACCACCTCACCGTCAGCGCCCGGGTGCCGCGCTTCCTGGAGACCGACCCGGAGTCGCTGGTCCGCGCGGTGGACGAACTGCACGAGGCGCGCGAGCTGTGGCGGGCCCGGGCCGAGGAGTACGCGGCGCGGCGCCGGGTGCAGAAGCGGGCCGGGCGGCGGCGGGCGCCGGAGACGGCGTGGTGGCACCAGCGCTGGTGGGGATCGCCGAACGCGGCCTGGGACCATGACCCGTTCCTGCACCCGCCGTTGCGGCTGCCCGACTACGTCCGGCGGCAGAACGCGCTGCTGGACGGCGCCGAGCTGCCCGGCTGCCCGGCCTGCGGGGAGCAGGGCACACCGGTGGGGATCCCGACCGGGCACGGCCGCGCCGAGCTGTGCCGCGGCTGCGCCCGGGTGCTGACCCCCTGTGGCTGCGGGCGGTGGCACAGCTTCGAGCCCGCGCTGCGGGTCGGCTGGAGCCGGACCTGGCAGCGGGAGCACATGACCGGCACCGGCGAGCCGAGCCCGCACTGGCCGGGTGTGCGGGGCACGGCCCGGGTGGAGCGGCTGGAGTCGTACACGGTCGACCTGGAGTCAGGTGTGGTGCGCCGGGACCGCGACCAGTAGCGCGCCGCTGTCCTGGACCCGGACCTCGAAGTGGTCGATGTCCCCGGGCTGGAGGGCCGCCCCGCCGGTGGTGCGCACGGTGCCGTCCCCGCCCCCGTAGCCGCTCGCGGGGACGGACCAGCTGGTGACCGTCTGCTGCTCGCCGGTGCGCGAGACCGCGACCAGTCGGCACGTCAACGGACCTTGGACGCCTGAGAGTTGCAGGCTCACCCGGGTGCCCCAGGCGGCGCCGTCCAGGCCGACGGTGGCGTGCGCGCCGGTGCTCGGGTCGGTGGCGCTGAACTGCTCGGCCATCGCGACCACGGCGGGCGGCGCGTGCTCGGCGGTGAGCACCGCGGCGGTGACGGCGGGGCCGGCCGCCACCATCGCGGTCGCGGCCAGGGCCAGCACCAGCCGCCGGATCCGACCCCGCCGCCGGGTGCTGCCGACCTCGGCGACCAGGCGGTCCAGCAGCCGCGGGTCCGGTTGCGGGGCGGGGCCGGCCGGGTCCGTTCCGGCCGCCCGCGCGGTGGCCGCGTACTCGGCCAGCATCGGCTCCACGGGGCCGAGTTCAGCCACCTGTTCGGCGCACTGCGGGCAGTCGGCGAGGTGCAGTTCGAAGGCGGTCTGCTCGGCGGGCTCCAGCAGGCCGAGGACGTACGCGCCGACGTCCGCGTGCTCCGGCCCGCCGGCGGGGGTCCGGTCGGGGTCCGGGTCGGGGTGTCCGGTCACGATGTCACTCCCCGTTCCTCCAGCGCGAGCCTGAGCGAGCGCAGCGCGTAGAACACCCGCGAGCGCACCGTCCCGGCCGGGATGCCGAGTTCGGCGGCCGCCTCGACGGCCGTGCGGCCCTTCAGGCAGGTCTCGACGATGATCTCCCGGTGCGCGGGCGAGAGGTCGGCCAGTGCGTCCGCGACGGTCATCATCCGCAGGGCCCGGTCGATCTCGTCCTCGGCGGGCAGCTGCTCCAGCACCGCGGCGTCCACCTCCCGCGGCCGGGCCATGGCGCTGCGGTGGCCGTCGATCACGATCCGCCGGGCGACCGTGACCAGCCAGGGCCGCAGTGAGCGGGCCTCCGGGTCGAGCCGGTGGATGTTGCGCCAGGCGCGGACCAGCGTCTCCTGCACCACGTCCTCGGCCCGCTGCCGGTCCCCGGCGACCAGGTGGAGCACGAACCCGAACAGCGGACCGGCGTGCTCCCGGTAGAGGGCGCGCATCAGCTCCTCGTCCGGCGCCCCCGTACCGCGGCCGCCGGTGCGTCCGCCGGGGTGCTCCTCGGTCACCACTTCATCGTTGCGCACCCGGGCCTCCCGGTCGAGGACGGTCGGGACCGGTCAGTAGCCCGGGGTGCTGGGCGCCGGCGTGCTGGGCGCCGGGGTGCCGGGCATCTGCGGGGAACCGGCCGCGGTGCCCGCCCTGCCGCCGCTCGGGGTCAGCGCGAACCAGGTGCCGCCGACGCCCTGGCCCTTGGTGTCTCCGGGCTTGGTGTCCGGCGAGTAGCGGTAGGCCGGCCAGCCGTTCAGGGTGACCTGCTCGGTGCCGTCGGCGCGGGTGACGGTGCCGACCAGCTTGCTGTCGATGCCCTTCACCGTGACGTTGCCGTTGGCGTGCTCGGGCGGCCAGATGACGGCGCAGCTGCCGTTGCAGGAGGACTCCGGCGGGCTGTTCCGGTCCTGGTCGAAGCGGTAGAGCGTGAAGCCGGCGCTGTCGGTGACGATCGTGCCCAGCTTCGGGTCCTGGGCGGTCTGCATGGTGGCGCTCGCCGGGGCGCTCGGGCTGCTCGACGGGTGCGACGAGCCGCCGGACGACCCGCAGCCGGCGATCAGGGCGGCGGCCGCGATGCCGGAGGCGGTCAGGGCCAGGGTCCGGCGGGTGCGGAGTGTGGTGGGCATGGGGTGCCTCCCGCGGGGGAAGGGGTCGGGGCGGACCGGACACCCCTCTGTACGGGTGGTGGCCGCCGAGTGCTCAACCCCGGCGCCGGGAGTTCCCCGCGCTCCCCCGCGACTCCCCCGGAATACGCCGCCGACCGGCACCGTTGTGCCGGGCGACGGTCTGAGCCGCCACCTCCGGAAGGGAAGGAATCACGAGATGAGCAGCACGGTCGAGCTGACCAAGGAGAACTTCGACGACATCGTCCCGGGCCCGGAGGGCAAGGACTTCGTCTTCATCGACTTCTGGGCCGGGTGGTGCGGGCCGTGCCGCCAGTTCGCCCCGGTGTTCGAGAAGGCGGCCGAGCGCCACCCCGACCTGGTCTTCGCCAAGGTGGACACCGAGGCGCAGCACGAGCTGGCCGCCGCGTTCGAGGTCCAGTCGATCCCGACGCTGGCGATCATCCGCGAGGGCGTACTCGTCTTCTCGCAGCCCGGCGCCCTGCCGGAGACGGTGTTCGAGGACCTGATCAACCAGGCCCGCAACCTGGACATGGCCGATGTGAAGCGCAAGGTCGCCGAGGAGAGCGCGGCCGGCGGCCAGGCCTGATCCGGACCCGGCCGGGCCCGGTCCGGACGCCCGAGGGCCCGGGGAGCACCGTCTCCCCGGGCCCTCGCCGTACCCGGCCGCGGCCGCTCAGGCCGGTTCGGCGCCCCAGGCGGCGAGCCGGTCCGCGAGCGCCCGCACCTCGGCGCGCAGCGCGGCGGGCTCCCGGACGGTGAACGGCCACCCCAGGCCGGCCAGCAGCACCGCGAGGCCGTCGAGGTTCTGCGCCCGGGCCCGCAGCAGCACGCGGTCCTCGGCGAGTTCGGTGAGCGTGCCGACGGCGGGCGGAAGCCGGCGGCGGGCCTCGGCGAGGCCGACCCCCAGCTCCACCTCCACCCGGTGCCGCCAGGGCGCGCCGGCCAGTGACTCCACCACCCGCTGGACCGGGTCGAAGTCCTCGGGCGGCTCGAAGCCCGCCTCGCCCTGCTCGACCCGGGTGATCCGGTCCAGCCGGAAGGTGCGCGGCTCGCCGCTCCGGTGGTCGAGGCCGGTGGTGTACCAGCGCCCGGAGTGGAAGACCAGCCCGTACGGGTCGAACTCGCGCTCACTGGGCCGGTCCTCGCGGTCCCGGTAGGCGAGCCGCACCCGGCGCCGCCGGCGGGCCGCCTCGGCCAGGGTGAACAGCGCTGCGGCGGCCGGGCCCGGGCCGGTGGCCGGGACGGCGGTGAGGCCGAGGGTCTGCTCGACGGCGGAGACCCGGTCGCGCAGCGAGGGCGGGAGCACCCGCTGGATCTTGGCGAGGGCGGTCCCGGTGGCCTCCTCCCCCACCGACAGGCCGGAGCTGCGGCCGGCCAGCAGGCCGAGCACGACGGAGACGGCCTCCTCCGGGTTGAGCATCAGCGGCGGCAGCCGGTAGCCGGGCCGCAGACGGTAGCCCCCGTAGCGGCCCCGGTCGGCCTGGACGGGGATGCCGAGCTCGGCCAGCCGAGAGGCGTAGCGGCGGACGGTGCGCTCGTCCACGTCGAGCCGGGCGGCCAGTTCGGCGCCGGTCAGGCCGGGGCGGTCCTGGAGCAGTTCCAGCAGGGCGAGGACACGGCTGACCGGGTGCTCCACCGTGCGTTCCTCCCGTCTCCCCGCCAGTTCCGTACCGACTCCGAACCGACTCCTCGCCGCCTCCGGGCCGCCCTTGCGGACGCCTCTTCCGCGGACCCCTTCCGGACGCCGTCCGGACACCCTCCGGACGCGCGGGGACGACGCGGAGGAAATGCGGGCGACTTCTGTCCGGATCCGATCCTAGAGTCGGCGGTGGAGGAGGCCCCACCGCGGCGAAGCCCTCCCACGGGCCCCTCGACGCCTCCGGCCCGTCGAGGCCTCCCCCGGCATTCCCAACGACGAAGGAGCGATCCGCCATGAGCACGTTCGTACTGGTCCCCGGATTCTGGATCGGCGCCTGGGCCTGGGACGAGGTGGCCGAGCCGCTGCGCGCGGCCGGGCACCGCGTGTACGCCGTCAGCCTGCCCGGAGTGGCCGAACGCGCCGTCGAGACGGGCGAGTTCGGGCTGGAGGACCACATCGCCGACCTCGCCGCACTGCTGGTCCGGGAGGACCTGTCGGACGTCGTCCTGGTCGCGCACAGCGGCGCCTGCGCCCCGGCGGGCGGGCTCGCGGACCGGATGCCGGAGCGGATCCGCCGGGTGGTCTACCTGGACAGCGGCCCGCTGATCGACGGCTCCGCGGTCCAGGACCTCTGGGAGCCCGGCTACCGGCGGACGGCCGAGGCCTCGCTGGTCGACGACCGTCTCCCGATGCCGTCCTGGGAGTACCTGGCCGAGCACGGCACCAGCGTGGCGGGACTGGACGGGGCCGCCCTCGCGCGCATCCGCTCCCGCGCCACCGCGCAGCCGGCCGGGGCGTTCCGGGACCGGCTGCGGCTGACCGGCGCCGGGGCCGCGCTGCCGCAGGCGCTGGTCTCCTGCTCCTTCCCGCTCTCCCAGGTGCGCGAGCTGATCGCCGCCGGGCACCCGTACTTCGCCGGGATGTCCGGCCCGAACTGGGAGCTGCGCGAACTGCCCACCGGGCACTGGCCGATGTTCTCCCGTCCGGCCGACACGGCGGCCCTGCTGGCGGAGCTGGCCGCGCTCTGAGTCCGTCGGCCCGGCCCGGCCCGTTCCGTCCGGCGCCGGGCCGGGCCGGGCCGCCGGGCTGTCCCGTCCGCGCCCGACGGTGTGCCCCACGGCGCCCTCGGCGTGTCCGACCGTCGCGCAACCGCGCCCGGACCGGCAGGATGGGGCCCACGCCGTACCCGAGCGAGGAGCGAGCACACGCCCGCCACCCCGCCGTGCGGGCCGGGGTGGCCATCGAGACGACGGAGGACAGGGCATGACCAGCACCGCCGAGGAGTACGACGTCATCGTCCTGGGAGCCGGGCCGACCGGCGAGAACGTGGCCGACCGGACGGTCGCCGCCGGACTGAGCACCGTGATCGTGGAGGCCGAGCTGGTCGGCGGCGAGTGCTCGTACTGGGCCTGCATGCCCAGCAAGGCGCTGCTGCGGCCGGTGGCCGCGCTGGCCGACGCCCGCGCGGTGGCCGGCTCCCGGGAGGCGGTCGACGGCCGGCGGCTGGACCCGGCCGCGGTGCTGGCCCGGCGGAACTCCTTCGCCTCCGACTGGAAGGACGACGGCCAGGTGCGGTGGCTGCGGGACACCGGCATCGAGCTGGTCCGCGGCCACGGCCGGCTGGCCGGGGTGCGGACGGTGACGGTGGAGGCCGAGGACGGCAGCGAGCGGATGCTCACCGCCCGGCACGCCGTCGTGGTGTGCACCGGCAGCCGCCCGGTACTGCCCGCGCACGTGCCGGGGCTCGCCGAGGCCCACCCGTGGACCAACCGGGAGGCCACCGGCTCGCAGACCGTCCCCGGGCGGCTGGCCGTGGTCGGCGGCGGGGTGGTCGGGGTGGAGATGGCCGCCGCCTGGCGGGCGCTCGGCTCCGAGGTGGTGCTGCTGGTGCGCGGTGACGGGCTGCTGCCGAGGATGGAGCCGTTCGCGGGCGAGCTGGTCGCGGAGGGCCTGCGGGCCGCCGGGGTGGACCTCCGCTTCGGCACCGAGGTCACCGCGCTGGAGCGGGCGGACGGCTCCGGGCCGGTGACCCTCGCCCTCGACGGCGGCGGCACGCTGACCGTCGACGAGGTGCTGTACGCGACCGGCCGGGCCCCGCGCACCGCCGATGTCGGGCTGGAGCAGGTCGGCCTGAAGCCGGGCGACTGGCTGGAGGTGGACGACAGCTGCACGGTGCTCGGCGTGGACGGCGAGTGGCTCTACGCCGCCGGGGACGTCAACCACCGGGCGCTGCTCACCCACCAGGGCAAGTACCAGGCCAGGATCACCGGCGCGGCGATCGCCGCCCGCGCGCAGGGGCTCCCGCTGGACACCTCGCGCTGGGGCGCGCACGCCGCGTCCGCCGACCTCGCGGGCGCGCCCCAGGTGGTGTTCACCCAGCCCGAGGTCGCCGCCGTCGGTCTGACCCGGGCCGCCGCCGAGGCGGCCGGGCTGCGGGTGAAGACCGTCGACCACGAGATCGGCTCCGTCGCCGGGGCCTCGCTCTACGGCGACGACTACCGCGGCCGGGCCCGGGTGGTCTTCGACCTGGACCGGAAGGTGCTCGTCGGCGCCTGCCTGGTCGGCCCCGGGGTGGCCGAACTGCTGCACTCGGCCACCGTCGCGGTGGTCGGCGAGGTGCCGATCGACCGGCTCTGGCACGCGGTGCCCTCCTACCCGACGATCAGCGAGGTCTGGCTGCGGCTGCTGGAGGACTGCCGGGGGTAGCGACGCACGGTCTGCGGACGGGCACCCGGGCGCCGGCGCTCCTGCGGGCGGGCACCCCGCCCGGGCGGCGCTCCTACGGGCGGGCCCCGGACGGCCCTCGTTCGTGTCGGCCTCCCAGGTGACCGGCGCGGCGAGATGTGGCCACCGGTGGTCGGCGGGACACTGGCAGTCGGGGGCCGTCCCGGGGGGCCGTGCACATGACCAGGTGGTGTGAGGCATGACCGAGGTGCTGTTGGCCGTCGGAACCGAGAAGGGCCTCTTTCTCGGCCGCAGCCGCGACCGGCTGACGTGGGAGTTCAGCGGGCCGCACTTCCCGATGAACGCGATCTACTCGGTCTCCATCGACCTCCGCGACGGCCGGACCAGAGTGCTGGTCGGCGCCGACAGCAGCCACTGGGGGCCCTCCGTCTGGCGCTCCGACGACCTCGGCGCCGGCTGGTACGAGCCGCCGCGGCCGGCCATCCGCTTCCCCGAGTCCACCGGCGCCTCGCTCACCCGGGTCTGGCAGCTCCAGCCCGCCGGGGCGGAGGCCCCCGGCGTCGTCTACGCGGGCACCGAACCGGCCGCGCTGTTCCGCTCCACCGACGGCGGCGAGAGCTTCGCGCTCGTCGAGCCGCTCTGGAACCACCCGCAGCGGTCGCAGTGGGGCGCCGGGTACGGCGGCCAGGGCCTGCACACCATCCTGACCGACCCGCGCGACCCGCAGCGGCTGCTGGTCGCCGTCTCCAGCGGCGGCGTCTACCGCAGCAAGGACGGCGGCGACAGCTGGCAGCCCTCCAACACCGGCCTGCGCGCCGAGTTCCTCCCGGAGGAGGGCCAGTACCCCGAGTTCGGCCAGTGCGTGCACAAGATCGCCCAGGACCCCGTCCACCCGGACCGGCTCTACCTCCAGAACCACGGCGGCGTCTACCGCAGCGACGACTGGGGCGCCGGCTGGCACTCGATCGTGGACGGGCTGCCCGCCGAGTTCGGCTTCGCCGTGGCCGCCCACCCGCGCCGGGCCGGCACCGCCTACCTCTTCCCGCTCGGCGGCTCGGACGACCGCATCCCGCCCGGCCGCCGCTGCCGGGTCTTCCGCACCACCGACGGCGGCACCAGCTGGCAGCAGCTCGCCCAGGGCCTGCCCGGCGAGGACCACTACGGCATCGTGCTGCGCGACGCCCTGCGCACCGACGACGCCGACCCGGCGGGCATCTACTTCGGCAACCGGACCGGCGACGTGTACGGCAGCCGCGACGAGGGCGAGAGCTGGTCGCTGCTGCTCTCCCACCTGCCGGACGTGCTCTGCGTCCGGGCCGCGGTGGTGGCCTGAAATAACCGGTTGCCGTACGGCAGGACCTCGGTGAGCATGGGCCGCCGACGAACGATCGCACGATTGTGGGGTGGGCCATGGCCGAGGACTGGGTGGTCAGGCGGGGTGCCGACGGCGAGCCGGTGCTGCGCTACCTGCTGGACGAGCGGGAGGGGCGGCCCTGGGCCGACCTGCTGGAGGTCCTGGACGGATCGGTGGACGCCGCCGGGTTCATCCGGGCCGAGCTGCCCGGCTGGGTGGTCTCCGGCCCTCCCGCGCTCGGGCAGGAGCTGGTGACGCACGGCGCGCGGGTGCTGCGGCACGCCCACACCTTCCGCCGCGACCTGCGCGCCGATCCCCCGCCCGCCGACTGGGCCGGGACGCCGCTGCGCGAGGGCCTGCGGACGGTGCCCTGCGACCGCGCGCCCGAGGAGCTGTACGAGGCCTGGCGGGGCGCGTTCCACCCCGGCCACGTCGACTTCTACCCGGGCGAGAAGGCCCAGGTGCTGGCCGAACGGCTCGGCCTGCTGCTCGAAGGGAAGGCCATCGGCCCGGTGCTGCCGTCCAGCCTGCTGGCGGTGGACGCCGAGGACCGCGTGGTCGCCGGGCTGATCCTCACCGACCGCGACGGCCGGCCGTGGATCGCCGACGTCTTCCGCCACCCGGAGCGCGGCTACCGCGGCCTCGGCGCCGACCTGCTGCGCCGCGCCGTCGGGGACGCCGCCGCGCGCGGGCTCGCCGACGTGACCCTCGTGGTGTCCGAGGGCAACCCGGCCCGCCGGCTCTACGAGTCGCTGGGCTTCCTGCTCCAGGAGACCTCGCTCACGGTGGTCGTGCCCGACGCGGCTTAGCCAGTACTGCACGGTCAGCACCGTTGCGGTACTGGCCCTTGTCCTTGTGCCCGCCCTCGACGCGGGCGCCGCGCACCACGACCATGGTCAGGCCGACCGCGACCAGCAGCTCCGCCCAGAAGAACGCCGCGTAGTCCAGCAGCGAACCGATCGGCGGGTTGCCGGGCGCGGCGTTGCGCATCCCGACCAGGGCGAACAGCGTGGCCGCCATCCAGCCGAGGGCGGGCCAGACGATGCCGCGCCGCTGCCGGACGATCAGCCAGGCCGCCACCAGCACGGACAGCGCCAGCGCCCACATCGCGGCCATCATGAACCAGGCCAGGATGAAGGTGCTGCGCGAACGGCTGATCCGCTCGGTCACCGCGACGCCGGAGCCCTCGCTCACCTCCTCGCTCCGCCGGAAGACGAAGAAGGGGTCGGCCTCCGTCAGGCCGATCACCACCGGGACCGGACGCCCGGCGACGGTGGCCTGGAAGCCGACGATCGCGTTGTAGCGGTCGAACGGGTAGTCCGAGAGCCGCCCGTCGAAGAGGTTGAAGGACACCGCGCTGGAGCCGGCCTGCTGGCCGGCCGGGTACCTGAGCGTGGTCTGTTCGAGCGAGGTGGTCTCCAGCACCACGTCCCCCGCCGGGACCAGCAGGCTGTCCGCCTGCCCCAGGGCGCCGTGCGGCTGGACCAGGACCTTCGCCGTGAGCGTCTGCGCGGCCGCGTCCACCCGCTGCAGCGTCACGTCGACCTCCAGGAAGTCCGGCCCGGGCGCGGTGCCCACCACCTGGGCGTGGCCGCGGCTGGAGCGCTCGTTGAGGTAGAGCAGCAGCCCGGCCGCGCAGAACAGCAGGATCGCCGCCAGTACCGCGTACGGGCGCCAGGGCGCGACCCTGGGCACCGGCGCCGCGGCCCGGGTGGCCCGCACCCGGGCGTGGATCCGGACCCGCGGCCGGGCCGCCGGGCGCGTGCTCCGGACGGCCCGCCGGTGCGGCGGCGCGCTCATCGGCCTGCTCCCACGGTCGGCGGTGGCGGCTCCGGGTGCCGCCTGTCCCGCCACCCTCCGGGCGGCCGCGGCCGGGGCGCAACCGCACGGGGCCGATCGGGGCGGCCGGACACCGGCCGAAGACTCGGCAAACAGGCTGGTCGCGGGGGCTGTGTAGGCTCAACGGTCATGGCGAGGGTGACACGGGACGATGTGGCGCGGGTGGCGGGGACGTCCACGGCGGTCGTGAGTTATGTGATCAACGACGGGCCGCGGCCGGTGGCGGCGGCGACCCGGGCGCGGGTGCTCGCGGCGGTCGAGGAGCTCGGCTACCGGCCGAACCGGGTCGCCCAGGCGATGGCCCGGCGGCGGACCGACCTGCTCGGGATGGTCGTGCCGGACGCCCGCCAGCCGTTCTTCGCCGGGCTCGCGCACGCCGTCGAGCAGGCCGCCGCCGAGCACGGCCGGCTGCTGCTGATCGGCAACTCCGACTACGCCGACGAACGCGAGGCCCACTACATCCGCGCCTTCCTCGGGATGCAGGTGGACGGTCTGATCCTGGTCACCCAGGACCCGGCCACCCCCGGGCTGACCGGCTTCGACGTGGCCGACGGCACCCCCGTGGTGCTGCTGCACCACCGGGCGGAGAGCACCGGCGGCGTCGCCGTGGTCGCGGACGACGAGGGCGGCGCCCGCGAGGTGGTCCGCCACCTGCTCGGGCACGGCCACGCCGAGGTGCACTGCTTCGGCGGCACCCTCGCGCTCAGCCCGCACGACCCGGTCACCGGGCGGACGGCCGGCTGGGCCGCCGCGCTGGAGGAGGCCGGGCTGCCCGTCGAGGGGCGGCTCGTCCCGGCCCCGTTCGACCGGGTCCGGGCGCACGCCGAGGCGCTCGCCCTGCTCGCCCGGCCCGACCGGCCGTCCGCCGTGTTCTGCACGACGGACGACCAGGCGATCGGCCTGCTGCGGGCCGCCGACGACCTCGGCATCCGGGTGCCGGAGGACCTCGCGGTGGCCGGCTTCGACGACATCGCCGAGGCGGTGATCGCCGGACCCGCCCTGACCACCGTCACCACGGCGCAGGACGAGATGGCCCGCGCCGCGCTGGAACTAGTCCTCGGCGGGCCGGAGCGCCGTGCCCGGGGCGCCCGCACCTTCCCGGCAGAGCTGGTGGTCCGGCGCTCCTGCGGCTGCCCGCCGGCTGCGGCCTGACCCCCGGGGCGCCGGGGGGCGAGAGGATCCGGGGCCGCTCAGCCTTCGAGCAGTTCGTCCGCGAGCAGGTCCATCAGCAGGTTGTCGTGCCAGGTGCCGTCCGGGCCGCGCTCGTACTGGCGCATGGTGCCGACGGTGCGGAAGCCGACCTTGGTGTAGCAGCGGATCGCGGCGAGGTTGTCCTCCGCCGGGTCGATCACCAGCCGGTGGTAGTGGTGGTCGTGCACCAGGTGCCTGGCCATCGTGCGCACGGCGTCGGTGCCCAGGCCCAGGCCGTGCACCGTCGGATCGAGGTAGAGGTCCATCCCGGCGTGCCGGTACTCGTCGTCGTTGTTGGCGTACCACTGGATGGCACCGACCACCTTGCCGCCGAGGTCGATCGCGAAGGTCTCGGTGCCGGGCGATTCCAGGTCGTTGGCGACCTCGCCGGCCAGGTCGTCGCCGCCCCGCCAGCGGGAGAACACCTCGGGCGTGCCGCGGATGGCCGCCAACGCCGGGATGTCCTCGCCGGTGGCCGGGCGGAGCGTGACCAAGGTGCCGTGAAGAATCGTCCCCATATGGGGCATGTTGGCACGGAAACCCGGCTCCGGCGAGTGTTTTCGGACCGCCGTCCGGCCCTTCCGGCGCGCGGCCGCCGGACCGGGGCGGCAGGGCCCGCGGGGTGGGCGGCCGGGCGTCAGGCCGCGGGGGGCGCCGGGTCGCCGAGGGGGCCGAGCCAGACGGCGGTGACGGAGCTGACGTAGCGGGCGCCGCAGCGGTCGTCGGGGACGACGAGCTGCGGGCCGGCCGCGTCCAGCGGGGCGCCGTCCATGCTGGTGGCGAGCAGGATCTGCTGGTCGCCGAAGTCCGGGTCGATCTCGGCCCAGGAGACCACCGCCCGGTGGCCGTCGGCGCCGGCCACCGAGAGCAGGAAGCGCAGCCGCTGCTTGCGGCCGGAGAAGTCGATCCGCGGGCGGGCGGAGCGCAGCACGTCCAGCAGTGTCGGGCCCTCGTAGCCGTGGCGCTGCTCGCCCGCGCTCCGGCAGTCGAAACCGACCTCGACCCGGTGGGCGGGGAGGGCGCGCAGTTGCGCCACCGTCAGCTCGGCGGGGCGGTCGAGGTGGCCGTGGAGTCGGACGGTGGGTCTCGCCGGGGTCATGGGTGCTCCCTCCTCGCGGGCCACGGCGCCGTGGCCCGCGAGGAGGACTACCCGAGGGGCCGCTCGGGCATTCGCAACTGCCAGGGTTAATGCCGCCATTCATCCGCAATTGCGATAGCGAAGCCCCTGTTCGGCCGGAATCTGCGCTCAGTCGCCGTCGAAGCGCAGCGCCCGGCGGACGGGGCGGACACCGTCCGGGGCGGACGGCGGACGGGGCGCAGCCGTCGCGGAGCGGGAGGAGCCGGAAAGATTCTCCGCGGCGGATGTCGATCAGGCACCGTCCGGTTCGACGCAGGGGTGAGAGGCGGGGAGAGACCCCGCCCGCACGACCGAGGAGTCACCATGCCGCGCTTCATGACGCTGATCCGCATCGACGAGCAGGCCCGTGAGGGATGGGAGCCGGACCCGGACTTCGAGCAGCGGATGGGGGCCCTGTTCGAGGAGATCACCAAGGCCGGCGTGATGCTGGAGACGGCCGGCCTCACCCCGAGCTCCCGGGGCACCCGGCTGACCTGGGCCGGCGGGAAGGTCGGCTTCACCGACGGGCCGTTCACCGAGACCAAGGAGGTCGTCGGCGGCTACGCCGTCCTCCAGTGCAAGGACCACGCCGAGGCCCTGGAGTGGACCCGCCGCTTCCTGCAGGCCCACCCGGTGCACTGGCAGGTCGAGGCGGAGGTCCGGCAGATCGATGAGATGCCCGAGCCGCGGAAGTAACGTCGTGGCCGTGCTTGCCCCCCTCTCCGGCGGCTGCTCTGATGGGTGGCCGTGACGGAGAGGGCTGTTACCCGAGGAACCGCGGCGGCGGCCGTCGAGACGGCGTTCCGGATCGAGTCCGCCCGGATCATCGCCGGGGTCGCCCGGATCGTACGGGACGTGGGCATCGCGGAGGAGCTGGCACAGGACGCACTGGTGGCCGCGCTGGAGCAGTGGCCGCGGGAGGGTGTCCCGGACAATCCGGGCGCCTGGCTGACGACGACCGCCCGGCACCGGGCGATCGACCTGGTCCGCCGCCGGGAGGTCTACGCCCGCAAGCTCGCCGAGGTGGGGCGGTCGGCGCAGGACGTGCCGCCCCCGGAGCCGGCCGAGCCGGAGGACATCGACGACGACCTGCTGCGACTGGTCTTCACCGCCTGCCACCCGGTGCTGTCGGCGGAGTCCCGGATCGCCCTCACTCTCCGGCTGCTCGGCGGGCTGGCCACGCCGGAGATCGCCCGCGCCTTCCTGGTGCCCGAGTCGACGGTGGCGCAGCGGATCGTCCGGGCCAAGCGGACGCTGGCGAAGGCGGGGGTGCCGTTCGAGGTGCCGTACGGGGAGGACCGGGCGCAGCGGCTCTCCTCGGTACTGGAGGTCATCTACCTGATCTTCAACGAGGGCTACTCGGCGACCGCCGGGGACGACCTGCTCCGCCCCCGGCTGTGCGAGGACGCTCTGCGGCTGGCCCGGGTGCTGGCCGCGCTGATCCCGGCGGAACCGGAGGCGCACGGGCTGGCCGCACTGCTGGAGTTCCAGGCCTCGCGCACGGCCACCCGGACGGGCCCGGACGGTCGGCCGCTGCTGCTGGCCGAGCAGAGCCGGGCCCGCTGGGACGGGCTGCTGATCCGGCGCGGCTTCGACGCCCTGCAGCGGGCGGGAACCGGGCCGTACTCGGTGCAGGCCGCGATCGCCGCCTGCCACGCCAAGGCGCGACGGTACGAGGACACCGACTGGGCGACCATCGCCGCGCTGTACGAGCGGCTGCTGGCGCTGTCGCCGTCCCCGGTGGTGGCACTGAACCGGGCGGTGGCGGTCTCGATGGCCCGGGGCCCGGCCGCGGCACTGGAGCTGGTGGACGAGCTGGCGGCGGAGCCGGCACTGCGCGGCTACCACCTGCTGCCGAGCGTGCGGGGCGATCTGCTGGCCCGGCTGGGGCGGGTGGCGGAGGCCCGGGCAGAGTTCGAGCGGGCGTCGGGGCTGACCCGCAACGAGCGGGAGCGGCAGCTGCTGCTGGAGCGGGCGACGGCGCTCGACCCGGCCGGGGCAGGTCGCCGGGGCCGGAGCCGAGGCAGGTCGCCGGAGCCGGGGCGGGGTCGGTCGCCGGAGCCGGGGCGGAGTCGGCCGCCGGGGCCTCCGGCAGGCTAGGCGTCCTCCAGGCGCAGCCGGGCGCTGACCGCGCCGAGGCCCTCGGCGAGCACGGCGAGCTGCTCGCGGGTGAGCACGTCGATCAGCAGCTCGCGAACCAGGGCGACGTGCCCGGGCGCGGCCTGGCGCAGCGCCTCCCGCCCCTGGTCGGTGAGTTCGGCGATGACGCCGCGCACGTCGCTGGGACAGGAGCGGCGGGCGACCAGGCCGGCCCGCTCCAGCTGGGTGACCTGGTAGGTCAGGCCGCTCTTGGAGGTGACCAGCTTGTCGGCGAGTTCGGTCATCCGCAGCGAGCCGCCGGGGGCCGCGGACAGGTGCACCAGGATCTCGTACTGCTGGTGGGAGAGCCCGGAGTCCTCCTTGAGCTGGCGTTCCAGCCGCCGGTTCAGCAGGTTGCTCGCGACGACGAAGCCCCGCCAGGCGGCCGCCTCGTCCGGGTCCAGCCAGCGGGGTTCGTTCAGTGAGGACATGGGGTGAAGCCTACTCCTGTTGTTCAAATTCGAACGAAGGTGTACCGTCGATCCCGTAGACGGTTCAAATTTGAACTATTACCAGCCGAACGGTCCCGAGGAGGACGCCATGAGCACCGCGGCCCCCGAGCGCATGCCCGCCCTGTACCTGTCGCACGGCGCGCCGCCGCTGGCCGACGACCCGGTCTGGCCGGGCGAACTGGCCGCCTGGTCCGCCGACCTGCCCCGGCCCAAGGCGGTCCTCATGGTCTCCGCCCACTGGGAGGAGGCCCCGCTCGCCCTCGGCGCCGTCACCACCGTCCCGCTGGTGTACGACTTCTGGGGCTTCCCCGAGCACTACTACCGGGTCCAGTACGCCGCCCCCGGCGCACCGGAACTCGCCGAACGCGTGCGCAAGCTGCTGCGCGCCCCCGGCACGCCCGTCCAGGACATCCCCGAGCGCGGACTCGACCACGGCGCGTACGTCCCGCTGGTGGAGATGTACCCGGACGCCGACGTCCCGGTGCTCCAGGTCTCGCTGCCCACCCTCGACCCGCAGCGGCTGATGGAGATCGGCCGCAAGCTCGCCCCGCTCCGCGACGAGGGCGTGCTGATCGTCGGCAGCGGCTTCTTCACCCACAACCTCCGGGCACTCAGCAACGACGGCCGGATCACCTCGGTGATGGCCGAGTTCGACGACTGGGGCCGGCGCGCCCTGGAGGCCCACGACCTGGACGCGCTGCTCGACTTCGAGCACAAGGCCCCGGCCGGACGCCTCGCCCACCCCCGCACCGAGCACTTCGCCCCGCTGTTCGTCACCCTCGGCGCCGGCGAGAACGACCTGGACAGCCAGCGCAGCGTCATCGACGGGTTCTGGATGGGCCTGGCCAAGCGCTCGATCCAGCTGGGCTGAACCCCTGGTGCGGAACCTCCCGGGGTTCCGCACCAGGAACGGCGGGCGGGGCGCCCGCCCGTGCACCCGGGCTGCCCGACCCCTGGCGCCCGGGCTATCGTGTGACGCTCCGTCGAAGGAGTGATCATGCGCAACGGCGACGCCGTACGAACCGCCCTGGAAGCCTCACTGGCGGTCCTCGCCCCGCACACCGCGGACCGCGACTGGGACCTGCCCGCCGGGCTCCTGGAGTGGAGCTGCCGCGACACCGCCGCCCACATCGCCCACGACCTGCTCGCCTACGCCGGCCAGCTCGCCGCCCGCCCCCGGGACCGCTACCTGCCGCTGGACCTCACCGTCCGGCCCGAGGCCGACCCGGCCCAGGTGCTCACCGTGGTCACCGCCGCCGGACAGCTCCTCGCCACCGCCCTGGACGCCGCCCCGCCCGAGCTGCGCGCCTACCACCACGGGCCCTGCGATCCGCCCGGCTTCGCCGCCATGGGCGTCGCCGAGACCCTGCTGCACACCCACGACATCACCAGCGGCCTCGGCCTGCCCTGGCGGCCGCCCGCCGAGCTGTGCCGCCTCGTGCTCGACCGGCTCTTCCCGCACGCGCCGCAGGAACCGGCCGCCCACCCGGCGGAGGTCCTGCTCTGGTGCACCGGGCGCGGGGAACTGAACGGCCGCCCGCGCACGTCCTCGTGGGTCTGGCGGGCGGCCGTGGGCGACTGGCCGGACTGAGGCCGGCCCGACCGGTCAGGCGGCCCCGGTCGCGACCCGCTCGGCCTGGCTGCGCTCGACGCAGAACTCATTGCCCTCGGGGTCTCCGGAGACATGCGATTAGGGGTTCTACGGCAGAGCCGAGAGAGCCCCGCCCGGAGAGATTCCGGACGGGGCTGAGCGGGGTCTTACTCGGGGCAGTGCGGCGAGCATGCCCACACGGAGTACCCAAGGCCGCTCGCGGCTTCCTGGTGGCTCACCAGGGCGGGGCTGGTGGCTTCCCGCTCGCATCGGGTGCAATAGACCGGGCCGACGCGCGGCCACTGCTGTCCGAATGCGTTTGCGTGGTCGTCCCGGTGGAACGGGTCGAGTACGCAGGGGATGCGGTTGATCCCGATGGCGGGTCCGTGCTCCCATCCGGGGCGACGGGCGCCGCAAGTCGGCTTCTTTGTGGTCGCCGGAGTCATCACGCCACCACCCCGGCAAGAGCGTGCGCGCCCCGGTAGGTGTACCCGGCGTCCGGAGCCGTCTCCGGACGGTTCAGTGCCTCCCTGCGAGCCTTCCGACGGGCTTCCTCCTCGGCGAGCCCCTGCCACAGCGGGAGCACGGGCGCCGTGAACTCTGGCACCCTCCGGGGGCGTACGGCGCGCGGTTGGTGGTTGGCCCCTTCGGGCTCGGGCGTGGTCTCCTGCGGCTGGTCTGCGTGGGGCTCGGCCTGGTGCTGCTTCTCGTCGTACTCGCGCTGCATCTTGTCCAGCTCGGCCAACCATGCGCCGTGGTCGATGTGCGGGCGGATCAGCGGTCCCATGTACTGGCGTTCCGGCTCCGAAGCCGGGATCGGCTCGGGGGTGACGACCTTAGGTTCGGCCTTGTCCTGCGGGCGGACGGCGGTAGCCGTGGGGCGGGGGGCGTCTGCCCGGTGTCGGCCTCGCGGGGCCTTGTCGCGGGTGAGCCACAGCGCCAGGACCGTTGCCCCCGTGAGGCAGCCGGCGGCGGCGGTGAACCAGCTCCAGAATGTAAGGTCAGACATAGTTGGCAGCTCCCTAAAGCTGTCGACTGTTCGACCCCCGGCAGCCGGCCCTAATCGGCGGTCGGGGGTTCTTTCGTGGTTGACGTTACTCAACCTGTCCATACCTGTCCATGGGCATCCGGGGCTATGCCTGGTCAGCCCTCGCCGCTACGGTCGGGGGGTGTACGAGTTCAGCCCCTCCCGCCCAAAGTGGGAACAAATCTCAGAGACGATCATCACGCGCATTGCGGCTGGTGAGCTTCGACCGGACGACAAACTGTCCGAGGTGGAGATGGCCGCGGAATTCGGCGTGGACCGGAAGACCGTCCGGAAGGCGATTGCCTCGCTGCGGGATGCTCGCCGCGTGGTCACCCGCAAGGGCATGGGCAGCTTCGTGACACACCCCGAAGCATGCGACCAGGCCGCGGGAGACGAGTAGGCCCCGCCCGTCGGGGTGCGGGTGCATCCGACGAACGGGGCCACGGGGCGCGGGTGGCAATAGGTCGTCCGAAGATCGACGCGCGCCCGCCAGTCACTCTATCTCGGTGGTTCCGATGGGCGTCTCCCGGAGCTTGTCCACCTCTACGCGATAGAGCGTCTTCGCCGCCCACGCGCCGTACTCCTGTGTGGGTGCCGCCATCTCAATGACGTGATGTGCCCGAGCTTTGAGCACCCCACCCCACAGCACCGCGTGATGCTGAGCACTTCGCCCACACGCGTGCGGTTCGCCCGGGAGGCAGAGCGGGAGCGGGTCACCGATCTTGTTCGCGGCGTGCCGGACGTACCGGGCGACGTCTAGCCACTGGTCGGCCGTCCGAGCCGGCCACCCGTTGTTCAGGTCCCCGGGCCAAGGTGCCCAGTCGTCGCCGTGGTCGTCCAAGTCCGCTCCCTGCTCTGCCCGATGGGCTTCCGATGCTAGGCGATCGGCACCCCGGGCGGGTCGCAGTACCCGATGGTGGGAACGCACGGTTGGCACGGCCCGCAGGTGGGGAGGAACTGCGGCGGGGTGCAGGCGTCCGCGCGATTGCATGCCCTCTCGATCTCGGCGAGGGCTGCGGCGAGCCGGTCGCCCGACCAGATTTCGGCGAGGGGCTGTTCCAGCACGTTCCCGACCGGCATGAACCGGCCGAGGACGCACGGCACGAGGTCTCCGGACGGCAGTACGGCGCACTTCTCGTGCGCGCAGTGCCCACACAGGTCCCCTACGCGGGGCTTGACGCCCTTGCTCGCCCTGCCGAATGCCCGCGCCTTGTCGCCGCCGATCTCCGTAACCCCGAGGCTCAAGAGGTCGTCTGCGGCTTCGATGGTGCGCTGTCCAGGGTTGACGGCGATGACCCCACCGCGAATGGGGATACCGAGTTCGAGCGCGCGCCGGATGTTGTCGCGGGTCTTCCGGTGCGACCCGCGGTGTTGGGTCACCTTGTCGTGGTCGTCGGCCTGGTCGCTGTAGTACGACGTTGCGAGGCTGACGCCCTGGTCCTTGAACACCCGCCACATCTCAGCCGTGACGTAGGTGAGGTTCGAGAACACCTCGACACCGAGGTTGAGCGAGCGGGCGTGGATGATCAGCTTGCAGAGGTGGGGGTACAGCGTGGGCTCGCCACCGATGAACTGGATGTTCTCCACGCCCATGGCGGCGGCCTGGTCGAACACGGAACGCCACGAGTCGACGGTCATGGTCCCGTGGGTGCCCTGCGGGCCCGAGTCCGCGTAGCACTGCCCGCACAGCTCGTTGCACAGGCCCGTGACCTCGGCCCACACGAACTTGAGCGGGGCCGGGGGCCGGTCGAGTACGGGGCTCTGGATACCGGGGACGGTCATTGGTGCTCCCTCCGTAGAGTCTTCGCCGGCTCCGGATGAGTCGGCGGTGTCTCGCTGGCGGTGCTGAACCCGTCCCGGCCGAGTCGTGTCACGTGACGTACGGCCGGGACGGGGGTCTGTGGGTACTACGTGGCGGGGCTGAACCCCGCACACTTGAGCGACCAGCGGACGCGCTTCCCGTCCGCGTTGGCTTGCTCGAACGTGACGGCGGTCTGTGTGACCGTCAGGCTCACCGGGTCGTGCTTCCGGGTGCGCAGGATGAACGTGCCCCGGCGTCCGTCGTGGTGTACGTACGGCCCGAACTGGGGTGGTAGCCCGAGGTCATCGACGCACCCGCCGTATGGCCGGAACGGGCACGTGCAACGGCTGGTGTATTCCTCGAACTCCCGCGACCAGCTAGCACTTTGGATGCTGTCGAACGGCTCCGGTGCGATCGGTTCGGCAGGTCGCGCCCGCGGGATTGGCATGGTCGCTTTCTCTCTGGTGGCTCTATTGGTCCCGCCCGTCTGCGACGGGGGTGTGTCGCGTCTGGGCGGGACCGGGTGCCGCATCAGGACACCGCCCCGGAACAGCCTCCCGGCGGTGGTGCGGCCCCGTCCGATCCAGCACCGGACGGGAGTCGGGGGGGTCCTACGGGGCGACGGGCTCGCCGAGGAACAACAGCGGCAACCGGTGGCCGGCCTCGCGGGCGGCGAGGGCCTGCCGGATGCGCCGGGCCTGGTACGGGGCGAGCTTGTCGAAGTCACGCGGGTGCACCCACACGATCTCCGCAATCTCCGTGAGGGCCTTGGCGGGGATGGACAGCGCGTCGGCGGCCGAGGCGGTCAGCGTCCCGCCGTCGATGACGACGTTCAGACCCTCGGTTGCGGGCTCGTTCGCGGGCGTCTGGTCGAGTGCCAGGAAGTGCGTGGGTACGGTGGTCAGGCCGATCTCCTCCCACGCCTCGCGCCTGCTGGCCGCGGCGATCGACTCCCCCTCGTGGGCGGCGCCGCCGGGCAGGATCAGTTCGACCCGGTACGTCGTCCGAACCATCAGGACGGCCCCGGTGTCCTCGCGGGTGAGCACTGTTACGCAGCCGAGCCGGCGGCGGGGTTCCTGATCCGGGGCAATGTCGCTGTGCGCCATGGTTCTCCCTTGGGAATGGGTGGTGTGGGTGGTCTATCGAGTGGGCTTGAGGTCGGCCGCTCGTTCGAAGGTGCGTGCCAGCATGGCGCCGAACCGTTGGGCCCACTTGTCGCCCGCCTCGGACTCGGCGAGCCAGTAGGATCCAGACCGCTCCCAGAAGCTACGGACTGACGGGTGGTGCGCGAGGCTCTCCAGGCCGTGGTACAGCTCGGCATCCGGCATGAGTCCTGCCCGATGCTTGGCCGACAGCAGCGCGAACAGACGGTTGGTATGGAGAGCCTGCGCCCGGTCCTGCTCGGGCAGCGTCCCGAGAGTCGGGTGTTCCGCGTACCGCTCGGGATGGGCTTCCCCGTCCGACATCAGCCGCTGGTGCATGTCGGCGGCAGCGAGGCTGAGTTGGCGGTGACGGTCCCGGTGGTCGACCACCAGGCGGACGGTGCCGATCCCGGCGAGCACTCCGGCGCCGAGCAGTACGGCGTTTGCGGTCCGCATCACCGGATCCAGCGGTAGCAGTTTGCGTTGTTGGGCGCCCCACATCCGCACTGGCATCCGTACTGGTTCTCGGTCGGGTTCACGGTTCTCCTCAGTCGATCGGTTCCAGCGGTTGGGACCCGCCCCGGGCTGGAATGGACGAACCACCCGGGGCGGGAGCTGTTGGGGCCGATCCCCCCTGTCCGGGTGCCTAGTCAGAACATCCGGCAAGGGGGATCGGCTTGCGCTCCCGGGTTTCCGAGCCCGGTGCGCGACCCGGCACTGTTGCGGCCCCCGCCGCGTGTACCGGGAGTTGGGGTCCGTCCCGAGCGTCCGGCGTGACCAGTTCGCCGCCCCCGGGACGGGGGTTTCCGGTGCGGGCTCAGGACAGCCCACGGCCGGAGATTGGGGCCCGCTCGGGTCACGTCCCTAGGGGGGATTGCACGTTGCCCGGGGAGGGGCACACGTACGCACGCGACCAGAGCGGGCGGTCTGTTTGGACTACGCGGTACTCGCCTTCGACGCCGCTTCCCGCTTCCTCCGGATTTGCTGGGCCTCCTTGTGGCTCCGGATCGGGATGCCCCGCCGCTGGAGTTGCACCCTCAGCCACTCGTCCCCGCGGCCGACTTCACGGGCGAGTTGGTACGCCGATTCCTCTTCCTGGTACCGCTTGCAGAGTTCGTCCAGCTTCTTCGGTGTCACTATCGGCAGGTCATTCCGGCGCGGCCGGGCGGTACTCGGCATGGGCAGTAGGACCATCGTGTCCCTCGTTGCGGGTTGATACGGCTGGGGCCCCGCCCCGGTCGTCCGGGCCGTCCAATTCCCGTCACCGGAGCGGGGGTTGTGCTTCCCGGCAGTTCACAGGTTTCCGCCGAGGTCTTGGGGGTCGCCCCGGGTCCGCAGCGAGGTAGTAGGACCGGGGCGACCGGTACGCGACGCTCCCTCGCGCACCCTTCCGCCGGTGGGCCGGCGGGTGTACCCGGAGCACTGGGGGTGTCGCTTGCTCCGGGAGATCAGGCGGACCGAGGACGGGCGTGTCGGGCCCTACCGGGACGGGTGACCGACGGGCGGTCCCGTCCGAGCATCGCGGCCACCGCCTTGCCGTGCAGCACGGCAATGCACTCGGCGCAAGCGACCAGCCCGGCCCGGACCCCGCCAGCTGCAGTGACCGGTCCAAGCCAGAACACCGGGACCGATTCGCGTTCGCAGTAGAGCCAGCAGGCCCCGGGTGTCCACTCGTTCCTGTCGTCCTCGGCAGGTGGCTCCGGCAGCACCGCCGAGCCGATCCCCACCAGCGTGAAAACCGCCTCGGCCGTGAGCGTCACGGCGGGTTCCCAAACCTGCCGAGCATGGCAACCGCCAGGACGGCGACCACCACAGCTTTCCGCCTCTCCGTCATCCGACCCTCGCCGCGCGGTGGCGTGCAGTAGTCCACGCAGCCTCGGCCCGAAGTCTGTCGGACCGATCGGCCGCGCGCACGCCCTCGGGGTCCACGGGCCACGGCTCGCCACCAGCCGGCGGGCGCAGCAACCAGCGGCCGGTGTTGTCCAGACCGATGAACTCGCCGACCTTGTCGGCCCCGATGTCGTGCACCAGGTCACCCGGGATCGGCGCCCACATGTGGGTGACGGTCCCGCCTTCCGCAGATTCCTCGGCAGCGAGGGCGGCAACTCCGGCGTGGACCACAACCGCGAGTTGCGCCGCCGTCTCCGAGGGCACCCCGCCCAGCTGGACCAGGTGCTCGGTCCGACCTTGAACCGGGAGTTCGATACCGAGCGAGGGCACCGCCAGCCCGGCCAACTGGAACGCTTCCTTCAACTCGGCGAGGGCCAGCAGCGCCGCCGCGTGTTCGGCGGTGCGCAGGTCGTCGAGCAGCGAGCGGGGTTCGGCCGGGGGCGCCGGCTCGGGCTTCGCGGGGGGTGCGGGGGTGCGTCTGCTACGTGCCATGGGGGCTCCGTTCCGTAACGCGGCGGTTACCGAGGGGCCCAACTGTCCTCTAGGCTCGCCCAGTGTGCAACGTCCGGAATCTGCTTGCTAAGTAGGAAAGTTGGCCCCTTGAACAGGTCCGAACTAGACCCCGAGGCATCACCCGCATCCGAGTTCGGCGCCTTCCTGCGCAGCAAGCGCGAGGAACGGGGCTGGCTTCAGAAGGATGTCGCAGAAATGATCGGCTGTACGCCGACCCACATCTCCCAGATGGAAAATGGTCACCGGCGTGCAACTCCACCCATGGCACGGGAACTTGACAAGGCGTTTGCTATGGGGCCCATCTTTACGAACAAGGCGCGCGAAGGGGACGCCGCGACACTTCTCGAAGGCTTTGCCGCCTACGTAGCCGAAGAAGCGAAGGCGACAGAGTTGCGGCTGTTCACCTTGGGGATCATCCCCGGCGTGCTTCAGACGCTTGCCTATGCGCGGGAGATTGCGGCCGGAGCGGTACGACGCGGCAGCATCACGGCCGAACGGGCCGACAGGCGGGTTGCAGTTCTCGCACGACGACAGGCGAAGCTGCAACGCGACTCACCGCCAGTGATTCACGCCGTGCTTGACGAGAGCTGCATCCAACGGCCGATTGGCAGCGCTGCTGTCATGGCGGACCAGTTGGATGCCTTGATCGACTTTGCCGCCATGCCTCACACGATGCTTCAGATTGCTCCGCTCACCCTTGGGGCTGATCGAGCGTTCGATCTCCCTGTGTACATCCTGACCCTCCCCAATCGATCGCTCATGTGCTACGCGGAGAGTTCGCGGCAAGGCAACCTAGAGAAGGACAGCGGGGCCGTACTGCCCATCCTCGGGACCTACTATCAGCTGCAGGCCATGGCGCTCTCGCAGGCGGACACCGTGGCTTGGATCAGGGAACGAAGGAAGGAACTGAAGTGACCGCCGAACCTGCTTGGGTTACGTCCAGCTACAGCAGCAACGGCGGCGAGTGTGTCGAAGTATCGGCAAGTGGGCTTCCCGGCACCGTCCCCGTCCGGGACTCCAAAGACCCCGAGGGCCCCGCGCTGGTCTTCCCGGCTGCCGCCTGGTCGAGCTTCGTCGCCGCCGTCCGCTCCGGCGAGTTCGGCGACGTCTGAAGCAAGCGCGTGCCACCCCGAGGCCCCGCCACCCCTCCCCGGAGTGGCGGGGTCTTCTCCTGCTACGCGGCGAGGGCGACCAGCTCGGCCACCAAGGCGCGGGTCGACCATGCCCCCGAGATGTAGATCAGGTGGGTCGGGACCGGTTCCGCAGGCGTCCGGTCAACCAGGTACAGGCCCCACGCGGGACCGCCGACCCGACACAGGGGCAGCCGGCGGACCCGGATGCCGTACCGCTCGGTGATGGCGTGCCGCCGGAGCACGGCAGCGAGCCGGAAGGCTGTCACCCACGCGTCGTCTTCGTCGTCACGCGATGCCACGAACGACGTCACGAACTCCGCCTTCGTCGTCGCCCTGGCGGTCATGCTGCCACCCCCAGCTCCGGGCGGCCGGGGCGGTGCTGCCCCGAGTCACACACTGTCCACGGCACATCGTGCGGGCGCCACAGTCCCGAGTCCGCGTCGTGCTGCCATTCGACCAGGCCGACCAGTCCGCGGCTGGTCGTCTCCCGTGCGATCAGCCGGAACCCTGCGTAGCGCACTACGTGCTCAAGCAGTCTTGCCACCGTTCCCCCTTCGGTCTCAAGAATTGCGGGCAGATCCTCGCACCTGCGGACCCGCGCGATGGGCAGCAGTGCTGCGGGGCCCGTGCACACCTCCCAGGTACCGGCTCCGCCGTTGTTACGCGGAGTTACATAGATCGTGGGTCGAACCTGCCATTCCGTACGGTGTGTGACCATCCGCTCACCATAGAACACTCGTTCGACAAGCGGAAGGGGGTATTTCGTTTTCGTCACGGACATGTCCAGCCCAGTGCGCCCCCCCGCGTTGTATGACTCTGACCAGCGACAAAGGTTGCGCCATGAGTCAAAGAATCTTCAACAAGTTTTCAAAAGCAGGGCAACATGTACATGCGAAAAGCCCCCACCGCGAGGATGGGGGCTTATAACGCTGCGTCAGTTCCTAGGCAAACCCGCCACGCCGATTGTTGACAGCCCGTGACGAACCCGAGTGCCCGCCCGGGAGACTCTGGAGTGGAAGGCCGGTGGTCCTGCGGCCGGTCACGGTCCAGACCACCGTGGCGACGGTCTCGCCGGAGCTGTCCCGCAGGTGCATGTCCAGGACGTTGCCCCGCCGGGTGATCTCGACCGTTCCACCGTCCGCGGTGGGGATGGTCATCATGCTTCCGCCCCCTTGACGTAGACCTCGGCAAAGCGCCTGTTGCCCTTTGTTCGGGCTTGCTGCACCTGGTAGGGGGTGACCTTGAGATCCGCGGCTAGCTCGGAGTCGTCCACCGCCACCCGGTACAGCTTCAAGGGCGCGATGCCGAACCCGGCTTTCAGCACCGTCCGCTGGCGCTCCGAAAGCCTGCCGAGAGCAAGGTGTACCCGTTGGCGGACCACGGTCCGGCGGTGAGCTGCCACGTCGCGCGGCTCCACCAGGTCGGCGGGCACCGCGAGTTCGCGGGCAACCACGTCCCCGAGGGTGACCGACTCCCCGGTGATCGCTACGTTGAACGGCCTGTCGAGCGAGTCCATTCCGGCCCAGGAAAGCCGTGCAGCATAAGCGAGTTCGCGGGTGAGCTTGTCCTTTCCCATGGCCTCGGAAGCGGCGATCTGCTCAGCCTCGTACGGGTCGCCGGCCGCCTTTGCCAAGGCCTCGCCGAAGGTCTTTGCCGCGTGAGGGGTAACCCCCTGCATCATCTCGGCCCGGCGCGCGTCCGCCATGGCACCGGAGATCGACCGGTCAACGAACCTGACGAACTCGGCCAACGTCTCCCCCTCAAACCGCTTAATTCCCTGCCAGACCGCCATCCGTCCGGCCTGCGCATAGTCGTCAACGGATGACAGGTCGGCGCCAGCGAATCGGCGGGCACGGCTGATCACAAGGTCTTCGGTTGCAGCGACCACCGCGGCGACGGCGGAAATGTCGTTGTTTCGTGCGGCGGTGATGGTCTCGGGGGACAACTCAATCATGGGGGCGCTCCGGTTCTGTGGGATGGCTCCCCCTTGGAAGAGGGGGACGAATTCCCGGGGCGGAGCTGAAAAAGGGAAGACTTCTCCCCTCGCCACCTTTCGCCGGATTGGAAAAGGGCATAAAAAAGCCCCGTCCCGGGTTAGCAGGACGGGGCTTGCGCATTTGCTCGGTCGCTGCGATGCAAATGAATCTAGAAATTGAATCCGACAGCGACAATGCATATGAACTTGGACAAAGTACTCACATACCAGGACATAGGTCCCGGATTGCACCCCCGAGTGTGATCTTTCGTGACTGTGGGCCAGATCGTTACCACGCAGGTGACACAGTGTTCCGAATGCGGCGCCGCGAGCCACCGAAAGGCCTGAAAAGTAAGGCACCCGTTATCGGTTGGCGCACAACTATTACGGCCCCTCGGTGGTCATCAGGAGGCTTGACAGGTCAGTAGTCGGAGCCGTACAGGCTGCCCCAGGACCGGCGCCCAATCTCCGCCTCGCCTTCGATCGGCACCCCGTACAGGGGCCACGTCATGCACCGTTCGATCTCGCGGGCGACGTCCTCGGCTTCGCCGGCTGGGGCCGATACCAGGACTTCGTCATGGATAGGCAATCGGAGCAGATCGAGCATTCCGGCAGCCTCGATATTGAGAAGCGACTGCCCGAGCACATCGCGGGCCGCACTTTGACACATGTAATTTGTGACGGCGTAGGTTCGATCCCGGTCCAGTGGAAGCCTTCGGCCTGTCACTGATATGGACACCATTCCGGTTTCAAAAGCCTCTCGCTGCCACCTCCGGGAGGCCCGCCGGATCTCCGGGTAAAGGCGGTCGTAGGCTCGGATAGCCCGCTGTACGTCCTCGATCGGGACGCCGCTTTGCCTACTGATTGTCGCCGCCCCGCCGCCGTAGACTTTCCCGAGTCCAGTCGACTTGGAAAGCTTCCGCTGTTTCGGGGTGAACCCCTCGCCAAACAACACCGAGGCCGTGAAATCGTGCAGGTCCCGGCCCTGGGAGATGGCTCGTTTCATGGCCTTGATGTCCGCCAGCGCGGCCAACACCCGAAGCTCAACTGCCTTGAAATCACAGCTGATTACCACGTGGCCTTCGTCTGCGAGCAGGCACCGCCGGATCAGCTGATCTGACGACGGGAGCGTCTGGAGTGCGGGCCGCGTGATCGACATACGGCCGGTCCGGGCCTGTAGCGAGTTGATGAACGGGTGGACCCTGCCGAGCTGGTCGACGGTCTCAAGGAACGTGCTGGTGTAGCTCTGCCGCCACTTCCCCGCGCGCTTCGACTTGATCACCGCGGCGGCGAGCGGGTTCGGGGTCCGGGTTCCGAGCGGTTCGCCCTGTAGCGACAGGTCCGCAAGGGCGTGCAACACCGACTTGTCGACCCGGAGTTGCCCGCCGGCGGTCCGCTCGGTCAGTACCTCCCCCATGCCCAACAGTGCCTCGCCCAACTGGGCGGTGCTGTTGACGTTGGTGACCCCGTACCGGACGGCGTGGGCGGCGAACTCCGCAGCGTCGGCGCCGAGCTGGTCGTCAAGTTGACGGGTGTACTCCTCATCGAGCACCAGGCCCGTGCGCTGCATCGTGGCGCAGATGCGAGCTATCTCGTGCTCGTACGGGATGAGCGCGGGCCGAACCTCCAGCCGGGCGAGTTCCCGCCGTAGGACCGTCTCCAGTCGGGCGGTCAGGATGACGTCCAGCCCGGCGTACAGGAGGTAAGTCGGGTCTTCCAGCGGGATACCGGCCCACCCGGTTTCTTTGGTCAGCCCGTGGCTTCGGAATACCGCATTGAGCCCGGCCTGTGTATCCGGCGCCGCGGGGTCGATCCAATATGCGGAAAGGGGTTTGAGCCCTACCCCAATTCCGCCCTCTTGGGGCTGCCTCGGGTCAATCAGGGCCGCAAGTAGGCGGGTGTCTGTGGTCTTCGGCGCGAGGTCTTCCAGCGGGATACCGGCGTGCCTGTCGATCACCAACCAGTCGAACGGAGCGTTGTGAATCAGGAGGTTCGGAATCCGGGGAATGATCTCCCGCACGAAGCCTTCGAAGTGCCCGCCCTTTTCGTACGGGATCACCCATGCTTCGTGGGAGTTGCCGAATTGGACGGTCCGGATTCGGTAGCCGACGGAAAAAATACCGAGACCTGTTGTCTCGGTGTCCAGGGCGATAGGGCCTCGGTGCCTGACTTCGTGAACCCAGTCCCAGAATTGCTGTAGGTCCTTAAGGTCCTCGGGGACTCGGATGGTGACCGTTTCTCCGGCCACCTGGTGGCGGAATATCTGCATAACCTCCGAAGGCGGGCCACCCACCAAAAGGTAGGCGACCCGGCTTCGGGGCTATTCGGAGAAGATCCCCGGCCCCTTCGCGTCGGGGCTCTGGTTGGCAAGCCGGAGCCCGACCAGGGAAATACCCTTCTTAGTCTTCCTTCTGGTGATCCCCCGTTCCTCCAGTGCGTCGTAGAACGCCCTCCGGGTCCACCTCTCTTTTGCGGGCAGGTTCTCGGCCTCGCACCATTCCAGATAGGTGGTGAACGCCTCACTACCGTTGAGCTGGTGGTCGTCCTCGGCCCGCTCCAGCACGCCCGGCAGGAACCCGGCGAGAGCGTCGGACGTCTCCCGGTACTCCCGCGAAGCGCCCGTGATGACCTGCGGATCTTGCAGGCCCTCGCGGTACCACTCACCGGCTCCGCGGACAGCCCACGCGGCGATCCCCTCACGCTCGGCAGCAAGCTTGCGGGGCAGGCTGTAATCCCGTTCCCCGGGCGCGAAGTACCGCAGGAACGGAATCATGCGGACCCTTCGCCAAAGGCCCTCATCCTGGCTTCGAAACTTCGGCCGGTGGTTGGTTGCCAGCAGCAGCAAGAAAGACGGACGGAACTCGAAGAATTCCTGATGCAGGAAACGGGCCTGCATCAGATCACCGCCAGTCGAGCGCTTGATCACCGCCTCGCTCATCGGGCGTCCGGCCTCACCCTCGGAAGCCATTACCAGCCGGGCAGCACGAAGGGCAGCGAGATCGTTCGGGATACCGCCGCCCTTCCGTTCCTCAA
The DNA here is from genome assembly GCF_042885395.1 of Kitasatospora sp. NPDC058063. Classification (NCBI taxonomy): domain Bacteria; kingdom Bacillati; phylum Actinomycetota; class Actinomycetes; order Kitasatosporales; family Streptomycetaceae; genus Kitasatospora; species Kitasatospora sp. NPDC058063. The sequence continues at coordinate 57,960 of NZ_JBHVSD010000008.1, forward strand.
AAGTGCTGAAACTGGTGGTCTTCGTGATGCTCCGAAATACCTCGGTGAGTGAATCCAGGAAAACCGACTTTCCGTTCGCCCCCTTGCCCCAAAGGACCATGAAGATCTGTTCGCGGGTGTGCCCGGTGACGCCGTAGCCGATCACGCGGCGAATGTAGGCGGGCATGTCCGGCGAGTCCGGGAAAACCTCCTCCAGGAAGCGCTCCCACCGGGGACACTTGGCCTCGGGGTTGTAGTCGATATCCAGGCAGTAGGTCAGGAGGTGCGCCGAATCGTGCGGGTGGAGTTCGCCGGTGCGAAGGTCGACCACGCCGTTTCGAAAGGCGAGCAGATCGGGCCGGGCGTCGAATTCATCGGCGGCGACATGCACATCGTTTATCGATCGTAGCTCAGTCATCAAATTGTCGATTCTGCTAGTCATAGTGAAGCCCTTTGCCGCTTTCGACTCGCCGGACAGCACCAGGGCGGCGCCCATACGGTGAATTTCCTGCCGGACCCGCACATCCGAGCGCACCCACACCCGGCCGTCCCACGTGTGGTAGCCGAGTCCCGGGGCGTACCGGATTCGTCCGGCCGACCAGGCGGCGAGGGCCGCAGCGTTGAGCGCGTCGGACTCGCCGTACTTGTCGACCAGCTCGGCAAGGATGCGCGCGGCGTTCGCTCCGTCCTGCACTGCGACGCCTCCCGCGGGCACCAACTCGGCGGCCAGCTGGCGGACTTCGGCGGGATCGACCGCAGCAAACGGCCGGGCGGCGGCAACCGCGCGGTGGAGCTCGGCGGCGAAGGCTGCGGGGTCGGCCTCTCGCCACTCGGTCAAGTCGCCTACACCTTGCGGGATTTCGAGCACCAGGACGGATACCCCGTGCTCGGCGAGCCCGGCAGCAAGGCGCGCGGTAAAGCCCGCGCCCGCCTGGTCTGCATCGCCAGCGAGGATCACCAGCGAGCCGCGGAGCCCGACGGCGAGTTCGGCGACCAGCTCGGCGGAGTGCGACAGGCTCGCCCCTCGGATCGCTACCGAGTCGTACCCGACCGCACACGCGGTGAGCGCGTCTCCGGGGCCCTCGCACAGCAGCACCGTGCCGTACCCGCCGGCTCCACGGAACACGCCGAACGGCGACCAGCGGTGGCCGCGGGGGTTGGCGAGGCTCACCCACCGGGCGGGGCAGTCGCCCGACAGGTCCCGGCCCTGTAGACCGCGGCTTACGCCGTCGAAGCCGACCAGGGGGACGACCAGCCGGGGGTACGCCCTGTATCCGCGGGAGAGGTGCGCGAAGTCCTCGGCCTGGTCGCCGCCGTCCGCACCGAGCTGTAGGTCCGCGGCGGTCTCGGGGTCGATCCCGAACCGGGCGGCGAGGTAGTTCCGGGCGATCCGACCCGTGTGGTTCTCGTCGGCCTGGTCGGCGAGGGCTGCCCGGGTCCGGTCGACGTAGGCCGCGAGCCCGGCAACGTGCCGCACGGCGACCAGTTCGGGGCGAGCGGAGCTGACCACCGAGCCTGGCCCGGTCGCTTCGAACAGGTCGGACCACTCCAGCTTCACAGCGTCGATCACGTCGTCCGTGCGGCAGCCGGCTCGGCAGGTGAGCCGCACCGTGTGGTTGTCGCCTCGCCAGATTCGCAGGCTCGGCCTTGAGTCCGGGTGTGCGGGACAGGAAGCGATGTACCCGCCGTCTCCGTGCTCGCTCACCGAGTCGAACCGGGCGAGGAGATCACGGAACAGCATGGGCACCCCGCAGATCAGCGAGGAGATCACCGAAGTCCGCGAGCGTCACCGTGACGTACCACCGGGAAATGTCGAGCCCGCGCGCCGAGTAGGTCGCGCCATACAGCCCCGCGGCGTCGTCCACGGGCGTCCCGAGCAGATTCCGTACGGCCGTCCACGTGCTCACCGGGAAATGAACCCGACCCTCTCCCACCGCCCGATTCCGGGTCTTGTGGACCACGACCCCGAATGGAAATCCGGCGTGGTCCGCCTCGGCGACCGCCTGCCGGAGCCATGTCGGAACGGACGGGCTTTTCACGTCCTTCGCTTCCAAGATGAACGGCCACGCATGCACGTCGCCAACGTCCTTTGCGCCTTCCTGTGCGGCGCGCCGGACGTTGTGGGCACTGGCCGGATTCAGGAACTGGCCGTCCCGGTCGACCAGGCCGAGGCGGCGGTTAAGGAAGTTCCGCACAGAGGACTCCCACGCGGTCCCCTTGTCCTTATTGGGATTACTCATCCTCGCCACCCCGCCCGAAGATGAGCAGGAGAACAGCCAGGAGTAGGGAACAGCACACCACTCCGGCCAGCGCAGCGACCAGGAAGAGGCCGACCGGCTCGCTAAACACCACCATCACAAAAATCCCCCCTAAACACAGAAAGGGCCGGGGAACATTTCGCTCCCCGGCCCTTCGACGTCCGGTCAGTCCTTGTACGCGTCCGCGACGTCCGGCAGCACCAGGCGGACGTGCTCCGAGCTGATCCACTCGCGCCGCAGACTCTTTCGCCGGGTGAAACCGCTTTCGGTGCCCGTCGGTCGGACCAGCAGCATGGGCCGGAGCCGGCCGTCCACCAGCCGAGTAGTCACCTTCTCGACAATCGCGTCTGCGAGCCGAACGCGATTACCCTGCCGGGCGCCGTAGACAATCAGGTCTCCGCGGTGCAGTTCCTCGCCCGCGTAGTCGACTATGATTCCCCGCTTACTCATTGTCAGGGTCCCCCTCATATTCCAGAAGATGAGTGAATGCCTCGTATGCCTGCTGCGGGCACACGGCATTTCCGATGGCCTTGAGTTGCTGCCCGCGGGAAAGCCCTGGGACGGAAGTCACCCAGCCCGGCATAAAGCCCATGAGCCATTCGGCGAACTTGGCGGTAATCCGGATTCCTCCGCGCGGGCCCTTTTCGGTGGGCGCGGGTGCCGGGTGGCCGAAAAGTTTTTCCCAGCGGCGAATCACGGGCAGGTATGGACCCCACCATGCGGAAGGTGCAGAACGATAGTCCGGAGATTCATCCCACCCGTTCGCTTCGGTGAGTTCCCCGGGCCCCCCGTCCCGTCTGAGGCGGTCGGAGTAGGGCAATAGGAAACAGGCTTCATCGGCGAGCGTGGCGCCGTGAGGTTGGGTTCGGAAATTGGCAGACTGGGGGGGGGGGGGCCCCCGGAGGGGGGGGGGGGGGGGCGGGGGGGGGGGGGGTGGGGGGGGGGGGGG
>NZ_JBHVSD010000008.1:61155-229430 GCF_042885395.1 Kitasatospora sp. NPDC058063
CTTCCCGTCTGTGGGGGTGGTTTTTGGGCAATTGTAAACCGGCTTCATCGGCGTGGGTGGCGCCGTGTGGTTGGGTTCGTAAATTGGCACCCGGCCCCCCCCCCCCCCCCCCGCAGGTTTGGGGAGAACACCCCGACGCTTGTCCGGATGCTGTGCGCCACCATTCACCCCGAGATTCGCCGTCGGAGTTTTCAGGAAACGCGACACAGAACCATCTGTCTCTGTGGTGTGCGGCGCCAAACTCGGACGCTCGAACGCAACACCAGCGCGCGTCATACCCGATCTCGGCCAAGCCTGCGACGACTTCGGCGAGCCCGCGCCGGACAATTGCCGAAACGTTTTCCAGGAACACGACTCGCGGTCGAAGTACGCGAATCGATTCCAGAACGGTGTACCACAGCCCCGAACGCTCATCTTCCAGCCCCAGCCGTAGACCTGCATTGCTGATTCCCTGACACGGGAATCCGGACGCGATAATGTCGACCTCGCCAATCAGTGAGGCCCAGTCGATTTCGGTAATGTCCCCGAGGTTCGGGGCGCCCGGGTAATGCTCGGCGAGTACCGCGGACGCGCCCGGGTCGGTCTCTGCTACGTATCGCACCTGGTCACCAGTGATGTGCTCGACCACCAGGCCGAGCCCGCCGACCCCGGCGCACAGCTCCAGAATTGGCATGTGATCCCCCCAAAGGGGCCCCGAGGAATTACCCCCGGGGCCCGGGCCGGCTCAGAACTTCGGGTCCGCCACCGCATCGTTCCAGCTCTTGAGCACGCGAATTACGGGCTTGACGTAGGAAACGTCACGGCCGTTCTTCGTGGTGTACTCCACGCGCTCCAGCTCAAGGCTGCAAAGGGCCTCGCTGCCGATCCGGTCGAGCTGGTTCTCAATCTCGTGCAGGACCTCGGCGAGCTTCCAGGACCCCGACTGAAAGCGGAAGATGCCGAGATCCGGGTCATCGGCAATCCGGAACATGACCGAGATCGACGGCGCCGGGCCGCGCTTAACCTTCGCCTTTGCCTTGCGATCGACCATGAGCGGCGGGCAGCCGCACGGCGTACCGGCCTCATCCTCCGGCGAAAGGAATTCGACCCCGTCGCAGTGGTGAATCAGGTTGCTGCCGTTCCAGAGCTTGAGATCCGAGGAAATCGCCGAGGCGCCATCGATGATCACCTTTACCTTTGCGGTGCTGGTGTCCACGACAATGTAGTTTTCCTTGTCGGTCTCGGTCTCCTCCGGGGTGCCGCCGAAAAGCTGAGCGACCGCGGAGGCCACCTCCGGGTCACCCGTGGAAACGCGCCACTCCTCCAGCGCGACCGGAACCCCCTCCTCGTCCTGCTTGCCGGAATGGAAACGACCCACGGTGTCGTCCGAGAAAGTGCCCGCCGGCTTCGCGTCCGGGTCGGTCTCGAAAATGCGCATGGCCATGCTTTTCCCCCTGGTTTTGGGCATGAAAAAAGGGGCGCGGCCGGTCGGCCTGCCCCTGCGGAAACGTTTCTTCGGTTATGCTCAGCGCGCCCGGCGCTGCGTCCCGGTGACCAGTTGGCGGACCGACTTGGCGATTGCCCGGCCGAGCACAGTCTTACTGGTCTCGCGGTCCCAGACGAATACCCGGCGCAGTGTCAGGAAGACGTCGAACACCTCGGAGTCGATGCGGACGGGCTTGAATGACCAGTCTTCCCCGGTGATGTGGAGAACGGCCGCACCGTCGAACTCAGGCATGGGCTCGCTGGTGCCGTCCGGCGAGATGATGAGATCGGCGTGCGAGTAGGCAGCCATCTGCAACGCCACATCCGGATACGTGCTCTTGCTGGTCTTCCAGTCGACAATCAGCAAATGCGCTGTACCGGACCTGTCGGGGGTCGGCTTGCCCTCGGCGTCGAGCCAGACGCGCAGAATCGCGTCAAACGATCCCGCGTACTCGTGAGTGCTCGACCAGGCAATGTCTTCGGCGCGCACCAGCTCGGGATTGACCGCTTCCAGGAAGGCGGCGAACCCTGTGCGGTACGGCTCTAGATCCGGGTGTACGCGGCCCACGAACTCGTCTCGCGCCATGCGCTCGAAAAGGTCATGGGCGTCAGACCCGAGCCTCGCGCGGGACTTCGTGTACCGCAGGTGGGAGTTGCGGACGTAGTCAATCGCGCCTTCGGGGTCGCGCTCGGCAATCGACTGGACGGCGGCAAGGCTTGTCACCGCCGTCTCGGCAGCCATGCGGGCCGCCCAGTGAACTAGAAAGGGCTTCGGGAGCATCGCAATTACCGATGTGACTCCCGGGTACTTGACGGCGGTCTCGGGGTCGACGTACCAGCGCGACCCGCCCCGTGTGATGGTCCGGATTCGTCCGGCCATAGGTTCCCCCCTTGAGTGTGGGGGTGACGGGGTGACGTTCGGGGCTCAGATTCTAGGTTCTCTACTAGAGTTGGAAATCTAGAGAAAACTGAATCCGAGGCTTTGAACGTCACCCCGTCACCCCGCTGTCAGTCCCGCCGGACGGCGAGCGAGTCGGCGAGCCGGTGCAGGTCGGCGAGCGTGCCCGTGTTGGTGACCGTGACGTCCACCTCGACCTGGTCTAGCTCCGTCTCGGTGACGTGTTCGCCCTCGGCCCCCGCGAGCCGGCCAACCTCGGGCCGGACGACCCGGACCACCAGGGCGCCGCGGGAGCGGAGCGCTTCCAGTTCGTTGGTGTGCCGTACGTCCGTGACGACCACGGGCAAGTTCCACTGGTCGGCGACGTCGATTCGTTCGAGCGCAAGCCGGAGCCAGTAGTTCGGATCGTGAGCGCGCACGGCCTCGCCGAGCTTCTGTAGCGTCCGGCGCACTTCGCGGTACTCGGTTTTCCCGCGCTCCCACCCATAGCGGCCGACCAGGTCCGACAGCCTGACTGGTAGGTACCCGTACGAAGTGCGCTCGGCCGCCACAACGGGGTCAAGATCGAGCGCCATTGAGCGCAATGGATCGGCGAACGCGACCCGGACGAAGGCGTGTTGTGCTCCGAGCCGGGCACCGATGGTGTCCTTACCGCTCCGCGCCTTACCGAGCAACGCCACATGGCGGTAGGTCACAGCACCTCGAACCGGTCGGTGTCGGTGCCGACCGGCTCGGCCTGGTCGACGGTCTCGGCCGGGGCCGGCTGTGCGAGGGCGTCCGAGGTCTTGGCGTCCTCGACTCGCTGCACGCTCTCGCCCACACCGAGGACGGCCGCCGCCAGGGCGAGCACCAGGGCGGACGGCATGGACGGCACGTAGTGCGCGACCAGGGTGAGAGCGGCGACCAGGACGGCGTACAGGCGGGCCGGGTGGTTGGTGACGAACTGCATAGGTTTCCTCCGAATTTCTAGAAGTCAATTTCGCGATCATGGCTGAATACGCCCTCTTTCGATGGCAGGCAAACCGAGCTAGCCTCGGAAGACATTCCATCAGGAAAGGAAAGATCAAGTGAAAGTCAAGAGAATGCGATCCATCCACTTCACGCGGATAGGGCGCCGAATGGCTACGGCAGTCGGCCTATTGGGGATCTCTGCGGCTTCCATCGTGGCGACCGCCGGACCCGCCAGCGCTCAGGAGGCTGCCTACAACGGCGCATGTGGAAGCGGCTACAACGTCAAAGACTGGGAGGACATTTACGCCGCAGACGGCCGCCTCTCGGCGACGATCTACCTGACCTACTCGTCCGGGACCGGAAAGAACTGCGTCGTCACGATAAAGAACGGCCAGACGACGTACATGGTCGGGGCATTCCTCGAAAATGACAACGATCCCAATTCGTGGACTTCCGACTACGGGAACTACATGAAGTACGCAGGACCCGTCTACGTGTACGCGAAGGGCTCGTGTGTGAGCTGGGGCGGCGCATACATGGAATCAGAGGTACATCGGTGGCACACCAACTGCGGGGCGCTCGCTGGGTGATGCCGCAGTCTCCTCCCTGTCAGAGCTAGGCCGTGGGCACGCGGAGCGCGTCCCACGTAGTCCGGCCGGGCCAGCCATCGGCGTCCGAGCCGGTGAATCCCCGCTTGCGCTGCCACTTCGCGTACGACTGCCGGTCGGCCTCGGTCCACTGCGGGCCGGGGCCTTCGGTGTAGGCGGAGCAGCCTTCGGCGACCAGGCGGCGGCCCATGGCGGTGATCAGGGGCGAGCGCGGCGACGACTTGAACCACGCGGCGCCGGGGAACGGGGCGTAACCCGAGCCGGTCGAACCGCCACCACCACCGGGCGCGGGCATGCCGGACTGCACCCACGTGTACAGCCGGCCACCGGGGCACAGCGTGGCAAACCCATCCTTGTGCCCCTTCATCGCGAGGCGTCGACCCGTGCGGGCACACGCCTCGTCGTACAGCGCGCGGGCAGCACGGAGCGCGGCGTCCGTCGGGGCCTGGTCGCCGCCGATGGCGATCTGGACACCGAACCCGGAGCGGTTGTGGTCCGGACAGTGCGCGCCCTGGAGTCCCCAGCCCCGGCCTTCGTAGATGTTGCCCGCCTGGTCGACGACGAAGTGATAGCCGATGCCGCTCCACCCGTTGCCGAGGTGTTCGGCTTCGATTGCCCGCGGGACCGCGGTGCCGGTCCGGTTGACCGGGGTGCCGCCGTCGTAGTGGACGAAGAACTCCGCGCGTTCCGACAGCGGGACAGCGCTGATGCTGCCGGTCCACGGCTTCGCGCCCCACTGTGCGCGGGAGATGATGGTGACGCTCAAGGTGCCTCCTGGCATGCGAAAGCCCCGCCCGGTTTCGGCCCGGACGGGGCTCGGATGTTCTGAATTCGGTTGTGTGGTGGGCTACTTGGCGATGGCTTGCACCAGTGAGACCACGGCGCCGCCGAGACCTGTCACGGCCGCCACCGGCAGCGCGTACCGCCATGCCTCCAGACCCCTCAACCTGTTTTCATGATCGGCGAGTTCGGCGCGTACTCCCTCGGCCTGTTGGCCCATGGCCTGTACGTCCGAGCGCAGCCCAACCACCTGGTCGTACACTTCGCGGGCCCCAATGTGGATCGTGCCGAGCTGATCAGGCGGGCTCGGTTCCGGGGATGGGGATGTGGGCATTGGGGTCCACCTCCTCACGGCGCACAGTGACCACGGCGGACAGGGGCCGGTAGCTGATGCACTGGCGCAGTAAGGTCGTGACCGCACCCTCGGCGGCACGGACAATCTCCTCGCCCGCCCTCGCAATCGACGTGGCATCCGGCGGGCCGGGGTCGCGTCCGGTGACGTAGGTGACGACCGCGCGCACGTCCTCGGGCGGAACGATGATCGACAGGTCGTAGGCGTGCCCGTCCATGGACTCTCTCCTCTCCATCTAGTAGCCGGCCGGGGCTGCCACCGCAGACCAGGTGCCCCCTGCGGTCGCCCCCGGGGCCGAGGTGGCCGGTACTCCGGTGGCGAGCCCCAGCCCGATCGACAGGGCCGGAGTTCCGACCGATTGCCGTGCTTGCAGCAGCACGCGCCGCCATGTCCCGGCGCGGGTCTGCGGCGGGCCGAGCGGGTGCAGCCACTCGCAGCGGAGCCACTGCGCAGGGGCAATGCCGATGGCTACGGTGCTTGTGGTGGCTCGGCCGGAGTCGACGTCGAACAGTCGGAACTCGACCAGGCCGCTCCCGGCGGTGCTGGCTCGGAAGTCGAGCCGGAGCACCGCAGCATTCAGGTTTCCGACCCCGAGTTGTGCCACCGCCCGGAAGGTTGATCCACCCGGCCACCCCTCGTACGGGGTCATGGGCAAGGGCTCGTCTCGGCCACCTTGTCGGGGGGTACGTTCCAGGACGTCAAGGCGCCGCTTAATCTCTGCGAACTCCTGGCTAAGGCTGGGGAGTTGCGGCACTGCCGACATTGGCATACACCTCCGTCGGTGTGAGCGTGAGCGTGGTTTCCTCCCCGTCGTCACCGACCCGGACCGTGATCTCGGTGACCAGGTACCGGCCGTCCACCAGCGACCGGCCACTGATCGGGACGCGCACGCGGACCTGGTGGCCCACCTGCACGTCACCAGGGCCGGGATGGTCACCGGGGTACAACCGGACGGAGGGGATCGTGATCGGGGCGGAACCCGCGGCGATCGTCTGCCGGGCGTACTCGGTGAGGGTGCCCGGGTCCACGACGTCCTGTCGGGACTCCACCGACGACAGGCGCGGGATTCTCCGGCTCGGGTCGGTCTCGGCGGGCAGGTTGTACCACCAGCTCACCATCTGCGACTCGCCGTCGCCGGATCCCGTGACCGCCGCCTCGGTGGTCATCGCCGTGCCGTCGACCGTGACCCTCGGGACGTCGCACGTCGACCCGTGATCGAGCACCAGGTCTGTTGGCTCGCCGTCGCGGGGCAGGAACCGCACCGTGTTGGTGAGCCGACCGCCGAGCCACCCGGAGTCGATCCGGAAGCCGAAGCCCCCGCGGACCGCCCCGAGGTCTTCGACCACCGGCCCCACGAACTTCCGCTCGTACGCATGGTACGTCCGGTCCCGCGGCACCCCCGTGACCTCGGAGCCATCCCAACTCAACGCAGCGGGGCCCGTGTTCCACGAAATCGCGCCCGTTCCGTCCGCGTAGTCCTCGACCAGCCGGCGGGCAATGAGACCCTGGTCCAGCTGTGAGTACGTCGCCGTGCTGGTGATCTGTCGGCGCCGGTAGTACTCCCACAACCCCACGGCGGACAATGTGACCGTCTCCGCTTCCAGGTCGACGTCATAACCGACCAGGGGCCCCGACCAGAGCACCTGTTGCCCGCGTTGGACGTAGATCAGCACGCGCCACGGGGCGAGGGCCTGCCAAGGGAACCGCTCGAAGCTGAGTTTCACGGCAGCGCTGCCGGGGGCGCTCAGGATCCGGGTGTAAGACAGCTCCGCGGCGGGCAGTTCCCCCCACACCTCACCGGACACGAACTCGGCGAACAGGATTCTGTACACGGGCGCCTACTCGGCTGGCAGCAGTAGCAATTGGCCGTTGCTCTGCCATTCGTCAAGGACGCACCAGGCGTCCTGTCCGTACAGATACACCGACACATCGAGCGGCTGACCACGGGGCACGAAGACCTGCACGGTCGCACTGTGGACGCCTGCCGAGCTGGTGTTGACCTGCGGCGTCTCCCACTGGTGGACACCCCCGGCCGTGACCACGGCGGACGTCCACCCCCCACCCCCACCGGACGTGTACCGCATCTGGAACGTGAGGACCCCGACACGCACATACGGTGCCGCCGCGCCCTCCCACCACATCATCCGACCCGAGGTTCCGCCCGGTGTTGCCGATGACCGCCACCCGGTCGCCCCCTTACCGGTGACGCCGGTAGCCAGCGTCGGCCGGTACGCGAGCGGCCTCGCCGACGAAGCGCCCCGGATATACATCAGGTCTTCGTCGGAGCTGTAGATCAGCCCGCCGCGCGGAACAGGGGCAGCTGCGTCCGCGACGGTCTGCCCCGGCGCTGTCCGGACCGGCGCAAGGACGGTCGGATCTCCCTGCCCGGACGACGATCGCAGGTCTTCGATGTCCCCCGTGCTCAGCGTGGTTGCACCTCTCCGGACCCGGACTCGGGCCAGGATCAGACAGGACTCCCACGGCACAGCCGGCGGGGGCCCGCCGTCGGTACCCCGCACCACATCCAAGCACCAGCCGGGCGCAAGGTTGCCCGGCGCGTAGTTCGCCAAAGGCAGCTCTGCATACGGAGTGCTGTCGGTCTCGGGCGCCACCCGGGCCACAACCAGATCGAACCGGTCGGCCGTCGGCGAAGATGGCGCAAGGCTGAACTCAACACCAGGTGCTGGCAGTTCGACCAGGTATGCAGCCCGGCCCCGGACGCCGGACCGTGTGAGCGGAACCCATGCACGGCCCCCGCCCACGGACACCCGCGCTGAACTACCAGACACCGCCGTGACCTTGAGCGCATCGGCCGTGTCCCGAACCACCCCGACAACCGGTGCCCGCACATCTGCAACCAGACCGCGGAAGTCGGACGCGTCGTACTCGCCCCTCGGTCCGAACAGCGGTGCTCGGATTCCCACCTCTACCCCCTATATCCATGCGGACCGCCAACGCAGGTCCGCGACTCGGTCACGTCCGCCCACCAGGTCATCCAGCTCCCAGACGTTGCGACCCGGGCGAAGCGGGAACCACACGGAGTCGCCGGACAACGCGTACCGGTCCGCCCCGTTGAGTCGCACCGTGCGGGCCCCGGTGTCGACGGTCAGCACCTCGCCCGCGGGTACGTCCAGCAGAATCCGAAGCCGTTCGCCGGGTGTGCTCCGGTTGGTGATCACCGGGGCCGCCAGCGGGCCCCGCAACGTGATGACCGGCCACGTTTCGGCCGACCCGCCAATGGTGATCACCGGGTCCGCGGGCGTCGCCCTGGCGCCCGCCCTCGCGAAGCTGAACGGGAACCGCAGCGGCCAGATCCGAGCGGCACCGCGCGGCACCGCCGGGACCACCTGTCCCGCGAACTCCTGGTCGGAGTAAAGGACCGGGTCCGCGGCGATCAGCTCCACCTCGACCCGGGCAGCGCCCGAGGTGTACTCGACGTCCAGCGGTGCCGCCCACTCCCCCACCCGCACGGCGACGCGACCGGACCCGCCGGCCACCCCGGGAACAGCGAAGCGCAACACCCGGTCGGCTCCGCGCCGCAGGACGGCCAGCAGCGCCGCCAGCGTTTCCGGGGAGTCGAGCACGGTCATCGACAGGTGGATGATCCGGGCGCCCGGAACGTCGTCGCCGAGGACAACGCCCGGACGCCCAATACGAGTTGACCGCGCCGCCCTGGTCTCGGTGCTTGCGAGGATGCCGCTCGGTTCGTGCAGCACCACCGACCCGGCCCCGCCGAGCAGTAGTCCCCCCAGCTCCATGGTCCACGGCTCCGCGGTGTATGCCGGACCCACCATCTAGACCACCCCCATCCGGAGTTGCCACGCCACCTGTCGGCCGATCTCGTACGCGCTCGCATCGGTGCGGGCGTTGACCGTGATCGACGGCGGCGCCGAGCTGGTCGCCGCGGAACCGACCGGGGCCAGCACCGGAGCGGGCACCCGGAGGGGCGGGATAGTCACCAGGCGGCGGAGTCGGGCGGTGAGCTCGGGCGCCGTCTCGTCTACGCCCTCGCCGATTCCCGGAGGAATCCACCGGCCGATTTCGGCCGCCATCAGACGAGACGGCGATTTGATCCCGAGGGCATCCGCAATCGGACCCGGAATTGCCGACTTGGCCCACCCGATCAACTTTTCTTTCAGGAACGAACCCATACTGGAAATTCCGTTCCAGAGTCCGCGCACCACGTCCTTTCCCTTGTCGAGCAGCAGATTTCCAAAGTCGCCCAAGGCATCCTTTACGGCGCCCGGTACTCCCTTGGCCCAGTTCACGAACTCGCCGAATTTCTCCTTGGCTGCCGACGCGAAATTCGCCGCAGCCTGCCCGGCAGTTCGCAGCATGTTTGCCAGCGAGGACACCCAGCCGATGATGTCCCCGAACCAGCTGATACCAGTGCCGATCGCCGACCATAGAGCCGAGAAGATCGGGCCGGCGAGCCGGAGGACAACCGGGATAACGACCCCGAGAATGTCGGCGCCGAGCCGTCCCAGCCAGGAAATCAGCGACGCCAAGAACTCGACCGTGGGGCGGCCCTTCTCGACCACTTCGAGCAGACGGGCACCGATCATCTGGAGAGCCGGGACAACGCGGTCCGAGACGAACGCGCTCACTGCCGCGAAGATCGGAATCAGGTTCGCAGAGACCGCCTCATAGACGCTCATCACAGCCGGCCAGACAACCCCGACCAGAATGGAGCCGAGGGCGGAAACCACCGGCATAACGGCGCCGAGAATGGCCGAACCGAGCTGAAAGGCAGTCGGCACCAGGTAGTTGGCAAAGACGTCCCAGAGATTTCGGGCCACAAGCCCGGCGCGCTCCAACAGCCCCGCAAAACCCGAGGATGTCACGTCGTTTCCGCCCGCGATAAAAGCTGCACCGAACGCGCGGATACCACCAATCGCCGAGTCGAAAACGGTGCGGACCGTCGCCCCTGCCAGGATAATGGGGTTGATCCACGACGTTGCCAGACCAACACTTGCCCCGGCTCCGGTGAACGATCCGAAGAACAGCCGGACCACATCCGCAGCCACCCGCAGGGGCGGCCCGAAGGTATCCGCCAAGAACCCGCCGAACTGCCCGAGAACCGGCAACACCTGGTCCCCGATAAAGTTCGTCAGCCCAACCTCTAGGCTGCGTTTGAACTGCTCGATCTTGGCGCCCGCATTGTTATGCAGCGCGTCGCCCATTTTCTCGGCAGCGCCCGCGGTATCTCCGAGGGCTTGGACAGCCGTCCTCGGATCAAGGGCAAAAAGTGCCTGCCCCAAATCCTCGCTTTTGGTCCCGAAAAGTCCGACCGAGGCGGCCGACCTTTCCGCCGGGTCCTTTATTGCCTTGAGCCCGTCTAGAACCTGCTGCAATCCCTCACGGGCACCCGGGCCGCCCGCAGCGATTTTGCGGGTCATATCCTCCGCGGAAAGGCCGATCGCTTCATAGGCAGCCTTGCTGGCGGCACTCCCATCCGTCGCCCGGATTTGGAATTCTTTGAGAGCGTCAGCAACGGTATCGGTATCGCGGGCACCCGCCGCCATACCCTGGGCCATAAGGCCCATTGCGTCGGCGCCAGAAAGCCCCAAGTCTCGGAACTTGGTGCTGTACTCGTTCATCGTGTCGGACAAGTCATCAGCCCTCGGCCCCATGCGCTGCATTGCAGCGGTCATAAGATCGAGTGCTTCCGTCCCGTCTTTTGCGATTCCGTTTTTAATCATCTGGCCGACCGCGTTAGAGGTCTGGCCCAAGTCCAGCTCAAAGGTCTTGGATAGATCCGTGACCTTGCCCGTTATGGAATCGATCTGGGCATTTGTGGCATCCGGCGGCAGAATGCCTGACCGCATCACGCCGGATATCGCCTGTGCGGCTTCCTCTACAGAATCGGTGACCCCGCCCACATAGAGCTGTCCAGCATCCTTGCCGTACCGCTCGGCTTCTTCCGGGGTAGCACCCAACTGGGCTTGGATTTTGCCGTTAATAGCGCCCTGGTCAAGAGCATCGGAAAATCCCTTGACCAGGATTGCCGCGGCAGCCAGACCAACAGTCAGCAGCGAGCCCTTGAGGATCCCACCCATTTTGCCGGTGAAGCCCTCGCCGGACGCCGTTCCGGCAGCCTCGCCGGCTGCCTCTCCGGCCTGCTCGCTAGGGCCTGTGACCTTCGACTCCAGCTCCTGGCCGAACCCTTGTACCTCGGGGACGATCGACAGATATCCCATGCCGACTTCGACAGCCATTAGTCACCCCCCGGGGTCGGCTGGAATCGCACCAGATAAGCGGCGACTTCCTTCGGATTCCGGGTGGTCGAGCCGATTCGACCAGGGCCCTTGACGCCCGGCCGCGGAATCGGGTCCGGCCGCCGGCTCGGCGACTTCGACCCTGCGTTGCCTCGCTGCCAATTTGCCTCGGACAGCCGATCGTGGACGGCCGCAAGTAGCTGAGTCTCCAGCGTCCACGGGGCATCCGGACCAGCCAGAGAACGGGCCAGTGCAGAATCCGGCGGAAGCCCGGAGATCAGGGCCCTAAGGCGCCGGAGAGTGAGCCCGGAAGCCGGCCGAAAAAGGTCTCGGATATCTATCCGGTAGTAGCGCTGTAGGTCCGCCTCGACCGCCTCGCCGTGATCGGTCAGGAGGCGGGCGAGGGCTGCGATTCCCCCGGCGTCACACCCGTGTGGTTCTGCCAGCGCCGGAACAGTTCACCCAGCGCAGAAAGGGGCAGGGGCAGCGCGTCGAACTCCTGCCACTGGTCGCCGAGACCTTCCCGCATCAGGGACAGAATGTCGGCCGCCGAGGGCGACGACAGGTTTACCGTCGACAGTAGCGACTTATCCAGATCACCCGCAGCGGGAAGGGAGAAATCCCTACCTCCCAGGGTGAACGGAAAGGGTGTCCGAGTGGACTCGGTTACCCACGTGTCAAGGTTGAAACGATCAGCCATTGGGATACCTCTCGATCATGCAGAAGCGTTTCTGCAAAATGGGCAAAAACGGGGAGGTCACTGCGCCGGGGCCGCCAGCCACGCCGGGTCGTCAGAGAACTTAATTGCCACGGTCCCGTCCGCTGCCGGGTAAGCCGTGATGGTGAGTTCGTAGGAAACGGCTTCGTCGCCCTTGTAAACCAGGTCGCCGACCTCGGTAACCTCGCCGTCGGGGATTACGATTCGGATGTGGGAATCGCCGTCGACCACGTCGAAGCCGAACATTCGACGATCCGGGCCGGGTGCCTTGATAGCAAGCACGGCCTTACCACTGGCGCCGGTGACCTTGCTTCCCTTGTGGTAAAGCTCAAGGGTCGTCTTGGACGTCTCGATAGCGGTCAGCTTGAAAGTCATTTCCGAACCGGAAATCACCTTCCGGACAGTCGCCCCGCCCTGCCAGGCCTTGATTTCGGTGACGTCGGCGGAATTCGACTCGGTGATACCGTCATCGGAAATCCAGCCGATATCGACCGCAGCAGCCGGCCATGGACTGGTTGCGTCGCTGGGCGCGGTGGTCCCCTTCGGCGCGGTGTAGGCAGCGCCAGTAATGGCGACCCGGACCGCGTTGGCGTTGAGAGTCAATTACTTCCCCCGTTCATCGAAAATGATCATGAGAGTCCGAGTATCATGCCGCCATGGACACGGCATTCGGTGCGCTAATCGGCGCAGTGGTGGGGTCGCTGGCAACCGGCGGAACTACGCTCGTTAGCGGTTGGTTCCAGCGAGAAGGGGTGCGGGTGGCCGCCCGTGTAGAACACCAGAAAGAACGACGCCAGGGCCGCCAGGATTCCTATCGGGAGTTCTTGAAAATCACCAACGACCTTAGTGCGATCGCCCGGCATCAAAACTACATAAATCGCACTGGTGAGGAACTCGACCCCGATATTATGGGCGGCGCTTATCTTTCCCTAGAGGAGGCGTGGATTGACGTATCGCTATACGGCCCGCGCGACGCAACATTGAGCGCTATGGGCGTCATGGAAGCCGCACAGCGACTTAAGGTCGGTGCTGCCATGAGCGCGGAAGGAATGGACCCCGAGAACAGTTTTATCAACGATATTCGGAATTTCGGGTCGGTGGTCGGAGAGTTCATGGTCGCGGCACAAAAAGCCCTTGACGACGATGGAAGTCGGCGCCTACGGAAGTGGCCCGCTCGGCGGTAGCATCCGCCCTCTCATGTGGATCTCGACCGCCAGGGCGTAACGCGGGCTACCGGACTGGTCGTCGGGCAGCCACATAAGCCCCCCGACTTCGGTGATCCGGTACACGGTGACTTCATCTCGAACGCCCGGAATGAAGCTGAGCACCGCGCGAACCAGGGCCGCGAGATCGTGAGCCGCGGATTCGGTGGCAGCCCACGCGTGGATATCGAGCCGGGGCCGATCGGAAACGACCGTCGCCCTGGTACCTCCGACCCGCTCGACCCGCACGAACTCGGCCGGTCGGGGCGAGGGGATTCGGGAGACCACCGGCACGGGTCGGCCGACCTCGGCGAGGGCCTGCCGGAGGTATCCGATAACCACGGCAACGGCGTCCGGCATGAGGATCAGGGGCCTACTCACCGTGGGCACCGTCCAGCCCGCGAAGCAGGTCCCTGCGCGAGCCCTCGCGCCCGCCCGCCTTCGGGAAGTTGTAATTTCCGATGACCGCGCCGCGCCACCGCTTCCGGCCCTCTTCCAGATCGGTGCGGAAGTCCCCGCCACCCGATCCGGCGCTGTCAGCGATCCGGTTCGTAATTCGGCCGACTTCCTTTCCGACCGTGGGCAACTTCATCAGGCTTCGGATTCCGGCCTTGTTGGGCTTGAACCTGCGGAATCTCATCCGTTCACCTCCCGTAGCCGTACCTCGGTGTGGTGGTGCCGGTCGCCGAGCGGGTACCGGGCAGGCTCGCCATCCACCTCCAACAGCCGGCCAAGGACGGTCACCCGGTCGCCGGGGGCTAGGTCGACGTCGACTCCGCGGCGGGTCAGAAGTCGCCACCCGGTGACCACCACGGGCCGGTCCCCGACAGCCTCGGTGGACTCCTGCGGCAGCACCTCGACCCGGGGCACGGTCGTACTCGTCGCCCTGGTCCAATCCCGCTCGCTGGTGGTGTTGCCGTAGCGGTCAACTGCGAACGGTGCGCGGTGAGTTACCACTGTCTGCCGGTACCGGAGCGTCATTCGAGCCCCACCAGGGCGGCCCTGCGCCGGTATCGGGCGAGCTGGTCGCGCTCGGCCGGGGCGAGGCTCGCACCGATCGTCTCCGCGGCGTAGGTGACGGACACCCCGCCCACCGCTTCCTGTCGCAAATCCTGCGGGTTGTTGATCACCCGCGCCGCGAGGGTGAGCACCACGGCAAGGACGTCGCCCGGCACCGAGCTGTACCCGGCGGTGTAGGTCACCAGGGCCGGGGTGTACGGATGTCGGATCACCCGGAGCCGGTCACGAACCAGCTCCCACCCCGAGGGTTCGACCACTCCGCCGGCTACCGTCACGGCATCGACCGAGCCGACCGGCCGGAGCGGGAGCGTGATCCACCCGTCCCGCGGGGTGAACGTCGCCGTAGTCGTCCGGCGGATGAAGTCGCATCGAGCCTCGGTGCGCACGATGCGCGAGGCGACGTCGAGCACCAGGGCGGCGCCCTCGGGCAGCTCGGCCGGAGTGCGCTGCATCCACAGCGCGAGATGGTCGACGGTTGCGAGCGGGGGCAGTACGGTCACGGTGCCCCCTTCGGGTTGTCGGTGATGAGCTGGGCGCCGCACTCCATGCACCGCGTGACGGTCTGCCCCGGCCCGTCCGTACCGGGCACCGGAAAGCGCTCGATACGGACGGACGAAGGGCAGGAATCCGTGTGCGGAATTCGGGAGAGCGCCGCAGCGCGCTTACGCGGCGGCATTCCGTCCCCTACTTGTTGAGCACGCCGTTAAGGCGAGCGGCAGCCTGCCCCGAGAAAAGTGCGAGGCCACAGAAAAACTCGATGCGAGTCCGGAAAGCCGGCTTGCTGTCCAGCTCTCCGAGGTCTCGGACCGAGATGCCGCCATTGGTCAGACCGGTCACTCCCTTGTCGCCCTCGTCCCGGCCCCACTTCACGGCATAGATGGAGCTCGCGTCGGTGGCAGTTCCCTGCGTCTCAGTGGTCGGCAGAATGTCGACACCCGCGGCGGTCTGGCCCGGGTCAAGCAGCGGAATACCCTGGTAAGTGGAAATCATCTTGCCGGTAAGGGCTTCCTTGACCATCTCGTATCCGCCTAGCCGGCGAGCCGATGACTTGATCTTCGCGATAATCTTCCGGTTGGCGTACAGGGCGCCGTTATTGGCCGACAGGCCCGGTACCTGGGCAATTAGGGCGTCGAGAGCGTCAAAGAAGTCGTGCGCGCCTGCCACTGGGCCCATGCCGTTGGTGGCAGTGGAAAGGACCTGTGCACCCACCAGTCGCTTACGCAGGCCGTCGAAACCCTTCGGCTCCACAGCGGTGTCCCCGTTAAAAAAAGCATCCTGGAACTTAACGGCCGAAGCCTTGACCTTGAGCGTTTCCTGAATCGCTCGCTGATCGTTCAGGTTGCCGCGGGTCGTGGCAATGAAAGTATCCACGTCTGCGTCACCACCGAGGATTACCAGAGACTCACTCTTGGTGTTCACGGTGCCGGTGCTCTCGCTGTATGCCTCGTTCACGTTTCGGAACTCGACACCCGGAAGCGTGGCCTCGGAATTGTAGGCGTAGGCATTTCCCTGAATGGTCATGAGGGGCAGGCGGTCGAGAATCGGGCTTTCCTGCACGAAGGTTTCGACCACGCCGCGCTGAAGGTCGGTCGTGCTGAGCTTCGCGGCCTCGGCAAGGGTCAGTGCCATGTAAATTTCCCCCTGGTTTTGGGCATGAAAAAAGGGCCTCGCTCGGCGAGCGGTGCCCAACTGGACTTCGGTGCCTGCTAGTTGTTGCGCTGCACCCGGCGCAGACGCTCGTACGGGCTCGCGGGCTCGGGCTCTGCCGGCTGCCGCGGACCGGCGCCGACGTCGCCCCACTTCGGGGCCTCGGCAGCGTCGGCCGCAAGGTAGGGCTTGTCCTTGACCAGCTGCTCCAGCGCGGCACGGACCGCCGTAGCGTTCACCGCAGCACCGGAGCCGGCGAGGGCGGACAGGTCGAGCAGCGCGAGGGCGTCGGCAGGGTCGCGGAGCAGACCGGCCCCCGCGGCTCGCACCTCGGCGCGTACCAGCTCGGCGGCGAACTCCTGCCGGATCTCCGACTTGAGCGCGTCAAGGTCGGTCCCCTTGTTCGCCGCGTTGCTCCGGCGGAGCCTGTTCGCCTCGGCCTCGGCGGTCTCGGCCCGCTTCTCGGCAGCCTCGCGGGCGGACTCCGCGGCGGCGAGGGCGTCGGCCTGGTCGCCACCCTTCGGGTTCGGGTTGCCCTCAGGGCCGGTCGTCGCGGTGCCGGTGCCCGTGGTGGGCTCGCCCTGGCGGTCGCCCTCGGGGCCGGTCGGGTTGGGGTTCGGGGTCGGGTCGTTGGGCATGGGGCTCCCTCTCAGAAGATGTAGCCGTGTTTGGTGAGTAGATCGATCTGTTGTTCGCGCGTCTTGGCCCGGCGCATGATCTCCTCGGGCATCATTCGCGTCTCGGTGCGGCGGGCATACCGGGAGTCGGCGGTCTTCTCCACGTCGCCGAGGTTCCGGCCTCCGAGTCCACGGCGGGTGGTCGACTCCGAGGTGATCGACACGGTTCCGCGGCTGGTGGTGACCGTCTGCATCCCCCGGCGGGCGTTGACCAGCGCGGAGATATCGGCGCCGCTCTCGATCGCCTTGACGGCCGCACCGCCAAAAGCCCGGTGCCTCTGCTCCGGGGTCATCGCTTCGAACAGGTCTTTCGGGTCTGCAAGTTGGGGCTTCGTGCTGTCGGCGAGCGGTTCCATCCCGCAGTCACAGCGTGGATGCCGGGCGAACCCGGTTGAGTGGCTGTACTGCCTGCCCGCCAACACGATGCACCGAGCGCACGCCGGAGCGTGGACCACCCGTACGTACCCCTGACACCGCGGGTGCGCCGCCATGGCGACCGAGGTAGCCGTACGGGCGGTGTCGGTGATCGTCGTGCCGGTCATCACGGCCATCTGCGTCATCCCCCGAAGGGCGGCCACCTCGGGTGCCTCGCCGAGTGCGAGGGCGCGGGCGGTCGTGATGGCCGGCTGATACAGCAGCGTTGCGAGCGGGCGCCCGTCCATGGCGACGCCCACCAGGGCGGACGCGTCCACCGTACCGAGCGGGGCTGCAATCGCCCCCTGCGCAACCATGCTGGCGCTCACGAAGGCTTGCGCGCCCTCGGCGGCGGTGAGCTGTCCCACGGTGACCGCCCGCAGGACGGCGGCGCCCGCCTCGCCGTTCATGGCGGACAGGATGCGGTCCGCCGGGACGTCCCGCCAGACGGCCTGTACCGCGTCGACCACGCTCCGGCTCACCCCTTGCACCTCCCGGTACCGGGCGTCCGCCAGCGTCGCCGAGCCGGTCACGCTGCTACCTCGACCGGGTCAGCCGACTGCCCCTGGTCGGGCTCGGACTTCGGTCCGAACAGCCCCCCGAGACTGCCCCCGACGATCGCGGCGGCCTGGTCCTCGCGCATCCGCTTCCACCGCTCGATCTCCTCGGGTGTGACCCCGGGAATCCTCTCCCACAGCGCTTCGTCCGGGACGTTGATCGATTTGAGCTTCGTCAAGGCGTCCGCGTACTGCGCGTCCGATCGGAACTGCGGGTCCCGCCACACCACTTCGCCGAGCCGCAGGGCGTCGGCTCGACCTGGTTCCCCGGCGGCGAGCGCTTCAATACGCATCACCTCGCGCAGGGCTGCCCCGATATGGTCCTGGCGCTCCCTAACCTTCGACACCAGCCCGGCATCATCGGCATCCAAGGTGTCCGCTGCGATGTTGGAAAGGCGGCCGACCAGGTACCGGGCTGGGGTGCGGGACTGCGCGGCGATGTGTTCAACCATGACCCCGATGACATCCAGGAATCCCCGCAGGTCGGCAGCGGAGAACTCCGCAATAGTGGCTCCCGGCTTCTCCAGCCACAGCAGACGGTCTGACCTGAATCGGCCGATCGGCAGGTCTTCCTCTCCGATGACCTCGCCCGCAGAATCCAGAATCTCCCTGACGGGCCGGTCCATCCCGAGGACGGCCCGAGCGGGCAGCGCAACCGAATCCGCAGCTGTCAGCACGTGCGCCCACAGCGTGTTGATTGCGTTCTGTAGCGGGATCACAGAGCGCAACTCGGAGTTCGGCCCCTTGGCGAGCCGTGCCCGGTTCGGAATCTCAACCAGCGGAACCACGTTCAACGGATTCGGGAAATGCGCCCGCTCGGACCGCTTGAGTCCGTCTGAACGTTCTGCCCATTCCCCGCTGTTCACGTCACGCTGCCACCGGCATACATAGTCCGGAAGGAACAGGGTCGCAAATTCGAGATTCCCGTCACGCCAGCACTTGAGACCAGCCGAGCGAACCCGCCGGCGCCCCGGAACATATTCCACAATGGACTGAGTTTCGGGCTCGAAAGTAATTTCTGTCTCTACCCCGTCCGGCTTCCAGACGAGTGCATTGCAGCGCCCGGACACCAGACTTTCGAGCATCGAAAGCCCGATTTCAACGTCGCATTCGGAGCTTTTCCAGGCGCGTGACGCAGCCTTGTCCAGCGTGCCGTCATCCAGCCTGAAAGCAAGCGGCTTCATGCGCTCAATCATGGTGTTCGGAACTGTCGAGCACCAGTTGTCCGAGAAGCCGTCAAAAAGCCCTCCGGTCTGCGCCCGAAACTCCGGAGAGGCGAACATCAGGGGATGATCACCATCGTAGTACTCGCCGTACCGGGCTGCCCTTATTCGGCGCCCCTCCAGCCTCCGTCGAAGGCGGGTTGTCATCTCTAGCGGCGTCTCTGCCACATTTCCCCCTTCGGGCCCATCAAGCACTCACAGCACGCGACTTCCGGAGCGGGCGGCGGATATACCCGTCAAGCGCCATAACCGTTGCCGCGATTCCGTCTATTCGCGCCGAGGACTTGTCGCGGTCCGGTTTGACCGGCCTCATGTTATCGTTTCCGTCCCGGTACACCTCGACCACACTCGCATTCCAGCGGAGAACCGGGTTACCGCCGTGCTGTATTCGTCCCTCGCGGAGCAGCCTTTCCAGTTCCTTGCAGCCCGGGGACATTCCTAGGTAGGTCTGCGCGACCGGCACCAGGTCGACCCCGCGGGTCTTGGATTCGACGCGCTGCACCAGCTGACCTGCAAACATACGGTCGTAGCTAATGCGCTGCATATCCAGCCGGCGGCAGTCTTCGACCACCTGCCGCTCAATGGCGGTGTAGTCAATTGCGTCGCCCTCGGTGAGGGTGAGCAACCCCTGATTAACCCACTGACCGAGCGGCACCTGTAGCTGCTGTTCCAGCTCGGGCAACCGTTCCTCCGGCAACCAGAAACGGGCGATCAGCTCCAGCTCAACGCCGGGCCGCTTGGACTCCACCGCCATAACCCATGCGGACAGGTCCGAGACCGCGGAAAGATCGATCCCACCCCATGCCCGACGGCGCCGGAAAGCCTTCTCGTCCACCACCCCGGCATTCGCGTCCCACAGCGTGAGAGGCAGCCAGCGCGAGGACGAACGCATTCTCATGTTGAGCGACAGCCGACAGAACGTTGGGAAGTAGCTCGGCGTACTCTTGGCCTTGGCAGCCTCGCGGCGCATGTATGCCAGGCTCGGACTTACCCCGAGGCCCGGATTAGCCTTCCGCCAAGTCTCCTCCGCGAAAGGGTCATCCCCGGGCTCTGCGGCCCAGATAACCCCGTAGTGGCCGGGGTCGGAAACTACCCCGTCCGCAATCCTTCGAGTGTAGGTGTGTTTCTCGTCGTAAATACTGCCTTCGATTCCCTCGTCGGCAGTGGTAATGAAAACAACTAGCGGTTGGTCTCGGGCACCTGTTCCGGTCTCGATAGCGTCGACCAGGTCTCGCCGCTTATGGACGTGCACCTCATCGACAATGGCCCCGGAAACGTTCAGGCCGTGTGCGGTTTCTGCAATTTTGCTGAGCGCACGGAATAGCCCGCCGGTTCGGGGCACGCGAATGAGTCCGCGCAGGACTTCCACCCGTCCCCGGATAGCTCGGGAAGTGAGCGCCATTCGCTTAGCGTCGTCAAAGACGCGCTCCGCTTGCGGCAGGCTGCCCGCAGCGGCGTAGACCTCGGCACCAATCTCGCGGTCAGCGAGCAGCAGCACCAGGCCGATGCCAGACGAAAGGGTCGACTTGCCCGCCTTACGGGGCACCTCGATCCACGCTGTCCGGATAACTCGGACGGGGCGACCAACTTCCGGATCGTCCCACAGCCACCCGAAGAGGGGAGCAATGATCCACACTTTTTGCCACGGGGCGAGCCGGAGCCGACTTCCACCCCAACGCCCCTTCGTGTGCCGCATGCTCTCGATAGCGGCGATAGCCCGCCGGGCAGCCGGAACCGAGAAGTAGGCGCCGGGTTGCTGGTGTTGCTGGTTAGCCACGACCAGGGGCCGGGATTCAAGTGCCTCGGCTATCTCGTCCTCGGTGAGCCCGAGTTCGAGCAGCGCGTCACGGGGAACGGGGAGGGCTGCGTCAGTCGAAGATCCCGTCATCGTCGCCCCCGGTTTCCGGCGGGGTGATCCTGGTCGCGGACGCCGGGCTGAGCCCGAGTTCGCCCACCAGGGCCCGCAGATGAGACCGGTAGCCGGTCACGATCGTGGTCCACGGGTTCTTCACCCGCCCTCGCTCGGTCTCGACCACAAGACCTTCGCGGCTCAACTCCCGCTCGCCCTGCCAGATTCGGGCGGCGGTCACACAGAAGTCGGTGGCCACCTCACGCTGTGAGTCGACCAGGCCGGCGGACACCACCAGCGCCGGAACAACCCGGGCCCAGACATCCGCGGCGAAGGCGCGCACGCCCTCGGCCTGGTCGCCGGGCAACAGCTCGGACCAGTCCGGTTCGATCGGGTCAACGGGCTCGAACCGGGCGCCCTCGGTGTGCCGGTCCGCCCGGAAGGTGCCTTCCCGCACCGCCGCAATGTGTGGCTTCGGCTTCCGCCCTGGCATGGACACGCTAGGTCACCTCCACAAGAATGGTTGCATTAGCCATCTGATTTTTTTGCCTCCCTGCCGGTCAGGGTCAGGAGGGGAGGGGGTCACCCTCCTGGGTAAACCCGCAGGTCAGAGCCCTGTGACCGGCTGACCCGCTCGGCAGCCCAACCACCCGGCTGGTGGGTGGCGGTCTCGCGGTTGTGACACTGCGTACACAGCGGCCTGAGCCGGCTCCACGCGTCCGGGTCTTCGACACCTCGGGCGAGCAGCGAGCGGCGCGACTCCGGGTGGTGGTCGGCGACCACGGCGGCCCGTCCGCACAGCAGGCACCAGGGGTGCGCGTAGATGTACGCACGCCGGACCCGGGCCCATCGTCGGGAGTCGTACCCGCGCTCTGCCGCGCTGCCTCGCTGCTGCTCTGCCTCGCGCTGGTGCTGCGGACAGCGACCACCACGGGCAGTCAGCTCGGGACATCCGGGAACGCTGCACGGGGGGCGGGGTCTTCGGGGCATGGGGCACCTCCGATCTGTAAAGAGGTAGCGGTTTGATGACACTCCGTTATGGGGAGATCCACCGCACGTCGGCAGCGAGCCGGCAAGTAAGGAGACCGCCATGCCCGAGACCACGCCCAACTCCAAGGGCCCCGCCAAGGTGCAGATGTCACCCGAGCAGATGGCAAACCTCGGGCTGACTCCCACCCCCGAGACGGCGGCGCCCAAGGAACCCGCGCCGATCCCGGCATCCGAGGTCAAGCCCGAGGACATCGCAACCCTGTCGATCGAGTACCGCGACGGTCAGCCCGTGGTCGTCGCAAGCGGCGGGAAGTACGTCCCGTCCGAGCTCCCCGTTGTGAGCAGTTCTGGCGCGGTATACGCGGTCCGATTCGCCAAGGAGAACGGCCAATGGGTCCTCCACACGCCCGACCCGGTGTCCCTACCGGCTTCCGGAACGACGTCCGTACCGGCGACCAACATCGATCCGATTTTCTTCCTGTACCACTCTGGGATTGATAGGTGAACCCGCACTAACAGATGAAGTCTCACCCGCCCCGGTACGGACCTCTCAGAGCCCGCGCTGGGGCGTCGTGCTGTCAGAACGGCACGACGAACATGCCGAAGTCCTCACGGGTCTTCCCTCGGTGGCACGGGCGGCACAGCGACCACACGTTGTCGTCCGTGTCCTCGCCGCCGAGGGCGAGCGGCTGCCGGTGGTCGACGTCGACCAGCTCGGCGGGAAAGCCCTCGCCGCACAGTCCGCACACCGCGGAGCCCGCTCGGTCGACCAGCCGGCGAAGCCTCTCCGCGCCGCTGTGGCGCCGTGCCACCAGGGCGAGCAGCCTCCGCCGTGCCCGGACACTCGGGCGGGCTTCGTAGGCCGCGTGGTGGGCCTCGCAGCGTCCCCGGTGAGTCGGGGGTGAGAGGCAGTCGATACAGCGCACGGTGCCCCCTCGGTGGACAGTTGCATCAGGCCGAAGACCACGATCTCTGTGCATCGCGTCATCCGGCAATGGTGGGGACTGCACTCGCTCACGACCCGTTTCGGCCCGCCCTGGCGGACGGGGTCACTCGTGAGCGGTACAGCCCCCGCCCCCTGCCGCACGACTCCGGCGGCCACCCGGTGGCGCGGGTGCGTGGTGCACGGGCAGGGGTGTGAGAGAGAGGCGCAGGCACTCGGTCCGCCTGTTCCCGTCGGTGGGGTGCGCGGTATTCCTGCGCTCCCTCTCTCGGAAGTAGAAGAGGGGGACGAATTCCCGCGGTCCGCCGAGCGGCGCGGTCCGGGTCGTCCGTTCCCTTCTCCCGGGAGTAGAAGAGGGGGACGAATTCCCGCCCGGGTCCAAGGGTGACGGGGTGACGTTCGAAGGGGTGATTTCAGTTTTTCTCTAGACTCGCTGTGTCATAGAAGAAACTGGATTTGACCCCTCGAACGTCACCCCGTCACCCTCGGGCTGTCCAGCAGCTACGCCGCTGCGCCGACCGGCTCGACAAGGCGGACCCGGCTGCCTGCCGCGGGGGCCGCCCCGGGGGGCGTACTCAGCTCCGTACGGAGCCCGGCCATCTCGTCCACCGCCGGGTCCAGGTCGCCCTTGATGGTGAAGGTGACCCGCCGCGTGTCGAGCTTCCGCCACCCGCCCCGGGTGCCGCGCTTCACTTCGAGCCGGGCCCCGGCGTCGACCAGCATGCGCCGTCGGCCAGCGAGGTCCGCCGTTGCCCAGTCGTCCGCGTAGGTCCGACCGGTGTCCGTCACCACTCGTTGGGGCTCGGTCTTCTCGCGGGACTCCAGCTCGGCTATTCGGCTGTCCAGCGCGTCATGGTGCTTCTGCCACTCCTGCGCGGCGTGCTTGGACTTCTGGTTCCCCTGGTTCTTCAGGTGTGCGGCGAACTCGGCCACGGTCGCGTTCAGCTCCGGCTCGGGGTCGTAGCCGGGTACCTCCACGACCGTCCTCGTTCGGATGGGGCCGACCAGCCGTAGGAACTCGGCTTCGACATGGTCGTCCGCCCAGTCTCCCCGAACGTTCGACGGAGCCTCGCACTCGTCCCCGCGGGCGTGGTGGTTGCACTTGTACGTGGGGTTCTTGCCTTCCTGCGCGTTCAGGTACATGCGCCCGCCGCACGAATCGCAGTAGATGACCCGAAGCAACAGCGAGTTCGTGTCGACCCGCTCGCTGTTGTTGATGCTACGGCCGTTCAGGACTGCGCCGATCCGGTCGAACTCCTCGCGGGTGAGGATCGGTGTTTCGGTCTGCATGATCGGGTTGCCCTTGTCGTCGCGGACCGGCTTGTCCTTGTGCAGCTTCCAGCCGAGCAGCATCTCACTGCGAAGCATCCGGGTGACGGCTGCCGGGGCCCACTGGAACGCCTCCCGCACGACGTATGCGCCCTTCGTTGCGCCGGTCTTGCCGCCCCGTTCGCGGCCCATCTTGTTGGCCCAGTAGTCGCGCGGGCTGAGTACACCATCGGCGTTGAGCCCCGCAGCGATGGCGGACACCGTGGCACCCTCCAGCAGCTCCCGGACGATCCGCTCAATGACCGCCACGGCGTCCGGATCGGGCACCAGCGTCCAGCCCTTGCCGCCGTGCTCCTCGGGCATGGGGGCGGGCATGTAGCCGTAGGACGGACGAGAGCCGCGCCAGCGAAGCGGCATCCGGCGCATGGCCGCCATCGCGCCGGTAACGCGCTCCTTGATCGACCACGCTTCCATCTCGGCCGCAAAGGCGAACTGATTGAGCATCATCCGCGTGACCGGGTCGAGCGGGTTTCGGAAGTCGAATTGCTGCATCCCGCCGCCGATGCCCTCGGCAAAGACAATCAGCTTCTGGTACTCGCTCGCCCATTCGGCGAGCCGGTGCATGTCGCCTTGCGATCGGACGGCGCGGTCGAAGCGCCACCACACGATCACGTCGAAGCTGTCGGGGTCTGCGATCCACTTGCCCAGCCCCGGACGTTCCCACGGAGCGGTCTTGCTTGCCGACACGTCAAGGTCGACGGCCTCGCGGCGCTGGTCACCCTCGCCGAAGTCGATGTTCAGCATTTCGGCGGCGCGGTCGTTGGCCTCGCGCTGCCGCTCGGGGCTGGTCGTTTCGTCCGTCAGTACGGACAGGCGTACAGCCGAGACGCCCCGCAGGCGCCCGGAGAACACGGTGCCCGTGGAACCGGGCAGGGTCGTCCTAGTCATACCCTCCGTGGAGGGGGATGAATTCCGCAGGTCACGGGTAGGGGTGGCGGTCGACACCGGGGACTACTCCAGAACTGGTAGTCCGGAGCGTTGGGGTCGGCCAGGGTGACCCAGCCCTTGCCGTCCGGGGTGCGGTGGTCGGCCAGCACAGTGGCGCCCAGGGCGACCAGGCGCTCCACCTCCTCGTCCCGGCCGCGGTCCTGCGGCTGGAGGTCGAGGTGGGTCCGGTTCTTCACCGACTTGCCCTCGGGCACCCGGATGAAGAGCAGCGAGGCGCCGGCGGAGTCCACCAGCGCCTCGTCGTCACCGGGGTTGTCGTCCTCGCCCAGGGTGCCCTCCAGCGCCCGGGCCCAGAAGGAGGCCAGGGCGTGCGGGTCGGCGCAGTCGATCGTCACATGTCGTACCAGAGAAGCCATGTGTCCACTCTCACCTGCACCGTTCGGCTTCGTCCAGCCTTTTCCGGGAATGCCGGTGCCCGTCCAGCGGGTACGGCGGGAAGGCCGGGACGATCTCCGTGAAGGCGTAGCCGCTCTTCTCCGCGACCCGGCAGGAGGCGTGGTTGTCGCCCGCATGGAGCAGGTCGATCCGGCGCAGGCCGTCCTCGGCGAAGGTGGCGAAGGCCCAGGTGGTGAGGGCCTCCACCGCGCGCGGGGCCACGCCCCGGCCGCGGGCCGGGGCGGTCGTCCAGTACCCCACCTCGGCCGTCCCCCCGCCGGGGGTGGGGTACTTGAGCGCGACGTTGCCGACCAGCGCGCCGCCGTCCAGGACGGCGAAGCTGTACCGGGTGCCGGCCGCCCGGCCCTCCTCCTGGGCGCGCAGCCAGTGCGCGGCCTGGTCGGCGTCGTCCACCAGGGTGCGGAGGAAGCGGCGCAGGGTCTCGTCCCGGTAGGCCTCGATCAGGGCCGGCGCGTCGGCGGCCTCGAAGGGGCGCAGCAGCAGGCCGTCGGCCATCGGCAGTGCGGCGACGGTCACTTGAGGCCCTCCCAGCCCCAGCGCGGGGTCGGGCCGGGATCGCCGAGGTCGGTGCCGACCGGGGAGGCGGAGACGTCCTCGGCGATCCTGGTGCCCCAGTCGAAGTACTCCAGCACCCGGCGGCGCAGCAGCTCGTCCTCCGGAAGCTCCGCGCGGACGGCCTCGGCCATCAGCTCCATCCAGCGCAGCCGCTGCTCCTCGGTGGTGGCCAGGCCCAGGTGGGCGCGGAGCAGCGCCTGGTGACCGCCCAGTTCACCGGTGTAGCCCGCCGGGCCGCCGAAGACCTCGGCCAGCCAGACCGCGACGCGCTCGATGTGGGTGGGGGTGAAGTCGGCGAAGACCGGGGCGAGCAGGGGGTCGGCGAGGGCGCCCCGGTAGAAGGTGCGGCTGAGCCGGCGCAGGGCGTCGATGCCGCCGACGGCCTCGTAGAGCGGGCCGGACCGTTGGTCGTTCATGGGTGTGCTCCCCGTGGTTGGACCGTGCGTTGCGACCTTCCTAGCAGGCCGGGGCGCGAACGGCGGTCCCGGGCCCGCCGTTCGCGCCGGGTTCGGCGGGCGGCGGATTCGGCGGGCGGCGGGTTCGGCGAGCGGCGGACGGGGCTCCCGCTTGACCCTGACGTTGGCGGCAGGGTCGCAGGGTGGGGCCATGAACGACGAGAGCGGGACGCGGGGCAGGGTCGTGGTGGTCACCGGGGCCGGGACGGGGATCGGGCGGGAGACGGCGCGGGCCTTCGCGGCCGAGGGGGCGCGGGTGCTGGCGGTGGGACGGCGGCTCGAACCGCTGGCCGGGACGGCGGCCGCGCACCCGGCGCTGATCGAGCCGCTGACCGCGGACGTGACCGGGCCGGACGCGCCGGAGGAGATCGTCCGGGCGGCCGTGGAACGGTTCGGGCGGCTGGACGTGCTGGTCAACAATGCCGCGATCGTGCGGAGCCGGCAGGACCTCGGCGGTTTCGACCGGGCGGGCGTCGAGGCGCTGCTGGCCACCAACCTGGTCGCCCCGGTGCTGCTCGGGCAGGCCGCGCTGCCCGAGCTGGAGCGGAGCCGGGGCGTGGTGGTCAACGTCAGCACGGCCGTCGGGCAGCGGGGCTGGCCGGGCAACTCGGTGTACGCGGCGAGCAAGGCGGCGCTGGAGACGGTCACCCGCAGCTGGGCGGTGGAGCTGGCGCCGCGCGGGGTCCGGGTGGTGGCGGTGGCGCCCGGGGCGATCGACACGCCGATCGGCGAGCACTCCGGGTACGGCCCCGAGCAGCGGGCGGCGATCCGGCGGTGGCAGATCGAGCACACCCCGCTGGGCCGGATCGGCCGCCCGGCGGAGGTGGCCTGGGCGATCACCCAACTGGCCTCGCCGCAGGCCTCGTTCGTGACCGGCGTAGTGTTCTCGGTGGACGGCGGCGCGCTGGTGGGCTGACCGGGAGGGGACGGGTGGCGGTGCGGATCGGCGAGCTGGCGGCCCGGACGGGCAGTACCGCGCGCGCTCTGCGGCACTACGAGCAGGCCGGGCTGATCGAGTCCGGGCGGGCGCCGAACGGCTACCGCGAGTACGGCGGGTCGGCGGTCGTCCGGGTGCGCAACATCCGCGCGCTGGTGGCCGCCGGGCTCACCCTGGAGGACCTCCGGCCGCTGCTGGGGTGCCTGGACGGGGACGTGCTGGCGGGCCGGCCGTCCGCGCGGGTGCTGGGGATCGCCCGGGAGCGGCTGGCGGTGCTGGAGCGCCGGATCGCCGCCCAGACGGAGGCCCGGGACCGGCTGGTGGCGGCGCTGACGGCGGCCGGGGAGGCGGATCCGGTGCCCGTGGACACCGGCCCGGCGCCCACGGGCGGGTGACACCCCCGTTCGGGGGTGTGCAGGGCGCGGACGGGGGAGGACAGTGGGCGCATGCAGATTCCACTCTCCGTGATGGACTTCCTCGACCGGGCCGAGCTGGTCTACGGCGACCGGGTCGGCATCGTCGACGAGCCGGTGCAGCCGGCCGAATCCTGGGGCGAGCTGAGCTACCGCAGGGTCGCCGAGCTGGCCCGGGCCCAGGCCGCCGGGCTGGACCGGCTCGGTGTCGGGCCGGGC
This sequence comes from Kitasatospora sp. NPDC058063, assembly GCF_042885395.1. Lineage (NCBI taxonomy): Bacteria > Bacillati > Actinomycetota > Actinomycetes > Kitasatosporales > Streptomycetaceae > Kitasatospora > Kitasatospora sp. NPDC058063. The sequence goes on from NZ_JBHVSD010000008.1 coordinate 88,919, forward strand.
GAGCGGGTCGCGGTCGTCTCGCACAACTCGGCCCGGCTGCTGACCTCCTTCTTCGGGGTGAGCGGGCACGGCCGGGTGCTGGTGCCGGTGAACTTCCGGCTGAAGGCCGAGGAGGTGTCGTACATCGTCGAGCAGAGCGGCGCCTCGGTGCTGCTGGTCGACCCCGAGGTCGCCGACTCCCTGCACGGGGTGGTCGCCAAGCACAAGTTCGTGCTGGGCGCGGACAGCGACGCCGTGCTGTACGACTTCGACGGCACCCCGCGGCGGTACGCGGTGGACGAGAACGACACCGCCACCATCAACTACACCAGCGGAACCACCGCCCGCCCCAAGGGCGTTCAGCTCACCCACCGCAACATCTGGCTGAACGCGACGCTGATGGGCCTGCACTACGGCGCGAACGACCGGGACGTCTACCTGCACACCCTGCCGATGTTCCACGCCAACGGCTGGGGCCTGCCGTTCTCGCTCACCGGCCTGGGCGCCCGGCACATTGTGCTGCGCAAGGTGGACGGCGCGGAGATCCTGCGCCGGGTCGAGCGGCACGGGGTGACCTTCCTGTCCGGCGCGCCGGCCGTGGTCCAGATGGTGCTGGACGCGGCCGCCGACCTGGACGGCCCGGTGCCCGGCCGGGACCGGGTGCGGATGATCGTGGCCGGCGCCCCGCCGCCGACCTCGGTGGTGCAGCAGGTCGAGGAGCAGCTGGGCTGGGAGTTCATGCAGCTGTACGGCCTGACCGAGACCTCCCCCGCCGTCACGGTCAACCGCACCCGGGCCGAGTGGGACGCGCTGCCGGCCGCCGAACGGGCCGAGAAGCTGGTGCAGGCGGGCGCCCCGGCGCTCGGCACCCAGCTGTGGGTGGATCCCTCCGGGGAGGTGCTGGTGCGCTCCAACACCGTGCTGGACGGCTACTGGCAGCAGCCGGAGGCCTCGGCCGAGGCACTGCGGGACGGCTGGTTCCACACCGGCGACGGCGGCACCCTCACGGACGGGCAGCTGACCATCTCCGACCGCAAGAAGGACGTCATCATCAGCGGCGGGGAGAACGTCTCCTCGATCGAGGTGGAGGACTGCCTGTACGACCACCCGGCGGTCGCCGAGACGGCGGTGATCGGCGTGCCGCACGAGAAGTGGGGCGAGACGGTGAAGGCGCTGGTGGTGCTCCGGGAGGGCCACGAGGCGGTCACCGAGGCCGAGTTGATCGCGCACTGCAAGCAGCGGCTGGCCGGCTACAAGTCGCCCACCACGGTGGAGTTCCGGGACGCCCTGCCGCGCACCGCCACCGGGAAGCTGCAGAAGTTCCGGCTGCGCGAGCCGTACTGGACCGGGCGGGAGCGCCAGGTCAACTGACGAGCCCCGACTCCCTTGCCGCGAGGGCGAGTTCGGTCCGGTTTCGGACGCCGAGCTTGTGCATCGCGGACTTGAGGTAGCCCGTCACCGTGTTGCAGGTCAGGCCCAGCCGGGCGGCGATCTCCGGGTTGGTCCGGCCGGTCGCCGCCCAGCGCAGCACCTCGTGCTCGCGCGGGGTCAACGGCGGTACGGGGGCGGACTTCCGGGGCCGCTCGCGACTCCAGGCGGCGGCCCCGGCGAGCGCCCGGGCCGCCGCCCTCGCCAGCGTGCCGACCGCGGAGATCCGCACGTCCCCGAACGGGACGACGGTGCGCAGCGAGGCGTACACCACGCCGTGCACGGTGCCGCCGTCCATCAGCGGGACGGTGAGCATCGCGTACAGGTCCTCGGCGGCCACGGCCGCGTCGTAGTGGTGCGAAATCGTCGTCGCCGCACGGTAGTCGGGCACCCAGGTCGGCGCGCGCTCGGCGAGCGCCCGGCCGCCGAGGCCGAGTCCGGCCGGGACGGGGACGTCGTGCAGCAGGTCGGCCCGGGTGCCGGCCCAGTGCCGCAGCACCATGCCCTCGCTGTCGGGGCGGCTGCCGGGCAGCGGCTCGGGCACGCCGACCAGGCCGACGTCGGCGCCGCACTCGGCCACCACCCGGCGGGCGAGGTCACCGAGCACGGCGTCCCGCACCAGCTCGGCGGCGCGCGCGGCCAGTTCGGGGTCGTCGGATCGCGCAGCGTCGGCGACGGGTTGCGCAAGGTGGGGGTCCGCAGCCCTGGTCATCGCGGAATTGTCACACGCGGTGGGGCCGGTGGCGAGAGTCCTGACATGCGTGTTTCGTGGAGTCGCGGACACCGGCGGCCGGGCGGGCATAGGGTGCGCCCGTACGCTACCGGCGGGTAGCAACTGCCGGACGGCAACCGCCTTCGACCGGAGGGAAACCGATGACCGACCCGAACGCCCCGGGCGACGTCCTGGGCGGACTGCTGGCGGACCTGCGGGACGAGAGCGCGGTGCTGGACGACCTGGTCGCCGGGCTGCCCGTCGGGGGCTGGGCCCGCCCGACGCCCGCCGAGGGCTGGACGGTGGCGCACCAGATCGCCCACCTGGCCTGGACCGACGACTGGACGGCCCTGGCCGCACGCGACCCGGAGGGCTTCGGCACCTCGCTCGGCGGGCGCTTCACCGAGCTGGTGGCGGCCGGCACCGACCCGGTCGAGGAGGGCGCCCGCACGGGTGCGGCCGCCGAGCCCGCAGCACTGCTCGCCCGCTGGCGCGCCGGCCGGGCGCAGGTGCTGGCCGCACTCGCCGCCGCCCCGGCCGACGTCCGGCTGCCCTGGTTCGGCCCGCCGATGAAACCCGCCTCGATGGCCACCGCCCGGCTGATGGAGACCTGGGCGCACGGCCAGGACGTCGCGGACGCACTCGGCGCCACCCGTGAGCCCACCGACCGGCTGCGGCACATCGCCCACCTGGGGCTGCGCACCCTGGGCTTCGCCTTCACCCTGCACGGACTGCCCGCGCCCGAGCGGCCGGTCCGGCTCGACCTGACCGCGCCGGACGGCGGGACCTGGTCCATCGGCCCGGCCGGGGCCGAGGACGTGGTGTCCGGCCCCGCCCTGGACTTCTGCCTGCTGGTGACCCAGCGCCGCCACCGGGACGACCTCGCCCTCACCGCCACCGGGCCGGTCGCCACCGCCTGGCTCCCGATCGCCCAGGCCTTCGCCGGGGCACCGGGCAAGGGACGGCAGCCGGAGGCGCAGGCGTAGGGACCGATCCGCTCAGAGGCCGATCCGCTCAGAGGCCGATCCGGAGCGGGGCGAGCCGGGTGGCGATCAGGTTGGTGGCGCCCCGGTCGCGCTCGATGTGCCCGTGGACCAGCAGTCCGGCCCGGTCCAGGGCGGTGCGGCGCTGGGACTCCCAGACCGGGCGGTTGCAGATCACGTTGATCAGCCCGGTCTCGTCCTCCAGGCTGAGGAAGAGCACCCCGCCGGCCGTCGGCGGCCGCTGCCGGTGGGTGACCAGGCCGCCGACCACCACCGCCGTTCCCGGCGGTACGTCCGGGAGCCGGTCGGCGCAGAGGGCGCCGCCGCGCTCCAGCCGGGCGCGCAGATGCTGGAGCGGGTGGCTGGTGGCGGAGGTGCCGGTGGCCCACAGGTCGGCGATGGTCTCCTCGACCGGGCTCATCCCGGGCAGCTCCGGTGCCTCGGTGCCGGGCGTGGTGCCGGGGATCAGATCGGCCGAGATCCCGGCGAACGCCCCTGCCGCCCACAGCGCCTGACGCCTCGTCAATTCGAAGCAGTCGAAGGCCCCGGCCGTCGCCAGCGCCTCCAGGGCGGGCCCGGGCAGGCCGGTGCGGCGGGCGAAGTCCTCCAGGTCCGCGTACGGCTGCCCGGCCACGATCGCCTCGGCCTGCGGGGTGCCGATGCCGCGCACCGTCTCCAGGCCGAGCCGGATCGCCGGCTGCGGGCGCCCTGCCGTCAGCGGCGGCTTCGGGGTCGGCCCCCGGTACGGTTCCAGGGTGGGCCGCGCCCCACTGGCGTTGACATCCACCCCGCGCACCCGCACGCCGTGCCGGCGGACGTCCGCGACCAGGCTGAGCGGCGAGTAGAAGCCCATCGGCTGGTTGGCCAGCAGGGCACAGGTGAAGGCCGCCGGGAAGTGGTGCTTCAGCCAGGCGCTGGCGTACACCAGGTAGGCGAAGCTGATCGCGTGGCTCTCCGGGAAGCCGTAGTTGGAGAAGGCCTCGATCTTGCCGTAGACGTCCTCCGCGACCTCGGGCGGGATGCCGCGCTCGGCCATCCCGCCCAGCAGCCGGTCGCGCAGCCGGGCGACCCGCTCGTGCGAGCGCTTGGCGCCCATCGCCTGCCGCAGCCGGTCGGCCTCGGCCGGGGTGAACCCGGCGCAGTCGATGGCGAGTTGCATCATCTGCTCCTGGAACAGCGGCACCCCCAGGGTCTTGCCGAGCGCGTTCTCCATCAGCGGGTGCGGGCAGCCGGCCGGCTCCGCCCCGGCGCGGCGGCGCAGGTACGGGTGGACGGAACCGCCCTGGATCGGTCCGGGGCGGATCAGCGCGACCTCGACCACCAGGTCGTAGAAGTGGTCCGGCTTGAGCCGGGGCAGGGTCGCCATCTGCGCCCGGGACTCGACCTGGAACACGCCGACGGTGTCGGCCCGGCGCAGCATCGCGTACACGCCCTTGTCGTCGTCCGGGATGGTGGCCAGGTCGTAGCGCAGACCGTGGTGCTCCGCGACCAGGTCGCAGGCGTCGTGCAGGGCGGCCAGCATGCCGAGGCCGAGCAGGTCGATCTTCACCAGTCCGGCGCCGGCGGTGGACTCCTTGTCCCACTGGAGCACGGAGCGCCCGGGCATCCGGGCCCACTCGGTGGGGCAGATCTCGCCGATCGGCTCCCGGGTGAGCACCATGCCGCCCGAGTGGATGCCCAGGTGACGGGGCAGGCCGTGCAGCTGGGTGGCGAGCTGGAGCACGTCGGCGGGGATGACGGCGTCCGCGCCGGGGGCCGAGCGGAAGTCGGTCTGCCGGCTGAACGCGTCCACCTGCCCCTGCGGGTAGCCGAGCACCCGGGCTGCGTCGCGGATCGCCAGCCGGGGCCGGTAGGTGATCACATTGGCGACCTGGGCGGCGTGCTCGCGCCCGTAGCGGCCGTAGACGTACTGGATGACCTCCTCGCGGCGGCGGTTCTCGATGTCCAGGTCGATGTCGGGCGGCCCGTCCCGGGCCGTGGAGAGGAAGCGTTCGAACAGCAGCTTGTAGTGGATCGGGTCGACGGCGGTGATCCCGAGGGCGTAGCAGACCGCCGAGTTGGCGGCCGAGCCTCGGCCCTGGCACCAGATGTCCCGGCTCCGGCAGAAGTCCACGATGTCGTGCACGATCAGGAAGTAGCCGGCCAGGTCGAGGTCCTCGATCACGTCCAGCTCCCTGCCGAGCTGGCGGCGGGCGGCGGCGTTGCCGGGGCCGAAGCGGCCCGGGCCGCCGGCCGCGACCAGGGCGCGCAGATGGCTGATCTCGCTCTCGCCCTCGGGCACGGGGAAACCGGGCAGCTCCGGATCCAGCCGGGCGAAGTCGAAGGCGCAGGCCCGGCCGAGTTCGGCGGTGGCCCGCTGCACCCCGGGGAAGCGGGCCAGCCGGCCGGCCATCTCGCGGCCCGAGCGCAGGTGCGCGGTGCCGGCCGCCCTGGTCCAGCCGACCGCGTCCTGGAGGGTGCGGCGGTCGTGCAGCGCGGCGAGGCTCTGCGCGAGGCGGCCCTGGGCGGGGCCGGCGTGGTGGGCGTTGGTGGAGGCGACAACGGGGAGCCGCGCCGTCGCCGCGAGGGCGGCGAGGGCGTCGTTGCGCCGGTCGTCGCCGGGCAGCCACTGGTCGATCAGCTCGACGTGGACGTTCTCGCGGCCGAACGCCTCGGTGAGGGTACCGAGCCGGCGCTCGGCCTCGCCCCGGTCGGGCAACGCGGCGGGGACCCGGCCGAGCCGGCAGCCGGTGAGCACCGCCCAGTGGCCGTCGTGCGCCCCGGCGAGCGCCGCGAGGTCGTACACCGGACTGCCCTTGGCGCCGCCGGCCAGCTGGGCGGCGGCGATCGCGGCGGAGAGGCGGCGGTAGCCGGCCGGGTCGCGGGCGAGGACCAGCAGGTGCTCCTCCGCCCCGCCGTCGCGGACGGTCAGCTCGGCGCCGAACACGGTGGCCAGGCCCGTGCCCCGGGCCGCCTCGGCGAGCCGGACGGCCCCGTACAGGCCGTCGTGGTCGGTGATCGCGAGGCTCTCCACGCCCAGCCGGACCGCCTCGGCGACCAGGTCCTCCGGGTCGCTGGCGCCGTCCAGGAAGCTGAAGGCGGAGTGGACGTGCAGCTCGGCCCAGGGCTCGGCGGCCCTCCCGGAGCCGGTCCCGAACCCGGGCTCCGCCGGAGCGGGAGCGGGAGCGGGAGGGGGGGCGGGAAGGGGAGCGGGAGGGGGAGGGGATTCGGGAGCGGGGGGAGCCTCGGGAGCGGGGGGAGCCTCGGGAGCGGGGGGAGCCTCGGGAGCGGGGGCAGGCTCGGGAGCGGGGCGGCGCAGCGGGACGACCGTGCGGTCCGGCGCCGCGCCGGTCAGCCGGCGGTGCAGCTCGCTCCAGGGGAGGGTGGGGTGGCTGGTGAAGCCCATCGGGGGTTGCCTTCGTCGTTCTCGTGCTCGTTCCACTCCCCCCGGGTCCGGGCCGACCGCTAGTCGTAGCCGGCCTCCAGGTACCAGGCACCCCCCTCCACGGTGAGCAGCAGCGCCCGGCCACCGCCCACCACGACCTGGAACCGCGCCCGGCGCCGGGCCAGCGACTGGTCCCACCAGTACTCGACCGCCGGCCAGGGACCGGTCCAGCCGTCCACCCGCTCCTCCCGGCCCCGGACCACGACCAGGGCCGGCCGGGCCGACACCCCCGCCCGGCCGTCCACCGTGACCGGCCGCCCGGCCCCGTCCAGCACCCGCACCGGCGCGGGCTCCCGCAGCACCACGGCGGGCCACACCTCCGGCAGCCGCCCCGGCCAGGGCGCGTCGGCCGCCACCGCCGCCTCGTACGGCTCGCCCCACGGCACCTTGACCGCCTGCTCGCCCGGGCCGCGCCCGCCGGCCGGCTCGATCCGGCGCAACCCCGCGTGGCCGAGCACCGCCTGCACCCGGGCGACCGCGCGCTCCACCCGGTCGTCCGCGACGGCCCGGCCCCACAGCGCGAGCTGGCGGCCCTGGTCCGGGGAGAGGCCGTCGGGGGCCAGCCGGAGCAAGGTGAAGCCCGTGTCCTCCCCGCCTTCCCCGTTGCCGGCGAAGGTGCCCGCGCCCTGCCAGGCCTGCAGCTGCCAACGGACCCGCTCGGCCAGCGCCGTCGCGGACAACCGGCCCTCGTGCCGCCACAGCCGGGAGGCCGTCCGACCGTCCGCGCAGGCCACCTCGACGGCCACCCGGCGGCAGGTCAGCCCGGCCCCGGCCAACCGCCGGTGCAGCTGCTCGGCCAGCGTGCGGGCGACGAACACCAGCGGCTCGGCCAGCGGCTCCGGCGGGTCGAAGCGCTGCTCGACGGCGAGGTCAGGCTCCTCGTCGCGCGGCACCAGCGGGCGCGGCTGCAAGCCGCGGGCCAGCCGGTGCGCGACCGTCCCGGACGGGCCGAAGCGGTCCGCGACCGACTCGGCCGGCAGGGCGGCGAAGGCCCCGACGGTGGGCAGGCCGAGCCGCCCCAGCAGTTCGGCCAGCGTCTCGTCGCCCAGCGCGCTCACCGGGTACGGGGCGAGGAACTCCGCCGTCCGGCCGGCCGGGACCAGCACCCCGGCCCGGGCGGCGAGCACGGCGGCGAACAGGCCGTCGGCGACACCGACCCGGGCCTGCGGGGCGGCTTCGGCCGAAGCGGTCCGGGTCTGCGGAACGGCTTCGGGTTGGGAGGTGACTTCGGGCCGGGAGGCGGCTTCGGGCCGGGAAGCGGTTGCCGGTCGGGCCTCGACGGCCACCGCGCCCGGGACGGCGTCCGGGACGAGGGGCCGTCCGAGGGCGTCCGCCACCGCTCTGCCGACCTTGCCGGCCAGCGCCTCCTCGCCGCCGAAGTAGCGGCCCGGGCCCTTCACCGGGATCGCGCACAGTCCCGGACGGATCACCTCCACCCGGGGCGTGAACGCCTCCACCGCCGCGACCACCGGCTCGAAGCGGCGGGTCTCCGCCTCCGGGTCGCGGTCGCGCAGCTCCAGCTCCGGGCAGAGCCGCTGGGCCAGCTTGAGCCGCTGCCCCTGCCGCACCCCGGCCGCCCGGGCGCCCGCCGAGCAGGCGAGGATCCGCCCGCCCTCGGTCACCGCGACCGGGTCATCGCCGGTGACGGCCACCACCGGCCAGTCCGGGCACCAGACCACCAGCACCCGGGGGGTTCCGTCGTCCGCCATCTCAGACCACCGCCGCCACGCGGGGTGCCATCGGCTCCGCCGCCGGTAGCACTGGTAGTGCCGGTAGCGCTGGTAGTGCCGGTAGCGCTGGCAGTGCCGGTTCCGCCACCGGCTGCGGCCGTCCCTGTCGCGGCTGTTCCTGGAGCGGGCGCACCGCGCCGTGCTCGTCGGGCAGCCAGAGCCGGGCCGTCCGGCCGCGCACCGCCGAGCCGCGGCCCTCGGCCACCACCTCCACCTGCCGGCCGACGAGCTGCCCGTGGCCGTCGCCCAGCCCGAACCAGCGCCCGGAGCGCACCCCCAGCCGCAGCACCGCGCCCGGCCACGGTCCGGCGACCAGCAGCACGCAGCCGCTGCGCCGCAGCACCGCCGTCAGCCGGGCGGCCAGCTTCGGCGGCACCGGCCCGTCCGGGCGCAGCATGATCAGCTCGACCGCGCCGGCCAGCACCGAGACCACTTCGGCCCAGTGCGGCCCCGGATCGTCCGCGACCAGCAGCCGCCGCAGGTCCAGTCCGTACCCCTCGGCGGCGGCCAGCCCCAGGTCCGGCAGTCCGACCGCCGCGGCCCAGCCGCCCTCGGTCTCCTTCACCCCGGCGGCGAGCGCCAGCAGTAGCCCGGTGTCCCCGCCCGCCACCGACACCGCCGTCCCCCGGCGCAGCCCGGCGTCGGGCAGCACCTCCCGCAGCGCGGACGGCACCGGCAGCAGCCCCCGGGGCTCCGCCGTCCGCCCGGTGGCCGGTGTCGCCCGTCCCTCTCGCTCCTCCCGCTCCCCCGGCTCACCCCGCTCCCCCCGCTCCCCCGGCGCGGCAGCCGGGGACGCCACCGGGCGGAGCACGGGGCGTGCGGGCTGCTCGGCGGTGGATTCGAAAACAGATTCGAAAACGGGCACACCCCCAGGATCGAACATTCGTTCGCAAAGATTCAAGTCCGACCTGGTCAACCCACCCGTCACTCTCCGTGTACCCGGCCGCTCGCGCAGGCCGTACGGGCCGTGGCACGGCCGTCGGCGCCCCACCGGGAACCCGGACGACTTTCTGCGGCGCGGGCCGAATCCTTTGGAGTGGCCCGCGCCTCTTATAAACGTTCCGACAAACGTCGGGTACGGGATCCGGAGGTAGTGATGATCATCGGAATCGGCATCGCCGTCGCCCTGGTGCTGCTCTGCACCTGCACGCTCGCCGTGAAGCGCAAGCGAGCCGGACGTGGCTGAATCGACCTGGCCCGGCGAGCAGTTGATCGCCGCCGCACAGGCCGGCGACGTCGACTCGATCGCCGCGCTGGTGTCGGGATCGCACCCCAATGTGCAGCGGTTCGCCCGTTCCCTCTGCGCCACCCCGGAGGACGCGGAGGACGCGGCACAGGAGGCCCTGATCATCCTGTACCGCAAGATCGGGATGCTGCGGGCCTCCGGCGCCCTGGCGTCCTGGATGTTCCGCATCGTCCGCAACGAGTGCCTCCGGCGCGCACGGACCCGGCTGCGGGACCACGGCGCACCGCTGCGACAGGACGTCTGCGTGGACTCCGCCGAGGAGGCCGCCCTGCGCCGCCTGGAAGCCGGCACGGTGGCGGCCGCGGTCGCCGCCCTGCCCCCCGACCAGCGCCGAGTGCTGATCATGCGGGACGTCCAGGGCCACAGCGGCCGGACGGTCGCCGACGCGCTGGGCCTCAGCACGGCGGCGATGAAGTCCCGTCTGCACCGGGCCCGTTCGGCGGTCCACCGGACGCTGCGGCCCACCACCTGAATCCGCCCGTGGAGGAAACGATGACCGGAACGACGCCCGGAACGAAGCCCGGAACCGCCACCGGCCCCGGGGGGCCCGACTTCGCGAGCAAGTCCCTGACCGAACACGTCGTGCGCGGCGTGGTGGGCATCGGCTCGCTGATCGGCTCGGTCGCCCTCGTCCCGGCGGTCGGGCCGGTCGGCCTGGCCCTCCTGCCGGTCGGCCTGCTCGCCCTGCGCGGCTGCCCGACGTGCTGGGCGATCGGCTTGGCACAGACCGTCTCGCGGGGCCGCCTCCAGCGCTCCTGCGAGGACGGCCGGTGCAAGCTGGCCGTCGCCGACCGCCACGACAGGCACGGGGAGGAGGCGCGGTCGGCGTTCACGGGCTCCACCGTCTGAGCGGCTCCCACCGGAGGGCGGTGGGGGGCGAGGGGTGACGGCGGCGGGAGGGCGGAGGCCGAGGGGGTGGCGGGAGGGCTCGTCCCGTCGAAGTCCGGGCCTCCGCCCCGCGCCCCCCGTGTTCCGCCGGTCGGGCGGCGGCACTGGCCCGACCGGGTTACCGACAAGCGTTTTTTCCTTGACAAATTTTTTTGTCGGTCGGATGCTGGAACGGTGCTGGAAGTCGCCGTGATCGAAGAACCCGCTGCGGCCGAGGCCTCGCTGGACCCCATGCGGTCACGCCTCCTCGCCGCCCTGACCGAGCCCGGCTCGGCCGCCATGCTGGCCGCCCGGCTGGGGCTGCCCCGGCAGAAGGTCAACTACCACCTGAAGGAACTGGAGCGGCACGGCCTCGTCGAACTCGCCGAGGAACGCCGCAAGGGCAACGTCACCGAACGGGTGTACCGCGCCACCGCGTCCTCCTACGTGATCTCCCCCGGCGTCCTGGCCGCCATGAGCCCGGACCCCGCCCGCTCCCCCGACCAGCTCTCCGCCCGCTGGCTGCTGGCGCTCGGCTCCCGGCTGGTGCAGGAGGTCGGGTCCCTGCTGACCGGCGCCTCCCGGGCCCGGCGGCGGGTCGCCACCTTCGGCATCGACGCGCAGGTGCGGTTCGCCTCCGCGGCCGACCGGGCCGCCTTCGCCGAGGAGTTGGCCCAGTCCGTGGCCGCCCTCGTCAGCCGCTACCACGACGAGTCCGCCCCCGGGGGCCGCAGCCACCGGGTGGTGGTCGGACTCCACCAGATCCCCTCCGCACAGCCCGGGGCGGAGACGGAGGCGGGGGCAGCCGGGGCCGGGGCCGAACCGGCCGGGACCGGGCCGGCCGGGACCGGGCCGGCCGGGACCGCGCCGGAGGCCGACGCCGCCGGCAGCGCGGCAGAAGGCGCCGGAACCGCACCGAACCAGGAGAACCCACGATGACCCACCCCTTCGAGATCGCGCTGGAGACCTCCCTCCCGGCGAGCCCGGAACAGGTCTGGGAGGCGATCGCCACCGGACCGGGGATCGACTCCTGGTTCATGGGCCGCAACGAACTGGACCCGCGCGAGGGCGGCACCGCCGTCATGGAGACCGGGGGTCACCGCGCGGAGGCGGTCGTCACCGCCTACGAGCCCGGCAAGCGCCTGGCCACCCGTACGGCCGCCGGCGAGGACGGCCGGTTCATGGCCTTCGAGTACCTGATCGAGGGCCGGGACGGCGGTGCCACCGTGCTCCGCGTCGTCCACAGCGGCCTGCTCGGCGACGACTGGCAGGACGAGTACGACGCGCTGCGCCGCGGCTGGCCCTTCCACCTCCACACGCTGCGCGAGTACCTCACCCACTTCCCCGGGCGCACCGCCGTCCCCGTCTTCGCCGCCGCGCCGTCGGCCGGCCGACCGGAGCCGGAGGTCCGGGCCCTCCTCGCCCACGCCCTGTCGCTGCCGCTCCCGGTCACCGCGGGCACGCGGGTCCACGGCGAACCGGCGGGCCTGCCCCCACTGGACGGCGAGGTGGCCTGGGCGGACGACGAACGCTTCGAGGTCCGCACCGCCGACGGGCTCTACACCTTCCACCACGGCTCCGGCCTGGTGCTGATGTTCCACCACCTCTTCGGCCCGGCTCCGGACGGGTCCGAGGCCGCCTGGCAGCAGTGGCTGTCCGGGGTCCTCGGCCGACCTGCTCCTTCCGGCCGTTCGGACCTCCCCGGCCCGACCGGCCCGACCGGCCCGACCCAGCCTGACCGACACGGCCGACTCACCTGACCCGACCTGCCCGGCCCGACCGCTCCAGATCCGCACGAGAAACCGCACGAGAACCGAGGAACCACCCATGCGCACCCTGATCAGCACCGCCTTCGTCTCGCTCGACGGCGTCGTCGAGGGCCCCGGCGGCGAACCCGGCTACCGCAACTCCGGCTGGACCTTCAAGGACATCGAGTTCCTCCCCGAGGCGTTCGAGATCAAGGGTCGGGAGCAGGAGGAGGCCACCGCGATGCTGCTCGGCCGGGTCAGCTACCAGGCGTTCAGCCCGGTGTGGCCGGACATGCCGGAGTTCGCCCGCTACAAGACGCTGCCGAAGTACGTCGTCTCCACCACCCTCACCGAGGACGACCTGGTGCCGAACTGGGGCGGGACCACCATCCTGCGCTCGCTCGACGAGGTCGCCGCGCTGAAGGAGACCGAGGGCGGCCCGATCATCGTCCACGGCAGCGCCGCCCTGAACCGGGCCCTCTCGGACGCCGGTCTGATCGACCGCTACCACCTGCTCGTCTTCCCGCTGCTGCTCGGCGCCGGCAAGCGCCTGTTCAGCACGACGGACAAGGACACCCAGAAGCTGAAGCTGGTCGAGCACGAGGTGTACGGGAACGGCCTGCAGAAGCAGGTCTTCGACGTCGTCCGCTGACCGCTCCCCGGCTGCTCCCCGACCGCTTCCCCTGCGTCGGCGGCGAGAGCGTCGACGGGGTCGGGGCGGGGGCGGCCCTCCTGTCCCGTGCCCGATGCCCGATGTCCGGTGTCCCGTGCGGCCGTGCTCTGTGCTCTGCGTCCCGTCCCGTCCCGAACCGTCAACGCTCCGCTGCGGTGCGGTGCGCCAGATGAACACCTCGCCGCTCGGCTGCCGCTCCGAGAAGAGCCCCGACGGCGAGGTCCGGGCGAGGAGGCCGCGGAGGTCCGACTCGAAGGCCGGGCGGCGCTCCGCGAAGAAGTGCGGGGCCGAGGAGGAGAGCGAGAAGACGCCCGCGACCGCCTCGTCGGCCGTGCGCTCCAGCGGTCGCCCGCCCGGGACGACGATCCGCTGCGGGCCGGTGAAGCCCGCCCGGGTGAGGACGGCGGCCTCGCCGTCCGGTGTGCCGTGCGGCAGCAGCCCCTGCCCGGCGCGGCGGACCGGGCCGAGGTAGCGCCGGACCAGCTCGCCGATCGCGGCGTACGGGACCGGCGGGTGCGGCAGCCCCTCGGTGGGCCGCGGTTCGCCCTTCAGGTCCGAGACGTGCGCCAGGGCGCCGCCGGGCCGCAGCACGCGCCGTACGGTCGCCGCCACCAGGTCGCGGTCCATCCAGTGGAAGGACTGGCCGAAGGTCGCCAGTGTGAAGGTGCCGAGGCCCGAGGGCAGTTCCTCGGCCCGGGCCCGCACCCAGGTGGCCTTGGGCTCCGCGGCGCCGGCCCGGCGCGCCTCGGCGGTCATCCCGGCGCCCGGGTCCACTCCGACGACCTCGCCGAACAGGTGCGCCAGGCCCAGCGCCAGCGTGCCCGGCCCGCACCCCACGTCGAGCAGCCGCCCCCGCCCGTCGAGCCCCAGCGCCTCGGCCGGCGCCTCCGCCAGTCCGGGGGCGGCCGGGTTCGGCCAGAGGTTCGGACAGGGATCCGGCCAGGGAACCGGCCTCGGGCGAACGGAGTTGATCCTGGCACGAGTTGACTCCTGGCCGGACGTTCGCGGGGCGGGAAATCGATGGACAGGCATTCCGTGATCAGCAGACTGATCCCATGACCGTGACAGATGACAAGACCGATCTCCGGATCTACATCCAGGACGCCCGCGACGCCCTGCTCTGGAAGCTCGAAGGCCTCTCCGAGTACGACCTGCGCCGCCCGCTCACCCCCACCGGAACCAACCTGCTGGGCCTGGTCAAGCACGTCACCGGCGCCGAGGCCCTGTACTTCGGCGACACCTTCGGCCGCCCCTTCCCCGAACCGGCCCCCGTGTGGATCACCGGCGGGACCGAGCCGAACGGCGACCTGTGGGCGCGGGCGGACGAGAGCACCGAGGAGATCACCGGGCGCTACCGGCGGGTCTGGGCACACTCCGACGCCACCATCGAGGCCCTGCCGCTGGACGCCGTCGGCAAGGTCCCGTTCGGCGCCGGCCACGAACAGACCCTGCACCGGGTACTCGTCCACATGATCGCCGAGACCCATCGCCATGTGGGACACGCCGACCTGGTCCGCGAACTCGTGGACGGCGCCACCGGCCAGCGCTCCGACGGCGCCAACACCGCCCCCGGCGACGCCGACTGGTGGCGGGCCCACCACGACCGCGTGGAGCAGGCGGCCCGGCAGGCCGGCAGCCTGGCCTGAACCGTCAGCTCCCGTGCGGGGCCGCGTCCGCGCCGACGTGCCGCACCACGGCCGCCGCCCGGTCGGCGAGGGGCCCCGGGGCGATCGGTACACACACGTACCCGAACCCGGCATAGGCCTCCCGGTGGATCCGCTCGAACCGCAGCGACTCCTCGTACGAGATGCGCCGGGCCTCGGACGGAGTGACGAAGCCCGGGCTCTCCACGAAGAACACCCGGCGCTCGTACACCCCCGCCTCCCGGATGCGGTCGAGCTCCCGGGTGAGGGCCCGGGTCACCGAATGGCCGAGGTACACCGCCAGGGCGTACGTGCACACCGGCGAGCGATCGAAGAACCGCACCTCCCCCGGTCGGCCGACGGCCCCCTCCTGCCGCCGCCGCTGCAGGTCGACCACCGCGTCCACGAACGACGGGGCCGTCCACGGCTCCGGCTCGCCCTGGGCCTGCCGCAGCGCGATGACGTCCGTCGCGGCCTCCTCGACCACCGGATGGCCCGCCCACTCCAGCCACCGCAGGATCGCCGTCTTCCCGGCCCCCGGGGTGCCGGTCAGCAGGTAGCGCTTCATCCCCGCACCCTACGGGCCGGGTGGAGCGGCAGCGAAGCGGCTCCCTAGGGTGTCGGGCATGGGGACATCCGGCGTGACGGGTACGGAGCAGGGCGCGAGGGTGACCGTCCGGTGCGCGGACTGCGGCGGCGACGCGGTCCGGAGCTTCGGGCAGTTCCTGCTGCACGGACGGGAGTTGTGGTGGGACGCCGAGCGCTTCTGCCCGCGGTGCGGCGCCGCCTGCTGCGAGGACGCGGGCCCGGAGGCCGCACCGCAGGACGTCCGCGAGACGCTGCTGACCACCCACGGACCGGCCCGGCTCCGACTCACCGGGCCGCTCACCGACCCGGTGGCCGCACTACGGACGCTCCGCGAAGGAGCGGACATCACACTCCGGCAGGCGCGGGAACTCCTCGACGAGCTGCGGGACTTCGGCCTCAGCGGGACAGCCGTCGAGATGGCGTACTGGCGGGCGCGGCTGGCCGAGCGCGGAATCGAGGCGGAGGTGGCGGACAGCTTCGGGAGGGCGTACCGGTACGTGGGGCCGCCGGAGCTGCGGGCGGCTGGTGACGGCACCGGCGGCGGGGGCTGTGGCAGTGGCAGTGGCAGTGGCGGCGATGGCGGTGGCGGTGGCGGTGGCGGTGGCGGTGGCGGTCAACGGTTGCGGACGGAAGGCGAGTTCGCCGCCTGGGCGGAGGAGCGGTCGGCCGAGGAGCTCGCGGAACCGTTCACCTTCGTGGTCGACCTCGGCGGCGCACTGCGAATCGCTCCGCGCCGCAGCGAGCATGTGGACTGTGCGGGCGGGGAGTTGGTGCTGAGCGCCGGGGAGATCGGGTTCCGGCGGTCACCGGACGGATGGGAGGTCGAGACGGTCGGCAACCACTCCACCGGCTACTGCCCCGACACCACGTCCTGGCCCGCCGTCGCCGCCGCCCTCGCCCGCCTCGGACTGCCGCACCCCGACGCCTTCACCCACGCGGTGGTCTTCCGCCGCTGCCCCCGGTGCGCCCGCTGCAACCTCGTCCGCGAGGAGCACTACGCCTGCGTCTTCTGCGACGCGGACCTGCCCGAGCACTGGAACGTCGACGGGGCCGCGCTGCCGTGAGCCGCCCGGGCGCCCCCTCCGCCCCCGCACGGCGAGCGCCCCGGGCGACCAACCGAACCACCCCGCCCCGCCCCGCCCCCGGCCGGCCGCTCACACCGACCCGCCGCCGCACCCCTCCCCCGCTCGGGAGTCCTCGGTGTTGTCGGGCCGGGCCGCTAGGGTCTGTGGGTCACGGGGCAGGCAGGGAAAGGGTTGGGGCACGTGGGATTTGTGCGGGCGGCGGAGCTGCCGGGTGAGGTGGTGCACGCGGGGAGTCGGGAGTTCCTGGTGCGGGAGGGACTGCCGGCGACCGGGGCGTTCCTGGACTTCGAGGCGCTCGGGGACGGGGAGCTGACGGCCTTCCCGGCGGAGGCGGAGCGGCTGTTCGTCCTCGGGGAGACGGAGTACTGCACGCCGTTCGCCGCCGGCGGGAGCCTGGTGCTGCTGGACGGGGTGACCGGCGAGGTGTTCCTGGACAACGGTGGCCCGCGGCGCGACCTGCTGGCCTCCGGCGTGGCCGCGCTGGCGGGCCTGGTGCGCGAGGTGGACGCGGTGGCCGAGGGGGCCCGGCGGCCGGAGGCACTGGACGGGCGACGCGGGCCCACCGTGGTGGCCGAGGTGCTGGCGGGGGCCGAGCGGCGGATGCGGGAGATCGATCCCGGACTGTTCGACGACGGATCCGCTCCGCCCCCGCACTGGGGCACCGCGCTGCTGGTGCGGGCGCTGGGCTGGGGCGCGCTGCCCGGCGGGCCGGGCGGGCCCGCGTACGAGACGGCCCCGGAGCTGGTGGCGGAGCTGGCGGCGCTGACGGACCAGGACGGCGGCCCCGGCCGGGTGCACCGGTTCCGGCCCGAGGAGCTGCCCGCCGCTCTCGTGCACGAGCCGACCCGGCGGCTGCTGACCGAGGTCGGCCTGCCGCTGGGCGGGGCGATGTTCGGGGTGTGCGAGGAACCGCTGGTCACCATGGGCGAGGCGTACCCGGAGTACTTCGACGGCGAGGAGGAACGGCCGTACCAGCGGGACTTCCTCGCCCTCGGGGACTGGCCCACCGACCTCACGATCGCCCTGGACGGCGCCACCGGCCGGCTGGAGCTGCCGGACTGGTACGACGACGGCCACCCCGAGGCCTACCTGAACCGCGACCTGTCCGCCCTGCTCTACGCCCTCTGGACGTACGAGCGGCTGCGCGCCGAGTGGGACCGCTGGGACTACGGCCGTGCCCGGGGCACCTGGGCGGTGTTCGATCCGCAGGCGCTGCTGAGCGCGGTGGTGGACCGACTGGTGGAGACCGTCGACCCGGAGGCGTTCGCCTCGCCCGGCTGCTCCTGGCGACTGCTCGCCGAGGACGGGCACATGGGCGGCCTGCTCGGCTGAGCGCTTCGCCCGGCCGGGCTCTGGTGACGGGCGGCGGGCGGGGCGCCGACGGGCCGGTGCACCGGCCCGCCGGTCGACGCGCTGTGGGCGGCGGGAGGGGTGACGGGCCGGGCGTAGGCTGAGCCGATTCGATCACTTGAGAAGGCATCGAAGGGAGCTGCGAGGGATGCGCAGCGGTACGGGGGAGCTCTACCGGGCGTTCGCGGAGAGGGAGGCGCACGGCAACTCGCCGATCTACCAGGAGCTGGCCGAACGCGTCGCCGATGACCGGCAGTTGTGTGCGCTGCTGGACGGGCTGCCCATCGCGAAGCGGCAGCCGAATCTGCTGTTCGGCGCGGTCCGGCACCTGGGCGGGCCGGTGACGGAGGGCTGGCCGGCCTTCCACGGCTGGGCGGCGGATCACTGGGCCGGGGTCTCGGCGACGATGCTGGAGCGGCGGACACAGACCAACGAGGCGGGCCGCTGCGCCACCCTGCTGCCGCTGCTGGCCGCGCTGCCGCAGCCGCTCGCCCTGATCGAGGTCGGCGCCTCGGCCGGACTCTGCCTGTACCCGGACCGGTATCGATACCGGTACCGGTACGTGGCCGGAGACGGGCGCAGGAGTGGAGGCGGGAGCGAGAGCGGCAGCGGCAGCGGCAGCCGGGCCTCGGTCGCCGAGTTCGGCGCCGAGGCGAGCCCGGTGACGCTGGACTGCGCGGTGAGCGGTCCAGTGCCGCTCCCCGGATCCCTGCGGGAGCGGCTGCCCGAGGTGGTGTGGCGGGCCGGGATCGACCTCAATCCGCTGGATGTGCGGGCCGAGGAGGACGTGCGCTGGCTGGAGTCGCTGGTCTGGCCCGAGCAGACCCACCGGCTGGACCGGCTGCGCGGCGCCGTCCGGGTCGCCCGGGCCGAACCGCCGCTGCTGGTGCGCGGCGATCTCAACGCGACGGTGGGCGAGTTGGTGGCTCGGGCCCCGGCGGGGTCGACGCCGGTGGTGTTCCACAGCGCGGTGCTCGCGTACCTGTCGCCGGAGGAGCGGGAGGAGTTCGCGGCGACGATGCGCGAGTTGCCCGGGCACTGGATCTCCAACGAGGCGGTTTCCGTGCTGCCGACCGTCGCCCGACGCCTCCCCCGCCCGGCCCCGGCCGACTCCGGACTGTTCGCGCTCGCGCTGGACGGGCGGCCGGTGGCCTTCACCGGGCCGCACGGGCAGTCCCTGGACTGGTTCGGCGAGGCGTGGCCCGGCGAGGCATAGAGGCAGACGAGGCACAGAGGCACGGGCGGCGCGCGCCGGTGTGCGGCAGCGGGCGGCGGTGTGCGGCAGCGGGCAAACCGGCGGGAGTCTCGGCTTGAAGCTGCCGCAACGGCAGCCTCTACGGTCGTGACCAGGGCCGGAGAACCGGCCCCGGTCCACGCGAACGTGGGGACGTGGGGACGTGGAGAACGAGGGAGGCGGCCATGGCCTGGCCCATCGCCGATGTGGCCCGGATGTCCGGGGTGACCGCCAGGACGCTGCGGCACTACGACGAGATCGGGCTGCTGCCCCCGGCCTGGATCGGTTCCAACGGCCACCGCTACTACGAGGAACGGCAGTTGCTCCAGCTGCAACAGATCCTGGTACTGCGGGCACTGGGCGTGGGGCTGACCGAGATCGCCCGGATCCTGGGCGATCAGGTGGACGAGCTGGAGGCCCTGCGGGGCCACCGCCGCCGGCTGGTCGCCGAGCGCGACCGGCTCGACGCCCTGGCCACCACTGTTTCCCGCACGATCGCTGACCTGGAACGCTCCCGGAAGGACGGCACGCCCATGACCATCAACCGCCCCGAGAACCTGTTCGAGGGCATCCAGCCCGACGACGTCGACGCGAGCCTGCGCGACTTCCCCGAGCACGCCGAGGCGGCTCGGCGCGCGACCGCCGCGATGTCTCCGGCCGAGATCGAGGCCGGACAGCGCGAGCGGACCGCCCGCATGATCCACCTGGCGGAGCTGATGGCGGCCGGCCACCCGGCCGACGCCGAGCCCGTGCAGAGCACGATCGACGAGGAGTACCAGCTGCTCCGCACCATCCGCTCGGTTCCGACCGAGGAGTACCTGGCGATCGCCCGTTCCTGCACCGAGAACGAGCAGTGGAGCGCCGCGTACGAGGCCATCGCCCCGGGCCTGGCCGCGTACCAGCGTGCCGCCATGGAGGCGTACGCGGCGGCGCGGCTGTCCTGAGCCGGGTTGGGCCGGACCGACCTGACCCGGCCATGTCCGACCCAGCCCTGTCCGGGCCGGTCCGGGAGCCTTACGGGGGGCTCCCGGACCGGGCCGGACGCCGGGCGGCTCCGCTCCTGGTCCTTTCTCCTTGTCACTCCGTGCGCAGCGCCGTGACCGTCCGGGTGCGGGCCGCCCAGGTGGCCGGGAGGGCGGCGCCGAGCAGGGCCAGCACCAGGCCGCCGAGTATCAGCGGCCCCGCCACCGGCGGGGCGAAAACGGCGAGGTCGGCGTCCGGCACTCCGATTCCGGCGGCCCGGGCCATCGCGGGCATCACCTGGTGGTGCACCAGGACACCGATCGGGACTCCGATCAATCCGGCCGCCAGCCCGCTGCCGCAGACCGAGGTGAGCACCATGCCGACCGTCTGCCGGGGCGCCATCCCGAGCGCCTTGAGCACCCCGAGGTCGTGCACCCGTTCCCTGGTGTCCAGCAGCACGGTGTTGAGCACCCCGAGCCCCGCCACCACGGAGAGCAGCAGTGTGAGCACGCCCGCCAGGGTGTTCATCGCCAGCACCACGATGTTGAGGTGCTCCCCGCCGGGTTCGGCACCCAGGCCCATCGGCTTCACGGCCTGGTCCAGCCCGTCGGCGTAGGACTGCGCGTCGGTGCCCGGGGTGAGGTCGATGTGGAAGGTGAGCGCCTCGGCGTGGATCGCGCCACCGAGCGGCGCCAGCGTGGCCCGGTCCGTGAACACCACGTCGTGGGTGGTCAGGACCTCGCCGGTGATCTTCGCCGGGGTGCTGCGGCCGTGGTCGGTGAGGGTGACGGTGTCACCGACCTTCGCCTCGTTGGCCCGCAGGTAGGCGGCGGCCACCACCACCTCGCCGGGGCCGTGGAACCAGCGGCCGGAGACCAGTTGGAAGCCGCTCCAGGAGGCGTCGCCGCTGAACGCGACCACCTCGGAGCGCCCGGTGTTCCCGGCCAGGGCGATCGGGGCCGGAGCGGTGCTGTACCAGGCGCGGGTGCCCGGCCGGGACTCGACGGCCTTGGCCACGGCCGCCTCGTCCACGTGGTCGACGGGCTGCGCGGCGCCCTCGATCGGGACCTGGACCACCACCTTGCCCGCGCGGTCGGCCGCCAGGCCCTCCTGGATGGAGCTCAGCGAGAGCGTCAGACCGACGCAGAGGGTGACCCCGACCGTGCCGAGCACCACGGCGGCACCGGTGGTCGCCGAGCGGCCCGGCCGGTTGAGCGGGGAGGCCAGCCCGAGGCTGAACGCACGTGGCACCGGCAGCCGGCCGATCAGGTCCTGCGCCCGGGACAGCGGACCCGCCGCCCCCGCCCCGCCGGCCATGCGGCGGGCGGCCGCCCGCTTGGCGCCGGGAGCCGTCCGGCCGACCGCGAGTGCCTCCACCGTCCGCAGCCGCCCGGCCCGCAGGGCCGGTACCACCGCGGTGCCCGCCACGGCCGCCAGCGCCGCCACCGCGACCACGGCGTCCACCCAGACCGGGATGCCGAGCAGCCCGCCGCGCAGGGCCTTGTGAGCCAGCCCGAGGACCGGTACGGAGAGCAGGTTCCCGAGGAGCACGCCGAGCGCCGTGCCGAGCCCGGCGGGGATCAGCGCCTGGCCGACGTAGGCGCGTGCCACCTGGGCGGGCGTGAAGCCCAGGGACTTGAGGATGCCGATCCGCCGGGTGGCGGCACTGACGGCGCCGCTGACCACGACACCGATGATCAGCACCGACATGGCCAGCCCGAGCACCCCGAAGGCCGTGACGAACGGGACGAAGGTCGAGGCCGTCCGGTTCGCCTCCTCCCGGGCGGGTCGGTAGGAGGTGACCCCGGCGAGCGCGTCGCCGGGGACGGCGGCGGCCAGCGCGGCGCGGTCCGCGGCCACCTCGGCGTCGTCGTCGGCGTGGGCGAAGCGGTAGAGGTACTGGACCGCGGGCACCGTGCCGGGCGCCGCCAGCCCGGCCACCTGCTCCGGGGCGACCCAGCCGTCCGCGCTCCAGGAGACCGAGGCCGCCAGGCCGACGACCTTGAGCGTCGGGTGCCCCGGCCGGTCCGGGAACTCCATGCTGTCGCCGACCGCCAGCGGGGAGTGCCCGTCCAGGAACACCACCTCACCGGGGCCCGCGATCCAGCGGCCATCGGTGATCCGCAGGCCGTCCAGTGGGCCGTCCTGGGCACGGCCGACCAGCGTCATCGGCGGCAGCGGGCTCCCGGCCGGCGGGATCCGGGTGTCGGGGCCGGAGCGCGGCTGGACGGTCACCGCCTGGTAGGGGCCGGCCGTGGCCGTCACGCCGGGCGCGTGGGCCGTCGCGGCGAGCTGGGCTGGGCTCGCTCTCTCCCCGTCGTACAGCACGTTGAGGTGGGCGCCGCGCTGGTCCGCGAAGGAGCGCTGGTAGGGGCCCTGGGCGGCGACCAGCAGCCCGAGCGCGAGGATGCACGCCGTCACGGACACCATCGTGGTGAGCACCATCACCAGTGTCTGCACCCGCCGGCGGCCGACCCCGGCACGCACCACCTTGCCGAGCGCGCTCATCGGCCACCGCCCGGCGCCGACGCGGCCGCCGTGTCCCGGACCAGCCGGCCGTCGAGCAGTTCGATCGTCCGGTCGGCACAGGCGTCGGCGAGCGCGGTGTCGTGCGTGACCAGCAGGATCGTCTGGCCCTCCGCGTTGAGCCCGCGCAGCAGGTCGCGGACGTCGGCGGCCGAGGCGGTGTCCAGCGCTCCGGTGGGCTCGTCGGCCAGCAACAGCGGCGGACGGTTCATCAGCGCCCGGGCCACCGCGACCCGCTGGCGCTCGCCGCCGGAGAGCCGGCCGGGGAAGGCCTTGGCGTGCCGGGCCACTCCCAGCCGTTCCAGCAGTTCCCCGGCCCGGGCACGGGCCGCCTCCCGTCGCATCCCCGCGAGCTGGGCCGGGAGCAGCACGTTGTCCTCCGCGGTCAGGTCGTCCAGCAGGTTGAAGAACTGGAACACCATGCCGATCCGCGCCCGCCGGTACTCGGCCAGCGCGGCCTCGCCGAGCCGGTGCACGGCGACGCCGTCCACCTCCACCTCGCCCTCGCTCGGACGGTCGAGACCGGCGACCAGGTTCAGCAGGGTGGACTTGCCGCTGCCCGAGCGGCCGAGCACGGCCAGCGCCTCGCCGGCCCGGACCTCCAGGTCGAGCCCGGCCAGGGCGGGACGGGCGGAGTCGGATCGGTCGTACGTCTTGCTGACGCCGCGGATCCGGATGATCGGCGCGTTCACGGGCCCTCCACGGTTCGGGGTCCGGCCCCGGGAAATCCGGTCCGGCTGACGGGACATGACGCTACGAATCCGCGACGGGGTGCCGACAGCCGTCTGGACGGCCTCTACGGGGTGTATCCAGATACACCCCGAACTGGGTGTTCAGGCCTAGAGCGCCGGGCGACCCGGACGGGCAGACTGACCCATCGAAAGATCGGAACCGGGGTCCGCGGGGGCTTCGGGGCGACGGCTTCGGGTCCGCCGCTCCGGGCCCGCGGCTCCGAGGTCCCCGACCGGGGCCACGGATGGGAGAGGGGGCGCGTCATGAACGCGGGAGTGCTGGAAGGACTGGCCCTGAGGGTCGGCCGGGCGTGCACGGACGGGGTGCGGGCCTGGTACGCGGCGACGCTGGCCGTGACGGGCTTCCTCGCGCTGCTGGCGGGGCCGGTCCTGCTGGCCTCCGCGCTGTTCGGACCGGACGATCCCCTGGACCTCCACCCGGGCGGACCGCTGATCCTGGTGGTGCCGATGGGGCCGGTCGCCCTCTGGGCGCTCTGCTGGGCCACCGGGGGCGGCGGCCGGGCGGTCGGCGCCGCGCTGTTCGCCCCGGGGGCGATAGCGCTGATGGCGACGCACCTCTACGGGGGTGCCGCGCCCGGCGGCCGGTCCGGCTCGCTCTGGCTGGCGCCCTCGCTGCTGGTGCTCGGGCTGTTCGGGGCCCGCTGGGCCGCGACGGAGAGCAGGCGGACGGTCGGGAAGTGGAGCGGGCGGCCGATCCCGGTGCCGTACCGCCGGCCGGTCGGGGCCGGGCCCTGGCGACGGCTGCGCACCGGCGGCTGGCTCACCGACCCGGCGACCTGGCGGGACTTCGCCTGGACCCTGCTCACCGGCGCCGCCGTGCTGCTCACCGCCGCGATCGTCCTGCTGACCCCGGTCGCCCTGGAGGTCTTCGGCCGGAACGGCCGGTTCTTCGCCCTGGGCGTCGTCTACGCGATGGGTCTGACCGTCGCCCCGTTGGCCGTGCTGTGGGCCGCCCCACCGGTCCTGCGGTTCCACGAGAAGGCCGCCCGGGCCCTGCTCGGGCCCTCCCGGCGGGCCGAGCTCGCCCGCCGGGTCAGCCACCTCGCGCGGACCAGGGCGGACACCATCGACGCCGGCGCGGCCGAGCTGCGCCGGATCGAACGGGACCTGCACGACGGGGCGCAGGCCCGGCTGGTGGCCCTGGGCATGCTGCTGACCGTGGCCGAGCAGCTGAAGGACGATCCGGACGCCCTCGGGCCGTTGCTGGCCGAGGCCCGGCTGTCCTCGGTGAGGGCGCTGGGAGAGCTGCGGGACCTGGTCCGCGGCATCCACCCCCCGGTGCTCGCCGACCGCGGCCTGGCCGACGCGGTTCGGGCGACGGCGCTGGACATGCCGCTGCCGGTCGGCTTCAGCGGCGACCTGCCCGGCCGGGCATCCGCCCCGGTGGAGTCGGCGGCCTACTTCGCGGTGACGGAGCTGCTGGCCAACGTGGTCAAGCACGCCGGGGCCTCGCAGGTGTGGATCGAGATAGGGCACAGTGGCGGGCTGTTGCGGATATCGGTCACCGACGACGGGCGCGGCGGCGCCGACCCGTCCCGGGGAACCGGCCTCAGCGGAACCGAACGCCGACTGGCCGCCTTCGACGGGGTGCTCGCGATCAGCAGCCCGTCCGGCGGGCCGACCATTGTGAACCTGGAGATCCCGTGCGCGTTGTCATCGCCGAAGACCTCTTCCTCCTCCGGGACGGCCTGACCCGGCTGCTGGAGGCCAACGGCATGAAGGTCACCGCGGCGGTGGAGGACGGAGAGCAGTTGCTCGCCGCGGTGGCCGCGGACCGCCCCGACATCGCCGTGGTCGACGTCCGGCTGCCGCCGGGCTTCACGGACGAGGGGCTGCGGGCCGCGCTCGCGGCCCGCCGGGCCCACCCGGGCCTGCCCGTCCTGGTGCTGTCGCAGTTCGTGGAGCAGCTCTACGCGCGCGAGCTGCTCGCCGGCAGCACCGGCGGGATCGGCTACCTGCTCAAGGACCGGGTGATGGACGGCACCCAGTTCATCGACGCCGTCCGGCGGGTCGCCCAGGGCGGCACCGTCATGGATCCGGAGGTGATCACCCGACTGCTCACCCACAACTCCTCGGCCGGCCCGGTCTCCACCCTCTCGCCGCGCGAGCGACAGGTGCTGGCGCTGATGGCGGAGGGCCGGTCCAACGCGGCGATCGCCCAGCAGCTGGTGATCACCGAGCGGGCGGTCGCCAAGCACACCGCGTCGATCTTCGTCCGGCTCGACCTCCAGCCCTCCGACGACGACAACCGTCGGGTCCTGGCCGTCCTGGCCTACCTCAACAACTCCTGAAAGGAGCCGCCATCGCCCGCGCTCCGGCACCGGCCCCGCACAACTTGATAGATCACCGACAAGTGGCGAGTGGCCCTCCGCTGCACGGGGCTCGCCTGCCGCAGAACGGGTCAATTAGGCTGGTGAGGTGCTCATCCTTGTTCGCCGCCGCCACGTGGACCTGCTCCGCGTGACGACCATGTCCTGTCGACGCTCCGGCTGAACCTCGCGCCACCCACCCTCACCGGCGGCCCCTGCCCTGCCGCCACCACCTCCCGGCTCCCCGAGCACCCGCCGCACCAGGCGCTGCTCCGGCCGTCCCCGGTCGACCACCGGGACCAGCCGGGACGAGACCCAGCGGATGTCACACATGACGCAGCAGTACACGCCCATATCCGAGACCGGCACCGACTCCGCCCCGGCGGACGCCCTCCCGGTGATCGACCTGTCGCTCGCCGACGGCAGCCCGGAGGACCGTCGCCGCCTGCACGACGAGCTCCGCGACGCGGCCACCGGCGTCGGCTTCTTCCAGCTCGTCGGCCACGGTGTCACCTCGGACGAGACCACCGCACTCGCCCGGGCCATGCGCGCCTTCTTCGCACTCCCCGAGGCCGACCGGCTCGCCGTGAGCAACCTCAACTCCCCCCACTACCGGGGCTACACCCGCACCGGTGACGAACGCACCGGCGGCAGCCAGGACTGGCGCGACCAGCTGGACATCGGCGCCGAACTGCCCCCGCACGTCCCCGGCACCGGCGAGCCCCCGTACTGGTGGCTGGAGGGGCCCAACCAGTGGCCCGAGGCGCTCCCCGAGCTGCGCACCGCCGCGCTCGGCTGGATCGACCACCTCGGCGGGGTCGCCCGCCGCCTGCTGCACGAGCTGCTCACCGCGATCGGCGCCCGCCCCGACTTCTACGACGAGGCCTTCGCGGGCCACCCCCACCTGCGCCTCAAGCTGGTCCGCTACCCCGGCAGCGCCCCGGACGGCACCGGCCAGGGCGTCGGCACCCACAAGGACTACGGCTTCATCACCCTGCTCCTGCAGGACACCGTCGGCGGCCTCCAGGTCGAGCGCGCGGACGGCACCTTCCTGGACGTCCCGCCGCTCGACGGCGCCTTCGTCGTCAACCTCGGCGAGCTGCTGGAGGTGGCCACGGACGGTTACCTCAAGGCCACCAGCCACCGCGTGGTCAGCCCGCCCGGCGCCCGCGAGCGCTTCTCGGTGCCGTTCTTCTACAACCCCCGCCTCGACGCCCACATCGAGCCGCTCGACTTCCCGCTCGCCCACCACGCCCCCGGCGCCACCGAGGACCCGGCCAACCCGCTCTTCGCCGACTTCGGCCTCAACGAGTGGAAGGGCTACACCAGGGCCCACCCCGAAGTCACCCGCCGCCACCACGCCGCCCTCGCCTGACCCCCGCGGCGCGTAGCCCGCACCGCACCGATGCTCCCCACCGGCAGCCTTCCGGCCCGGGCACTCACTCGGGTGCCCGGGCCGGAGGGGCCCGTCGGCCCAGCGCTGTCGGAGCGGCGGCAAGACCGACGCGGTCGACACGACCGACATCACGTAGAGGATCGCCGGCGGCGCCCCGAGGCGGAGACGATCGAGCTCACCGAGGCGCTGGTGGATGTCGGACTGCTCGTCTCCCCCGCGCCCCGCCGGTACGCCTACCCCCACGACCTGCTCCGCCGCTACGCCCGCGGCCTCGCCACCGGACGCCGGCCGTCCTCCTGAGCCGGTGCACCGATGGACCCGGGGCGACGGGCACTGTCACACTGCTGCTGTCACAGCAGGAGTGTGCCAGCGCGGGAGGCGGCGGGTGGGGGAGCACGGCGAGGTGGGGGTCGGGTTGCGGCTGACGGTGGACGAGCTGGCGGCGCGGGCCGGGGTCACGGTGCGGACGGTGCGGTTCTACGGGACGAAGGGGCTGCTGCCGCCGCCGGAGCTGGGGCCGCGGCGGGTGGGGCTGTACGGGGCGGCGCACCTGGACCGACTGGAGCTGATCGAGGAGTTGCAGCGGCAGGGGCTGACGCTGGCGGCGATCGAGCGGTACCTGGCGCGGTTGCCGCAGGACAGCTCACCGCTGGACCTGGCGATCCACCGTGCACTGGTGGCGTCCTGGACGCCGGAGGCCCCGGAGGAGGCCACCAGGGCTCAGCTGGAGCGGCGGGCCGGGCGGGGGCTGACGGAGGAGCAGGTCGGGCGGCTCGCCGCGATGGGGGCGCTGGAGCGGACGGGGGATCCGGAGGTGTTCCGGGTGGATCCGGGACTGCTGCCGCTGGGCGTGCGGATCCTGGACGTGCCGATCCCGCTGGAGACGCTGCTGGCCGCCCGGTCGGTGGTGGTGGAGCACAGCCGGGCGACGGCCCGGGAGTTGCAGCGGCTGTTCCGCGAGACGGTGTGGAAGCCGTACCGGGAGAGCGAGCCCGCGCCCCAGGAGCTGGCCCGGATGCGGGCGCTGACGGACCACATCCAGCCGATGGTGGCGCAGGCGCTGGTCACGGCCTTCCAGCGGTACCTGCGGGAGGAACTGGGCGAGGAACTGCGCCAGGAGCAGGGGCAGGAGCAGGTACAGGCCCGGGAACAGGAGCAGGTACAGGCGTAGGGGCGGAGGCCCGGTGGGGCCGTGCGGCGCACGGCCCCACCGGGATCCGAGCAGGTCGTCGGGTCGGTTCGTGAAGGTCAGTCCGTGACGGTCGGTCCGTGACGGTCAGTCCGTGAAGGTCCGTCCCTCGGCCGCCACCCGCTCCAGCAGCGCCGGGGGCGCGAACCGCTCGCCGTACGCGGCGGCGAGCTCGCGGGCGCGGGCCGCGAAGCCGGCCGGGCCGCCCTGGTAGCCGTTGATGTACTGGAACACGCCGCCCGTCCAGGCCGGGAAGCCGATGCCGAGGATCGAGCCGACGTTGGCGTCGGCGACCGAGGTCAGCACGCCCTCCTCCAGGCAGCGCACCGAGTCCAGCGCCTCGCTGAACAGCATCCGCTCCTTGAGGTCCTCGAAGGGGACGTCCGCCGCCCCTGCGGGGAAGTGCTCCAGCAGCCCCGGCCAGAGCCGCCCGCGCCTGCCGTCCTCGCCGTACTCGTAGAAGCCCGCGCCGCCACTGCGTCCGGGACGGCCGAACTCGTCGACCATCCGGTCGACCACCGCGTCCGCCGGGTGCGGCGTCCAGGTGCCGCCGACGGCCTCGACCGAGCGCCGGTACTCGTCCCGGATCTTGCGCGGCAGGGTGAGGGTGAGCTCGTCCATCAGGGAGAGCACCTTGGCGGGGTAGCCGGCCTGGGCGGCGGCCTGCTCGATGCTGGACGGGTGGACGCCCTCGCCGACCATGGCGACGCCCTCGTTGAGGAACTGGCCGATCACCCGCGAGGTGAAGAAGCCGCGCGAGTCGTTGACCACGATCGGGGTCCGGTCGATCTGCCGGACCAGGTCGAAGGCGCGGGCCAGCGCCTCGTCCCCGGTCCGCGGGCCGCGGATGATCTCGACCAGCCTCATCTTGTCGACCGGCGAGAAGAAGTGCAGCCCGATGAAGTCGCCCTGGCGCTCGACGCCTTCGGCGAGCACGCCGATCGGCAGGGTGGAGGTGTTGGAGCAGAGCAGCGCGCCGGCGTCGACCACGCCCTCGATCTCCCGGAACACCTTGTGCTTGAGCTCGGTGTTCTCGAAGACGGCCTCGATCACCGCGTCGCAGCCGGCCAGGTCGGCGGCCTCGGCGGTGGGGGTGATCCGGGCCAGCAGCTCGTCGCGCCCGGCCTCGGTGGAGCGCCCGCGCGCGACGGCCTTGTTCAGCAGCCCCTCCGAGTAGGCCTTTCCGCGTTCGGCGGCCTCGACGCTGACGTCCTTGAGCACGACGTCGATGCCGGCCTTGGCGCAGGCGTAGGCGATGCCCGCGCCCATCATCCCGGCGCCGAGCACCGCGACCTTGCGGACCGGCCGCTTCTCGACGTCCTTCGGGCGTCCGGCACCGGAGTTGACCGCCTGCATGTCGAAGAACAGCGCCTGGATCATGTTCTTGCTGGTCTGTCCGCAGACCAGCTCGGTGAAGTAGCGGGCCTCGACGGCCATCGCGGTGTCGACGTCCACCTGGGCGCTCTCCACGGCGGCGGCCAGGACGTTGCGCGGGGCCGGGTAGGGCG
Organism: Kitasatospora sp. NPDC058063; assembly: GCF_042885395.1. NCBI lineage: Bacteria > Bacillati > Actinomycetota > Actinomycetes > Kitasatosporales > Streptomycetaceae > Kitasatospora > Kitasatospora sp. NPDC058063. The sequence goes on from NZ_JBHVSD010000008.1 coordinate 118,252, forward strand.
CGCCGTTCAGCTGCTTGCGCAGGTTGGCCGGGAAGGCGGGGAGGTTGGCGGCGAAGGCCGGGGTGGCCGGGGTGCCGCCGGGGATCCGGTAGCCCTTGACGTCCCAGGGCTGGACGGCGCTCGGGTTGGCCTCGATCCAGGCGCGCGCCCGGGCGGCCAGCTCCTCGGGGGTGTCGACCAGTTCGTGCACCAGTCCGTGTTCCAGCGCCTGCGCCGGACGGTACTGGCGGCCCTGGAGCAGGAACTTCAGCAGGGCGTCGGTGATGCCGAACAGCCGGACCGTACGGACCACGCCGCCGCCGCCCGGCAGCAGGCCGAGGGTCACCTCGGGCAGGCCGATCCGGCCGGCGGGGGTGTTCAGGGCGATCCGGTGGTGGCAGGCGAGGGCGATCTCCAGGCCGCCGCCGAGCGCGCTGCCGTTGAGGGCGGCGACGACCGGCTTGCCGAGGGTCTCCAGCGTGCGCAGCGAGCGCTTGATCCGCATCGACTTCTCGAAGACGGCCTCGGCGTCCTCGGGGCGGGCGGCGGAGAGCATCCGCAGGTCTCCCCCGGCGAAGAAGGTCTTCTTGCCGGAGGTGATCACCACGCCGCGCAGCGCGTCCGAGGACGCCAGGGCAGCCAGCCGCGCGACGGCGGTCTCGAAGTCGGCGGCGAAGGCCTCGTTCATGGTGTTGACGGACTGGGCGGGGTCGTCGAGGACGAGGGTGACCACGCCGTCCTGGTCCTGCTCCCAGCGGATGGTGGTGGTGTCGCTCATGGGTTCACGGTCTCCAGGTCTACCGGTCTGCGGAGGAGGTGCCACGCCCGGCGTGTCCCAGGAAGGGTGGCGGCGGGCGACGGGCGGGCTCAGATGCGCTCGACGATGGTGGCGATGCCCATGCCGCCGCCCACGCAGAGGGTGATCAGGCCGTAGCGCAGGTCGCGCCGCTCCAGTTCGTCGATCACGGTGCCGAGCAGCATCGCGCCGGTGGCGCCGAGCGGGTGGCCGAGCGCGATCGCGCCGCCGTTGACGTTCACCTGGTCGTGGCGGAAGCCGAGTTCGCGGACGAAGCGGAGCGCGACCGCGGCGAAGGCCTCGTTGATCTCGACCAGGTCGATGTCGGCGGCGGTGAGCCCGGCCTTGGCGAGCGCCTTGTGGGTGGCCGGGGCGGGGCCGGTGAGCATGATGGTCGGCTCGGAGCCGGAGACGGCCGCGGAGACGATCCGGGCGCGCGGGCGCAGCCCGTACCGTTCGCCGACCTCGCGGTTGCCGATGGCCACCAGCGCCGCGCCGTCCACGATGCCGGAGGAGTTGCCCGCGTGGTGGACGTGGTCGATGGCCTCGACCCAGTGGTACTTCTGGAGGGCGACGGCGTCGAAGCCGCCGGCCTCGCCGATGGCGGCGAAGGAGGGCTTGAGGCCGGCCAGGGTTTCGACGGTGGTGCCGGGGCGGATGAACTCGTCGCGTTCCAGCACGACCAGGCCGTTGCGGTCGCGCACCGGGACGACCGAGCGGTCGAACAGGCCGTCCGCCTGGGCCTTGGCGGCGCGGGCCTGGGACTCGGCGGCGAAGGCGTCCACGTCGGTGCGGGAGAGGCCCTCGATGGTGGCGATGAGGTCGGCGCCGATGCCCTGGGGGGCGAAGTTGGTCTCGTAGGCGGTCATCGGGTCGGCGAACCAGGCGCCGCCGTCGGAGGCCATCTTCACCCGGGACATCGACTCCACGCCGCCGGCCAGGACGAGGTCCTCCCAGCCGGAACGGACCTTGGCGGCGGCCAGGTTGACGGCTTCCAGGCCGGAGGCGCAGAAGCGGTTCTCCTGGACGCCGGCGACGGTGTCGGGCAGGCCGGCCGCGATGGCGGCGATCCGGGCGATGTCGGAGCCCTGGTCGCCGACCGGGCTGACCACGCCGAGCACGATGTCGTCGATCGCGGCCGGGTCCAGCCCGGGGTAGCGGTTGCGCAGTTCGTGGATCAGTCCGACGACCAGGTCGATCGGCTTGGTGCCGTGCAGCGAGCCGGAGGCCTTGCCCCGGCCGCGCGGGGTGCGGATCGCGTCGTAGACGTACGCTTCGGTGGTCACGGTGGAACGCCTTTCAGCGGGTTTCGGGGCAGGGGGTGAGCGGGGTCGCCCAAGAGCTCGGGGCGGAACGGTCAGCCGAGGAGGGAACGGCCGACGATCTCCTTCATGATCTCGGTGGTGCCGCCGTAGATGGTCTGGATGCGGCCGTCGGTGAACGCCCGGGCGACCGGGAACTCGCTCATGTAGCCGTAGCCGCCGTGCAGTTGGAGGCAGCGGTCGGCGGTGCGCTTCTGCAGCTCGGTGGCCCACCACTTGGCCATCGAGGCGTCCGCCGGGGTGAGCGCCCAGCGGTTGTGCTCGGTGATGCAGCGGTCCACGAAGGCCCGGGTGACGGCGCACTCGGTGGCCAGTTCGGCGATCTCGAAGCGGACGTGCTGGAGCTTGGCGAGCGGACGGCCGAAGGCCTCGCGCTGCTTGACGTAGTCGGTGGTGATCTCGACCAGGTACTCGGCGCCGGCGATCGCCGCGGCGGCGATGGTGAGCCGCTCCTGGGCGAGGTTCTGCATCAGGTGGACGAAGCCGCCGTTGAGTTCGCCGATCAGGTTCTCCTTCGGCACCCGGGCGTCCTCGAAGAACAACTCGGCGGTGTCCTGGGCCTTCTGGCCGATCTTGTCGAGGTTGCGGCCGCGCTCGAAGCCGGGCGTTCCGCGCTCGACGGCCAGCAGGCTCAGCCCGTGCGCGCCGCCCTCGGGGGTGGTGCGGGCGACCACGATCACCAGATCGGCGAGGATGCCGTTGGAGATGAAGGTCTTGGCGCCGTTGAGCAGGTAGTGGTCCCCCTCGTCGACAGCCTGGGTGCGGATGCCCTGGAGGTCGGAGCCGGTGCCGGGCTCGGTCATCGCGATCGCGGTGATCAGCTCGCCCGAGCAGAAGCCGGGCAGCCAGCGGCGCTTCTGCTCCTCGGTGGCGAGCGAGGTGAGGTACGGGCCGATGATGTCGTTGTGCAGGCCGATCGCCAGGCCGGAGGCGCCGGCCCGGGCGAACTCCTCGGCCAGCACCGCGGCGTAGCGGAAGTCCGGGGTTCCGCCGCCGCCGTACTCCTCGGGGACGGCGAGGCCGAGCAGGCCCTGGCGGCCGGCCGCGAGCCAGGCGGAGCGGTCGACGATGCCGGCCTTCTCCCAGCGGTCGTAGTGCGGCTGCACCTCCTTGGCCAGGAAGGCCCGCACGGTGGCCCGGAAGTCGTCGTGCTGCTCGGTGAAGATCTCGCGCTGCAACGCTACTCTCCTTGCTCTGCCGAAGGGTTGGGGAACGGGATGCCGGGGTCGAGGGGCAGGGCGCCGGGGTCGAGGGGCAGGGCGCCGGGGTCGAGGGGCAGGGCGCCGGGGTCGAGGGGCGGGGCGCCGGGTTCCGGGGGCGGGATGCCGGGTTCCGGGGAGGGGGCGCCGGGATCGAGGGAGGGCACGCCCCAGTCGCGGGCCACCTCGCCGGTGTCCGCGCCCGGCCGGGCCGGCGGGCGGCGCAGGGCGCCGGGGGTCGCGGAGAAGCGCGGGGCCGGGGCGGGCTGGGTGACACCGTCCGCCTCGACGTACGTCCCGCGCGCCGACAGGTGGCCGTCCACAGCTGCCTGACGCATCGTCAGCACCGGCTCCACGCAGGCGTCCGAGCCCGCGAAGACGGCCTCCCACTCGGCCCTGGTCCGGGTGGCGAAGCGGGCGGCGATCAGGGCCCGCAGCTCGGGCCAGCGGGCCGGGTCGTACTGGCCGGGCGCGTCCGGGCCCAGCTCCAGCAGCCGGGCGAACTCGGCGTAGAAGCGCGGCTCCAGCGCGCCGACGGCCAGGTGCCCACCGTCGGCCGCCCGGTAGAGCGCGTAGAACGGCGCGCCGCCGTCGAGCAGGTTGACGCCCCGGCGGTCCTGCCAGTGACCGGCCGCCAGCAGGCCCCACAGCATGCTGCCGAGGTGCGCCGCGCCGTCCACGATCGCGGCGTCCACCACCTGGCCCGCGCCGGTGGCCCGGGCGTGGTGCAGACCCGCGAGCAGGCCGACGACCAGGTAGAGCGAGCCGCCCGCGTAGTCGCCCAGCAGGTTGGCCGGGATGCCGGGGGCCTCCTCGGCCCCGCCCGGCGCGGCCACCATCCCGAGCACCCCGGCGACCGCCGCGTACCCGAGGTCGTGCCCGGCCGTCGCCGCCCGGGGACCGTGCTGCCCCCAGCCGGTCATCCGCCCGTACACCAGCGCCGGATTGCGCGCCAGGCACGCCTCCGGCCCGACGCCGAGGCGCTCCGCGACACCGGGCCGGTAGCCCTCGATCAGCAGGTCCGCCCGCTCGACCAGGTCCAGCACCCGCCCGGGGCCCTCGGGGGACTTCAGGTCGATCAGCACCGAGCGCTTGTTGCGGTTGCTGAGGTCGTACGCCGGATCGGTGCCGAGCGGCGAGGGCTCCGGCCGGTCCACCCGCACCACGTCCGCCCCGAGGTCCCCCAGCAGCATCGCCGCGAAGGGCCCCGGCCCGATCCCGGCGAGCTCCACCACCCGCACACCCGCCAGCGGCCCCCCGGCCTCCGGCGCACCGCTCGCGTCACCCACTGGCAGCTGAACCCTTCCCGACGGGTTTGACAGTAAAGCTGTAACACTCGGGATGATAGGCAAGCGACTCGCCAGTAACAAGACCTCCGCCCTCGCGCCGAACCGCCAATTCCCCCTCGGCCGGGCCCCGGTGAACCCCACCACTCCCCGCACATCCGGAATGACGGAGGGTGGGTCAGTGCACTGACAGTGCCCCCCTGTACGGTCGTCATGCCGCAGGGGAGCGGCCGCATCGCCGAATGGGGAGGATTTCCGCACATGGGTAGCCCGAACTTCGTCACGGGACCGGTCGCACCGGCCAAGGACCCGATGCCGGGCCCGGCGTCCACGTACGCCGCGAAATCGCCGTACGCCAATCCGGCGGCGCAGCCGAGCGACACCACCGTGCCGCCGCTCCCCCTCATGCCGCCCGGCAAGGCCACCACCCGGCTGGACACCCCGTACGAGCTCACCGCCTCGGCCGCGATAGCCCGCCAGATCGCCACCGACCTCGACAACGCCAACGGCAAGGCGGGCGCGGGCGCGCACAGCCTCACCGAGTACGCGAGCACCGCGTCGACCAGGATCCGCGGCTTCTCCTTCGGCGGCGCCCTCACCGGCAGCACCGAACGCTGGCTGCAGCAGTGCAAGACCCTGCACGGCAAGCTCGGCAGCGCCGCCAACAACCTCGACCGGACACAGCAGTACTACCAGTCCAACGAAGCCGCCGTCGCCGCCGGCTTCCGTCCGGGTCGGTAGAAGGCAAGGGGGAACGAAGAGATGGTGTCCTTCAAGGAACTGCACGAGGCCGACTTCTCCGGGGTGAACGAGGCCGCCGAGGCCTGGGCCGGCGTGGCCAAGGCCCTCACCTCCATGGACGGCCGGGTCGCCAAGGACCTCACCAGCACCGCCCAGCGGGCCGGCTGGACGGGCGACGCCGCCGACGAGGCGACCAAGGCGATGCAGGGCATCGACGGCGACTTCAAGCAGGCCTCGGCCGTCGCCACCGCCCTCGCCGCGATCATGAAGACCGCCGCCGAGGACTTCGCCGCCGCCCGCCGCGACCTCGACACGGCACTCCACGACGCCCAGGCCGACACCACCCTGAGCGTCACCGCGGACGGTGCGGTCAACTGGACCGTACCGAAGGAGTCCAGGAACGACCCCGAGGCCGAACGCACCATCCGGGCCAACGCCCAGGCGATCGCCGACCGGCTCGGCAAGGCCGTGGAGAAGGCCTCTGCCGCCGACCAGCGGGCCACCGCAGCCCTCCAGGGGGACATCGGCACCAGCACCACCGCCTTCAACGCCGCCCCGTACGGCGCCGGCCCGGTCGCCGACGCCAAGCGGGCCACGGACCTGATGTCCAAGGCCGGCAGCCTCTCCGACGACCAGCTCAAGCAGCTGCAGGCCCTGATGGCCGCCAACGCGGAGAACAAGGACTTCTCCACCACCCTGCTCAACGGCCTCAACGCCGGCGGCAAGACCGGCCCCGAGGCCCTGCTGGAGTACAGCAAGGTCTACGACGGCCTCGCCCACGGCAACCACAACGCCGCGGGCTACCAGGACGTCTACAAGAACCTGTCCGTCGCCCTGGCCAGCGCCACCCGCGACGGCGGGATGGGCAAGGAGTGGGAGGACAGGCTGCTGGCCGCGGCCCGCCGCCCCGGCGGCTCGGCGGCCGGGTGGAACGACAACTACCCGGCGCTGACCTCGCTCATGGAGGCGAAGGGGGACTTCGACAAGGCCTTCGTGCGCCGGGTCGGCACCGACCTGCTCGACTTCGAGGCCTCCAGCAAGGTCAAGGGCGAGGAGCTGTGGGGTCCGAACTGGGTCAACGACCCCCAGAAGGGCGACCCGCTGGCCCCGCTGTTGAGGATGATGAAGGGCGACGTGGCCACGACCCAGGAATTCCTCGACCCGAGCAAGAACCAGAACCTCGTCTACCTGCTCAAAGACCGTAGCTGGCTCGACGAGGACCAGGAGAGCAAGCTTCCCCAGAGCGTCCTGCGCGACACCTCCCACCGGATGTTCGCGGAGATGCTGGAGTCCGCCGCGACCGGCCATGGCCCCGGCCAGCCACCGGTGCGCCCGCACGACGCGATGATGACGCGGATCACGGATACCGCACTCTCCACTCTGGGCGGGGACAAGGCGGGCAACGAGAACGCCATGTACTCCGCGCTTCGCCGTCCGATGGCCAACATGATCAGCGAGTACATCACCGACACCCACGACATCCTCAGCAAGGACCTCCCCGGCCCCTCCGAGCCCGGCGGACTGAACACCACCCGCGAACAGCTGCTCCGGGTGATCCGGGGCACCGCAGAGGACCCGGAGTCGTACTCCCTGATCCACCTGGCCGAGACGCAGGAGGTGGCCCGACGGATGGCCGAGTACGGACCGGAGGCCTTCAAGGACGTCAACGGCCGCCCGGATCCGAAATTCGAAGACTTCGTCAACCAGGCAGGCAAGGCGTTCGGCGCGCTCGACGCCGTCCAGGCGGACACCATCACCGACCACAAGTCCGACTTGCAGTTCAAGGCCAACTGGAAGGCCAAGATGGACTACCACTACGTCGGCACGTTGGCGAACATGTTGCCGGGCGCCAACTGGCTGCCGGTGGGGGACATAGCCCAGCGGTACGTCGACGTTGCCACGTCCGAGTGGGCGGCCAAGGTCAGCTCGGAGATCGACACCAAGGCACAGGGCGACCTGAGCAAGCTCTACACCTTGGGCCGGTCGCAGGTGCAGGCCATGCTCCTCGACAAGGCTCATCAGTTCGGCATACCGGACCGCGACCTCCTCCTCGGCCAACTGGCCGACTCGGCCAACGTCCACTACCAGACGTCGATCACCCAGGCCCACACTGCGGCCTTCGGGAAGGGGTGATCCCGTGTCGGGACAACAGCACGAGACCTCCAACGGGCCGGTCGACAAGGTCGATGCCGCACTCGACCGACGGGGCTTCACCACGTGGCCGCTGCGGGTGCGGGCGGCGGTCGCCGTGGCGGGGGTGACGCTGGTCGCGGCAGGAGTGGGGGCATTCCTCACGGACAACCTGAGCAATGCGTTCGGGCCGGACAGCGTGTGCGACGGTGCGATGAGTGCGGCTGCCCTGAACGACGCGCTCGGGTCCGGACCGGTCGACAGCGAGACGAACGGCGCCTGGCAATCACCCAGTGGCGGGGCGTTCTGCACGGCAACAGTGAGCCACGGGGTGTTCGGTGACAGCCGGTCCGTCTTCGTGCAGGTCCTTCAGGCCGACGACCTCGGCCCTTACCTGGCCTACTCGGGAGACCGGTTGTTCGCCGCCTCGGCGAACGGTGGCGCAACCGGGGCGGCCCGCGACGATCGGGCCTGGGCGCTCCTCCCCGAGGGGTGCGGCAACGGGTTGCGGGTCGAGGTCAAGTCGGGCGACAACGGCCGACCCGGCGCCGGGAAACTCGCCCGACTCGCCGTGGCTGCGGCGAACGGCGTGGCAGCGGACAAGGGCTGCGGGAAGTCGCCGCTTCCCGCACCCCACGAACTGTCGGCGGCCGGACAGGAACACGAGCTGAACTCCGCCTCGGTCTGCGGCCTGCCCGGGTTCACCGCCTCCGGTACTGCCGGGGGCAAGGGGTTCAAGGAGAGCGTGAACACCGCGTTCGATCCGCTGTGGGTCTGCCGGATCGGCACGGACCAGGCCCGTTCCGCGATCTCCTTCTCCATCGGAACCGAGCCCCGGGTCCGCGGCCCGCTGTCCGAGAAGGACGCCTCCCCCGCATTCGGCCGATCGCGTTGGGCCGGCTCCCCCATGACGAACAGGGAAGTGGTGGCGACCTGCCAGGGCAGGCCGACCTACTTCCGGATGGACTCCGACATCACCGTCCAGGGGCCGCTCCCCGGCACCAGTGAGACCTGGGAGCAGTTCCTCACCGCCGGGGGCAAGGCGATCGGCTGCGAGCCGATCCTGTAGCCGCCCCCTCCTGCGGGCGGCCGGTTCCCTACCAGCCGCACGCAACAATCCAACCGACTGAGCAGCAAACGGGGAACAGCACATCGTGGAAGACACGCACGAGGTCAAACCCGACGAATCCGCCACAAGCCTCACCGGACGCGTCGACGCCGCGCTCGACCGGAAGGGGTTCACCACCTGGGGGCTTCGGGTGCGGGCGGCGGTCACCGTGGTGGCGGTGACCGTGGTCGCGGCAGGGGCGGGGACGTTCCTCGTGGACAACCTGACCAATGCGTTCGGGCCGGACAGCGTGTGCGAGGGCGCCGTGAGCGCGGATCTGCTGAACGACGCACTCGGGCCCGGCAAGGTCAGTGATCAGGCGTTCGGCGACGGGCACTTGCGCAACGGATCCGGCTTCTGCATGGCCAAGGTGAGTTCCGGGGTCTTCGGCGACGAGCGGTCCGTCACCGTGGAGCTTCGTAAGAACCCCGACCTCTCCGTCGTCGCGCAGGACTCGGAGGCCAGGCTGTTCGGCGCTTCGGCCAACGGCGGAGCATCCGGCGCGGCATTCGACTACCGGGCCTGGGCGCTGCTTCCCCAGGGGTGCGACAGCGGGCAACGCGTCACCGTCAGGGCGGACCGCGGCGAACGGCCCGGCGCCGGGAAACTCGCCGCACTCGCCGTGTCGACGGCCGACCGCATCGCGGCACAACAGGGGTGCGGCACGTCACCGATGCCCGCGCCGCATCAGCTGTCCCCGGTCGGCCAGGACCACGATCTCGACCGAAACGCCGTCTGCGGCCTTCCGGGGGTCACCGTCCCCGAAACCCCCGGAGGCCCCGTTTTCAGGGAAACCGTGACCACCGCGACCGACCCGATGTGGACCTGCCTCATCCGCTCCGACGCGAACCCGCGGTCCTCGATCGCGTTCACCATCGGCACCGAGCCCCGGCTCCTGCTCTCGGCTCCCCCGAAGGACGAGCCAGGCGTCGGCCGGGCCCGTTGGATCAAGCCCGGCGAGATGGTGGCGACCTGCCAGGGCCGGCCCACCCACTTCCGGATGGACCTCACCGGCTTCTGGGACCTCGTCCCGGACAGCAAAACCACCTGGACACAGTTCCTCACCGCCGGGGGCAAGGCGATCGGCTGCGAGCCGATCGTCTGACCGGTCCGACCGACAAGCACACAGACCAGGGAGCGAGCACACGATGGGGAGCGAAGACGTGGAAAAGGCCTCCGCAGGCCTTTCCGGGCACGTCGGCGCGGCGCTCGACCGGCGGGGGTTCACCACGCGGGGCCTGCGGTTGCGGGCGGCCGCCGTGGTGGTGGCGCTCTCGCTCGTCCCGGTGGGGGCGGCGGGGTTCGCGGTGTACCGGCTGACCAACGTCGGCGGGCCGGACAGCGTGTGCGAAGGGGCCGCCACGGCGGACCAGTTGCACGACCTCCTGGGCTCCGGGCGGATCGGCGAGCACCGGAGAGGTTTCTCGGCCACGGAGGAATCCACCGGTAACAGCTGCACCGCGACGGTCCGTTCCGGCTTGTTCGAGACCTCCGAGAAGACCGTGCGGTTCACCCCCGTCCGCAATGCCAAGGACGGGCCGGGCGCGCTGGCCGCCTCGGACGCCCGGCTGTTCTCCGGCGGCTCGGTCGGCTCGGTGACGCCCGACGGCGCGTGGGTGGTGCTCCCCGAGGGGTGCGACAAGGGCGTGCGCGCCGAGGTGCGCGCCGACGTGCAGGGCCACGACGAGGCCAGGGCCCGGCTGGCCGCGGCCTTCGCCAATGGCCTCGCCAAGGCGCGCGGGTGCGGCAACGGGGCACTCCCGGCACCGACGACCCTGTCGGAGAAGGGTGCCGAGACGGACCCGGACTGGGCCAACCTCTGCGGCCTGCCCGGGTTCGCACCCGCCAGGAACCCCGAGGCCCAGTGGCGCATGCCGCAACAGGTCACCACCGCCACCGCCCCGATCTGGTCGTGCCGGATCGGCGGGGACCCGCGGTACGACAGCCGGGTGCAGGAATTCGCGATCACGACCGAGCCGCGGACCACCGCCCTGGCCTGGAAAGAGAGCACGACTCCCGGTGTGGGTCGGGCCCAGTGGGTGGCAGACGGAACGCTCGTCACCACGTGCCAGGGCAAGGACGTCTTCTTCACCGTCACCGGCGGGATCGCCTCGGGCCTCGAAAAGCCGTTCCTCTTCCCCGACCAGAAGGACCTGGTGCGGCAGTTCCTCACCGCCGGTGGCAAGGCGATCGGCTGCGAGCCGATCCTGTAGCGGCCACCTCCTGCGGGCGGAAAATGGGCGGACGGGCGCCCGGGTAATGGCTTAGCTTCCGATGTACCTATTACGCGAGACACGGGGAAGCGCCATGACCACCACCACCGACCCGACCACCCGCACGATCGTCGCCGTCTCCGAGCGGCTGGTGCTGACGCGGCCCCAGGAGGGGGACGTGGAGGCGATGTTCGCGATCCACGGGGATCCGGAGACCAACCGGTACAACCCGAACGGACCGCAGCGGGACATCGCCGAGGCGCGGGAGATGCTGGACGGGTTCGTCGCCGACTGGGTGCGGGACGGGGTGGGGTACTGCGCCGTCGCCACCCGGGAGGACCCGGGGGTGGTGATCGGGTTCGCCGGGCTCTACCTGCACACCCTGGACGGGGAGCGGGTGTTCAACCTCTACTACCGGTTCCGGCCGTCCGCCTGGGGCAAGGGGTACGCGGCGGAGGCGGCCCGGGCGGCGATGGCCGAGGGGCTGCCGCGCCACCCCGGTATCCCGGTGATCGCCCTGATCCACGCGGACAACCTGCCCTCGCGCCGGCTCGCCGAGCGGCTCGGGCTGGTCGCCGACCCGGACGGGCGCACCGACGAGGAGGACCGGGTGATCCACCGGATGGCCCCGGCCCTCGCACCGGCCTGAGCCCGGGATCCCCCGCCGGGGGGAGCGGGATCGCACCGTGGGCGGAGGCCCCGGGGCGGGGCCCGGCGGGACGGTGGGGGCATGAGGATCAACGAGCACGTGGTGCGGACCGGGGCGGCGTGGACGGCGGTGGCGGCGACCGGGCCGTACCTGACGCTGAAGCTGCTGTGGCTGACCGGGCACCCGGTGGGGTCGGACTCCCCCGGTGAGATGGACCGGCTGTGGCTGGTGAACCTGCTGACCTTCGGCATGGACGCGATCGCCGTGGCGCTGGCGCTGGCGTTCGCCCGGCCGTGGGGGCGGCGGGCGCCGGCCGGACTGGTGGCGTTCCCGATGTGGGTGGCGACCGGGCTGCTGGGCACGATCCTGATCGCGCTGCCGCTGTACCTGCTGAGCGTCCTGGTGCTCGGGCCGGAGCGCGGCGACCCGGACGACAAGGGCATCGACGACTGGGTCTTCCTCGTCGTGTACGGCGGCTTCGCCGTCCAGGGCCTCGCCCTGCTCACCGCCTTCGCCCTGTACGCCCGGCAGCGCTGGGCCGGGCTGCTGCGGGAGCGGATCGGCGACCTGCCCGACTCCCCCACCCTGACCGTGCAGCGCGTCCTCGCCTGCGTCGCCGCGCTGCTCGCCGCGGGCGTCGCGGCGGTCCGCTCCTACTGGGCGCTCGGCGGCACCGCCGGACTTCCGCGGGACATGGCCGAGGCCCGGAGCCGGGGCGTGGCGGTGATGGACGGGGTGGCCGCGGTGATGGCGGTGGCCGCGGCGGCGGCGCTGCTGGTCCTGGTCTTCCGGATCCGGCCGGGGCGCCGGGTGCTCGGGCCGCTGCTGGTGGTGTGGACGGCGGCCGGCTCGCTGTTCGGCTGGGGCGGCTGGCAGTTGGTGGCCTTCGGGGTGACGACGACCCGGGTGACCGAGCTGCGGACGGCCGTGCCAGGGCTGACACCTCTGGTGCAGAGCGCCCAGGTGGTGGCCTCGGTGCTGGTCCTGGCGGTCGGGGCGACGGCGTTGACCGAATGGGGCGCCCGCCGGCGCGCCGCTGCCGTAGAGTCGCGCGGGTGATCACGGGGGTGGGCCGCCGGTTGCGGCGTGCGGCGGGGGCCGCGCTGGGGCGTCGGGCCCGCCTGCGCTGGGTGCACCTGGTGCTGGGCGGCGCGCTGCTGATGCCGTACTGGATGCTGTCGGTGGTGCTGTACGGGGCGCTCGAACCGAGCCAGTCGCCCACCCGCCAACTGCTGCTGTACGTCCTGTCGTTGCTCACCTCGCTGCCGATGGCCGCGGTCACCGCGCTGGTGCCGACGGTGCGGGGCCTGGAGGGCGCGGCCGCGCGGGCGCTGTGCGCGGTGGCCCGGCCGGAGAACCTCGCCACCGGACCGGCCCGCTCCTGGACCGCCCGCCGGCGCACCGCGCTCTGGTACGTGCTGCACGTCCTGTTCGGCGGGGTGGTCTCCGGGATGACGCTGGCCGGCACCCCGTTCGCGGTGGTCCTGGTGCTCGGCTTCGCGGGGACCGAGGAGTTCGTCCGGATGTGTGAGCAGCACTTCCCCGGCTGGCTGGCCACCGGCCCGGCCCTCGGCCTCGGCGTGCTGCTGCTGATCGTCGGCACCAACGCCGTCTGCGGCGCGCTGCTCGCCCGCTGGGCGCCCGCCCTGCTCGGCCCGACCCCCGAGGAGCGGGTGGCCGCGGCCGAGCGCCGGGCCACCGTGCTCGCCCAGCGCAACCGGCTGGCCCGCGAGCTGCACGACTCGGTCGGGCACGCGCTCAGCGCCGTCGGCATCCAGGCCTCGGCCGCCGCCCGGGTGCTGCGCAGCAACCCGGACTTCGCCGCCGAGGCGCTCGCGGCGATCGAGGAGACCGCCCGGGGCGCCGTCGCCGAACTCGACGCCGTCCTGGGGCTGTTGCGCGAGGAGGACCCGGAGGCCGCCGAGCCGTCCGGGCCCACCCTCGCCGGGCTCGACGACCTGCTGCGCCAGCTCGGCCGGGCCGGGGTCGCGGTGGACGCCGAGCTGGCGCCCGGGCTGGGCGGCCTGCCCGGGGCGGTCTCCCGCGAGGCGTACCGGATCGTGCAGGAGGGCCTGACCAATGTGCTGCGGCACGCCGGGCCCGCGCCGGCCGGGCTCCGGGTCGGGCTGGCCGGCGACCGGCTGGAGATCGAGCTGACCAACCCGCTCGGCGCCGCCCGGCCGAGCCGCCCCGGTGGCGGACGCGGACTGCGCGGGATCGCGGAACGGGCGGCGGCCCTGCACGGCGGCAGCACGGCGGGGCCCGGTGAGGACGGAACGACGTGGCGGCTGGCCGTCTGGCTGCCGGTGGGAGGGGCGACGTGAACGAGCACGAAGGCGCGGACGCAGGCATGAACGAGCACGAAGGCACGGACGCAGGCATGAACGAACACGAAGGCGCGGACGCAGGCGTGGGCCGGGCCGCGGACAGCATCCGGGTGGTGATCGCGGACGACGAACGGCTGGTCCGCCTGGGCCTGCGGGTGGTGATCGACAGCGAACCGGGCCTCACCGTGGTCGGCGAGGCCGCCGACGGCGCCGAGGTCGTCCCGCTGGTGCGCGAACTGCGCCCCGACGTGGTGCTGATGGACGTCCGGATGCCCGGCATCGACGGCATCCGGGCCACCGAACAGCTCGTCAACGGGATGGCCGCGCCGCCGCGCATCCTGGTCGTCACCACCTTCGAGCACGACGACCACGTGTACGACGCGCTGCGCGCGGGCGCCACCGGGTTCCTCCTGAAGCGGGCCCGGGCGGAGGAGATGGTGCAGGCGGTGCGGCTGGTCGCGCGCGGCGACTCGCTGCTGTTCCCGGCGGCCGTCCGCGAACTCGCGCTGCGCCACGGTGCGGACCGGCGCCGGGAGGCCGAGCGGGCGGACCGGGCGGGCCGGGGGCCGATCCGGCGGCTGACCGAGCGGGAGAGCCAGGTGCTGCGACTGATGGCCACCGGGCTCAGCAACGGCGAGATCGCGCGGCAACTGGTGGTGAGCCCGGAGACGGTGAAGACGCACGTCGGCAGCGTGCTGGCCAAACTGGGCGCCCGGGACCGCACCCAGGCGGTCATCGCCGCGTACGAGTCGGGCTTCGTGCTGCCGGGCTGACACCCGCTCAAACGGCTTTCTCGGCGCCGCGCGAATCGAACGTGGATTCCACCCGATCGTCACCAGCGAGTAGAGTGCGGTTTTCCCCCGAAAACCTCCGATACCTCCCGTATCGCCTGGAACGAACTGGTGGCCGCATGACTGTCCGGACCCGGCCCGCGCTGTGGTGGCGCATGGGCATCGTGCTCTCGGCGGGCCTCGGCCTGATCCTCGGAACCGCGCCACTGGTCTACTTCACCGTGCAGAGCAACGTGATCGTGTTCGGCTACTTCATCGGCGCGGTGTACTGGATGCTCAAGCGCGGCACGGTGGACGCGCCCGCGCCCCGGCTGCGCGGCGCCGCCACGCTGTACATCCTGATCACCGGGCTGGTCTCGCACATCCTGCTCGAACACGGCGCCAACCCGCTGCCCGGGCTGGTGAGCGGGCCGGACAGGCTGGCGCACTGGTCGTCGTTCTTCCTGCACTACGTGACGCCGGTCCTGGTGATCGCCGACTGGCTGGTGCTCAAGCCCCGCAACGCCGCGGCCTGGAAGGACATACCGCTCTGGCTGGGCTTCCCGCTCGGCTACGCGGCGATCGTGCTCGCCCGCAACGCGCTGTTCGACGACTACCCGATGCCCTACCCCTACTTCTTCTTCGACCCGACCACCAAGGGCTACGGCTACGTCTGGGGCCAGATCGCCCTGCTGACCGTCGAGTTCGTGGTGCTCGCCGCCCTCGTCGTCGGACTGGACCGGCTCGGGACCCGGATCGCGGGCCGGCTGCGGCCCGCGCCGCAGGCCTGACGCCCGCCTGCCGCAGAAACCTTCAACCACGCAGACCTTCAGCCGCACAGACGTTCAGCCGCGCAGACGTTCAGCCGCGGCGAACTCCTGCCCGACGGCGCACCGGTCCGCTGTCGAGACCACCGGGGACCATTCCTCCCGGCCCCGGATGAGCCCTGAGGAGGAAGCGGATGGGCCCGCAGGAGGAAGCGGGTGCGGCTCGCCGGATGACGCCCGGGCGGTGGGGCCCGCCGTAGCGTCGGCCGGGAGCGGTGGCGGAGGGGTTCCGCGGGGGAGACCGGGGTTCGGCGGAGGCCGGAGATGACACGCAGGAGCACGGGCAGGGCGGCGGCCGCGGCGGTGGCGCTCGCGGCGGCGGTGGGGTTGGCGGCGCCGGGGGCGGCCGCGGCCCAGGAAGGGCGGGCGAACCCGCTGGACGGGGTCTGGCGGACGGAGGGCTACGGCCTGCTGGTCGCGGTCTCCGGGGACCGGCTCACCACCTACGACGTGACGGCGCACAGCTGCGTGCCGGGGTGGATCACCGGGACGCGGACCGCGGCACCCGGACCGGACGGCACCACCCGCTACGGCATGGGCGACAACGCCATGACGCTCACCCCCCGGGGCCGGAACCGGGCGGTGGAGCGCGAGGAGGGCGGGGTCGGCAGCAAGACGCTCAACCGTCTGGACGCCCTGCCGCCGCTGTGCGCCACGCCGGCTCCGAACGACCCGCTCGCGGTCTTCGACCGGTTCTGGGAGAACTTCGAGGAGAACTACCCCTTCTTCGCCGCCAAGGGCATCGACTGGCACGCCGTCCGGGACGAGAAGCGGCGCACGATCACCCCGACGACGACCGTCGACCAGTTGCAGGCCGTCTTCGTGGACATGCTCCGCCCGCTCGGCGACGCCCACACCGCACTGGCCCGGGTGGTCGACGGGCACCCCGAGATGGTCTTCGGCGGGCAGCGGCCCGGGTCGACCGAGGAGACCGAGGAGCTGACCGCCCGCGCCCGGCAGGCCTCGGCCGCCCGGCTCACCGGTCCGGAGCAGCTCTTCGCCAACGGTCGGCTCGGCGTGGGCCGGCTCCCCGACGGCATCGGCTACTTCCGGGTGAGCAGCTTCGGTAGGTACGCCGCGGGCGGCCACCAGAGCCAGCTCGACGAGCTCGATCGTGCGCTGGACGCCCTGCTGGCCGGCCCGGACCGCTTGGCCGGACTGGTCGTCGACGTGCGGCTGAACGGCGGCGGCTCGGACGCGCTCGGGCTGCACATCGCCGCCCGGCTCACCGACCGCCCCTACGTCGCCTACCGGAAGGTGGCGCGCAACGACCCGGCCGACCCGGCGAGGTTCACCCGGCCCGAGCCGGTCACCGTGCGCCCCTCGGCGGGCGCCCGCTTCAACGGCCCGGTGGCGGTACTCACCTCCTCGATCTCCACCAGTGCGGCGGAGACCTTCACCCAGGCCATGATGGGCCGCTCCCCCAAGGTGCTGCGGGTCGGCGAGAACACCCAGGGTGTCTTCTCCGACGTGATGATCAAGAAGCTCTCGCCGGACCTGATGGTCGGCCTGCCGAACGAGAAGTACCTCACCCGGAACGGCGGCACCTTCGACGGACCGGGCATCCCGCCGAACGTCCGCACCCCGGTGTTCACCCCGGACGAGCTGGCCGCGCTCAGGGACTCGGCCCTGGACACGGCCCGCCGAATGCTCGTCGAGGACGCCCAGGCCGACCAGGGCGACCAGGGCGACCAGGAGTAACAACGGCAGGCACGGCAGCGACGCCAGGCGCTACATCGGCTTCACCGCCCGCAGTTCGCCGTCCAGCTCCAGCCACCGGGTGAGCCCCAGGCCGCGCAGGAACGGCAGGTCGTGGCTGGCCACGATCAGCGCCCCCCGGTAGGCGGCCAGCGCCTGGGTGAGCTGGCGGACGCTGGCGAGGTCCAGGTTGTTGGTCGGCTCGTCGAGCAGGAGCAGCTGCGGCGGCGGGTCGGCCAGCAGCAGGGCGGCCAGTGTCGCGCGGAAACGCTCGCCGCCCGAGAGGGTGGCGGCGGGCTGGTCGGCCCGGGCCCCGCGGAACAGGAAGCGGGCGAGCCGGGCGCGGACCGCGTTGTCCCCGGCGCCGGGGGCGAACAGCTTGACGTTCTCCACGACCGAGCGCTCGTCGTCCAGCAGGTCGAGCCGCTGCGGGAGGTACCGCAGCGGCACCGGGGTGATGACCTCCCCCGCCAGCGGGGCGAGTTCGCCCGCGATGGTGCGCAGCAGGGTGGATTTGCCGGCGCCGTTGCGGCCGACCAGGGCGATCCGCTCGGGCCCGCGCAGGTCGAGGTCGGCGGTGGTGCCGTAGGGCAGCCGGACCTTGTCCAGGGTGAGCACGGTACGGCCGGCCGGGACGGCGGTGCGCGGCAGGTCGATCCGGATCTCGGCGTCGTCCCGCACCGCCTCCTCGGCCACGCCGAGCCGCGCCCTGGCCTCCTCCAGTCGCTCGGCGTGCATGCCCTGGAGGCGGCCGGCCGTCTCCTGGCCCTTGCGCTTGAGCATCCCGGCGAAGATGTGCGGGTCGTTGCGGGTGACCGAGCGCTTCTTGCCGTACGCGGCGCTGCGGTCCAGCCGGACGCGGGCCTCGGCCAAGTCCCGCTTCTGGCGCTGGACGTCGGCCTCGGCGTTGCGCAGCAGCCGCTCGGCCGTCTCCTGCTGGGCCGCGAGGGTGCGTTCGTAGTCGTCGAAGTCGCCGCCGTACCAGGTGACTTCGCCGTCCCGCAGGTCGGCGATCCGATCGACGTGCCGGAGCAGTTCGCGGTCGTGGCTGACGATCAGCATCACGCCGTTCCAGCCGGCCACCGTCTCGTAGAGCCGCTCGCGGGCGGCCCGGTCGAGGTTGTTGGTGGGCTCGTCGAGCAGCAGGACGTCGGGGCGGGCCATCAGCAGGGCGGCCAGCCGCAGCAGCACCACCTCGCCGCCGGAGAGTTCGCCGGTGGTGCGGTCGAGGCCGAGGCGGTGGAGGCCGAGCCGGTCGAGGGTGGCGCGGGCGCGCTCCTCGACGTCCCAGTCGTCGCCGATCGCGTCGAAGTGGCGCTGGTCGGTGTCGCCGGACTCGATGGCGTGCAGGGCCTCGCGGGCGCCGCGGATGCCGAGCGCCTCGTCCACCCGCAGCGTCGTGTCGAGCGTCAACCCCTGTGGCAGGTAGCCGAGTTCGCCGTCGACCCGGACGGTGCCGCCGGTGGGGGTGAGCTCGCCGGCGATCAGCCGCATCAGGGTGGACTTGCCGGCGCCGTTGAGACCGATCAGGCCGGTGCGGCCGGGGCCGACGGCGAGCTGGAAGCCGTCCAGGACGGGCTTGCCGTCGGGCCACTCGAACGAGAGCTCGGTGCAGAGGACGGCGGTGGTGGTGGGTTGGTGTGCCATAAAGGCCTCCCGGGGTGGTTGCCGAAGGGGTGATGAGCAACACGGGGAGACACCGCGGGTGCGGAACCGGGGACGGCCGGAGGAGAACGAAGGGGTGGCGTCACGCAGAAGGGCGCCACGGGCCGTGACTGAGGTCGCACACTCGCGCACCGCGCAACGGCAGCAGGGCCTGCGCGGCGGGGGCGGTGTCCCGGGACCTCAGTAGAGCAACGGCCTTCTCCTTGTCTGGCTGATGACCCGGACCACGTTAGGCAGCCCGTACGCCACCCGCAACCGATTTACCGGCCCCGAGGTCGCGGCGCGACGCACCCCCGACGAAGGTCGCGGCGGGGACGCACTCACCCCCGACGCACCCCCGACGGAGGCCCGACGGGGAGCCGGCGGGGGCCCGGTGCCGATCCCGTGCCGATCCGGTGACGGCCCCGCCCCGGTCAGGGGCGGGTGTCAGGAGTCCCCCGGCCGCATGGCAGACTCCTCACCTGCCATGCCGGCGGCCGAAGCGGGCCGCACCCGGGGAACGGGTCGCATGGCGGTAGTCAACAGGGGGATTTGAACTCATGTCACCGATATCCCGGCCGGGCCGTGCCGTCCTGGGCGCCTCCGTCGCCGCGCTGACCATGGTGGTCGCCACCGCGTGCGGCCCCGACAACGCCGATCCGGCCGTGACCGCGGCTCCCAGTGTCGCGGCCAGCGCCGCCGGCACCCCGGGCGCGGCTCCGATCAAGCTTCCGACGCTCGAAGAGCTGAAGACCTGGAAGCTGGAGGACTGGGACAAGTGGGCCCAGGCGAACGTGATCACCCCGGCGGTCAAGGGTTACTGGACCCTGCAGAAGCTGCTGGAGGCCAAGCCGAAGCCGCTGCCCCAGCCCGCCCCGGAGGCGACCCAGCCGCCCGCGCAGCCCACCGGCGCCGCGTCGGCCACCAGCGCGCCCACCGCGGCCCAGCCGGGCGGCAGCGCGGACCAGCTGCCCGCCGTGGTCCCGGCCAAGCCCGTGGCGCACCCGTTCCCGAAGAACATGCACGTCAACGGCAAGATCTTCTTCAAGGACGGCAACGAGGACTACGTGTGCTCCGGCACCGTCGTCTCCGACCCGGCCAACCCGGGCAAGAGCAACCTCGTGTGGACCGCCAGCCACTGCCTGCACGGCGGCAAGGGCAACAAGTACTACACCGACATCACCTTCGCCCCGGCCTTCAACAGCAACGGCGTGCTGAGCAACGGCAACAAGCAGGCCAAGCTGGAGGACGCCGAGCCGTACGGCGAGTGGACCGCCACCTCCGGCATGGTCTCGCCGCAGTGGGCCGGCGAGGCCGACCCGGAGAAGGGCGGCCCGTGGAGCCAGTACGACTTCGGCATCATCAAGGTCGCCAACCCCAACCCGGGCGGCAAGTCGCTGGAGGAGACCGTCGGCGGTTCCGTCCCGCTCTGGTTCAACGCCCCGCGTGACCAGGTCGGCGCCGTCAGCAACTACGGCTTCCCCGAGGGCAAGCCCTTCGACGGCGTGGAGCTGGAGCACTGCGACGGCGGCAAGCCGTCCAAGAAGACCGGCGACCCGAGCCGCCCGGCGATGCTGCTGATCGGCTGCAACATGACCGGCGGCAGCAGCGGCGGCGGCTGGTACGCGACCAAGGACGGCAAGCCGGCGCTGGTCAGCGACACGTCCATCGGCAACGGCGCGAACACCTACGAGGCCGGTCCGTACCTGGAGGACGTGGCCCAGCACATGTTCGAGTACTTCTCGAAGAAGGCCAAGTGATCAAGGCCGGGTGATCAAGGCCCGGTGATCAAGGCCGGGTGATCCGGGGGCCGCGGCAGGACAGCCGCGGCCCCCGCTTTTTCCGTCGCGCGGGCCGCTCCTCCTACAATCGGCCCCATCATGAGCGCGACACTCGTAGTCAAGGACCTCAGCGCCGGCCACGGCGAACGCACCCTCTTCTCCGGCCTGGACCTGGTCGTCGCCCCCGGCGACGTGATCGGTCTGGTCGGCGTGAACGGTGCCGGCAAGTCGACCCTGCTGCGGCTGCTGGCCGGCCTGGACACCCCGGAGGGCGGCTCGCTGCGGCTGAGCCCGGCGAGCGCCAACGTCGGCCACCTGCCGCAGGAGCCGGAGCGGCGCGAGGGCGAGTCGGTGCGCGACTTCCTGGCCCGCCGCACCGGTGTGGCGGCCGCGCAGGCCGCGCTGGACGAGGCCACCGAGGGCCTGGTCGAGGGCCGGGCGGGCGCCGACGACGCGTACGCCGTCGGCCTGGAGCGCTGGCTGGACCTCGGCGGCGCCGACCTGGAGGAGCGCGCCGAGGAGGTCGCCGACTCGCTCGGGCTGAAGGTCTCGCTGGACCTGCCGATGACCGCCCTGTCCGGCGGCCAGGCCGCCCGGGCCGGCCTCGCCTCGCTGCTGCTCTCCCGCTACGACGTCTTCCTGCTCGACGAGCCCACCAACGACCTCGACCTGGACGGTCTGGAGCGCCTGGAGGCCTTCGTCAAGGGCCTGCGCACGGGCACCGTGCTGATCAGCCACGACCGCGAGTTCCTGGCGCGCACCGTGACCAAGGTGCTGGAGCTGGACCTGCACCAGCAGCAGGTCAACCTGTACGGCGGCGGCTACGAGGCGTACCTGGAGGAGCGGGCGGTGGCCCGTCGGCACGCCCGCGAGGAGTACGACGAGTACGCCGACACCAAGGCCGGGCTGGAGGCCCGGGCGCGGATGCAGCGCGGCTGGATGGAGAACGGCGTGCGCAACGCCCGCCGCAAGTCCTCCGACAACGACAAGATCGGGCGCGCGATGCGCACCGAGTCCACCGAGAAGCAGGCCGCCAAGGCCCGGCAGACCCAGCGGATGATCGAGCGGCTGGACGTGGTCGACGAGCCCCGCAAGGAGTGGGAGCTGCGGATGGAGATCGCCACCGCGCCGCGCTCCGGCTCGGTGGTCGCCACCCTGCGCGGCGCGAGCGTGCGGCGCGGGGACTTCGCCTTCGGCCCGGTGGACCTGCAGATCGACTGGGCCGACCGGGTCGCCATCACCGGCGCCAACGGCGCGGGCAAGTCCACGCTGCTGGCCGCCCTGCTCGGCCGGCTGGAGCTGGACGGCGGGAGTGCCTCGCTGGGCTCCGGCGTGGTGGTCGGCGAGGTGGACCAGGCGCGCGGCCTGTTCCTGGGCGGTGAGCCGCTGCTGGAGGCCTTCGCGGCCGCCGTACCGGAGCTCGCGCCGGAGGACGTGCGCACCCTGCTGGCCAAGTTCGGCCTCAAGGCGGTGCACGTGCTGCGTCAGGCCGCCACCCTCTCCCCCGGCGAGCGCACCCGGGCCGCGCTGGCGCTGCTGCAGGCCCGCGGGGTCAACCTGCTGGTGCTGGACGAGCCCACCAACCACCTGGACCTGCCGGCGATCGAGCAGCTGGAGTCCGCGCTCGGCTCGTACACCGGCACCCTGCTGCTGGTCACCCACGACCGGCGGATGCTGGACACGGTGTCGGTGAACCGCCGGATCGAGGTCCGGGACGGGCGGGTGCACGAGCTCTGAGCCGGCGCCGACCGGCGATCGGTCTCCGTCTCCCGGCCTGCACCTCCCGGTCTGTACCTATCGGTCTATACCTATCGGTCTGTACCTCTTCCCGGAGTGGCCGTCATGTGCTGTGCTGTCCGCCATGGTTGACAGCACAGACAGCGCCGTGGCGGGGACGTCCCACCCGACCGTCCCGCTCGCCCCCATGACGGTGCCCGCCCACGAGGCCGAGGCCCGCAGCAGGTCCTTCCACGACGTGATGGCCCGGCGCCGGACCGTCCGCGACTACTCCACCCGCCCGCTACCGGACGGGGTCGTCGAGTGGGCGATCCGGACGGCCGGCACCGCGCCCAGCGGCGCGCACGTCCAGCCGTGGCGGTTCGTGGTGATCACCGACCCGGAGCGCAAGCGGCGGCTGCGCGAGGCGGCCGAGACCGAGGAGCGCGAGTTCTACGGCCACCGGGCGTCGGAGGAGTGGCTGGCCGCCCTCGCCCCGATCGGCACCGACTGGCGCAAGCCGTTCCTGGAGGACGCGCCGGCCGTGATCGTGGTGTTCGAGGTGCACAAGGGCCCCGACTCGCCGCGCCCGTACTACACCAAGGAGTCGGTGGGGATCGCCGTCGGGCTGCTGCTGGCCACGCTGCACCAGGCCGGGCTGGCCACGCTGACCCACACCCCGAGTCCGATGAAGTTCCTCAACGAGGTGTGCGACCGCCCGGCGGAGGAGCGCGCGGCGTACGTGATCCCGGTCGGCTACCCGGCCGAGGGGGCGCGCGTGCCGGACCTGCGGCGCAAGGAGCTCGACGAGGTGATGGTCCGGCTCTGACACGCCGGGGCGCGGGCGGGCGCGCCCGCCACCGGGGCGACACCGAATGGTGACAGGTCCCGGCCAAGGACATAATCGCCGTCATGAGCCAAGCACAGTCACGGTCCTGCGGCCTCGCCCCGCCGGTGGCGGCGGTGACCGCCGGGCGGCCGCCGGAACGGCTGCGGCTGCCCGGCGGCCTCTGGCTGCGGCGCCGCCGCAGCACCCACGCGGCCGCGCTGAACCGGGCCGTCCGCGCCAACCTGGACCACCTGCGGCCCTGGATGGAGTGGGCGGCCGAGGCCCCCTCCCGCGCCCGGACCGCCGAGCTGACCAGGGCCGGCGCGGCCGCCTGGGAGGCCGGCACCGACTTCATGTACCTGGCCGGCCTGGACGCCGAACCCGGCGGCGTGATCGGCGCCTTCGGCCTGCACGGGCGGATCGGGCCGGGCGCGCTGGAGATCGGCTACTGGGTCGCCACCGGGCACGTCGGCCGCGGCATCGCCACCGCCGCGGCCGGGGCACTGACCGAGGCCGCGCTGGCACTGCCCGGGATCACCCGGGTGGAGATCCGCTGCGACCGGGCTAACGGCGCCAGCGCGGCCGTCCCGCGCAAGCTCGGGTACCGGCTGGACCGGGTCGCCGAGACCGCCGTCCGGGCTCCGGGCGAGACCGGACGGCAGCTGGTGTGGGTGATGGAGCGCTGACTCCCGGCGCGGCACCGGCTACCGGCACAACACCGGCCACCGGCACGGCACCGGCCACCGGCACGGCACCGCCCGCCCTCGCGGCGCGTCGTCAGTAACGCTCGCCGGTCGCGGCCGGGAGCGCGTCCAGCTCGGCGAGGTCCGCCGCCGAGAGCTCGATCCCGGCCGCGCCCACGTTGTCCACCAGGTAGCGCGGCGTCCGGGTGCCCGGGATCGGGAAGACGTACCGGCCCTGCGCCAGCACCCAGGCCAGCGCCACCTGCGCGGGGCTGGCACCGGTCCGTCCGGCGACCGCCCGGACCCTCTCGACCAGCGCCAGGTTGGCCTTCAGCGCGTCCTGCTGGAAGCGCGGCAGCCGGCGGCGGAAGTCGTCGGCGGACAGCTCGTCGAAGGAGGTGATGCCGCCGGTCAGGAAGCCCCGGCCGAGCGGCGAGAACGGCAGGAAGGCGATCCCCTGCTCCTCGGTGTACGGCAGCACCTCGGCCAGCACGTCCCGGGTCCACAGCGACAGTTCGGACTGCACCGAGGCCACCGGGTGCACGGACTGCGCCCGCTCGATCTCCTCGACCGTCGGCTCGGAGAGCCCGATGCTCCGGGCCTTGCCGGCCGCGACGGCCTCGGCGAACGCGCCCCAGGTCTCCTCGATCGGGACGTCCGGGTCGACCCGGTGCAGCTGGTAGAGGTCGACGTGGTCGGTGCCCAGCCGGCGCAGGCTGTCGTCGATCGAGCGGCGCACGTGCTCGGGCCGGCCGTTGCGCTCCTGCTGGCCCGCACCGCCCGGCACGATGCCCACCTTGGTGGCCAGGAAGGCGCGTTCCCGGTACGGCCCGGCCAGCGCGGCGCCGACCACCTCCTCGTTGGTGTATGGGCCGTACATGTCGGCGGTGTCGATCAGGCCGACGCCGAGGTCCAGTGCCTGCCGGATCACCCGGACGGAGTTCTCGTCGTCCCGGCTCCCCATGTCGTAGGCCCAGGTCATGCCCATGCAGCCGAGGCCGATGACGCCGATCTCGGGGCCGCCGGTACCGAACGGGGCGTTGCGCATGAGGGTGCTCCCATCGTGGGTTCCGCGGCTTCCGTGGCGGTGGCCGCAGCAGTGGTTCGCGTGGTGGTGCATTCGACGCGTTCAGCCTCCACCTTGGAGTGCACTCCAGGTCAAGTCCCTTTCGGAACCGGCCCCGTCGCCGTCTTAACCGTTCCTAAAACCTGCCCCCGGTGGGGCGTCCGGGGCCGGGAAGTGCTTGACGTGCACAGCTGGTCTAGTCCAGTTTGATGCTCAGCACCGCGCTCCCCCAGCACCGCGCTCCCCCGCACCCGGAACACCCCCAGGCCGCCGCCCGCCCCGTGTCTCCCCCCTCGCGGCGCGGGCGGCCCCACCACGTCCCGAGAGGCACCCCCATGCCCAGCGCGCCCCTGCACGCCCCCACGCACCGCCGCCCCGGTCGCCCCACCGGCCGGACCACCCTGCTGAGCCTCGCCGCCGCCACCGCGCTCGCCGCCGGCGGCCTGGCCGTCCTCGCCGGGAACGCCGGCGCCGCCGACGGCAACCTGCTCGCCAACGGCGGCCTGGAGAGCGGCGCGGTCAGCCCCTGGAGCTGTTCCGCCGGCACCGGGAGCGTGGTCAACTCCGGTGCGCACAGCGGGACGTACGCACTCAAGGGGGCGGTGGGCGCGAGCGACACCGCGCAGTGCGGCCAGAGCGTCGCCGTCCAGCCCAACACCAAGTACACCCTCAGCGCCTGGGTGCAGGGGCAGTACGTCTACCTCGGCGCGACCGGCAGCGGCTTCACCGACCCGGCCACCTGGACCGCCGGCGGCCCCGGCTGGCAGCAGCTGTCCACGAGTTTCACCACCGGGCCCGCCACCACCAGCGTCACCGTGTACCTGCACGGCTGGTACGGCCAGGGCGGCTACCTCGCCGACGACATCGCGCTGACCGGTCCCGGCGGCGGCAACCCGACCACCCCGCCGCCGAGTTCGACCCCGCCGAGCCCGACCGGCACCCCGACCGGCACGCCCACCGGCGGACCGACCACCCCGGCGCCGAACGTCGCGCTCCCGGTCGCCCCGTACATCGACATGGGTGCCTGGCCCACCCCCTCGATGCCCGACCTGGCCAAGGCCGGCGGCCTCAAGGGCTACACCATGGGCTTCGTCACCGGCGTCGGCTGCAAGGCCAGCTGGTTCAACGCCTACGACCCGCGCACCGCCTGGGCCAAGGACCAGGTGGACGCGCTGCGCGCGGCCGGCGGCGACGTCAAGGTCTCCTTCGGCGGCGCCGCCGGCACCGAACTCGCCGCCGCCTGCACCACGGTGGACTCGCTGTTCGCCGAGTACGACGCCGTGGTGAACGCCTACAGCCTGCGCTACGTCGACTTCGACATCGAGGGCGCGGCCATCGCCGACACCGCCGCCAACGACCGCCGCTCCGCCGCGCTCGCAAAGCTCCAGCAGGCCCACCCGGGCCTCAAGGTCTCCTTCACCCTGCCCGTCCTGCCGGAGGGCCTGACCACCGAGGGCGTCGCCATCGTCAAGTCCGCCCGGGACGCCGGGGTGGCCGTCGACGTGGTCAACATCATGGCGATGGACTACTACCGGAGCGGGACCGACTACGGAAACGCCGCCGTCCAGGCCGCGCAGTCGCTGTTCGGCCAGCTCAAGGCCCTCTACCCGGCGAAGACCGACGCCCAGCTGTGGGCCATGGTCGGCGTCACGCCGATGATCGGCGAGAACGACGACCACCAGGTCTACAACCAGGCCGACGCGCAGCAGTTGGTGGCCTTCGCCCGGCAGAACCACCTCGGGATGGTGTCCTTCTGGGACGCCACCCGGGACGCCAACGCCTGCACCGGCGGCTCGCTGTCCAAGTGCACCAACATCCCGCAGCAGCCGTACGAGTTCGCGAAGATCCTCGGCCAGTACGCGGGCTGAGCCCACGCCCCCCGGCAACGGCCCCGGCGTCCGCCGCGCATCGCCCACCAGCCGCCGGCCACCAGCGACCAGTCACCAGTCACCAGTCACCAGCGGAAATTGGCATCTCATCGTCCCGGACCGTCCACTACAGTCCCTCCCACCTGTACGGCACGAGGGGGCGGACATGACGGTCCGGGACGACCATCACCAGCTGATCACCATCCTTCCGGCGAGCGACGCCGCCGGCGCGGCGGGCCTCACCGCCGAGGAACTCACCGCGTTCAGCCGCACCCTCGGCCGCCTGCGCGCCCTCCCCGCCCACGACCGCACCCGGCTCCACGCCGAGCGGCAGCTCGGCTCCTTCGTCATGGAGAGCCGCAAGCGCCGCCGCCAGGAGGCCCGGCAGGCCGTGCGGCAGGCCGACGCCGACCTGCTCGCCACCACCGCGACCGGCAGCCGGACCCGCCGCGAGGACGCACCGCTGGCCGCCGCGGACGGACCGGTCGGCGAGCTGCTGGTCCCGCGCAAGTGCTACGTCTGCAAGCAGGCCTACCGCTCGGTCGACGGCTTCTACCACATGCTCTGCCCGGACTGCGCGGCCGACAACACCGCCCGCCGCGCCCTGGGGACCGACCTGCGCGGGCGCCGGGCGCTGCTCACCGGCGGGCGGGTGAAGATCGGCTTCCAGCTCGCCCTGATGATGCTGCGCGACGGCGCCGAGCTGATCGTCACCAGCCGGTTCCCGCAGGACACCGTCCGCCGCTTCCGCGCCGCCGAGGGCAGCGGGCAGTGGTGGGAGCGGCTCAGCGTGGTCGGCATCGACCTGCGCGACCCGCGCCAGGTCATCGGCCTGACCGACCGGCTGCGCGCCGACGGGCGCCCGCTCGACATCCTGGTCAACAACGCCGCCCAGACCCTGCGCCGCCCGCCCGAGTCGTACGCGCCACTGGCCGCGGGCGAGCAGGACGCCCTGCCCGCCGCCGACCGCCGGGCGATCGAGCACGCCCCCGGGTTCCGGCCGGTCACCGGCCTCGCCCGGCTCTCCTCCGGTGCCGGGTCGCTGCTGGACCTCACCGACGAGTCCGGGCTGCTGCCCGACCTCGCCCCCGCCAACTCCTGGTCCGCCGTGCTCGGTTCGCTCGACCCGGCGGAGGTCCTGGAGACCCAGCTGGTCAACGTGCTGGCCCCGGCCCTGCTCTGCGACCGGCTGCTGCCCCTGCTGCTGGCCTCCCCGCACCCCGCCCGCTACATCGTCAACGTCACGGCGGTGGAGGGCCGGTTCGCCGTCCGCAACAAGACCGCCCGGCACCCGCACACCAACATGGCGAAGGCCGCGCTCAACATGCTCACCCGTACCAGCGCGGCCGAACTCGCCCCCCGGGGCGTGCACATGTGCGCCGTCGACACCGGGTGGATCACCGACGAGAACCCGGCCCCGAAGAAGGCCCACCTCGCCGCCGAGGGGTTCCGCACCCCGCTGGACATCGTGGACGGCGCGGCCCGGGTCTACGACCCGATCGTCCGCGGCGAGGCCGGGGACCCGGTGTCGGGGGTGTTCCTCAAGGACTACCGGGTCGCGCAGTGGTGAGGCCCGGACGGGCCGGGGCGGCCGCTCAGGTGTCGTAGTGGCTCGCGCCCCCACCCGCAGCGCGGCGCGGCGCGGCACTGGGCGGGCGGACTCACGCGACGCCCGGCCGGCGGCGGCGGTGGTAGGCCCAGGCGAGGGCGAGGGTGATCGGGCCCCAGAACATCGCCGTCGAGGTGCAGATCCGGCCCAGCAGCATCCACCAGCCATTGCTGTAGCCGACCTCCGCGAACACGCCCAGCCAGGCGAGCGGCATGCCGTCGAAGAGGGCCACCAGGACCAGGCCCCCGAGCACGGCCGGGACGAGCGCCGCGGGCGGCGGCACCCGCCGGCCCCGCAGTACGGGCACCCAGCGCGGGAACATCTCGCCCCAGCCGCTGACCAGCCCCAGGGTCAGCAGCGTCAGTGCCTCGGTGACCACGCTCAGACCGATCACGTACGGGGTGGCCCACCAGACGTAGGGCGGGGCGGCCGGGTCGACGGTGCCCATCCGGAAGTCGAAGGCGAACGGCAGGCGCCACAGGCAGTGCGGCAGCACGATCAGCGGGAGGGCCTTGGCCAGTCGCAGGGCCCAACGGGGAACGGGGCGTTCGGTGTCGCCCACCGGGATGTCCTTCAGCATGGCTCCACCGTCCCGGACACCACCCCCGCCGCACGTCCACCGCACGGCCCGCCCGCCTCCCCCGTGCGAGCCAGTCCGCCCTCGGCCCAGCGGTGGAGAACGGACGTCAGCCCTTGGACCCCAGGCCGTACGCGGTGGTCAGCAGCCCGAGGAGGTACGGGGTCTCGGCGCCGTTCAGCGCGGTCGGGTCGACCGAGTACACGACCTCGCGGGCGAGGTCCCGGGTGGCGAAGACGCCGCTGGTGGAGCCCGGCCGGGACCCGGTCTTGCCCCAGACCACGATGCCGCCGGCCGTGAGGCGTTCGAGGCCCGTGCTCATGCAGGCCGTGCCGTCCGGGCAGTGGCCGCCGTGTCCGGCCATGGACACCGCCGGGACCGTGAACAGCAGCTCCTGCTGGGCCGGCGGCAGGAGGCGGCCCCGGAACAGCGCCGTCATGAAGCGCTCCAGGTCGGGGGCGCTGGAGATCATGCCGCCCTCGGCCCAGGGCCACGGGCTCTGCTCGGTCACGTCCACCCGGTGCGAGCCGCCGTCCGCGTCGGGGACGGCCAGGTAGGGGCGGGTCGCGGGGTGCCGCAGCCGCGGGTCGTCGGCGTCCGGGAGGGAGGTGTCGTGCAGGCCGAGCGGGCGGACGATCCGGTCGCGCAGCTCGTCGGCGTAGCGGTGGCCGGTGACCTTCTCCACGATCAGCCCGGCGACGAAGGTGTTCATGCCGTTGTACTGCTGGGCGCTGCCGGGCGTGAAGCCCAGCGGCTGCCCGGCCATCGTGGCGAGGACCTCCTCGGGGGTGAACGAGTCGAACCGGTGCTCGGCGAACCAGCCGGTGGTGCCGTCGCCCCAGGGCACGTTGGAGCCGCCGGGCAGTCCGCTGGTGTGGTTGAGCAACTGCCCCACCGTGACCGACGCGTAGGGGAAGTCCGGGAGGTACTGCCGCACGGCGCCGTCGAGGTCGATCCGGCCCTCGCCGGCGAGCTGGAGGACGACGGTGGTGGTGAAGACCTTGGAGATCGACCCGATCCGGAACCGGCCGTGCGGGTCCACCCGCATCCCGCTCTCCGCCGAGGCGCCCTCGAAGCTCCCGGCGGAACCGGTGACCCGCAGGAACGCGGCGGAGACGTCGGCGGCCGGCCGCTGGGCGAGGGCGCCCCGGAGCGCCGCCGGGTCCAGCGGCGGCAGTGCGGACGGGCTCGCCGCCGCCGAGGCGGCGACGGAGGGCGTCGTGGCGAGGGCCGGGCTGCCCGCCCCGACCGTCAGCGCGGCCGCGAGGGCGCCGGCGGCGGCGGCCAGGACGGCCCAACGGGTGCGGTTCGTGTGCGCGTTCATGCGGGTCCGGCTCCAGGATGGTCGTCGTCCGGACCGGTGGCTCCCGGCCCTGCCGACGAGTCTTCCGGCCCCGTCCGCCCCGGGCATCAGGGGTGGGGAACCGCCGTTCCCCGACGTTCTGTCAGGGTCGGCCCGGAGGGGTGGCGCAGCGGGCCGACCGGTCGTCCGCGAAGGAGGCGAAGCCGCTCTCCTTCACGGCGAGCGGGCCGGTTGCCTCTCCAACGGCGTATCGGGGGCTACCCTCGTCGCAGTCGTCCGCTCCGTCCGCGCCTCGCGGCCGGTGCTCCGACGCCGCGCCGCTCCCGGGAGGTCGGGAATGTCATCGCCGGACGCCTGCGCTCCGATCCGTCAGGCCGTGATCCTCGCGGGCGGACGCGGCAGGCGACTCGCCCCGCACACGAACCTGCGCCCCAAGGCGATGGTCGAGGTGAACGGCACTCCGCTGCTGCGCCACCAGATCGACCGGTTCGCCGACGCGGGCGTGGAGTCGGTGGTGGTCTCGGCGGGCTACCGCTCGCAGGTGATCACCGACTACGTGCGCGCGGCGACCCTGCCGATCCGCACCGCCGTGGTCGTGGAGGACACCCCGCTGGGGCGGGGCGGAGGGCTGAAACTCGCCGCCCGCGCGCTTCCGGCGCCGCGGGAGCCGTGGTTCGCCGTCTACGGCGACATCTGGGCCGACTTTCCCCTCGCCGCGCTGGGCGCTCACCACCTGCGATGCGGGGCACTGGCCACGGTCGCCCTGGTCCCGCCCCCGC
Source organism: Kitasatospora sp. NPDC058063 (assembly GCF_042885395.1). Lineage (NCBI taxonomy): Bacteria > Bacillati > Actinomycetota > Actinomycetes > Kitasatosporales > Streptomycetaceae > Kitasatospora > Kitasatospora sp. NPDC058063. The sequence continues at coordinate 149,152 of NZ_JBHVSD010000008.1, forward strand.
TGCCCCGGGGCACGGTCCGCTGCGATGCCCTGGGGAGGGTCGCCGAACTCGCCGCGCCGCCCCCGCCCGTCTGCACGGTCAACGGTGGCGTGTACGCCTTCGAGCCCGGCGTCGTCCCCCTGCTGCCGGACCGGGGGGACCACGCGAACACGACCCTCCCGCACCTAGTGCGGCTGCGGCAGATGGCGGGGTACCGCGCCGACGGCTTCTGGTGCGCAGTCAACACCCCGACCGACCTGCGGGACCTGCGCACACACGTGGCCGCGCCGACCCGCCCCGAACCGATCCGGCCACCGGCCGCCGCCACGGGAGCGGATCCGGCTTCCCGTTGACCCGGGGCCGTCACGCCCTGCTCCGTCACGCCCTGCTCCGTAGCACCCGGCTCCGTAGCACCCGGCTCCGCAGCGCCCGCTCGATCGGGACGTCCGCAGGCTCCGTGAGCAGATGGAGCAGGCTCGGGAAAACTCCTGCCGGACCGTCACATCCCGTGCCACAGTGGACGATCCGGCGCGCCGACCTCGTGCGGGCCGGAAGGATTCTCGAAGGTCTGGGGGACGAGTGGGATCCGGAACCGAGATGACCGGCGACGGCCGGCCGACCGTGCTGGTGCGTGACGTGGTGCGATCGGTCGTGGAGACCCTCGCACCGGAGGAACTGTTCCTGGTGGAGGGGCTCCGCCGCTTCGACGACGCCACGGTGGTGCGGCGGCTGAGCCGCGGTGGGGGGCGGCACGAGCCGCTGGGGTTCGGGATCGGGGAGGTCGCCGCCCTGGTGACGCCCGTCGTGTGGCTGGTGCTCGACGAGGTGGCGCAGCGGATGGTGGCCACGACCGTGGACCGCGCCTCACGAGGGGCCACGGGCCTGGTGCGGCGGCTGTTCCGGCGACCGGCCCCCGCGGCCGAGCTCCAGCCGCTGACCCAGGAGCAACTGGTCGAGGTGCGGGCCCTGCTCCTGACGGCGGGCGAGCAGCGCGGCCTCGCACCCGATCTCACCGAGGAGATCGCCGACAGGGTCGTGGCCCGGCTGGCCCTGTCCCGCGCACTGGACCCGCCCACTCCGCCCACCCCACCGGCAGCGGAGCCTCCCACCGACCCCACCGGCACCGGGCAGGACTAGGTGGACGCCACCGGGGCGCCGCCCGGACGGCCGCGGATCGACGAAAGGGTCCTCGGCGCGGGCACGGGCCCCCGGTTCGTCGTCCTGCTGCTCCTGATGCTCACCGCCGGCGGCGCCATGATCCTCGAAGTGGTCAGGGTCCTGGCCGACGGGGACGAGTCCGGGTGCAGCCTCGCCGCGGGCGTGGACCCGGCTGACGGCAGCTACTGGAAGACGTCGCTCAGCATCTCCGGCCAGGTCACCGCCTCCCGCTTCTGCCTGTCCCTGTGGGCGCCCGCGCCGCCGTGGTGGCAGGTGGCCGCCTGGCCGCTGCTCCTGCTGGTGGTGGCCGCCCTGCTCTTCGCCGCGCTGCCGCACTGGAAGGCCCGGCGCAGTCGCGTCATCCCGCTGGCCGCGGTCGATCCGGACGGCGAACTCCTCGCCCTGCTCACCGAACTGTGCACGGCGACGGGCGTGGCGCCGACGCCCCGGGTGGTGGTCGACCCCGCGGCCTCCTCGGTCAGCGCGGTGGTCTTCGGCCGCACCCGCCGCCCGGTCGTCTGCCTGCACGGCGGCCTGCTCGCCGTCCGGCGGCGCGATCCGGAGCGGTTCCGGGCGGTGCTGCTGCACGAACTCGCCCACATCGCCAACCGGGACGTCACCCTGACGTACCTCACGGTCGCCCTGTGGCGGGTCTTCCTCGCGCTGGTGCTGCTGCCGTACGTGCTCTGCCTGGGCTACGTGATCTACGGCGTGGTGGCGGACGGCCGGGTGCCGCAGCTGGACCGGGCCGTGGCGCTGGCCGTCGTCATGGTCGTCCTGCTGTACCTCGCCCGCTCCGACGCGCTGCGCAGCCGGGAGATCTACGCCGACCTGGCCGCGGTGCGCTGGGGCGCGGACCCGCACGGCTGGTCCGTCAGCGCCGCACCGTCCGGGAGCGCGGTGCGCCGCCTGCTCGACGCTTTCCTCGACCTGTGGCGCACCCATCCACGGTGGGGCCTGCGCCAGGGGGCCCTGGTCGATCCCGCCCCGCTGTTCCGCACCTCGGTCCTGCCACTCTTCCTCATCGGCACCGTGCCGGTCCTGGCCGTGCAGCAGGTGCTCCGGCAGATCGCGCCGTACCGCGTGAACTTCACCAACAACCTGATGACGCTGCTGGTCATCGTTCCCGGTGCCCTGGTGACCGGCGTGATCGTCGTCGCCCTGTGGCGGGCGGTGGTGTACGCCGTCCTGACCGGAACCCGGGTGCCCTCCGGGGCGTGGGCCGGGGGGTGGCTGGGCGCCGGCATGTCGGCCGGCCTGGTCCTCAGCGGCTGGGGCGCGGGCTGGGCCTGGCAACCGCAGCGGCCGCTGGTCCTGCTGGTCCCGGTGGCGGCGGGAGCGGCCTTCGGCTGGTGGACCACCCAGTGCGCGCACCTGTGGACCCGCACCTCGCGAGGCCGGACCCCGCGCCCCGCGCTCACGCTCTGCCTGGCCGCCGGCTGCGTCGCCATGACGTCGTGGCTCACCTGGTGGATGCTCGCCGGAGCCACGGCGCTGAACAGGGACTTTCCGGGCGCCCAGGCCGTCGCCCAGTCCGTCCTGCAGTGGCTTCCCTCCAAAGCCCCGACCGGGGACCCGACCAGGATTCCCGGCATCGCCCTGGTGCTGCCGCAGCTGTCGAACGTCGCCGACACGCCGATGGGCTCACTGGCCGTCATCGTCCTGTGGGTCGTGCCGCTGCTCGCGTGGGCGTCCGGCACGGCGGGCCGGACCCCTCGTTGGATGCCGGACCGGGAACCCCGGCCGGAAGGTCCCGTGGCACCGCTGCGCAAGGTCATGCTGCCCGGACTGCTGGGTGGAGCACTGGCGGGCCTGGCCGTCGTCGGCGTCCAGGCCTGGATCCACACCGGGCAGCCGGTACCGGACGCGCGGGGCGGGCTCTACGCCCTGCGGTACGCGGGCCTCCTGCTGCCGGCGATCTGCCTGCCCGCAGGCCTGGCCGCCGCCGTGGCGAGCGCCGCCGACCGGCGCTTCCGGCTGCCGGGCGCCCTGATCGCCGCCGGGACGGCAACCGTGCTGGGGGCCGCCGCGATGACGCTCCTCGTCTCGGTGGACGGCTGCGTCACCCCGCTCAACGTCCTCTCGGACAGCTGCGCCTGGCGGCCGGCCTGGTGGAGGCCGTTGTTCCCGTTCACCTTCGTGCTGAACAACGCCCTCGTCCTCTCCGGGCTCACCGCCGTCGCCGTCGCGCTCACCGCTGCCGCCGTCACGGCCGTCCGCCGTCGACGGCCGTCCGCCTCGCGCACCACCCGCCGCCCCGACACCCGGGCCGGCGAACCTCGGGCCCGTGGACCGCGCGCACGCCGCCTCGCTGTGATCCTGCTGTGCGTCGTGGCGGTCGCGGGCACCGCGACGGACGGCGGCTTCAGGAGGTACCAGCTGGGCTTCATGGTCAACGAGCTCACGTCCCAGCGCTCCCTGGTGCAGTTCTGGGGGCTCCCGGACCCGCCGCGGTCGGAGCTCACCCGCGTGCGGCAGATCCGGGCCTGGTACCGCCTCAGCGGCGACGATCTCATCGACATGGCGGTCTCGTACGACAGTCGCCTGACCGCCGCCGTCCGGGAGGCCCAGGCCGCCAAGGACAGTTGGGAGGCGCTGGACCGCCGCCTCCGCCCGGCCTGCACCCAGTGGGGAAGCGCCGCCTGGTTCGAGACGGTCTGGTTCCGCCTGCCCGCCGACCCGCGCCTACGGGCCGACTGGCACGCGGTCACCATCAAGGCGGACAACGGCAGTCGCGGCTGCGCCCAGGCACTGACCGCCCGCGACCAGGCTGGTCTCAGAAGCGCCCTGCTCGACCTGTATGCGGCCCGCCGGTGCGCGGAATCGGTCAACGCCGGGATCGACGGGATCCTCCGCGCGGGCGGCTTCCGGGGCACCACCCGCCCGCCCGCGCAGGGCACCGCGGCGGTCTGCGACCGCCCGGCCTCCTAGACCCTCCTTCCTCCGTCGGTGACGACCGGCGAGCCGGGGCCCATTGCCGGGCGGCGGTCAGCCGTCCACCGGCCGCAGCACGTTCTGCCGGTAGGCGGCCGGGTCGTCGATGTTGCCCGGCTCCTTGTACAGGCAGACGATGTACGTCTCCAGACCATCCTTGGTGTCGGCCGTCCCCGCGCCGGCGGCCCGGGCGCAGCCGATGCGGGTCGTGGCCTTCCACACCACCTGGGTGAACCCGCCCGTCCCCGGGTTCTGGTCGAAGCCGGGATTGTCGTACTTGTAGTCGCGGCCCTGCTGGTACCAGCGGTCGACCGCGACATGGGCCGGGGCCGGCTCGACGCCCGGGTCGACCGACCCGATCCAGCCCCACCAGACGTTCTCCCCCACGCCCTTGATCCGGCCCTCGTTCACCAGGTCGAGCTTGTGACCGGTGCTCAGGCGGGTGACGCGCTGCTCGGCGTACCCGACGAGCTCGGGGTCGACCGTCAGGGGCGGGGCGCTGTGCGTGGCGCGGTACCGGTTGTGCGTCCGCAGGGCCTCGTCCTGGAACGCCTGGTCCGTTACGAGGGGAAGCCCGGGGCGGGGAAAGGCGTCGGCGGCCCGGACCGGCTGCGCCGGCACGAGCACAACCACGGCCGCCGCCGCGCTGCACGCTCCCAGGACGGCATTGCGGATTCGACGTCGTTCCACGGCGGTCTCCTTCGCGCTCCGAGTGATCGTCACCGGGTTAACGCCATCGGGGGCGGCGAGGGCACGGGAGACCGGCCGGGCACCACAGAGAAGGGAGTGGGAAGTCGGACCGGCCGACTTCCCACTCCCTGCCCGGGCCCATTGGGGTGCTGGGGCGCTCGGGGCGCCAGGGCCGCGGAGGCGGTCAGCCCCCCATGCAGGCCCTCCACTGGCCGCGGGCGAAGGACTCGCCACCGGACCAGTAGTTGACGTTCCACGCCGCGGTGCACTGCTCCCTCTTGGACAGCTGCCGCGGGTAGGCGTTCGCCTCGGCGCCGGTGGCCAGGACGAGCACGGGGGCCAGCACGGCCGCGGCGACCGCGGTGGCGGCCAGTCGACGGATCTTCATGGATGCGGATCTCTCGTCCGGAGGGCCGGGTGCTCCGGCGCGGCCCCGCGACAGCCCGCGGAGCCACGAAGTCCGGAGCCCGGACGGAGCGTTCGGCTCCGTCCGGCACATCCTGGCAGCGGCGGTTGACCTGGGAACATCCCACAAACCTGGGATGGTCCGGGCCCAGGGCGCCGACAGGAGTCGACAGGAGGAGTGGGAAGTCGGACGGGCCGACTTCCCACTCCGGGCGGCTCGGAGGACTGGTGGGGTATCCCGGGATTCAGGGCGCGTCGGGCGCGTCGGGGGCGTCGGGCGCGTCGGCGAGGTCGAGTTCGGCCCAGACGGTCTTGGAGTTGGGGTGGCGGGGGATGGTGCCCCAGCGGTGACAGAGGGCGTCGACGAGGGTGAGGCCGCGGCCGGTCTGGGCGTTCGGGGTGTGGACGGTGGGGAGGACGGGGAGCCTGTCCCCCCGGGGATCGCTGATCTCGATGCGCAGGGTGGCGCCCCGGCGCGCACAGGTGGTGAGCGAGAGGTGAACCTCGAACCCGCGCCCCGGAAGGCGCCCGTGCGTGATCGCGTTCGCCGCCAGTTCGGCGACGATCAGCAGCGCGCAGTGGAACGGCTCCGTGTGCGTGGAGTCCAGCTCCCAGTCCATGAGTTGACGCCTCGCCAGGCGACGGCAGATGGCGGCGCCCTTGGGGGAGGCGATGAGGGTAGCGGTACGGGACCGGGGGTTGTCGAGGGGGTTTTCGGTCGTCATGGGAGTAAGCGTGGCGGGGCGGAAGTACCCTGACCAGGAGCTCGGCAAGCACGGAGAGTGCCTGTACGGGTGCGGACAGCCTTTTGTTTCGTGGCTCAATCACAGACGGGTGGTCGCGATGGGTGCGGCACGCAAGAGCGACTCGGGCGACATGGCGCGGACGGAACTGCCGGAGGATCTGACGGAGGTCTCGGACTTCTTCCGTGCGATCGGCAAGCAGATCAAACTCCTACGGGAGCAGGCCGGACTGACACAGAAGCAGCTCGGCGAGACCATCGGCTACGGCGAGCAGTTGATCAGCGCGGTGGAGCGCGGAGTACGGACCCCACAGCCTGAGTTGCTGATCGCGGTGGACAAGGCACTCAACGCCGGTGGCCTGCTGGCCATCGCGGCCGATGACGTCATGAAGGCTCGGGCCAAGACCCGATTGCGGCACCCGGCGTGGTTCCGAGGCTATGTGAGCCTGGAGGACGTGTCGGTCGAAACGCACGACTTCGCCACTCTCGACATCCCTGGGCTGCTTCAGACCGAAGCACACGCCCGAGCGGTCTACGCGATGAGACAACCGGCTTTGTCCGAGGAGGTGATCGACATGCGGGTGGCAGCGCGAATGGCACGCCAGGAAGTCCTGACCCGTTGGCCTCGCGGGATGTTCAGCTGGGTGATCGACGAGAGCGTACTGCAGAGACCGCTTGGCGGCTGGGACGTGCATGCGGAACAGCTCCGCCACCTTCTGGAGATCGGTCGGACCCGTGGAATGGTCATCCAGGTGCTGCCGCTGGACAGAACCGAACATGCCGGGATGGGTGGGCCATTCATCCTGATCACCCCCAGGGGCCGGGCCCAGCACGGCTACATCGAGGTACAGACGAGCAGTAGGCTGATCACCGATCCGGACGAGGTCCAGGTCATGAACGCGCGCTACAACATCCTCAGGGCACAGGCTTACAGCCCCGAGGAGTCCCTGGCCTTGATCGAGAAGATCCTGGGAGAACGATGAACACCGAGCCGGAATGGTTCAAGAGCAGCTACAGCGGCAACGAGGGTGGTGCCTGCGTGGAGGTCGCCGAGACCCCCGGCACCGTCCACGTGCGTGACTCCAAGGACAAGAGCGGCCCCCAGCTGGCCTTCGAGCCGGCCACCTGGGCGGCCTTCGTGAAGTTCGCCGCCACCACCGAGGTCTGACACCTTCCGGACCTCCCTCAACGGCCCACCGCCCTCCCGGCGGCGGGCCGTTGGCGTACCGGCTGCCACCTGACCCCACCCGACAGATCCACTCTGTACGGGCCCGGGCCGGCGCGTGTCAGCCGCTGACGCTCTCCTTGCCGTTCTCGATGTGGCCCATGAAGCGGCGCCGGTAGGAGGAGTCCCCGTCGACGGTGAGGGTCAGGTCGTACCAGCCCTGCGCGTCATCGGCGGTCCACGTCACCACGACAGGCTGCCCGTTCGCGGGGACGTCGTACTCCTTCGCGGGAACCTTGCTGTAAGCGTTCGGAGTCAGCTTCACCTTGAGGGCCGACGTGCCCCGGTTGGTGATCGACAGCTTCAGCTCCCGGGTGACCCCGTCCACCGTCGTGGCGACATCGACCAGCGCCGCGCCGCCCGTGGTCTCGCCCGCGAACTCGCGCCGGAAGCCGTTCGGCCCGGTGAGGGTGAAGTTGTAGGCGCCGTCCTTGACCGGAACGGCCTCGGCGGCGGTGCCGAGCACGTCGAAGTGCTGGGGGGCGTCGTACTCCTCGGCGTACGGGTAGAGCGCGAGGTGCGCACTGGCCTCGCCACTGTTGTACATCCGCAGGAAGAAGGTGTTCGTTGCGGTATCGAGCGACCCGTGCGCGTCGGGCCGGTAGGGCAACGGCCGCGCGCGGCGGGGCCCGGATCCCTTGTACAGATCCTCGATGGCCGTGGTGCGGGCGAAGTCGAAGACCGACGACAGGTCGCCCGCCACCGTGCGGCGCCACCGGCTGATCGCCGGCTGGCGCACGTCCAGCCAGTTCTCCAGGAAGCGGACCTGCGAGGTGTGGTCGAAGACCTGGGAGTTGACGTAGCCGCCGACCGTCCACGGGGACACCGCGATCATGGGCACCCGGGTGCCCAGCCCGATGGGCAGGTTGTCCACGAACTCGTCGGCCCACTGCCGCGCCGGCACCGGCGGCGGGACATGGTCGAAAAGGCCGTCGTTCTCGTCGTAGCTGATCAACAGGACGGTGGAGTCCCACACCTCGGGGTTGGAAGCGATGGCATCCAGGACCTGGTGGACGATCTGCTGACCGTACCCCGGGGACGAGTTCCCGGGGTGCTCCGAATCCCGCGCCGAGGAGACCAGGTACGACACCTGCGGCAGCTTGCCCGCCTCGACGTCGGCCTTGAACGCCTGGACGAAACCGCGGATGTTCTCGACTCCGCCTCCGTTCTTGCTGGGCCGCTGACGGCGCAGTCCGCGCTCGAAGAGGCTCCGATCAGCACTGGACAGCTTCTTGACCTCGCCGTCCAGAGCCTCCAGATCGCTGTCACTGATGTCGTCGGGCCCGGGAGGATAGCGGTCGTCGTCCACCGGATGGTAGAAACGGTACATGCTCACATATTTCTTGGGCATCCCCTTCAGAACGGAGGCGGCAATTCGTTTGAACCTGTCGTGGAATTCCAGGTTGTTGTCGTAGAAATTGTCCCACTCCTGGTAGACCTGCCAGGACACCCCGCTGGCCTCCAGCAGTTCCGGGTAGCTCGTCCAGTTGTAGGCCCCCGGGTCCCCTGGATCCCTCTCCCGACCATGGGCGTCGGAGCCGGTCACCCGATTCCCGGTGGGTTCCCAGCCGCCGAATCCGGAGAAGAGGTAGTTGCGGTTGCTGGTGGTCTCGCCCATGACGGACGAGTGGTAGCCGTCGCAGACGGTGAAGGCATCGGCCAGTTTCCGGTAGAACCCGACCACCTCGGGCTGGTCGTAGTAGCCCATCGTGTTGGCGGCCTTGGGATGGCCCTTGTCCCGCTTGGCCTCGATCCAGCGGTCCCACCAGCCGTCGTGCCAGGCCTGATGACCGGAGCCCCAGTCGTGGACGATGTCGGCATCGTAGTCGACTCCGGGGGCCGGCCACTGGTGCGGCCCGACGTGATCGTCGCCGTCCGGCTGCTCCACGATCGCGGTCCTGCCGTCGGGCAGGAGGACCATGTTGCGGTCCTCGAACCCCCGCACACCGTCGGCTCCCTTGCCGAAATAGTGGTCGAACGAGCGGTTCTCCTGCATCAGGAGGACGACGTGCTTGACCGCGCCGAGCCCTCCCTTCGGCGGCTTGCGCTTCATCGCCTCGATCACCGAGGGCGGAAGGTCGGGCGGGACTGCTTTGTCGGACATTCTCGTCTCCCTGGGTGCTTTCGTGGCTCCGCGCGGACCGCCCGGCCGGATAGCCGGCCGGGCGGTCCGCCTCGGCGAAGCGTCAGTTCTGGGTGAGGCTCTTCCACTCGCCGAGCGGGGCCGGCCCGTAGGTCTTCTTGTCCTCGTGCGGTTCGCCGTCGGCCACGTTGATGCGGACGAACTGGTCACCGGAGAAGACCCAGTACTCGTTACTGGCGTCCGGAACCTTCATGACGGCGTCCACCGTGGTGAAGTCGGACAGGCTGGGCCAGTCCGACCGGATCGAGCCCTCCTGGATGAACCTCTCCCCGTACGGGTGCGTGCTCTTGACCTCGATCTCGATGCGCCGGTACTTACTGCCGGAAAACACCCAGAACTGGGTCGGCTTGTCGGGGACGGCCATGACCGCATCCACGTGACTGAATCCCATGATGGATCCCTTTCAGGGTCGTGTGTCTTTTGCGGCGCCCAGCGGTCGATTCGGGCGACCGCGCTTCAGCACCACAGTCAGCGTACGCCCGATCACTGCGAGTCGCATTTTCGGGAAATCAACAGAAGTTCGTGCAGGATCAATCTTTCCCGGGGAGCAAGATTTCCCTTTTCAGTGGACGGCGTCGACCTGGTCGGGAATCACGTCGCCCGCGTCGTCGCGCACCGGCCCCGCCGTGCCGTCGGGCCCGGTGTAGGCCGTGGTGGAGCAGGGGTACCGGCAGGGCAGGGCGGGCAGGGGGTCGATGAACATCGGGTTCACCAGCCACTTCCCGTCCTCGTTGCGGTAGGCGTGGCACATCAGCTCGGGCGCCTGCCGGTTGATCGCCAGACGGAGTCCCGTCGCATCGCCCACGAAGGTGACGTCGGTGGTGGAGTCCCCGGCGGCGAACGCCTGGCGCTCGGCCTCGGGGGCCCGCTGGAAGGCGGCCTGGCCCTGGATCCCGAGGATGTCCTGGTTGATGAAGCAGCGCTTGCCGTCGATGTAGGTGATCACGGAGTCCGCCGGCGCGCCGCCGCAGTCGGCCAAGTGGGCGGTCAGCTTGCCACTTTCGGTCTTGTTGCGGATCCCGATCACCTCGTCGGCGGCGAACCCCAGGTCCTCGGCCCAGACCCGCACCACGGGCTCCGGGGAGGCGGAGACGACGCGCACGTCGAAGCCCGCCCGCCGCAAGGTGCCGACCAGGTCGCGCATGTGCTCGTAGTACCGCACCCAGACGGTGCGGACGGCCTGCGCGGAGTCCGACGGGGACGCCGCCAGGCTCTCCGCGCGGGCCTGGCGGGCGAACCCCGCGACCTCGTCGAGCGTGTGCCCGGCGAGGAGCTGTGCACCCCACGCGTAGGCGGGGTTGATGCGCCGGTGGTCGAATCCCGCGAAGGCCTCCGCACCGCCGGTGGTGGTGTGCTCGCCGTACACCGAGAGGATCTCGGCCGCGCACCCGGCGTTCGTGGGAAGGGGGCTCCCGGCCGTGGCGGCATCCCCGCAGGCCTTGCTCAGGGCCGCGACGGCCTCGGCGGTCAGGTAGCGGCTGGTGGTCGACCAGTCCTGACCGGCGGGTTGGAGGATCTTGTCGTTGCGCAGCAGCCAGGACATCGTCGCGTCGCCGACGTCGTTCTTCACCAGCGTGTTGTCCCAGTCGAACAGGGCCAGCGGGTGCGCGTCCGGTCGGGTGCAGCTGCCGGACGTGTCGATGAACTCCTGGAGCTTCTGCCGGTTGTCCCCGTACCAGGTCAGACGCGCGTCCAGCGTCGGGCAGTTCGCCGCCGAGGCCGACGGGGCAGAGGCGAGGGGCGGCGCACCTGCCGCCAGGGCGGCGACGAGTGCGATGCGAACCGCCCAGCGGGGAACCCTCACGAGGTCGCGGCGGGTCTGCGGTCGAGGTAGATGTAGGCCCCGCCGACGCCCTTGTTCAGATCGGTGTCGATCCTGCTGTAACCGGACGGCGGCTCGACCTTCGGGTCGTGCTCGCCCCAGGAGGTGATCAGCAGGTCCTCGATGGGCCCGTGACCCGCGACGGCCGTTCGGGTCACCGCCATGAAGAGCGGATGAGGTTTCGAGTCCTTGTCGACAGCGCCCTTGTTGAGGTCCACGAGGATCTTCTCGTAGCCCTTGGGCGGCTTCTCGTCCCCGACGAGGATGCGGATGTCCGTGATCGGGCGGTCCTGATCGCACCGCTCGTAGACGAGGTACAGGAAGTCGCCCGACGCGCCGCTGTTGAGGTCGGTGTCGAGCTTGTGCCAGCCGGTGGGCACCTGAGCCGGTTGATGCTCGTAGGGATCGAGGATGTTCACGTCCGTGATGCAGCGGCCCATGGGGATGCTCCTTCGGCCTTCCGGATGACCCCGTTCGCCCGGGCGGAATCGCGGATCGCGGAAGGACCGGCCGGGCTGGGGAACGGTTCGATCGTCCCCGACCCGATCCCGGCTCGCGCGGGAGCCTGCACCCTCCCAGTGAATCCCGGCAGGCCGCGCCGGTGCCGGGCCTCAGCGTCCGCCCGAAGCCCGGACCAGCAAACACACGTAGGAGCGGTCCTCCCGCTGCGGGTTCGGCTGTTCCACCCGCGCCGTGACGGTGAACCCGGCCTGTTCGAGGAGTTCGACGAGCCGCCCGGCCGGGACGAGGTGCGAGGCGTACGTCACCGGGTGGCCGTATGCCCGGGCCGGGCGCAGCAGTTGGTCCTCGCCGACGTGGCCGCCGAGGAGGAGGTGGCCGCCGGGCGCGAGGAGGCGGTGGAACTCGGCGAAGAGCGCGGGCAGTTGATCTGCCGGGGTGTGGTGGACGGAGTACCAGGCGAGGATGCCGCCGAGGGTGCCGTCGGGCAGGTCGAGTGCGGCCATCGAGCCCTGCAGGAAGCGCAGTTGGGGGTGGGCGTGGCGGGCGAGCGCGATCATCCCGTCGGACACGTCCACCCCGAAGGCCGACAGCCCCAGGCCGCTGAGGTACGCCGTCACCCGCCCCGGTCCGCAGCCGAGGTCCGCGACCTCGCCGCCGCCCGATTCCCGTACCAGCTCGGCGAAGGCGGCGAGCATCGCCCGGGACACCGGGTCCATGCCCTCCGGCGGGACGACGAGGCGGAGGTAGTCGGCGGCGACGGTGTCGTAGGACTCCCGGACGGCGGCGAGGTGCGCGGGGTCGTTCGACGCGAGGTCGGTCAACGCGGGGTCGTTCGACGCGGGGTCGGTCAACGCGCGGCCTTGGCGGCCCTGGTGGCGCGCTCGGCGAAGACCTTCTCCCGGCGGTCGGCGGTCTGCTTCATCATCCGCTTGCGGTCGCGGGCGGAGAGCCGGTCGATGTAGAGCCCGCCGTTGAGGTGGTCGGTCTCGTGCTGGAGGCAGCGGGCGAAGTAGCCGGTGCCCTCGATGGTGACGGACTCGCCGTGCTGGTTGAACCCGCGCACCACGGTCCGGGCCGGGCGGGCGAGCCCGGTGTTGGCGCCGGGGACGGAGAGGCAGCCCTCGGTCTCCTCGATGAGCGCGCGCCCGGGCTCCTGCTCCTCGACCACGGGGTTGAGGATGTGGCCGGTGTGCCGGACGCCGTCGTCGTCGGGGCAGTCGTAGACGAACAGGCGCAGGTCGACGTCCACTTGGTTGGCGGCGAGGCCGCAGCCGTCGGCGACGTGCATGGTGGCGAACATGTCGTCGATCAGCCGGGCGAGGCGCTCGCTGCCGAAGTCCTCCTCGGTGGCCGGGCGGCAGGTGCGGCGCAGGATCTCCTCCCCCACCTCGGTGATCCGCAGGACGGTCGGGCGTTCGCGCAGCTCGGACACAGGCACTCCCTCGATGGACTTGCTGTCAGCTTTGCAAAGTAGCAGACTTTGCAAAGTGACCGAAGACCTCGTCAGAACCGGCTCCCTCCCCGAGCACGCCGTCCGCACCGCGCTGCTGGAACTGCTCGCCGAGCACGGCACCGTCACCTCCACCGAGGCCGCCGCCCGGCTCGGCCTCAGCTCGGGCCTCTGCTCGTTCCACCTGCGGCAGCTGGCCCGGTACGGGCTGATCGAGGAGGCCCCGGCCACCGACGGGCGGGCCCGGCCGTGGCGGCTGCCGACGGCCCGACGGGCGGAGACCGACGGCGGGTTCGGCGAACTGGCGCGCGGCCTGGAGGACGAGAGCCACCGGCACTGGCTCGCCCGGCGCGCCGAGGCCCCGGCCGAGTGGCAGCAGGACGAGGCGTTCAGCGCCGTCGTCCATCTGACCCCCGCCGAACTGGCCGCCGTCGCCGAGGAGTTCCGCCGGGTACTGGCCCGCTACCGGGGCCGCGAGGCCGACCCGGCCACCCGGCCCGCCGGGGCCCGCCCGGTCGCCGCCGTCGCCCGGCTCTTCCCGCTCCTCGACCAGTAGCTCAGACAGCGCGCGACCGCGCCCGCACCGCCCGCACCAGCGGCCCCGCCACCAGCCCCAGCGCCGCCCCCAGGACGACCCCCTGCACCCCGTCCCAGACGTCCTGCACATCGCAGGCCCGCCCGATCGCCGGCACCGCGTAGTGCACCGCCGACACCGCGAACGGCAGCACCGCCGCACCCACCAGCGCCACCACCGCCCGCCGCCGCGTCCCGGCCAGCGCGGCCGCGAAGCCGACCGGGGCGTAGGTCGCCAGCTTCAGCTCGATGTGCCGCACGTGCAGCAGCTCGTACGGCGAGCGCGGCCGGCCGCCCTCCACGGCGCAGTGCCGGACGGCGCCCTCGGTGAGCCGGAAGGCGTCCGGCAGCAGCGTCGCCACGACCACCCCGCCGAGGCCGAGCAGCAGCACGAAGCCCACCACCCAGTGGGCTCGCAGCAACCGCCCCACCGGCCGGTTCCACAGGGCCGCGGGCACCAGCGAGAGCAGCAGCCCGGGCCAGAACATCGGCATCCCGCCGAGCACCGTACTGATCACGCCTCAGACGGACGCCCCGGGCACCCGCCCGGTTCTCGCTCCGACGGGGAAAAACCGACCGCCGCGCCCCCTGGCCCGGAGGCCGGGTCAGTGCGGGATCGAGGAGATCAGCTCCTGCGCCCCCTGCCGCTTGAGCGCCAGCGCCACCGAGGTCCCGAGGTCCTCCGGGCTGAGCGCGCCCGCCCACTCGTGGGCGTCCAGCACCCGCTTGCCGTCCGGGGTGAAGACGCGGCCGCGCAGCGAGAGGCGGCCGTCCCGCTCGGCCCGGGCGTAGCCGGCGATCGGGCTGTTGCAGTGGCCCTGGAGCGCGTGCAGGAACATCCGCTCGGCCGCCGCCTCGCGCCAGGTGTCGTGGTGGCCGAGGCCGGTGACCGCCTCGATGGTCGCGGTGTCGCCCTCGCGGCACTGCAGGACGAGGATGCCGGCGCCGATCGGCGGGCACATCGCCTCGATGCCGAGCACCTCGGTGATCCGCTCCGGCCGGCCGATCCGCTCCAGGCCGGAGACGGCGAGCAGCAGGGCGTCCACGTCCCCGGCGTCCAGCTTGGCGAGCCGGCTGTTGGCGTTGCCGCGGATCGGGACGCACTCCAGGTGGGGGTGGGAAGCGGCGAGCTGGGCGACCCGGCGGACGGAGGAGGTGCCGATCCGGGTGCCCGGCGGGAGCGCGGCCAGCGGCAGGCCGCCGGGGTGGACGAGGGCGTCGCGGATGTCGTCGCGGCGCAGGTAGGCGGCGAAGACGGTGCCGGCCGGCAGCGGCCGGTCGGCGGGTACGTCCTTGAGGCAGTGCACGGCGACGTCGGCCTCTCCGGCGAGCAGCGCGGCGTCGACCTCCTTGGTGAAGGCGCCCTTGCCGCCGAGCTGGGCGAGATCACCCGTCCAGCGGTCGCCCGAGGTGGTGACGGGCACCACCTCGGTGCGCAGGCCCGGCTGCAGGGCGGCGAGTTCGGTGCGGACCCGCTCGACCTGGGCGAGCGCCATGGGCGAGGAGCGGGAGACGATGCGGATCAGCTCAGCGGTGGCCATGGCGCGATGATAGGCGTCCTCACAGCCGTGATTGAGCATGCGTCAGCCGGTAGGGCGCACGCGGCGCGGGATTCCGCAAGCCCGGACAACACGGGCGGCCGGTCGGGAGTCCCGACCGGCCGTCGTCACCGCTGCGCGGGCTCACTCGTTGTGCAGCACCTCGGCGATCGGCAGCCGGGCCGCCGAGCGCGCCGGGACGAGCGCGCCGAGGACGGCGATCGCGACGCCGGCGAGGGCGAGGCCGACGAGCAGCGGGGCGCCCCAGACGTCCATCGTCGCCTCCGGGAAGTTGATGATCCGGACGTTCTCGGCGATCAGCCGGTGCACCACCACCCCGACCGGGATGCCGATGATGCCGCTGACCACGCCCTGCCAGGCCACCGAGGTGACCGTCATCGCGACGACCTGCCGGGGCGTCATCCCGATGGACTTCAGCATGCCGAGGTCGCGGCGGCGCTCGCGGATGGTGAGCAGCAGGGTGTTGAAGACGCCGAGCGCGGCGACCACCGACAGCAGGACGCTGAAGGTCGTGCTGAAGGTCTTGATCGCGACGACGGGCCCTGCCGAACCCGTCGTGACGATCGAGGACGAGAGGCTCGGGTCGGCGGCCGTGACGGCCTTCCGGTAGGCCTCGGCGTCGGCGCCGTCGGCGAGCCGCACGTCGTACTCGACCACGTGCGGGTCGGGGGTGAGCAGGGCCCTGGTGGCGTCGTTGGAGGAGATCGAGTTGGCGTTGCCCTGGATCTCCTCGCCGACGAGGGTGACGGTGGTCTGCCGGCCGTCCAGGACCAGGGTGAGCCGGTCACCGAGCCTGATCCCGTGCTGGTCGAGGAAGGCCGGCCCGGCCTCGACCTCGTTCAGCCCGGTCGCCGGGCGGCCCTCGACCACGTCGAGCCGCCGGTGGTCGACCATGGCGTCGCCGCCGTAGAAGTTGGCGAAGACGGGCTGGGGCTGTCCGACGACGCCGATCCGGACCAGTCCGCGGACGGAGACCCGCTCGGCGCCGGGGGCGGCGTGCAGCATCGCCTCGGTCTGCTCCGGGGTCAGCCGGGGCTCGGTCCCGTTGCCCGCGAAGTGGCTGGTCTGCACATTGACATGGGTCCTGCCGTCGGCCGAGTCCATGACCTTGGTCAGGGTGCTGCTCAGACCGGTGGTCACGGTCACGGTGACCACCCCGAGCGCGATCGCCGCGATGGTCAGCGCGGTCCGGGCCGGGCGGGCGAAGGGCTGGCCGAGACCGAGGCTGACGGCGCGCGGCAGCCGGGTGCCGCTCAGCCGGCGCTGGACCTTCAGCCCGCGTCCGGTGCGCGGCGCGCTGCCGGCCGAGATGGCCTGGGCGGCGGAGAGCCGGTGGGCGCGCGAGGCGGGGACGAGCGCGGCGAGGACGACCAGCAGCGGGACGCTGATCAGGGTGGCGGCGGGCAGCCAGCGGGCCGGCTCGATCACGGCGGAGCCGGTCGAGATCCCGGAGAACGCGGTCCGGAGGATCGGGTACGCCGCCGCCCAGCCGGCCGCCGTCCCGAGGACGGTGCCGACGACGGCGGGCACCGAGACCATGGTCAGGTAGACCGTGACCACCTGGCGCGGGGTGAAGCCGATCGACTTCAGCACGCCGATGTGCCGGTAGCCGGAGACCACCGCGCCGCTCACCACGTTGCCGACGATCAGCGCGGCGACGATCAGACCGAGCACGCCGAAGACCGTCATCAGCGGCAGGTAGGCGTCGGCGCCCGCCGAGAAGGCCTGCTTGAGCACCAGGTACGACTGCGCGCTGGTGAGGGCGTCCTTGGGCACGCCCTCGGTGGCGGTGCCGAGCGAGGCGGTCAGCTGCTGCTCGGTGGCCGCGTCGGTGAAGCGGTAGAGCATCTGCCGGGCGGTGGGGTGCAGGGCGGCCGCCTGCGCGGGGGTGACCCAACCGCCGGAGGACTGGCTCATGCCGGTCGCGAAGCCGACGACCGTGAGCTTCAGTCCCGTGCTGGTGACGAGCTGATAGCCGAGGTTCCTCGTCCCGGAGCCCCCGGCCGGGTTGTTGACGACCACCTCGCCGGGCGCGGTGGCCCAGCGGCCGACCAGCAGGTCCACCCGGTCCACCGGCGCGTTCGCCGGGTCGGCCCGGCCGACCAGGGTCAGCGGTCCGGGCGGGCGGCCGACCCAGTCCGTGGGGATCTCCACCACGGCCTGGTCGAACGGTCCGGCGGCCGCCTCGACGCCCGGCCGGCGGGCGGTGGCGGCCAGTTGCTCCGCCGAGGCCTTGGCCGGGTCGAAGGCGGCGGTGACGTGCGCACCGCGCTCGGCCTCGAAGGCCGCGTCGAACGGCGCCCGGGCGGCGCTGATCACCGCGAGGGCGAGCAGCACCGTCGCGGTGGAGCAGAAGACGACCAGGCCGATCACGACGGTCTGCACCCGGCGGCGCTTCACGGCCGCCCGGGAGGCCCGCCACACCGCGCCGCTCATGACTGCGGCTCCAGCATCCGCTCGTTCGCCACGCGGCCGTCCGCCATCTCGACCAGCCGGCTGGCGCAGCGGGTGGCCAGGCCGGGGTCGTGGGTGACGATCAGCAGGGTCTGCCCGATCTGGTTGAGGTCGATCAGGAGGTCCATCACCTGCTCGCCCGAGCGGCTGTCCAGCGCGCCGGTGGGCTCGTCGGCGAGCAGCAGGGCCGGGCGGTTCATCAGGGCGCGGGCCACCGCGACCCGCTGGCGCTCGCCGCCGCTGAGCGTCGCCGGGTAGACGTCCTTGCGGTGGGCGACGCCGAGTTCGTCCAGCAGTTCCAGTGCCCGGCGGCGGGCCTGGCGGGCGTTGGTGCCGGTCAGCTGGGCGGCCAGGGCGACGTTGTCGAGGGCGGGGAGGTCGTCGATCAGGTTGAAGAACTGGAAGATCATGCCGATGTGGCGGCGGCGCAGGAGGGCCAGTCCGTTCTCGTTCAGCCCTCCGAGGTCCTGGCCCTGCACCCGGACGGTGCCGGCG
The DNA here is from genome assembly GCF_042885395.1 of Kitasatospora sp. NPDC058063. Classification (NCBI taxonomy): domain Bacteria; kingdom Bacillati; phylum Actinomycetota; class Actinomycetes; order Kitasatosporales; family Streptomycetaceae; genus Kitasatospora; species Kitasatospora sp. NPDC058063. The sequence continues at coordinate 167,243 of NZ_JBHVSD010000008.1, forward strand.
GTGGGCCGGTCGAGTCCGGCCACCATGTTCAGCAGGGTGGACTTGCCGCACCCCGAGGGGCCCATCACGGCGACCGCCTCGCCCGCGCGGATCCGCAGGTCGACGCCGTCGAGCGCCTTGGCGTCGCCGAACTCCTTGTGGACCCCGGACAGCTCGACGACGACCTGCGCGTCGCCCGGCCGGGAGGTCCCGTCGTGGTCGTTGCTCATGGTGGACGACCGTAGGCGCGGGGCCGTCGCCGGCACGTCCCACCCCGGGTGTAACCGCGGGCGGCCGTAGTACCCGGGATGTACGGGGGCGGCACCCCCGGATGATGTGGATCATGCCGTGACCTGGGAGGCTGGTGCCGTGTGGGGATCGGGGTGGGAGTGGGCGGCCGTCGCGACGGCCGGGGCGGCGGCCGCGGCGGCCTGCTGGCTGGCCGTGGCGCTGGCCCGGGCGCGGCGGCTGCACCGGGCGGCCGTCGGCGAGCGCGGCTGGCTGCTGGAACGGGAGCGGGAGAGTGCCGCCCGGACCGCCGTGGACGCCGAACGGGCGCGGATCGCCGCCGAGTTGCACGACATCGTGAGCCACAACGTGAGCCTGATGGTGGTGCAGGCCGGGGCCGCGCGCGAGGTGCTGACCACCATGCCGGAGGAGGCCGCGGCGGCGATGGCCGCGGTCGAGGCGGCCGGGCGGGACGCGATGACCGAACTGCGGCACCTGCTCGGCCTGCTCGCCCCCGCCGCGGACGGCGGCGAGGAGCCGGCCGCGGACGGCTTCGCGCCGCAGCCCAGCCTGAGCCGGCTGAGCCCGCTGATCGACCGGTTCGCCTTCGCCGGGCTGCCGGTCGAGGTGCGGATCTCCGGCGAGCCGCGGCCGCTGCCCGGCGGCATCGACGTGACGGCGTACCGGATCGTCCAGGAGGCACTGACCAATGCGCTCAAGCACGGGGACGGGGTGACGGCGGAGGTGACGGTGCGCTACGCGGACCACTACCTGCGGGTGGAGGTACTGAACAGCGGTCCGAGCGTGCTCTCCGGGGCACCCGCCGCGCCGGCCGGGCCGGGGCCGGACGGCGCCGGGCGCGGGCTGCTCGGCCTGCGCGAGCGGGTCGCGGTCTACGGCGGCGACCTGGACGCCCGGCGCCGGATCGGCGGCGGCTTCCGGGTCCGCGCCCGGATCCCGCTGGACCGGCCGTGACGGGGGGCCGCACGGACCCGGAGCAGCCGCCGGAGCGCCGTCCGCGGGTGGTGATCGCCGACGACCAGGAGCTGGTCCGCACCGGCTTCCGGATGATCCTCACCGCGCGCGGCATCGACGTGGTCGCCGAGGCCTCCGACGGCGCCGAGGCGGTGGCCGCCGCCGTGCTGCACCGCCCGGACGTCGCGCTGCTGGACATCCGGATGCCCGGCACGGACGGTCTGGAGGCCGCCCGGCAGATCCTGGCCCGGGTGCCCGGCTGCCGGGTGATCATGCTGACCACCTTCGACCTGGACCACTACGTCTACGCCGCGCTGTCCGCCGGGGCCAGCGGTTTCCTGCTCAAGGACGTCACCTCGGCCCACCTCGCCGCGGCCGTACGGCTGGTGGACACCGGGGACGCGCTGCTCGCCCCCTCGATCACCCGGCGCCTGGTCGAGCGCTTCGCGGCCGGCGCGCCGCGCCCGGCCCCGGGTTCCGAGGGCCCGGCGCTGCACCGCGACCTCGCCCCGCTGACCCCGCGCGAGGCGGAGGTGCTCACGCTGCTCGGGCGCGGGCTGTCCAACACGGAGCTGGCGCGCGAACTGACGCTCAGCGAGTCGACGGTGAAGACCCATGTGGCCCGGATCTTCGCCAAGCTGAACCTGCGCGACCGGGCGCAGGCGGTGGTGCTCGCCTACGAGACCGGGCTGGTCGCGCCGGGTGGCGGCTGACCGTCAACTCGCGGCCCATCCGCGCCGATTCGCATGACTATCATCCGAATCTCACTCATTGGAGTTAACTCTTCACCGAATTCCCCTTTTTGCCAATTCATGGGGCACCATCTGCATGTCCACGCCCGAGCCGGACCGACACACCTCGGGCGCCACCCCCCGGCATGACGACAACACTTGGACCGGCCCGTGACCACCAACCCCCCCGTGTGGGACTGCCCCTTCCACCACACCGACGGCCTGGAGTTCGACCCCCTCCTGAAGCGACTGCTCACCGAGGACCCGGTCGCCAGGATCCGGCTGCCGCACGGCGAGGGCGAGGCCTGGCTGGCCACCCGCTACGAGGACGTCAGGGTCGTCACCACCGACCGCCGGTTCAGCCGCGCCGCGGGCATCGGCCGCGACCTGCCCCGGATGACGCCCGCCCCGATCGCCCAGGCCGAGGCGATCAACCTGATGGACCCGCCCGCCCACAACCGGCTGCGCCGGCTGGTCGCCCAGGGCTTCACCAACCGCCAGGTCGAGCGGATGCGCCCGGCCACCCAGCGGACCGTCGACGGCTACTTCGACGAGATGACCGAGCACGGCGCCCCCGCCGACCTGATGCGCTTCCTCGCCGACCGCCTCCCGCTCGCCACCATCTGCGAGCTGCTGGACGTCCCCGCGGCCGACCGCGCCGAACTGCGCGGCCACGCCGTGGCGATGATGCGGATGGGCCCGGGCAGCCGGGACGGCCAGGAGGCCGCCAAGACCGCCCTGCGCGGCTACTTCGCCGAGCTGACCGCCGAACGCCGGGCCCACCCCGGCGAGGACCTGATCAGCGCCCTCGCCACCGCCCGCGACGGCGACGAACTGCTGGACCCGGACGAGCTGACCGTCATGGCGATGGTCCTGCTGGTCACCGGCCACGACACCAGCACCTACCAGCTCGGCAACCTCACCTACACCCTGCTCACCCACCCCGAGCAGCTCGCCGAGCTGCGCGCCCGGCCGGAGACGCTGCCGCGCGCCCTGGAGGAGCTGCTGCGCTTCGTCCCCTTCCGCCAGGGCGTCGGCATCGCCCGGGTCGCCACCGAGGACGTCGAGCTGGGCGGCGTGCCGATCCGGGCCGGCGAGGCCGTGCACGTCTCCTACCTCACCGCCAACCGGGACCCGGCGGCCTACGAGCGCCCCGACGAACTGGACCTCGACCGCGACGCCGGGCCCGTCAACATGACCTTCGGGCACGGCCAGCACCGCTGCCCCGGCTCGCACCTGGCCCTGATGGAACTGCAGGTCGCCATCGGCACCCTGCTGCGGCGCTTCCCCGGCCTGCGGCTGGCCGTCGACCCCGCCGAACTCGACTGGAACTCCGGCTCGATCTGGCGCTTCCCGCGCACCCTGCCGGTGGCCTGGTAGCCGACTCCCCCACCTGCCGCCGCCCGCCGCCGCCCGTCACCCGCGGCCGCGCGGCGCCCGTACCGCTCCACGCATCCACCGGCCTGCCACCAGGCCCCCAGGGGAGACCCACCCATGGCAACTCTCTGCCGCCCCGCGATCGGCGTGCCCGAGCACGTCATCACGCTCGACGAGACCCTCGACCTGGCCCGCACCCTGCACGCCGGCCACCCCCAGCTCGGCCTGGCACTGCGGCTGATCGAGAACACCGGGGTGCGCACCCGGCACCTGGTCCAGCCGATCGAGCGGACCCTCACCCACCCGGGCTTCACCGTCCGCAACGAGGTGTACGAGCGGGAGGCCAAGCGACGCGTCCCCGAAGTGGTCGAACGCGCCCTCGCCCACGGCGAGTTGACCGCCCGGGACATCGACCTGATCGTCTACGTGTCCTGCACCGGCTTCATGATGCCGTCGATGACCGCCTGGCTGATCAACACCATGGGCTTCCGCGCCGACACCCGCCAGGTGCCGATCGCCCAGCTCGGCTGCGCGGCCGGCGGCGCCGCCGTCAACCGGGCGCACGACTTCTGCCGCGCCTACCCGGGCGCCAACGTGCTGATCGTCGCCTGCGAGTTCTGCTCGCTCTGCTACCAGCCGACCGACCTCGGCGTCGGCTCGCTGCTCTCCAACGGCCTGTTCGGGGACGCCGTCGCCGCCGTGGTGATGCGCGACAACGGCGGGTACGGCGTACAGGTCGAACGCAACGGCTCGCACCTCGTCCCGCACACCGAGGACTGGATCTCCTACGGGGTCAAGGACACCGGCTTCCACTTCCAGCTGGACAAGCGGGTGCCCGGCACCATGGAGATGCTCGCGCCCGCGCTGCGCGCCCTGGCCGGGGAGCACGGCTGGGACGTCTCCGGACTCGGCTTCTACATCGTGCACGCGGGCGGCCCGCGCATCCTCGACGACCTGTGCCGCTACCTCAACCTGGAGCCGGCCACCTTCCGCTACAGCCGGGCGACGCTCACCGAGCGCGGCAACATCGCCAGTGCCGTGGTCTTCGACGCCCTGGCCCGACTGTTCGCCGACGGCGGCGTGCCCGAGGGCACCACCGGACTGATCGCGGGCTTCGGACCGGGCATCACCGCCGAGATCTCACTGGGCAGTTGGGTCGGCGCACCGGCCGAGGCGCCGCGCCCGCGCCGCCCGCGAGCCATCTCCACCTCCGACATTGCCCTCGTCCATCCGACCGCCCCCCACCGTTTCCCGGCCGGCACTACCATCGCCGAATGACTGACACCACGGACCGCGCCGACACCTCCGCCAGAGCCGCCGAACTCGCCGCGAGGTTCCCGGCGTTGCACGCACCGCAGTACTGGAGCTGGGGGCGGTTCGACGCGCAGTTCTCCACCGAGCTGCCGCCGGACGCGCTGGTCACCAACATCCACCTGGTCGGCTTCGCGGACGGTCGGGTGGTGCTCTGCCGGGACGACCGGGACCACTGGTTCCTGCCCGGCGGCACCCGGGAGCGGGACGAGAGCATCGCCTCCTGCCTCGCCCGCGAGCTGGGCGAGGAGGCGGGCGCCCGGCTGCTCGGCGAGCCGCACTGGCTGGGCGCGCACCGCTGCCGCACCGAGGACCCGACGCCCTACCGGCCGTGGCAGCCGCACCCGGAGAAGGCCTGGCTGTGGGGCTGGGGCGAGGTGGCGCTGGATTCCGCGCCGACCAACCCGACGGACGGCGAGCAGGTGGTCGAGGTCCGCGCGGTGCCGCCCGCGGAGGCCCAGCGGCTGCTGCTGACCGGGCACGACGCCTGGTGGGGCGAGCTGGTCACGCTGGCGGTGGACCTGCGCCGGCAGGCCGGCCTGGGCTGAGAGCCCGGCCCCGACGGCCGTTTCCCGCGGCTGCGGAAGGTCACTTGAACGGCGGAACACCACGTGAAGATGTCCGTTTTGTGATGGTATTACTCAGCCATGGACACCACTTCACTGGCCGTGGACTACCCGGTGCTCAACATCTTCTGGACGATGCTGGAGTTCTTCCTCTGGGTCCTCTGGTTCTTCCTGCTCTTCAAGATCATCACGGACATCTTCCGCAGCCACGACCTCAGCGGCTGGGGCAAGGCCGGCTGGCTGGTCCTGGTGATCATCCTGCCCCTGATCGGCGTCCTGGTGTACCTGATCGCCCGCGGGCAATCGATGACCAAGCGCGACATCCAACAGGCCCAGGAGAACCAGGCCGCCTTCAAGGCCTACGTCCGGGACGCGGCAACGTCCGGGCCCGAGGCCGCCGGCGGCCGCAGTCACGCCGACGAACTGGCGAAACTGGCGGACCTGAAGGAGAAGGGCGCCATCTCCGAGGAGGAGTACCAGAAGGCCAAGGAGAAGGTCCTGGCCTGAACGTCCGGACGGTCACGACGATCCGGCCGTGATCCCTCCGTCCCGGCTCAGCGCCGCCCGGAGCGCCGGTCGCCCGAGCCTCCGTCGCCACCGCCGGTCAGGCCCGCGCGGCGCAGCGCGTCCGCCATGGCGCTGTTGGCGGGCGCACCGCCGCCGGAGCCGCCCCGGTCGTTGGCCCGGTCACCGCTCCCGCGCCGGTCCTGGCCGCCACGGCCGCCCTGGCTGCCCTGGCTGCCCTGACCGCCCTGGTTGCCCTGACCGCCGCCGCGGCGCTCCTGGCGCGGCGGGCGGCCCTGGCGGTCGCCCCGGTCACCCCGGTCACCCCGGTCGCCGCCGCGCTCGCGCCCGACCTCGTCGTCCAGCCGCAGGGTCAGCCCGATCCGCTTGCGCGGCACGTCCACCGTGAGCACCCGGACCTTGACGATGTCGCCAGGCTTGACCACCTCGCGCGGGTCCTTGACGAAGTTCTTCGACAGCGCCGAGACGTGCACCAGCCCGTCCTGGTGGACGCCCACGTCCACGAAGGCGCCGAAGGCGGCCACATTGGTGACCACGCCCTCCAGCACCATGCCGACCTCCAGGTCGCCGATCTTGTCGACGCCCTCCTTGAAGGTCGCGGTGCGGAAGGCCGGGCGCGGGTCGCGGCCCGGCTTGTCCAGCTCGCCGAGGATGTCGGTGACGGTCGGGACGCCGAAGGTGTCGTCGGCGAAGTCCGCCGGGCGCAGCGCCCGCAGCCGCTCGCCGTTGCCGATCAGCTCGCCCAGCTCCCCGCCGGTGGCGGCCAGGATCCGGCGCACCACCGGGTAGGCCTCGGGGTGCACGCTGGAGGCGTCCAGCGGGTCAGCGCCCCCGGGGATGCGCAGGAAGCCGGCGCACTGCTCGAAGGCCTTGGGGCCGAGCCGGGAGACGTCCTTGAGCTGCTTGCGGGTACGGAACGGGCCGTTGGCGTCGCGGTGCGCCACGATGTTGTCGGCCAGCGTGCCGGTGATCCCGGAGACCCGGGTGAGCAGCGGGGCCGAGGCGGTGTTGACGTCCACGCCGACGGCGTTGACGCAGTCCTCGACCACGGCGTCCAGCGAGCGGGAGAGCTTCACCTCGCTCAGGTCGTGCTGGTACTGGCCGACGCCGATCGACTTGGGGTCGATCTTGACCAGCTCGGCCAGCGGGTCCTGGAGCCGGCGGGCGATCGAGACCGCGCCGCGGATCGACACGTCCAGCTCCGGCAGCTCCTGCGAGGCGAACGCGGAGGCCGAGTACACCGAGGCGCCGGCCTCGCTGACCATCGCCTTGGTGAGCTTCAGCTCGGGGTGGCGCCCCAGCAGGTCCTCGGCGAGCTTGTCGGTCTCCCGGGAGGCGGTGCCGTTGCCGATCGCGACCAGGTCGACGCCGTGCTTCGCCGCCAGCGCGGCCAGGGTGGCCAGGGCCGCGTCCCACTTGTTGGCGGGCTGGTGCGGGTAGATCGTGTCGTACGCGACGACCTTGCCGGTGGCGTCCACCACGGCGACCTTCACGCCGGTGCGGAAGCCCGGGTCCAGGCCCATGGTGGCGCGGGTGCCGGCCGGGGCGGCGAGCAGCAGGTCGCGCAGGTTGGCGGCGAAGACCCGCACCGCCTCCTCCTCGGCCTCGGCGCGCAGCCGGGCGCGCAGGTCGATGCCGAGCCGGACCAGGATGCGGGTGCGCCAGGCCCAGCGGACGGTGTCGCCGAGCCACTTGTCGGCCGGGCGGCCGCGGTCGGCGATGCCGAAGCGGGCGGAGATCCGCTGCTCGTAGTCGTTCTCGCCGGGCAGGTCGCCCTCGGACTCGCCGTCGTACGGGGAGAGGTCGAGGTCGAGCACCTCCTCCTTCTCACCGCGCAGCATCGCCAGGATGCGGTGCGAGGGGAGCCGGGTGTACGGCTCGGCGAAGTCGAAGTAGTCGGCGAACTTGGCGCCGTCGCCCTCCTTGCCGTCCCGGACTCGGGCGACCAGCCGGCCGCGGGTCCACATCCGCTCGCGCAGCGAGCCGACCAGGTCGGCGTCCTCGCCGAAGCGCTCGACCAGGATCGCCCGGGCGCCCTCCAGCGCGGCGGGGCCGTCCGCGACCGACTCGTTCAGGTACCGCGCGGCCAGCGCGGCCGGGTCCTGGCCCGGGTCGGTCAGCAGGGTGTCGGCGAGCGGCTCCAGGCCGGCCTCGCGGGCGATCTGCGCCTTGGTGCGCCGCTTCGGCTTGAACGGCAGGTAGATGTCCTCCAGCCGGGCCTTGGAGTCGGCGGCGAGCACCCGGGCCCGCAGCGCGTCGTCCAGCTTGCCCTGGGCCTCGATCGACTCCAGGACGGCCGCCCGGCGGTCCTCCAGTTCGCGCAGGTAGCGCAGCCGCTCCTCCAGGGCGCGCAGCTGGGCGTCGTCGAGGGAACCGGTGACCTCCTTGCGGTAGCGGGCCACGAAGGGGACGGTCGCGCCGCCGTCGAGCAGGTCGACCGCAGCCTTCACCTGCCCCTCGCGGACACCCAGCTCCTCGGCGATCTTCCGCTCGATCGCCTGCTGGGCCTGCCGGGCCACCTGTTCGACTGCCGTGGTCACGAAGCCGGTCACCTTCTCCATCAGTGCTTGCGCCGTACGCCCTGCATTCTGGCAGGTGCCGACGACGACGCCCGGCCGCACCCGGGACGGCCGGGCGTGGCGCGCCGTCCGGTGCCGTGCCGGGCGGCTCCACCGAGGCTTGAGCGGGGCCCAGTTGCCGCTTCCTAGGCTGGCGGGCATGGACACTCTGGATGCCGCCGCCGAGTTGGAGCGGCTCGCCGCCGCCAAGTACCTGCTGTTCACCACGTACCGGAGGAACGGCACTCCGGTCGCCACCCCGGTGTGGGTCGCGCGCGACGGTGACGCGCTGGTCTTCACCACCGTCACGAAGACGGGCAAGGTCAAGCGCCTGCGCAACCGTTCGGACGTGCTGGTCGGGCCGAGCGACATCCGCGGGAACCTGCTCGGCGCCCAGGTGCCGGCCGTCGCGGTGCTGGACCCGGACCGGGCGCCCGCCTACCGGAAGCTGCTGCGGCGCAAGTACGGGCTGCTGTGCGCGGTGGCACTGACCGCCAACGTGCTGCGCTTCGGCAAGGGCGGCACCATCGGGGTGCGGGTCACCTTCGACTGATCGTCCGCCGGTCGCTTTCGAATGGCCTTCGGAATGTGCGCAGTTCGGGAATCGGGCTGAACGGTAACGACCAGAGCTGTACGCTGCCGGGCATGTGCGCTGCCACCCGGATGCACCCCGACGGGCCGGTGGTCGACGCGACCCTGGTCCGTCGGCTGATCTCCGTCCAGTTCCCGCAGTGGGAGCGCCTTCCGATCACCCCGGTCCCCGCCCCCGGGGCGGACAACGCGATGTTCCGCCTCGGGCCCGAACTCGCCGTCCGGCTGCCCCGGGTGGAGTGGGCCGCCGGGGGCCTGCGGCGGGAGCAGCAGTGGCTGTCCCGGCTGGCGCCGCGGCTGCCGCTGCCCGTCCCGGCGCCGCTCGCGGTCGGCCGGCCCGCCGCCGGCTACCCGTGGGAGTGGTCGGTGCTGCACTGGCTGGACGGCGCCAACCCGGCCGTCAACGCGCTGGCCGCGCCCCAGGCCCTGGCCCGCGACCTGGCCGGCTTCGTCAACGCGCTGCGCGCCGTCGACCCGGCCGGCGCCCCGCCCTCCCAGCGCAGCACCCCGCTCGCCTCCCGGGACGGCGCCACCCGCGCGGCCATCGCCCAGCTCTCCGGCTCGATCGACACGGGCGCCGCAACCACCCTGTGGGACAAGGCGCTTCGGCTGCCCGAGTACGCCGGCCCGCCGGTCTGGATGCACGGCGACCTCACCCCGGGCAATCTGCTGCTCGCCCCCACCGGGCGGCTCTCCGCCGTCATCGACTTCGCCCTGATGGGCGTCGGCGACCCGACCGCCGACCTGATCGTCGCCTGGAACCTGCTGCCCGCCGCCGCCCGTCCGGCCTTCCGCGCCGCCCTGCGCGCGGACGAGGCGATGTGGGCCCGCGGCCGCGCCTGGGCGTTCTCCATCGCCCTGGTGACGATCCCGTACTACCGCCACACCGACCAGGCGCTGACCGCCAACGCCCGCCACGTCGTCCGCGAGGTGCTCGCCGACCGCAGCGCCTAGGCCCTCTCTTTCGGATCACGTCGGACCAGTGGGCGTCGTTGGAGTGCGTGCATCGGCGGTGCGGAGGAGGGAGTCCATGCGGTGGGGGCACCTCCCGGCCGCCAGGCTGGGGGCCATCGGCGACCGACGACAAGCCGGCGAGGTGCGTGCTCCGGCAGCGACCGCCTGGCGTGATCCGAAAGAGAGGGCCTAGGGTCCGTCCGCCGTACTCGGCGGCGGCCCTCCCGGGCCGGACACGCCCGCCGGAGGACCGGGTCCAAAACCTGTCCCGGTCAATCCCCACTGCTAGCCTGAGCCGCATGACGGGACTGCGGGAGCTGAAGAAGGAGCGGACCCGGCGGGCCATCTCCGAGGCGGCCATCGCGCTGTTCCTGGAGCACGGCTTCGACCGGGTGTCGGTGGCCGACGTCGCGGCCGCCGCCGAGGTCTCCAAACCGACGCTGTTCTCCTACTTCCCCACCAAGGAGGACCTGGTCGTCCACCGCTTCGCCGACCACCAGGAACAGGCCGCCGAGGTGGTCCGCGCCCGGCCGCCCGGCGAACCGGTGCTCGACGCGCTGCTGCGGGACTTCCTGGCCGGGCTCACCCGGCGCGACCCGGTCACCGGCCTCAACGACCACCCCGCGGTGCTCGCCTTCACCGGCCTGGTCCACGGCACCCCCAGCCTGGCCGCCCGGGTCGGCGAGTACGTGGCCCGCGCCGAGCAGTCGCTGGCCGAGGCGCTTCGCGCCAGCCCCGGCCTGCCCGGGCCGCAGGAGCTCACCGCCACCCTGCTCGCCGCCCAGGTCACCGCCACCCAGCGGGTCCTCGCCCTGCACAACTGGCGCCGCATCCGGGACGGCCGCACCGCCGACGGGCTGTACGCCGAGGCCGTCGGGGACGCCACCGGCGCCTTCGGCCTGCTCGCCCACGGCTACGGCCCACCCCGCGGCGAGCGGCCCGCCGCTGACTAGAGTGCGCGCATGACGACGCGTCACCACTCCTTCGATGCCCTGCACAACTTCCGCGACCTGGGCGGCCATGCGGCCGCCGGCGGACGCTCCGTCCGGTGGGGGCTGCTGTACCGCTCCGACTCGCTCGGCAAGCTCGACTCCCCCGCGGACCTCGACCGGCTGCACGCCCTCGGCGTGCGGACCGTGATCGACCTGCGCTACCCCTGGGAGATCGCCGCCAAGGGCCGGGTGCCCGCGTTCGAGGGCCTGGAGTACCACAACCTCTCGATCGAGCACCGCCCGTACGACCAGGCCGAGATCGACCCGGAGCTCGACCCGTGGCGCTACCTCGCCGACCGCTTCGCCGAGGTCGCCGAGGACGGGGTGAAGGAGATCCGCCAGGCCCTGGACGTGATCACGGCCGCCAACGCCCCGGTGGTCTTCCACTGCGCCTCCGGCAAGGACCGCACCGGGCTGATCGCCGCCCTGTTGCTCACTCTGCTCGGCGTCGGCGAGGACGAGATCGCCGCCGACTTCGCCCTCACCGAGCTCGCCACCCCGCACTTCGTCGCCGACTGGCACGCCGCCCACCCCGGCCGCACCCTGCGCTGGCCCGCCTTCGGGCGCGCCCCGGAGGCCGTCATCCGGCTCACCCTCGCCGACCTCGCCGACCGCTACGGCTCGGTCGAGGCCTACCTCACCGGCACCCTCGGCATCGACCGGGAGCAGACCGCCGCCCTGCGCGCCCGCCTGCTGACCGGCTGAGCCCTCCGGAGGCGGCCGTCCGGAGGCGGCCGTCCGCGAGGGCGCGTCGACGCGCGAAACCCGGTGGCGGGAAGGAACGGTCGCGCACGACGATGCACGCCATGACCGAACAAACCGCGCGATGGACCGAGGCGACCGTCCACCCCGACATGTGGGCCGACCCGGACGACGACCCCCGCCACACCGACGACCCCGGCCCCGAGGGCGAACTCGCCACACTCCAGGACTTCCTGACGAACTACCGGCTGACCCTGCGGATGAAGTGCGACGGCCTGGCTCCGGAGCAGCTGGCCCGCCGCTCGGTGCCGCCGTCGACGATGTCGCTGCTCGGACTGGTCCGGCACCTCGCCGAGGTGGAACGGGACTGGCGGAACTGGATCACCGACGACGAACCGCTGCCGAAGCTGTACGGCGGGCGGGACGCGGACTTCGACGAGGCCGTCGGCGAGCAGGCCGTGGTGGAGGCCGCGTTCCGCGACCTGGAGCGCGAACAGGCCGCACTGGACGTGGCGCTGGACGGCCACCGGGACCTGGGCGAGCGGGTGGGGCGGAACGCGGTCTCGATCCGGGAGCTGCTGGTGCACCGGATCGAGGAGTACGCCCGCCACTGCGGCCACGCGGATCTGCTGCGCGAGCGCGTGGACGGCCGGGTCGGCCAGTAGCGCTACCCGCGCCGGCCGCCCTGCCCGGAGCGGCCACCGCCCTTGCCCGAGCCACCGCCCTTGCCCGAGCCCCCGCCGGACCGGCCGTCCGCCCTGCCGCCCTTGCCGGAGCGGGGCCCGGCCCCTCCTCCGGCCCGGCCGCCGGCCGCCGGGGCCGGGGCGGTCTCGGGCCAGTGGGCGGGCCGGGTCAGGCCGTCCGGGAGGCGGGTGGTGGCGTCGCCGCGGGCGGCGTTGAGCTGGGCCTGGGTGAGGAAGAGGGCCGTGCCGAGGTCCGCGCCGGCCAGGTCGGCGTCCCGCAGGTCGGCGCCGACCAGGTCGGCGAGGCGCAGGTCCGCGCCGGAGAGGTCGGCCGCGACGAGCAGGGCGCCGCGCAGGTTGGCCCCCCGCAGGTCGGCGCCGCGCAGGCGGGCGCCGAAGAGGTCGGCACCCCGGAGCTCGCGGCGGCGCGGGACGGCGGCGCGGACCAGTTCACCGGCGCGCAGCAGCAGCTCGCTGACCTGCTGCCGGTGGGCCGGGACGTCGACGGCGAGGATCTCCTCGGGGGTGCCCCCGGCCAGCCGGTCGGTCCGCTCCAGCGCCTGCCGCAGTTCGTCGTGGACGGGAGCGGCGGCGTCGAAGGTGAGCGCCTCGGTGAGGTAGCGGAGCAGCTCGTGCAGCTGCCGCACGATCGGGAAGACGTCGAACATCGCCTTGGCGCTGTCCGGCTCCTCGCGCCAGCTGCGGCCGCCGAAGGTCACCTGGGAGACCCGCTGCCCGGCGCCGAAGCAGTCGTAGACGGTGCAGCCCTGGAAGCCCCGGTCGCGCAGCTGGGCGTGGATGCCGCAGCGGAAGTCGGTCCGCAGGTTGCGGCAGGCGCTGCCGGCCGCCTTGTTCATGGCGAAGTCGCTGCCGGCGGCGAACGGCAGCGCGACGCAGCAGAGGCCGAAGCAGTTGGCGCAGTCGGATTCCAGCGGGGTCGGCGCGGCCGCCGTGGGGTCCTGCGGCGGCTCGGTCTCGCGCACGTTCCGGGGTCCTTCCAGCAGCCGGCGCCGGGCGGCACCGTGAACCCGGAAATCCTACTGGCCCGACGGCCCCCGCTGCCGGTAAGCTGTGCACTGCCTTTGAGACCATTACACACGGGGGTGGGCGACATGCGGGAACCGGACACCAGGGACCTGGTCCGGATGTGGATCTCGGGCTGGGCCGTCTCGCGCGGCTCCGCCGAGCCGGTGGACCAGCCCTGGGGCTGGAGCATCGACGTCGGCGCGCCGGCCGGCGAGGTGGGCCGGCACGTGCTGCCGGAACCGACCGAGGCCGACGTCCGCAAGCTCGCCGAGACCGTCACCGCACCGACCACCTGGCTGAAGCTGTTCGCCGAGGACGCCACCGTGCGCCCCTGGCTGGACGAACGGTGGCGTCTGGACGCGCCGGGCTTCCTGATGAGCGTGCCGCTCGCCGCCGAGCGGCCCGAGGTCCCGGCCGGGTACACCGTGACCGCCTGTGAGCGGGGCGGGGTCCTCCGGGTGCTGGTGCGCACCGGGGACGGGCACCTCGCCGCGCGCGGCCAGGCGGGCCTGGCCGGCCCGGTGGCCGTACCGGACCAGATCACCACCGTGCCCGAGCACCGCCGCCGGGGCCTGGGCGTCCTGGTGATGCGAACGCTCCAGTGCGCCGCGCACGATCGGGGCGCGCGCACCGGCGTACTGGTCGGCACGCCGGAGGGACGGGCGCTCTACGAGGCGATGGGCTGGACCACCCACGCCCCGATGGCGAGCCTGGTCCTCGACGCGCCGGGCGCCGGCACCGAGGGGTAGCGGGCCTCAGCCGAGTGGACCTCGGCCGAGCGGGCCTCAGCGGTACGGCAGCAGCTCCGGCCGCTTCGCCGGGCGGCCGTCGCCGGAGGAGCGGCCGGTGAGGCGGCGGCCGATCCACGGGCCGACGTGGGTGCCCAGCCAGCGGGCGTCCTCGCGCAGCCGCTCGGCGCGGCCGGCCGGGGCGGCCGCGGGCAGCGGGGCGCGCCAGTCGAAGGCCGCGGGGCGGCCGAGCGCCTCCAGCACGCCCGCGGCGACCCGGCGGTGGCCCTCGGACGAGAGGTGCAGGCGGTCCTCGGCCCACAGCCGGCGGTCGTCGAAGCAGGGCGCGGAGAACAGGTCGACCACGGCGAAGCCGTCCTGCCGGCCCAGCTCCTGGACGAAGGCCTTCATCCGCAGGATGGCGGGCAGCAGCCGGGCGCTGCCGGCCATGCGCCGGGTGGGGTCGGTGCTGGTGAACAGCACGACGGTGGCGCCGGTGGCGCGCAGCCCGGCGGCGCAGCGGCCGAGCAGCCGCTCGACCTCGTCGATGTCGCAGCCGGGGCGCAGCACGTCGTTGAGGCCGCCCGCCAGGGTGACCAGCTCGGCCCCCATCGCGGTGGCGGCGGCGAGCTGCTCGTCGTGGATCTGGCCGATGAGCTTGCCGCGGACGGCGAGGTTGGCGTACCGGAAGCCGGCGTCCGGGGGCTGCGCGTCGGCATGCTCGGCGGCATGCTCGGCGGCCAGTGCCGAGGCGACCCGGTCGGCCCAGCCCCGGTAGTGGCCGTCCGGCAACAGGTCGTCGCCCATGCCCTCGGTGAAGGAGTCGCCGACGGCGACATAGCTGCGGTAGGGGGTGGGCACGGGCTGGCCTCCGCTCTCCTGGAACGACTCCGGCGGTCCGACGATCCGACGATCGTACGTGCGTGCCCGTCCGGGGCGGCGACGGGCCCCGGCGCTCATCGCACGCCGATCGTTCGTTCATCGGCCCGGGACACCCTGAGGGCATACGGGACGGCGTTCGGCGACGGGGGCCTTGCCGCCGCCCCGTCCGGGCGACCCGGGCACGCCCGCGGTCGTCAGCCGGCCGCGACCGCCGCCGGCTCCTCCGCCCCGCGGGGCGTGAACCAGTGCTCGCGCACGGCGTCGGTGGGCCGCTGCTCGCCGAGGGCGGCCAGCCCCCACTCCCCCAGCGCCTCGACGACCGGCCGCAGTTCACGGCCCCGCCCGGTCAGTTCGTAGACCGTCGCGTTGGCGGGCCGCTCCAGCCGGCGGCGGGTCACCAGCTCCTCGGCCTCCAGCTGCTTGAGCCGGGCGGCCAGGATGTCGGTGGAGACGCCGGGCAGGTCGGCGTGCAGGTCGGTGTAGCGGCGCGGGCCACCGAGGAGCTCACGGACGATCAGGAGGCTCCAGCGCTCCCCCACCGCGTCCAGGGCGCGGGCGACGGCGCAGTACTGGTCGTAGCTTCGGCGTGACATGCGGATCAGCATAGCCAAGAGGTTGGACTTTCCAAGTACACACTTGGTAGAACAAAGCTGAAGCAACGGAGCGGTGGTGACGGTCGGGAGGCCGCAGATGGAGTTTCGACAGTCCAGCAAGCTCAATGACGTGTGCTACGAGATCCGGGGCCCGGTGGTCGACCAGGCCAACGCCCTGGAGGAGGCCGGGCACAGCGTGCTGCGGCTGAACACCGGGAACCCGGCCCCGTTCGGCTTCGAGGCGCCCGAGGAGATCATCCAGGACATCATCCGCAACCTGCCCAAGGCGCACGGCTACAGCGACTCGCGCGGCATCCTGCCGGCCCGCCGGGCGGTGGTGCAGTACTACCAGCAGCGCGGGGTCCAGGGCGTCACCGTCAACGACGTCTACCTCGGCAACGGCGTCTCCGAGCTGATCCAGATGGCCGTCACCGCGCTGGTCGACGACGGCGACGAGGTCCTCGTGCCGATGCCCGACTACCCGCTCTGGACGGCCGCGGTCCGGCTGGCCGGCGGCAAGGCCGTGCACTACCTGTGCGACGAAGAGGCCGAGTGGTACCCGGACCTGGACGACATCGCCGCCAAGATCACCGCCCGCACCAAGGCGATCGTCGTCATCAACCCCAACAACCCCACCGGCGCCGTCTACCCGAAGGAACTGCTGGAGGGCATCCTCGACCTGGCCCGCCGCCACCACCTGATGGTGCTGGCCGACGAGATCTACGACAAGATCCTCTACGACGGCACCGAGCACCACTGCCTGGCCGCCCTGGCCGACGACGTGCTGACGCTCACCTTCAACGGCCTCTCCAAGTCCTACCGGGTGGCCGGCTTCCGCAGCGGCTGGCTGGTCGTCTCCGGCCCCCGGCAGCACGCCACCGACTACCTGGAGGGCCTGACCATGCTCTCCGGCATGCGGCTGTGCCCCAACGTGCCCGCCCAGTACGCCGTGCAGGCGGCGCTCGGCGGCCACCAGTCCATCAACGACCTGGTGCTGCCCGGCGGCCGGCTCACCGAGCAGCGCGACATCGCCGTCAAGGCGCTCAACGAGATCCCCGGTGTCAGCTGCGTCAAGCCCAAGGGCGCGCTGTACGCCTTCGCCAGGCTGGACCCGGCGGTGCACCGGATCGTCGACGACGAGCGGTTCGTGCTGGACCTGCTGCTGCGCGAGAAGATCCACGTCGTCCAGGGCACCGGCTTCAACTGGCCGCGCCCGGACCACTTCCGCTTCGTCACCCTGCCCCGGGCCGACGACCTGGAGACGGCCGTCAACCGGATCGGGCGCTTCCTGGCCACGTACCGCCAGAGCTGACGCCCCGGGACACGCCCTAGGCTCGGCCGCATGACCGTCCTTCGCTCCGTCGCCCTGTTCGTCCTCGCCGCCGTCGCCGAGATCGGCGGCTGCTGGCTGGTCTGGCAGAGCGTGCGCGAGCAGCGGCCGTGGTGGCTGGCCGGCCTGGGGGTGGTGGCGCTCGGCGCGTACGGCTTCGTGGCCGCCCTGCAGCCGGACAGCAACTTCGGCCGGGTGCTGGCCGCGTACGGCGGGGTGTTCGTGGCCGGCTCGCTGCTGTGGGGCGTGGTCGTGGACGGCTTCCGGCCGACCCGCTACGACGTGCTGGGCGCGCTGGTCTGCCTGGCCGGGGTCGGCGTCATCATGTACGGGCCCCGGCGCTGAGGTCCTCCCTCACCGCCGGGGCCCGTCGGGCGCGTCCGGGGAGCGCCGGCCGCTCGGGGACTACCAGCCCCAGCCGCCGCCCTGGCCGTCGTCGTCGCGGTTCGAGTCCCAGCCCTCGCCGACCGTGCGCAGGATCGTGTAGTTGTCGATCTGCGTGCCGTCCTCGGCCAGCGCGGTGACCTTCATGACCGACTTCTGGCCCAGGTGCTTCGGGGTGACGTCGACCTTGATGAAGGAGTAGCCGGTGTAGCGCACCCGCGACCACTGGATGGTCTCGGGGGTCTTCACCCTGCCCTTGCTCCAGTAGTAGGTCTTGACCTCGTCCTGGTGGTTCTCGTGCCCCTCGTAGGTGTCCGGCACGTCGAACTTGTACAGGCTGCGGCCGGCCGCGCCCGCGGTCACGTAGACCACGCCGTCCTTGGCCGGCTCGATGGTGGCGCCGCTCGGCACCTGCTTCGAGACCTTGTTGCCGAGGATCGCGTCGGTGCGCTCGTAGATGTGGTTGTGGCCGTTGATGACCAGGTCCACCCGGTACTTCTCGAACAGCGGCACCCAGGCCTCGCGGACACCGCCCTCGGAGGCGTGCGCGACGGTGGTGGAGAAGGCGCAGTGGTGGAAGAAGACCACGACGAAGTCGACGGTCTCGTCGTTGCGCAGGTCCTTGAGGGTGCGCTCCAGCCACTTGGTCTGCTTGTTCGCCGAGACGCCCAGGTTGGCCGGGATCTCGTAGGAGACGTCGTTGGCGTCCAGCGAGACGACGCCGACGTTCTTGTAGCGGAAGGTGTAGACGCCGGGGACCGCGCGCGGGTCCGGGCCGTTGTTCGGCAGGAAGAAGCGGGCGTTCTCGCCGCCGTAGCCGTTCGGCGAGTACCAGGCCTCGATGTCGTGGTTGCCGTACGCGACCATCCACGGGATCTCGGCGGCGACCGTCTCGGTCTGCACCAGGAAGTCGTCCCAGGTCTTCGCGTTGAAGACGGACTTGTCCGGGTCGGTGCCGGAACCGGCCGGGTCGGCGTAGCAGATGTCGCCGGCGTGCAGGTGGAAGGCCGGGTTCTGGGCCTTGATGATGTGGTCGTTGCCGGCCGCGTGCGCGCTGACGCCCTGGTCGCCGAAGGCGGTGAAGGTGAAGGGCTCGTACACCTTGCCCCAGCGGTGGTCGCGGGAGGGCGCGGTGCGGAAGGTGTGCAGGGTGGAGATCTGCTGCTGCGAGGCCGGGTCGAAGCCCTCGTGGCCGACACCGTAGTAGTAGGTGGTGTCGGGGCGCAGGTCCTCCAGCGCCACGTGCAGGTAGTACTGGTCCACCGGCTGGCTGTTCGGGGTCAGCGCCGGGGTGTGCAGGGCGCGGACCTCGGCCTGGACCTTGTGGCTCAGCTCCCACGGGGTCTTTCCGAAGCGCAGGAACGGCTTCTTGACCGGGGCCGGCACCTGCCAGGAGACGCGGAACTGGGTGTCCGGCTCGGGGCCGAACTGGAGGTGACGGCCGGTCGGCGCGACCAGCGCGCCGTCGATGCCGCTGGTCGTGCCACCGGTCAGCAGCTGCGGGCCGGCCGGGGCGGCGAAGGCCGTCCCGCTGCCCAGCGCGCCGCCGACGGCGACGGCGCCCACGGTCACGGCACCGGCGCGCAGCATCCGGCGGCGGGAGAAACGGGCCCGCAGGTACTCGTGCTGCTCGGCCATGCTCATGCGGTCGGCAAGCTTGGCCGGCACGCCCATGTTGGGGATATCCATGCGCGGGACTCTTCCAGCGGCACGTTGATCGCGCACGGACGCCGGGTGAACGGGTCGCAGCGTACCCGTCATTCGAACGCCAATGTTCGACCATGATTCGGTAAAGGGCGTACCCGTACCGTCTCGACGCCGCATCATGGCCCCCACCGGCCCCGCGAACTGAGCGGGCGTCGGCGGCGCCGCGGGCCCGCCCGGACCCGCGGCCCGCGCCACCGGCCGGCCGGGTCCGTCCTCAGCCGGAAGGCTCGTCCCACTGGGTGGCGGCCCGGTTGCCGGTGCCGTCGCAGGTGCGGCAGATCTCGTCCCGGTAGGCGTGCTTGGCCCCGGTCGCGTCCACCCGGTAGCGCACGTACACCCCGGTGCCGTCGCAGAGGAAGCAGTTGCCGCCCCCGCCGCCCACCTCGGTGGTGCCGGTGCCCTGGCAGGTCCGGCAGCTGAGACCGGCGGTCCGGCCGGTGCCCGCGCAGATGCGGCAGACCGTCGTCATCGGCTTCCTCCCTCGCGCGGAATCGGCTCGGCGCCGTCCGCGAGGGCCCGGCGCCACCGGTCATGGTAGTGGTGAAGGCACCCGGGCCGACCCGGGTTCGCCCCGGGTAGACATGATCCGACGATCATCCGGTAGGACCGGGGACCGACCTCAGCCGGAGCCCGGCCTCACTCCGGCAGGCCCTCGCGGACCCGCCGGGACACCGAGATCAGCTGGAGGTCCAGCAGCCCGGGCGGATCGGCCAGGCCCGGGCCGCCCGCGCGCACCCAGGCGCCGATCTCGTCGATCATCTCGTCCATCAGCACGAAGCCCAGCCAGACCGGCCGGCCGCCCGCCGCCCGGCCCTCCGCCGAGGGGCCGACCACCACCACGTTCGACTGGGTGCACACGTCCAGGCACTTGACCGCCCGGACCCGGCCCGCCGAACCCACCGCCGTCCGCAGCCGCTCGTACTGGCCCGCGTGGTCCACCCCGGGGTGCTTGGCCTCGGTGCCGCAGCAGCAGCCCCGGCAGACCGTGACGGTCACGGGGGCACCGGCGCCCCGCTTGCGGTCCCGGGCACCGTCGCGCTCTCGGCGGCTCATCGGTTCTGCTCCCCCTCGTGGTCGGCGGCGCGCTCCGCACCGGCCCCCGCACTGTACCCGCAGGCCAGGGGGCGCCCGCCAGACCCTTAGGATGCGCACGGCCCACGGGCCGCAGCACGAGTCACGAACGACAAGGGGAGGACGGCCGGATGCCGAAGCGAAGGGGCCGCCGCGGTACACGGATATCGGTGGCCGTGGGAGTGGTCGGGATCCTGTGCGCCGTGCTCGGGTTCGCCGTGGTCGGCTCCGGCTACGGCTATCACCGCATGGCGGGCGAGACGATGTCGCCGGAGCTGCCGTCGGGCACCGGGCTCTGGACCGAACGGGTCCAGCCCGCGGACGTGCGCCGCGGCGAGGTCTACACCGTCGACTCCCCCTGGACGCTGCAGGGCACGGTCGTCCAGCGGGCCATGGCCCTGGGCGGCGACCGCATCGCCTGCGCGAACGGGCAGTTCAGCCTCAACGGGAAGCCGGTCGACGAGCCGCCGGCCCGGCAGACCCACACCTGCTACCTCGACTTCGACGTCACCGTCCCGCCGGGCCGGGCCTTCCTGATGGGGGACCGCCGCGCCGACACCCTCGACTCCCGGATCAACCTGAACGACCAGCAGGGCACCGTCGACCTCGCCAAGGTCGGCGAGCGGGTGGTGTGGCACAACGGCGCCGGCGACGAGGCGCTGCCCGGCAAGCTCGCCGGAGCGCTCGTCCTGGGCGCGGTCGGGCTGCTGCTGGCCGTCGTCGGCCTGATCGCGGCGATCATCCTCGCCGTCCGCGGCCGGGCCGCCCGGCCGCTGGGGCTGGAGCCGCCGGCCACCTTCTGACGCCGTCCCCCGGCGCCGCTACCCGCCCCCCGGCGCCGCTACCCGACCGCCCGGGCCGCCGCCCGTCCCGCCGTACGGCCCGAGAACAGGCAGCCGCCCAGGAACGTCCCCTCCAGGGAGCGGTACCCGTGCACGCCCCCGCCGCCGAACCCGGAGGCCTCGCCGGCCGCGTACACCCCCGGCAGCACCTCGCCGTCCGGCCGCAGCACCCGGGAGGACAGATCGGTCTCCAGCCCGCCGAGCGACTTGCGGGTCAGGATGTTCAGCCGGACGGCGATCAGCGGCGCGGCGCCCGGGTCGAGGATGCGGTGCGGGGCGGCGGTGCGGATGAGCCTGTCGCCGAGGTGGCGGCGGGCCCCGTGGATCGCGGTGACCTGGAGGTCCTTGGCGAAGGGGTTGGCCAGCTGCCGGTCGCGGTCCTCGACGGTGCGGCGCAGCTCGTCCGGGTCGATCAGCGGTTCGCCGGTCCTGGCGTTCATGCCCCGGGCCAGGTCCGCGAGGTTGCCCGCCGTGACGAAGTCCCGGCCGTGCCGCAGGTGACCCCGGACCGGGCCGGGAGCCCCGGGCAGCGCGCGCCCGAGCACGCCGCGCACCGACTTGCCGGTCAGGTCGGGGTTCTGCTCGGAGCCGGAGAGGGTGAACTCCTTCTCGACGATCCGCTGGTTGAGCACGAACCAGGTGTACTCGTACCCGGTGGACATGATGTGTTCGAGCGTCCCGAGGGTGTCGAAGCCGGGGAACAGCGGGACGGGCAGCCGCCTGCCCCGCGCGTCCAGCCAGAGCGAGGAGGGGCCGGGCAGGATGCGGATGCCGTGCCGGGCCCAGATCGGGTCCCAGTTCTCGATGCCCTCGGTGTAGTGCCACATCCGGTCGCCGTTGATCAGGCTGGCCCCGGCCCGGCCGGCGACCTCCAGCATCAGTCCGTCCACGTGCGCGGGCACCCCGGAGAGCAGCCTGGCGGGCGGGGTGCCGAGCCGGGCCGGCCAGGCCTTGCGGACCAGGTCGTGGTTGCCGCCGATGCCGCCGGAGGTGACGATCACGGCCTGGGCGCGCAGCTCGAAGCTCCCGGCGGCCTCGCGCGAGCTGGCCTCGCCCCGGCCCGCCGGGCTCGGCACCAGCACCTCGCCGGTGACGGTGTCGACGGCGCCCGCGGTGGCGGACAGCCCGGTGACCCGGTGCCGGAAGCGCAGGTCCACCAGGCCGCGCGCGGCGGCGGCGCGGACCCGCCGGACGAAGGGCTCCAGCAGCCCCGGCCCGGTGCCCCAGGTGATGTGGAAGCGCGGCACCGAATTGCCGGGCCCGTCGGCGAGGTAGCCGCCGCGCTCGGCCCAGCCGACCACCGGGAAGAACCGCACGCCCATGCCGTGCAGCCAGGAGCGCTTCTCGCCCGCCGCGAAGTCCACGTACGCCTCGGCCCAGCGGCGCGGCCAGGCGTCCTCGGGCCGGTCGAAGCCGGCCGTACCGAGCCAGTCCCGCAGGGCGAGGGCGTGCGAGTCGCGGATCCGCATCCGGCGCTGCTCGGGCGAGTCGACCAGGAAGAGGCCGCCGAAGGACCAGTGCGCCTGGCCGCCGAAGGAGGCGAGGGGCTCCTGGTCGAGGAGGATCACCTTCCGTCCGGCGTCGGCGAGTTCGGCGGTGGCGGCGAGGCCCGCGAGGCCCGCTCCGATGACGATGACGTCGGCGTCCAGGGCCATGCGCAGTCCTCCGTCGGGGCTCGCGGTGGCGGCGCGTCCGGGACGCACCGCCGCTGTGCGCCCGATACTGCGGTCTGCGGTGACGTCCGGTCAACCGGCGGGTAACAACCGCCCGCGTGAATTCCGCTCCGGGCCGTTTCGGAATTGCCGTCGGCAGTGGCGCGATAGCCGTTCGAGAGCCGTGCGATAGCCGTTCGGCACCCGGTGGGGCGAAATGCGGAATTCCGTCCGGGCCCGCCTGACGGAATGTCGGCAATTTCCGCGCAAACCATGGACGTCCGGGAAACCTGGCAGTAACTTACCTGCGAGTAGCTGTGGCCCGGCTCGATGCGACCCCCACCCGTCGTTTCTCTCCCCCAGGAGGAATCGTGCTCCGCCCTGCCCGGAAATCCCGGCACCTCCGGAATTCCACCGCGCTCGCCGCCGTCGCCCTCGGTGCCGCACTCGCACTCACCTCCACCACCGCCCAGGCCGCCGGCGCCGCGCCGAAGCACTACGTGGCGCTCGGCGACTCCTACGCCGCCGGCGCCGGCGTGCCGGGCCAGTCGGCCGGCCTGTGCCTGCGCTCCGACCGCAACTACGGCCACCTGGTCGCCGCCGCCCTCAAGTCCGGCCGGTACACCGACGTCACCTGCTCCGCGGCCAAGATCAAGGCGATGACGCAGCCCCAGTACGACGCCTTCATCAGGGTCAACGACCCCCAGCTGGACGCGGTGACCGCCGACACCGACCTGGTCACCCTCGGGATCGGCGGCAACGACCTCGCGGCCAGCGACCTCGGCCTCGGCGAACTGGTCGCCACCTGCATCGCCGGCGCCGTCGTCAACCCGCTCGGCACGCCCTGCAAGGACGTCTACCACCACGGCTACTGGGACTGGAGCAGCATGTCCTGGCAGTACGGCACCGACGACCTGGCCGAGCGGATCCGCACCACCATCGCCCCGCAGCTGGCCGACACCCTCAAGCGCATCCACGCCAAGGCGCCCGGGGCGAGGGTGCTGCTGGTCGGCTACCCGTCCGTGCTGCCCGCCGACGGCTCGACGTGCATCCTGCGCCAGCCGGTGACGCCGGGCGACGTCGAGTACATGCACGGCGTGCTCGACAAGCTGAACGCCGCACTGAAGTCCACCGCGGCCGCGAACGGCGCGACGTACGTGGACACCGCGACGCCGACCCTCGGGCACGACGTCTGCTCGGACGACCGCTGGATCGAGGGCGCGCTGCCCGGCTCGCCCGCCGTGCCGTTCCACCCCAACGCGACCGGCGAGCAGGTGATGGCCCAGGCGGTGCTCGCCGCGCTGAAGTAGCGCGGCCCCGGCGCCCGAACCGCCGCCCGCGCGGGTGCCGCGCCCCGACCGCCGCCCGCGCGGCGCCCGCCCGGCGCGCCCCCGGAAAGCCCCGAGGGGCCGGTGACCGAACCCCCGGTCACCGGCTCCTCGGCCCTGCGGCCCCTCGGCTCCTCGGTCCTGCGCGTCCTACTCGGACTTCGCGGAGGCGGAGGCGGCACCGGCGGCGGCACCGGCGGCCAGCCCGGCCGACCACTTCTCCTCGACGTTGCCGAGCTTCCAGTAGGCGATCGCCGCGGCCCAGGTGAGCACGAACAGTCCGACGATGGCGTAGCCGACGAAATTGAGGTCCAGTGCGCCGATCCAGGCGACCGGACCGCTGGTGATGTCCAGCTTCTCGCCGAGCAGGCCGATCAGCTCGATCGAGCCGATCACCAGCGCGACCAGCACCGACAGCCCGGTGACGGTCAGGTTGTAGTAGATCTTGCGGACCGGCTTGGAGAAGGCCCACTCGTACGCGAAGTTCATGAACGAGCCGTCGATGGTGTCCAGCAGGCTCATTCCGGCCGCGAACAGGATCGGCAGCGTGAGCAGCGCGTACCAGGGCAGCGAGAAGGCCGCCGCGCCGCCCGCCAGCACCAGCAGGGACACCTCGGTGGCGGTGTCGAAGCCCAGGCCGAACAGCAGGCCCACCGGGTACATGTGCCAGGGCTTGGTGACGGCCCGGGTGACCCTGCCGAGGATGCGGTTCATCAGCCCGCGCCGCTCCAGCTGGCGCTCCAGCTCCGCCTCGTCGTAGTCGCCCTCGCGCATCCGGCGGAAGACCTTGAGGATGCCGTTGAAGGCGCCCAGGTTGATCAGGCCGAGCAGCAGCAGGAAGGTGCCGGAGACGGCGACGCCGATCAGGCCGGTCATCTCGTGCAGCGTCGAGTCGTCGGACTCCACCTGGCCGGCCAGTGAGCGGATGCCGAGGGCCAGCAGGGCGCAGAGACCGAAGACGATCGACGAGTGCCCGAGCGAGAACCAGAAGCCGACCGACAGCGGCCGCTTGCCCTGGCCCATCAGCTTGCGGGTGGTGTTGTCGATGGCGGCGATGTGGTCCGCGTCGAAGGCGTGCCGCATGCCGAGGGTGTAGGCGGTCAGGCCCATGCCGGCGCCGAACACCTGGCCGCCGACGTCGTAGTGCTCGGGCTCGACCACCGCGAGCAGGGTGAACCAGCCGATGACGTGGAGCGCGAGGATGAATCCGCCCATTCCGGCCAGGCGGATCCACTCCTCACGGGTGAGCCGGTCGCGCCAGCGGGGGGCGGTCATCGTCGTGTCCTTTCGGTCGGGCGGTCGAAGCTGGGCCATCTTTCCGCCTAGGTGCGCGCAGTTGCAAGTCATGCGCAATTACGGATTCGCCTCCCCCCGGTCTCCCCCGGCTTCCGCCCCCCTCCCGAAGATCGTCACGACCCGTACAAGGCTTCGTAACCTCGGAGGGCTTTCACCCTGCGCTCTACGCGCGGATACTCCCGTTCTACGCGCGAAAACCTGAGCGCTGCCCCCTCAACTCCCCACGGAGGAACGGCACATGACGATCCGCATCCGAACCGCCGCGGCCCTCGCCGGAACGGCCCTGCTCACGGCCGGTCTCACCACCCCCGCCGCCACCGCCGCGCCCGGCCCCGCCGCGCCCGCCGCACTCACCGCGCCCGCCGCTCCCGCCGCCAGGACCGCCACCGTCGGCGCCACCCCGCACCGGGTGCTGTTCGACAACAGCAAGGCCGAGACCGCGGGCAACGCCGACTGGATCATCAGCACCAGCCAGCCCGACCCGCTGGCCCAGAACGCCAACCCCACCACCGAGAAGAGCTGGACCGGCGCCCTGTCCGCCTGGGGCGTAGCCCTCCAGAAGACCGGCCAGTACAGCCTGAAGACCCTCCCGGCCGGGTCCACCATCAGCTACGGCACCGGCGCCGCGCTCGACCTCGCCAACTTCGACACCTTCGTGATCCCGGAGCCCAACACGCGCTTCTCCGCGGGCGAAAAGGCCGCGATCATGAACTTCGTGAAGAACGGCGGCGGGCTCTTCCTGGTCTCCGACCACAACAACAGCGACCGCAACAACGACGGCTGGGACTCCCCGAAGATCATCAACGACCTGCTGACCAACAACGGGGTGAACAACAACGACCCCTTCGGCTTCTCGGTCGACCTGCTCAACATCACCACCGACAACCCGCGCGCGGCCGACGCCCCGACCGACCCGGTGCTGCACGGCCCCTTCGGCACCGTCACCGGCTCCATCCTGCGCAACGGCACCACCTTCACCCTCAAGCCCGCCGACAACCCGAACGTCAAGGGCCTGGTCTACCGGACCGGCTACAGCGGCAACACCGGCGCGTTCTTCGTCACCAGCACCTTCGGCTCCGGCCGGGTCGCGATCTGGGGCGACAGCTCCCCGATCGACGACGGCACCGGCCAGTCCGGCAACACCCTGTACAACGGCTGGGACGACCCGGCGGGCACCGACGCCGCCCTCGCCCTCAACGCCACCGCCTGGCTGAGCAAGGCCTGACCGGGGGCGCCCCTCACCGGGCCCCCCTCACCGGGCCCCTCGCATCAGGCCCCTCTCATCAGGCCCCTCTCACCAGGAAAAGGGCCGCTCCCTCCCCTACTGTCGGAAATACCGAACCGTCGGAAGGCCGACGCCCGGGACCGATGGGAGCGGCCATGCCGTCCTACCCCTTCCACACCACCCGCGAGGACCTGCGCATCCCGCTGCCCGACGGCACCCGGCTGGCCGCCCGGCTGTGGCGGCCGGTCGGTGACGAGCCCGGCCCCGCGCTGCTGGAGTACTCCGGCGGCCGCCTCACCGACCGGACCGCCGCCGAGGACGCCCGCCGCCACCCCTGGTACGCGGGCCACGGCTACACCGCCGTCCGGGTCGACACCCGCGGGCACGGCAACTCCGAGGGCATCCCCGGCGAGCCCGGCGGCGAACAGGAGCTGGCCGACGGCGCCGCCGTGGTCGACTGGCTCGCCCGCCGCCCCTGGTGCAACGGCCGGCTCGGCCTGCTCGGCACCGGCACCGCCGGCACCACCGCCCTGCGGCTCGCCGCCCGCACCCCCGGCACCGTCGGCGCCGTCGTCACCGCCTGCCCCGAGGGCGGCCACCGGCTCGGCGGGGCCGTGCTCGCCGCCGACCTGCACACCCGGCTCACCGCCCTGGTCGCCGACGCCGCCCTGCCGCCGGACCCGCGGCACGTCGGCGACGCCTGGCGGGCCGCGTGGCTGGCCCGGCTGGAGGCGCTGCAGCCGCCCGTCGACGACTGGCTCGCACCCCGCGAGAGCACCGTCCCGGTGTCCGTGCCCGCCCTCGCCGTGGCCGGCTGGGGCGACCCGTCCTGCTCCTTCGTGCTGCGGCTGCTCGCCGAGTCCCCGACCGCGCGCGCCCTGATCGGCCCCTGGCCGCACGGCCTGCCCGAGGCCGCCCTGCCCGACACCCTGCGCTGGTGGGACCACTGGCTGCGCGGCATCGACACCGGCGCCCTCAAGGAACCCGCCCTGCGCACCTGGCTCTCCACCCGCTGGACCGGGGACGAGGCCTGGCCCTCCCCCGACGTCCGGGAGATCCACTACGGCCTGGACGGCCCGCTGCGCACCGCCGGCACCGCCGCCCACGACCGGTACGTCCCGGTCCGGTCCCCGCAGCACACCGGCCTCAACGCCGGCGCCTACGTCCCCCACGGCCGTCCCGCCGACCAGCCGCCGGACCAGCGCGAGGAGGACGGCCGCTCGGTCTGCTTCGACTCCCAGCCACTGCCCGAACCCGTCGAGCTGCTCGGCGCCCCGACCGTCCGGCTGCGGCTGCGCGAGGACGGGGCACCCGTCCAGGTGACGGTGCGGCTGTGCGCGGTCGGCCCGGACGGCACCTCGGAGCTGGTCACCCGGGGCTTCCTGGTCGCCGACGGGCCGGACGCCGAGGTCGATCTCGCGGCCTGCGCCTGGACGGTCCCGGCCGGGCACCGGCTGCGGCTCGCCCTCTCCTCGGTCTACTGGCCCTGGGTCTGGCCCCCCGCGGAGGACACCGGGTACGGCGTCGACCCGTCCCGCTCCACCCTGAGCCTGCCGGTGCGCCACCTCGCCGCCGACGTCGGCGCCCCGCCCGTCACCTTCGAGCCCCCGGTGCTGCCCGCACCGCTCGACATCCACCTCACCGAACCGCTCACCGTCCGGCCCGAACACCTCACCGTGCACGACATCGGCCGCCACGAGTGGCGCACCGAGCTCTCCCCCGCCACCGACGGCACCCGCACCCACCCCGACGGCCTGGTCCGCGACGAACACACCGTCACCGCCTACCGGGTGCTCACCGGCGCCCCGCTCAGCGCCCAGGCCCGCACCGACCGCACCGTCCGCCTGGAGCGGCCCGACATCGGCTGGGACGTCACCGTCCAGACCCGCACCCAACTGCGCTGCGACGCCGAACACTTCATCAGCGTCGTCCAGCTGCGGGCACTGGAGGCGGGGTCGGTGGTGTTCGCCCGGGAGTGGCAGCACCAGGTGCCGCGAGAGCCGTCCTGAACGAGACCGTTCGTGATGTGACAATGCCCTTACCAGAAGCGCGAGTCGGGGAGGGCGGGCATGCTGGACGAGTCGGTGTACCGGACCGAGGACGTGGAACCACCGGACCGCTTCGAGTACTGGCGGCACCGACTCACCGAGAGGAGCGCTCCGTTCGAGGCCAGCACCGGAAACGCCGTCGACTTCCGGGCGGACCTGCGCATCCTGACGCTCGGTGAGCTACAGCTCTGGAACATGGAGAGCCCGCCGATCACCGTACACCGGCCGGCGAGCCTGATCCGCTCGTCCGACCCGGAGTTCTACCTCCTCTCGCTCCCCGTCCCCGGCGCCGGCCCCGCGGCCAGGTCCGACGGCCACGGCGAGTGGCACCCCCGGGACCTGGTGATGTACGACAGCGTCCGACCCATCTCCCTCCAGGTGAACACCGACGATCCGCGCCGGCAGATCCACGGGACCTGGTTGACCGTCCCCCGGCAGGCGCTGCCGCTGCCCCCGGACAAGGTGGCCGAGCTGATCGCCCGCCGGATGCCCGGGGACGAAGGGGTGGGCGCCCTGCTCGTCCAGCTGCTCGCCGGCATCGCCGCCGACACCGGCGCCTACCGCACCGGCGACGCGCCCCGGCTGGGCACCGCCGCCCTCGACCTGGTGTCGGCGCTGCTCGCCCACCACCTCGACGCCGAGGACGCCGTCCCGCCGGAGAGCCGGCGCCGGGCGCTGGTCCAGCGCGTCCGGGCCTTCGTCCGCGCCCACCTGCACGAGCCGGACCTCAACCCCGGCGCGGTCGCCGCCGCGCACCACATCTCGGTCAGCTACCTGCACCGCCTCTTCGAGGGCGAGGAGGAGACCGTCGCCGCCTGGATCCGCCGCCAGCGCCTCGAACGGGCCCGCCGCGACCTCGCCGACCCGGCCCTGGCCGCCACCCCCGTCCACGTCATCGCGGCCCGCTGCGGGTTCCCCCGCGCCGCCGACTTCAGCCGCGCCTTCCGCGGCGCGTACGGGCTGCCGCCCCGCGACTTCCGCCACGGCGCCGCCGCGACGGCCACGGGTGGACGCTGAGCGAAGCGGACGTGGACTCGCTGCTAACGACAACTCCCCTGGGGGGTCGGCAAGCTGATGCTGTGTCCACCACGGGGGATCAAGTGGTGGACGCGAAGACACCAGCACCCTCGAAGGGGGACCATCCATGTCCAGCAACGGACTCCGCAGCACCCGGCGCTCCGCCGCCGCCGTCGGCCTCGCCGCCCTCACGCTCGCGCTGACCGGCCTCGGCGGCGGCCAGGCCGTCGCCGACTCGCACGCCGGCCCGCTCACGATCGGGACGACCGTCACCGTGTCGGAGTCCGCGATCGCGGCGGACAGCCTGCCGTGCATCACCAGCCCCGGGGTCAAGACCTGCTTCGACAAGGCCGGCGACAAGGTGCTCGTGCTCGACACCGCGAAGGACGGCTTCTCCGCCGTCGGCCGGTGGAGCACCGACTACGGCCGCACCGGCGCGTGCCGCAACGCCCTCGGCGTCGGCACGTGGGCGGAGTGCAACTACGACATGCGCGAGACGGGGCACATCCAGCTGAACAACGCCCTCTACGACGGCGACACCGGGCTGTTGGTGCTGACCAACACGTACTCGGGCTGGCTGGCGATCGGCTGACCCGCCGGCGGCCCTGCGGCTCCCGTCCCGCTACGCGTGATCGGCCAGGACCTCGGCGACGACGTGGCGGGCGAGGTCACCCCGAACGCCGCCCTCGGCACTCGGGTCGCGCACCTCGACGACCTCGACGGCACCGACCTGGAGATCATCCACCCCGAGAGCGGCTTCGCCGGCTAGGAGCCTGCGACGGCCGGCCGCCGGGGCCACCCGCGCAGGGCCGCGCGCGCCCGGGCGACACCGCCGGGGGTGGCGGGCGCGCCGGTGCCGACGTCGACGGTTCTCGTGCCGAGGCCCGCGCAGGTGCGGCAGATCCCCGGCCGGGGCACGGGGTCGTGGCAGCGGCCGCACTCGGCGTACGGCGTCGGCGGGGGCGCTTCGGGGCGTTCCGGTGGCAGCTTGCGTTGCAGGCGGTCCCGGAGGATCGCCGCCGGGGAGTGCATCGGCTGGGGCAGCCCGGGGAGCAGGGCGTGGGCCAACTCGGCCTCGCTGCAGCCTCGTTCCAGCCACTGCGAGACGAGCGGTGCCAGCGTTTGCGCCTCGGCCTCGCCGAGGCGCAGGCGGGGTTCGGGCCGGATCACCCGGAACAGGGTGGCCACGGCGGCCCGCGTCCGTTCATCCGGGAGGGTGGGTTCTTGTCCCGGGTCCTTTACGGGAGGGGCGACAGTGCGGCCGGTCCCTCGCCCACCGGAGGCCGGACGCTGGGCAGCCGGTTCGGGCTGCGGGGTGTCGAAGACGTGGGCCTCGGACCGGACCGTCCCGTCGGCCATCCGGACCGTGTCGACCCGGTAGTACCCGGCGTCCTTGAGTTCTTTGAGCGCCCGCCGCACGGCGCCCCGCCCCTGCGGACTGCTGTCCGCCATCTGCCGCCCGTCCTCCCGCCAGCCGCTCGGCCGGGAGAGGAGGTCGGCGAGGAGGCCCCGAGCGGTGTAGCTGAGCCGCCGGTCCTGCAACAGGCCGTTCGGTAGAACGGTGAACGCGCGCGTGTGCGCGCTACGATGAATCTGCATCTGGAGTTACAGCTCCTGGTGCCCGACCCCGGGGTGTC
Source organism: Kitasatospora sp. NPDC058063 (assembly GCF_042885395.1). Classification (NCBI taxonomy): domain Bacteria; kingdom Bacillati; phylum Actinomycetota; class Actinomycetes; order Kitasatosporales; family Streptomycetaceae; genus Kitasatospora; species Kitasatospora sp. NPDC058063. The sequence continues at coordinate 198,181 of NZ_JBHVSD010000008.1, forward strand.
TCACCACCGCCGGGGTCTCCTATGTTCTGTTGATGATGCGGAAAGTAGCACACCGACTACGCACGGTGCGAACCGTTTGAGAATTGCCGGCCGTCCGTCATGGGCCGGGCACGCTCCAGGAGTTCGCGCACATGGTGGTTGCGGCGGTGCGGCCGGGTCGCGGAGAGCATCGAGCGGAAGCGGTCGTCGGCCCGGCCGGACTGGATGGTCGGGTAGTCGTCCAACGCCCGGTGCCAGTCCGCGCAGGCTTCTTCGAGGCGGCCGGCCTGCAGCTTCCACTCCGCGAGCATGCCGGTCATCCGCACCCGATTGCGAATGTATACGGAGTACCGCAGGCGGTCGGACGTCTCCATCGCGCTGATGGCACCAGTCTTATCCCCGAGCTCCCAGCGGACCTGGGCCTCGTGGTAGGCGAGGGAGGACGGATCGTAGGAGCCGAACGCCTTCGCTTTGGACTCGGCCTGCTCCATCGCGACTTCTGCTGTTCGCAGGTGGTGCAGGGCTCCGGTCCTGTCTCCGGTCTGGGCGAGGGCGTGGGCCTGCTGGCCGGCGAGGAAGGCCCTCATGCGAGGGCCGGCCTGGGGGGAGGCTGCCGAGGCGGCGTCCGCGAACCGCAGGGCGGTACTGCCGTGGCCGAGGTCGACGGCCTGGACGCTCATGCCCCGCAGGGTGGTGCAGTACGTGAGGTGGTCGCCCGCGTGTCCGGCCAGCTCCAGGGCCTTCAGGTAGTAGTGCTGAGCCAGGGAGTCGTGGCGTTCGTCCATGGCCATGTAGCCGGTCAGGTAGCAGTGGTCGGCGGCGGCCGACAGCATGGCCTTGCGGACGTCCTCACCGGCGTCCGCCCGAAGGTACGGGACGATCGTGTTCACCAGGAACGAAGCTGCCATCGGGCGGGCCATCCGGCCGCCGAACTGGTCGTCCAGGTCACTGATCCGCCCGGTCATCGCCGCGACCGCCCGCACCTCCGCCATGCCGATCCGCAGGTGGGGGTCGGTTCGCAGCCTCTCGAAGCGGCCCACCGCGTCGGGCCAGCCCGGAATGGCAAGGGCCGCCGAGTACAGGCCTGCCGTGAGGACTCCGCGCCGCGATGGGTCCATATCGAGGCTCCCCAGGTTGGTCAGCCCTGACACCGTATCCGTCGGCTGGTCAACGGTGGTAGGTGTCTCGCGGAATCCGGCCTCGAAGGCGGTGATGGGTCGCTTGAGCCTCCGCGCCAGCGTCTCCAGGACGATCGGCAGGGCCTTCACCGAAGGCGAGGTGCCGCTGAGCCAGTGGGAGACGGCCGAGGCATCGTACTTGAGTCGCTGTCCGGTCTCGGTGCCGGCTCGGTTGATGGCCCGCGCCAACTCGCCGTTCCCCCAAGCGGCTTCAGTCATCAATGAGGCGAGCTTGCGGTTCGGCGCACGGTCGGTTCGCACGACAGTTCCCCCTTGCAGTCGGGTTTCAAGGGTTTCAACGTCCCGGCTTGGCTCGACCATAGCCGACCGCAGAGCAGGGCGGTTGACTGTTCGTCATCGGCCGATCACCAGCAGTGGCAGGGCCTCTCGTTGCGGGGTCATCCGGCCGCTCCTGGAAATCGCGCCCGGACTCCTGTGGGGAATCGCCCGCCTCGTTGGCTTTTCGTAATCCTTTAAGTCCTCGTATCTGGAGCAGAGTTGAGCAGGACCCGCATCATGAGCAAGCCCCCGGCCCGCCGGTCGGGTCAGCAGATCTTCGCCCTGCGCGAGAACCCCGACGGATCGGGCGAACTCTCCGCCCTCCTCGTCGATCCGATCTACATGGACGGACTGATCCTCCCCGGCGGCAGCGCCGAGCAGGACGAGCTCCCGCACCTCGCGGCCCGTCGGCACCTCGAAACCGAGACCGGTCTCGTCCTTCCCCTGCGCACCGTCCTCACCATCGACTACATGCCCGCCGCCGCCGAGTTCCCCGAGGGCCTCAACCTCGTCTATGCGGGCGGAATTCTCACACCCCAGCAGGCCAACACCGCGACCCACCACCAGCCCCCGGAAGAACTCCGCGCCCTCCACTGGGCCCCCCGCCACCAGCTCCGCGACCTCATGGCCGACGAGCAGTGCCGCCGCGTCGAGGATGCCTGGGACGCCTGGGAACACGGTGACGGCCTGCCCCTCCTCGTCCGAGGCGTGCCGGTCCCGGTCGGCTGACCAAACGCCCGACCCGACGGCGACATCCCAGGGCCGGACCTCCGTGAGTGCGGTCCGGCCCCACCTTCAGCAGCACGGCTACAGTCCCTTGAGGTACTCCCCCATGCTCAAAACCCACCGCCGCCCCCGCATGTTCGTCGCGCGCCTCGACTCCCGTACCGAGTCCACGCCCCTGGCCCGCTACCTGCTCCGTGCCTACCTCTCCGGCATGCCCTCCGGCGAGCGCTACTCCGACACCGCCGAGCTCCTCCTCGGCGAACTCTTCGCCAACGCCGTCCAGCACTCCGATTGCCCCGACGGCGACCACATCGAGATCCGCTTCACCCTCACCGGCTCCCGCCTGCGCCTCGAAGTCCACGACGCCGGCACCAACCACCCCAACGTCCGCACGTCCTCCCCCTCCGACGAGCACGGCCGTGGCCTGCTCCTCGTCAACGAACTCGCCGAGCGCTGGGGCTGTACCTCCCTCCCGGGCGGTATCGGCAAGTTCGTCTGGGCCCTCGTCTCCCCCGCCCCCGGCCCCGCCCTCGCCACCGCCTGAAAGCCCAGAACCCCCATGCACCTCACCACCCTCGCCGGCCACGCCCTCTCCCGCGGCCGCACCCCCGCCGACACCTACGCCCTCCTCGCCCGCCGCACCCACAAACCCCTCCCCTCCGCCCGCGCGGTCTGCCTCGCCCTCACCATCCCCCTCGCCGAGACCCTCCGCCGCCTCGACGAGTGCCACGACGCCCTCCTCGCCAACCCCCGCACCGGCTCCGAGACCGACACCGGCGAACTCCTCGAAGCCCTCGGCGTCTTCGACGTCCCGGCCTCCCTCACCGACACCGAACTCACCATCGTCGATCACTTCCTCGTCGCCATCGACGCCATGGGCGGCATCCGACCCGGCCACCACCACGGCCTGCACCGCTGGTTCACCACCGGCAACCTCACCGCCGCCTACCTCTCCCTCGCCGCCGCCCGGCCCCTCCCCCGCACCGGAAACCCCACCCTGTACTGGACCACCCTCGTCACCGCCGGCGAACTCCTCACCACCACCCCCAACCCCGACACCCGCCTCAAGTACGCCCTCACCCACTGCCGCACCCAAGCCACCCGCACCTGAACCCCCACCCCGCGCAGGAATGGCGGTGCACCGTGCCGATGCCGCTTTGGCCCTGCCGAAGCGGCAACGGGCTCTGGGGCGCCATGAATGGACTCGGCTGTCTCGGCCAGGGCTGCTGGGTTGCCTCATTTTTGGGCGGCCCGGCCAATCTTGGCCGGGCCGCCCATGACTTTTGTGGAAGGGGTGGGTGGGCGGGCGTTAGGTGTTCTTGGGCGGGCCCGTGTGCTTGCCCGCGGGCCCGCCCTCGACCTGGATCGCTCATCGTCTGCGCAGGAAGTCGGGTCGGCCGACTTCCTGCGCGCAAGGTGGCGACGGGCGGGCCCGCGGGCAGGTCAGCGGGACTTCCGCCCGCTGGCGGAGCTGTTCACCATGCTCAAGCGGGCCGGCGCGGACCGGATCATCACCTATGCGGCCCTGGACCTCGCCCGCCTGCGAGCCTAGGCGGCGACTGTGGGCCGGACCTCCGCCAGGATGCCCTCCGCACCCTGGCCCAGCAGGAGGCCCGCCACCTGGGTGCCCAGCTTCTCCGGCTCGCTCAACGGGCCGGAGAGCCGGGCCTCCACCTGCCGCCTTCCGTCCACGGAGGTGACCTGCCCGCGCAGGGTCAGCACGTCGCCGTCGGCCTTGCCGAACGCGCCGACCGGCACCGAGCATCCGCCGTGGAGCTCCGCCAGCATCGCCCGCTCGGCCCGCACCTCCGCGTCGGTCACCGGGTCACCGGAACCGGCCAGGAGCTCTCGGGCCGACTCGTTGTCCTCCCGGATCTGGATGCCCAGCGCGCCCTGCCCGGGCGACGGGGGAAACTGCCTGATCAGCAGGATCTCGCTGATCTCCTCGCTGCGGCCGAGCCGCTTGATCCCGGCGGCCGCCAGGATCACGGCATCCAGCCGCTGCGTCCTGAGCTTGCCGAGCCTGGTCGGGACGTTCCCCCGGATCTCCACCGGTACCAGGTCCGGGCGTACGTGCAGCAGTTGGGCGATCCGGCGCGACGCCGACGTGCCGATCCTGCCCCCGTACGGGAGATCGGCCAACGTCGAGCCGCACAGCGCGTCGTGCACATCCGCGCGGGTGGGCGGGGGCAAAAGGATCAGGCCGGGCGGGTTCGTGGTCGGCAGGTCCTTGAGCGAGTGCACGATCACATCGACCTCACCGGACACCAGCGCGTTCACCTGGTTCACCGAGAACGCCGAGCCGCCGCCGCGCTCCGAGACGTCCCTCAGGGCCGACCTGCGGTCCTGATCACCGGCCTCCGTGATCACTCGCTGGCGGAAGACCACATGGGGGAAGCGCTCCCGCAGCGGCACCAGGAACTCCCTGACCTGAGCCCGCGCCAGGTGACTGGCCCGCGACCCCACCACCAGTGTGTTCATAGGTCAACTCCCAGCATCAAACGAGGCGTTGACCGCATGCTACTCGCATCAATCGCGCCCGGTATCCGACGTTATGCCGGAAACTGGGAAGAGGTCCTTGGCATCGCACACCAGCCGAGCCAATCGTCTCGCCGAGCCCGCCTGGGCAGCCCCCCGCCGAACCCGTTCGGCGGGGGGCTGGAGAGCACTGGATCAAGTCCGGCCCGACCAATGGTCGTACTGCTCCTCCTGGTTCTGCGCAGGAAGTGGTCGTGTCCGTTGCCGCTTCGGCCAGGCCGAAGCGGCAACGGATGGTAGGGCCGCTTGAATGGGCTCAGCCGTGGCCTCGGTGGCGCGTACAGGCTGCCGCCCCGCGACTACCGCCACAGTGCCGCGACGACCGGCGGTGGACTCCGAGCGAAGCGGGAGTGGACTGACCGCTGACGACAACTCCCTTGGGGAAAGCGCAAGCTGCTAATGCGTCCAGCACTGGGGACCAGGTGGTGGGCGCGAACCCACCAGCACCCTCGAAGGGGGACCCTCCATGTCCAGCAACGGACTCCGCAGCACCCGGCGCTCCGCCGCCATCAGCCTCGCCGCCCTCACGCTCACCCTCACCGGCCTCGCCGGCGGCCAGGCCTTCGCCGACTCGCACACCGGGGAGCCGAGCCTGCACACCGCGCTCGCCGAGCTCGGGAAGGGCGTCTCCGCCGACCTCTCGGGCACGTTCGTCATCAAGAACAGCTCCGGCAAGTGCCTGGAGATCACCAACTCCTCCACCGCCAACGGGGCCAACGCCCAGCAGTGGCTGTTCTCGGGCCAGCCCGGCGCGGTGTGGCACTGACCCTCGGACGGGCGGGGACGGGGCCCTCAAGCACGGTCGGCCAGGACCTCGGCGATCACGTGGCGGGCGATGGCGGTCATCCTCGGGTCGCTGTCCCGGTAGTAGGCCACCTCCAGCAGGGCGATCGACAGGGCCCAGCCGCGGGCGCGGGCCCAGGCCGCGTCGTCGGGGGCCGCGGCCTCGCGGAAGGTCCCGCGGGCGGCGGCGGGCAGGACGTACCAGGCGGGGATCAGGTCGACGGCCGGTTCGCCCAGGCCCGCGCAGCCGAAGTCGATGACCGCGCTCAGCCGGCCGTCCGGGGAGACCAGCAGGTTGCCGGGCTGCAGGTCGCCGTGGATCCAGACCGGGGGGCCGGTGGGCGCGGGGGCGCGCAGCGCGTGCTCCCAGGCGGCGGTCACGGCGGCGGCGTCGACCAGGTCCGCCACGGCCGCGATCGCGGTCCTGGTCCCGGCGTCCCGCGACGCCAGCGACTCGCTGCGGTAGGCGGCGGGGGCGCCGGCCGGGTCGATCCGGCGCACGGCGCCCACGAAGCCGGCCAAGTCCCGGGCCAGCAGCTCGGGTTCGGCGGGCCGCCCGGCGTCCGGAGTGGTGCCGTCGAGCCAGCGCAGCACCGACCAGGGCCAGGGGCAGCCGTCGACCGGCCCGCCCACGGCCAGCGGGACCGGCACCGGGACCGGCAGCCGCGGGGCCAGGCGGCGCAGCCAGACGTCCTCCTTGGCGATCTCCTCGACCACCCCGGGGATCCGCGGGATGCGCACCACCAGCTCCGCCCCGAGCCGGTACATCGCGTTGCTGGTCCCGGCCGGCACCACCGGCTCGACCGGCAGCCCGGCCCACTGCGGGAACTGCTCGGCGACCATCCGGCGCACCAGCGCCTCGTCGATGTCCAGTTCGTCGTCGTGCAGCTTGCGGGAGGGGGCCATGGCGCCCGACCCTGCCACCCGCGGACCGTACCCGGCAACCGAATTGGCGCCGGACCCGACGGCCGCCCCGAGGGCGGGACCTACCCCTGGTGAACCGCGCCCGCGGCGATCAGCCCGGGCAGGTCCCGCATGTCGTCGAAGACCACGGTGCCCGGCCCGGCCAGCCGCTCCGCGACCGTGACGCCGCCCGCGTAGCCGAGCGCGCGCATGCCGGCGGCGCGGGCGGCCTCGACGCCGGGCCGGCTGTCCTCGACCACCACGCAGGCGGCCGGGTCGACGCCCATCGAGCGGGCGGCGTGCAGGAAGAGGTCGGGGGCGGGCTTGCCGCGGGCGACCTCGGTGGCGCTGAAGATCCGTCCGGCGAAGTGGTCGTGGAGGCCGGTGCGGCCCAGGGTGTGGCGCATCTTCTCGTGGGTGCCGCTGGAGGCCACGCAGGTGGGCAGGGTGATCGCGGCCAGGGCTTCCGGCAGGCCGGCCACGGGGGTCAGCCCGGCGTCGACCGCCTCGGCGTGCAGTTCGACGAAGCGCTTGCTCCACAGGACGGCCGTCTCGGCGCCCAGCCGTTCGGCGACCGTCGCCCGGTTGGCGGCCTCGGACCGTCCGACGAAGAGCTCGATCGCCTCCGCCCCGGTCAGCGGCCAGCCGTGCTCCGCCCCCAGGCGCACCAGCACCCGGACGGCGATCACCTCGCTGTCCACCAGGACGCCGTCGCAGTCGAAAATCACCAGCTCTATCGGCTTGATCATCCGACCAGCATAGGCCGGTGCGCACCCGGGGGCGGTGACCGGCGAACCGGCCACCGCCCCTTGGGCGTTACCCGGTCAGCCGGTCTGGACGGAGGTGTCGTCGATCACGAAGCTGGTCTGGAGCGAGGCGTCCTCGGTCCCGGCGAACTTCACGGTGACGCTCTGGCCCGCGTAGGCCGACAGGTCGAAGGTGCGCTGCTGGTAGCCGGCCGCGGCGTCCACGTTGGAGTAGGTCTTCAGCGTGGTGCCGTTGACCGAGACGGTCAGCTTGTCGTACGCGGTGGTGCCCGACTCGGCGGTGTCGATGTGCAGCCAGAAGCTCAGCGTCGCCTTGCAGCCCGACGGGATGCTCACCGTCTGCGACAGCGAGTCCGAGTGGGTCGAGCCGTAGCCGTTCATCCACGCCTTCCAGGAGCCGCCGTGGGCCGCCTGCGAAGAGCTGTTGTCCACCACGCCGCTCGACGTCGTCCACGGGGTGGCGGTGCCGGTCTCGAAGCCCGCGTTGCCCAGCAGCTGCGCCGGGGTGCAGCTGCCGCCACCGGTGGAGACCGCCCAGGTGAAGGAGGTGGAGGCCGACTTGCCCGCGGCGTCCGTGACGGTGACGGTCACGGTGGAGCTGCCCGCGGTGGAGACGGTGCCCGCGATGACGCCGGTGGAGGAGTTGATCGACAGCCCGGCGGGCAGGCCGGTCGCGGCGTAGGACAGCGGGGCGGTGCCACCGGAGGCGTTGATCTGGAGGTTGACCGCGCCGCCGACGACGGTGGACTGGTTGCCCGGGTTGGTCACCGAGACGGCGCTGCCGGCCGGCTTGGTGAGCAGGCAGCCGGCCACGTTGAGGTCGATGGCCCGGGTGGAGGAGTTCAGACAGGTGGTGAACCAGTACGTCTCCTCGCCGTAGCTCTGGCCCTTGTAGGCCTTGGTGGTGCCGTCGGCGGCCACCTCGCACGGGTTGTTGAGGGTGCACATGGCGCCGTCGTCGTTGCCGGTGTTGTTGATGCCGATGATCCGCCCGCTGGCGGAGTCGACGATCGGCGAACCGGAGGTGCCGTGCGTGGTGTTGCACCCGGAGCTGTAGCGCAGCGAGTCGTGCCAGGTCCAGGCGTCCTCGCGCAGGGTCGGCACGAAGCCGTTGACGGAGCAGTTCCAGACCTGCTTCCAGTACGACGACGGTATGTACATCGACGCGCCGTCGGTCGGGTGCGAGTCGCTGATCGTCAGCGCGGTGGCGCCGTACTTGGAGCTGATCGACCCGTAGGTGTCGGTGAGTTGGTAGAGGGCGACGTCGGTGCCGGTCATCGTCGCGTAGAGCAGCTTGTCGGCCTGGACGGTGCCCAGGCTGTTGCCCGCGCCGTCCAGCAGGGTGCCGCTGCGGCTGGCGGTGGTGTTCTGGATCACCTGGCCGGCCGAGGGCATCGTCGGCAGGCAGTGCCCGTTGGTGAGCATCAGCGCCCGGTCGCCGGCCACCGATGTGGGGTAACGGACCAGCGAGGCCGAGCAGTTGCTCAGGGCGATGGTGGACGTCAGGTCGGCCGCCTGGACGGCCTGCGCGGGGGCGGCGGCGAAGGCCAGCCCGCCCGCGACGACGGCACTGGTACCGGCCACCGCGACAAATCTCTTGAACATGGCTCTCCTTGTGGGGGATCGCGGGGTGTACGACTGGTCGCCGACGCCCGCGCCGCACGAAAGTGCCATGGCCACTTCAAGAGGTCAAGGATTGTGACCGAACTCGCCACTGCCCGGCACGGGTCGTGCCATCCGAAGGCAACGACCCGTCCCGGTATGCCCGTTACGGGCAGGGGCTACGCGGCGGCTACGGCTGCGGGGCGGTGGCCGCGGTCAGCCAGGCAGCATTGCCGGTGCCCTCGCCGCCCTCCGCGCGGAGCTTGAAGGTCCAGGTCGTCCCGGACGGCTCGAACTCGTGCTTGTCACCGACCTTGACGAACCGGCAGTCCTGGGTGAACTGCTTCACGTCGGCGTCCCAGTCCACTCCGGTGGTGTAGTGGAAGGCGTACGAGCCCGACTTGATGCCGTCGATGGTGGCCTTCCGCCCCTTGGCCACGTACATCGAGGCCACGGCCTGGCCGTCCTGGACGACCGAGACGACGGCATCCACGTCCCCGTTGTTGGTGACGGTCAGCTCCCCCTTGCCGCGGTTCCCGCCGTCGCGGACCGGGAATCCGTTCTCCTGGGCCCGCGGCTGCGGCTGTGGCTTGGGCAGTTGCGGGACGGTGAGGGCGGCCGGCTGGCCGGCCGTCGCCAGCTTTGCGAGCGCGGCGGGGACCGCCACCAGTCCCTGGCCGCCGCCGAGCTGCGCCTGGATGACGCCGACGGTGCAGTACTTCTTGAGGTTGAGGTCGGTGCGGATCGTCAGCGCCTCGGAGGAGAGCGTGTTCAGTCCGGTCACCAGTTCGGTGCGCGCCGCGTCGACCCCGTCCGGTGCGCCGACGGCCTTCAGGCTCCGGACCGCGCGGTCGGCATTGGACTCCACGATGGCGAGCGCGGTCTCGACCTCCTTCATGGTCGTCGCCGCGGCCACCTTCGACAGCCCGGTGCCGACCGGCTCCAGGGACTGCGCGAGCGTCGTCCCGAACGGCGTCGCCGAGGCGCTCGGCACGACCGTCGCCGAAGCGCTCGGCGCGGCGGCACCACCACCCCCGCCGGAGCAGGCCGCGAGCAGCAGCACCCCGCCGACCGCCAGACCCGCCCCACCCGAAGAACCCGCGAACCGCATCGACTTCACGACCCCACCCCACTGTCATCCGCCGCGCACTCCCCGTACGCGTCGGGGCGACATGCTGCCGAGCACGAACCACCCGGGTCAACTCGATAAGGACGATCATCGGAAGGGGTCGCCCCGGGGCCTCCACGGAGGTCAACTACGATCGGGCTCGTGCTCAGTCTCACCGGACTCCCGCTCCAGATCATCGCCTCCCTCCTCGCGATCGCCGTCTTCGCCGCCACCATGTGGCTCTGGCCGCGGTTCGGCGGGAAGGGCTGGAAGGCGTGGCTGGGCCGGATCGGCGCGTTCCTCGCCACCCAGGTGTCGGTCCTGGCCGCGATGGGCCTGATCGCCAACAGCTACTTCGGCTTCTACAGCTCCTGGACCGACCTGCTCGGCACCAGCGGCGGGCTCGGCACGGTGGTCGACCACCAGCCCAACGCCTCCGGGGTGGCCGTCACCGGCGAGCAGAAGTTCTACTCCGCCCAGGGCTCGGACCCGGAGCGCTCCGGCCTGATCCAGAAGGTCGACGTCAAAGGGGCCGGCAGCGGTCTGACCACCGAGGCGTACGTCTACCTGCCGCCGCAGTACTTCCAGCCGGAGCACGCGAAGCAGCGCTTCCCGATGGCCCTGGTGCTCACCGGCTACCCGGGCACCCCGGAGAAGCTGATCTCGCTGATGCAGTACCCGGCGTCCACGCTGAACGCGATCGAGCAGAAGAAGCTGCCGCCGACCGTCCTGGTGATGACCCGCCCCACCCTGGTCGGCGACCGGGACACCGAGTGCGTGGACGTGCCGAACGGCCCCCAGGTGGAGACCTTCTTCACCAGCGACCTGCCCAAGGCCCTCGCCACCACGTACCGGATCGGCACCGACCCGGCCAACCGGGCGGTGATCGGCAACTCCACCGGCGGCTACTGCGCGCTCAAGTTCGCGCTGCGCAAGCCCGACGCCTACCGCTCGGCGGTCGCGCTCTCCGGCTACTACAGCGCCGCCCACGACGCGACCACCGGCGACCTGTTCGGCGGCAACGACCGGCTGAAGCAGGAGAACGACCTGCTGTGGCGGCTGAAGAACCAGCCGCCCGCCCCGGTCAACCTGCTGCTGACCACCGCGTACGACGAGAACAACTACGACGAGACCAAGGCCATGATCGCGGCCTTCAAGGCCCCCACCACGATGTCCTCCATCACGCTGGACACCGCCGGCCACAACTTCCACACCTGGACCCGGGAGATCCCCCCGGCCCTGGAGTGGCTGGGCAAGCACCTCGCCGTACCGCCGTCCGCCTGACTTTCCGGATCACACGCGCCTCACACCCCCGTCTCACGGTTCTCTCAGGCACGCCACCGACGGTATGGCGCATGACCACGAGCAGCTACTCCCCTCCGGCCGGCGAACCGTGGCCCGAGGCCGCGAACTTCCCGCCACCGGAGGTGCCGCCCGGCCCGGCCCGGCCGGACCCGGCGCCGCTCTTCCCCGAGCAGCCCCTGCCGCCCGCCGGCCCCAAGGGTCCGGCGTCCTGGTCCGGCCGGCTGCGCACCCTCCCGGCCCGCGCCTGGCGCGGGCGCGCGGACGACCCGCGCTGGGTGCGCCCGGCCCTGCTGGCGCTGCTGGCCGCGACCACCGTCCTCTACCTATGGGGCCTGAGCGCCTCCGGCTGGGCCAACTCCTTCTACTCGGCCGCCGTGCAGGCCGGCTCCCAGAGCTGGAAGGCCTTCTTCTTCGGCTCCTCGGACGCGGCGAACTTCATCACCGTCGACAAGCCCCCGGCCTCGCTGTGGCCGATGGCCCTGTCGGCGCGGATCTTCGGCCTCTCCTCGTGGTCGGTGCTGGCCCCGCAGGCGCTGATGGGAGCGGCCACCGTCGGCGTGCTGTACGCGACGGTGCGCCGCCGCTTCTCCCCGCTCGGCGGCCTGCTGGCGGGCGCCGCGCTGGCGCTCACCCCGGTCGCGGCGCTGATGTTCCGCTTCAACAACCCGGACGCGCTGCTGGTGCTGCTGCTGACGCTGGCCGCGTACGGGCTGGTGCGCGCGGTCGAGGCGGCGGGCACCCGGTGGCTGGTGTTCACCGGGGTGGTGTTCGGCCTCGCCTTCCTTACCAAGACCCTGCAGGCCTTCCTCGTGCTGCCCGCGTTCGCGGTGATCTACCTGGTCGTCGCGCCCACCGGCCTGTGGCGGCGGGTGCGGCAGCTGCTGCTCTCGGGCGCGGCGATGGTCGTGGCCGGCGGCTGGTGGGTGGCGGTCGTCGAGCTGCTGCCCGCCTCGGCCCGCCCGTACGTCGGCGGTTCGCAGGACAACAGCTTCCTCTCGCTCACCTTCGGCTACAACGGCCTCGGCCGGATCAACGGCGACGAGACCGGCAGCGTGGGCGGCGGCGCCCGGATGCCGGCCGGGCTCGACCTGCCGGGCGGTGCGATGCGCGGCGGCGGCCACGGCTGGGGGCAGACCGGGCTGACCCGGATGTTCGGCACCGACATCGGCGGGCAGATCGCCTGGCTGCTGCCGGCCGCGCTGATCCTGCTGGTGGCCGCGCTCTGGGCGACCCGCCGCTACGCCCGCACCGACACCGCCCGCGCGGCCTTCCTGGTCTGGGGCGGCTGGCTGCTCTCCACCGCGCTGATCTTCAGCTTCATGTCCGGGATCTTCCACCAGTACTACACGGTGGCGCTGGCCCCGGCCGTCGCGGCGCTGGTCGGCATGGGCGTGGACGGCCTGTGGCGGGCCCGGCACCGGCTGCCCTGGGCGCTGGTGCTGGCCGGAACGCTCGCGGTGACGGCGGTCTGGGCGTTCGTGCTGCTCGGCCGCAGCCCGGACTTCGTGCCGTGGCTGCGCTGGGCGGTGCTGGTCGGCGGGCCGCTCGCGGCGGCGGCGCTGGCCGCCGGTCCGCTGGTCGTCGGCTCGCCGGTCGCCGGGTCGCCGGCCGGGCGGTTCTCCGGCCGGACCGGCGCGCGGATCGCCTCGGTGGCGGGCCTGGTGGGCCTGGCGGCGGCGCTCGGCGGTCCGGCGGCGTACGCGGTGGACACCGTGAACACCCCGCACACCGGCTCGATCGTGACCGCCGGGCCGGGCGTGGACGGCGCGTTCGGACCGGGCGGCACGGGGCGCAAGGGCGGCAAGGGCTTCCCGGGCGGCGGCAACGGGCGCGGCTTCGGCCAGGGCTTCCCGGGCGGCCAGAACGGTCAGAACGGCCAGAACGGCCAGCCGGGCTTCCCCGGCGGGCAGGGCTTCCCGGGCAGCGGCGCGGGGGCGGGCACCGACCACGGCAACGGCCGCCACGAGCGCGGCAACGGCACCGGCAACGGCTTCCCCGGCACGCAGGCCCCCGAGGGCACGGGCACCGGAGGCCTCCTCGGCAGCGGCACGGCCGGCGGCCCGCCGCCCGGCGGCATGGGCGGCCTGCTCGACGGCCCCAAGGTGACCGACGAGGTCGCCGCCATGCTGAAGGAGAACGCCGACCACTACACCTGGGCGGCCGCCACGGTCGGCTCGCAGACCGCCGCCGGCTACCAACTCGCCACCGGCGAACCGGTGATGGCCCTCGGTGGCTTCAACGGCACCGACCCCTCACTGACCCTGGACGGCTTCCGGACGTACGTCCAGGAGGGCAAGGTGCACTGGTTCATCGGCGCCGGCGGCTCCCACCGCGGCTTCGGCGGCGCGGGCGGCGACGAGGGCGGGCAGCAGAACGAGTCCGCCCGGATCGCGTCCTGGGTGACCGCCCACTTCACCGCGAAGACCATCGGCTCGACCACCTTCTACGACCTGACGGCCCCCACCTCCTGACGGTGGGCCCGCACCCCGGAGGGGGCGTGCCGCGTTCGCGCGGCGCGCCCCCTTCCGTCGTCCCCGGCCGGCCGTCCTCAGTCGGTCGCGCAGTGGGTGCCCGCCTCCGGCAGCCGTCCGTCCACCAGGTAGGCGGCCACCGCGTCCCGGACGCAGCTGCTCCGGTAGTAGGCCATGTGCCCGTCGCCGTCCCGGGTGAGCAGCACGCCGTGCTCCAGCCCGCCGGCCAGCCGCTGCGCCCAGGCGTACGGGGTGACCGGGTCGCCGGTGGAGCCGATCACCAGGACCGGCGCGCTGCCCTGCGCCCGGACGGGCTGCGGCGCCTCGGGCGAGCGGTACGGCCAGGCCCGGCAGTCCGGGACGAGCAGGGTGCCCGTCGGGTCGTGCCCGGTGGTCAGCGGGGCGCGGGCGGCGAGTTCGGCGAGGGCCGGGCGCAGTTCCGCGTCGGTGGGCGGCGGCGGGCCGTCGGCGCAGGAGATGGCGGCGAAGGCGTCGGCCACACTCTGGTAGCGGCCGTCCTCGCCGCGTCCGTAGACGCTGTCGGCGAGGGCGAGCAGGCTCTCCGCCTCGCCCCGGGTGACGGCCGGGTCGATGGCGTCGCGCAGCCCGGACCAGGACTGGTGGCCGTCGGCGAGCGCGTCCAGGACGGCGCCCCAGCCGAGCGCGGCGGTGAGCGTACGGCCGTCGGCGGTGCGCAGCGGGTGCTCGCGCAGGCCGTCGAGGAAGCGGGCGAGGCGCTGCGGGGCGGCGGCCGGGTCGGGGCCGAACGGGCAGGAGTCCCCGTCCTCGGTGGCGCAGTCGGCGGCGAAGGCCCGGAACCCGTCCTCGGCGGCGACGGCCTGTTCGATGCCGAGCCGGGCGGTGGGGACGCCGTGCTCGACGGCGCCGTCGAGGACGAGCCGGCCGGTGCGCTCGGGGAACTCCTCGGCGTAGCGGGCGCCGAGGTGGGTGCCGTAGGAGAAGCCGAGGAAGTCCAGGCGGCGTTCGCCGAGGGCGCCGCGCAGCACGTCGAGGTCGCGGGCGGTGTCGCGGGTGCCGAGGTGCGGGAGCAGGTCGGCGTGCCGGGCCTCGCAGGCCTCGGCGAGGACCCGGCCGCGGCCGTAGTCCGGGTCGTCGGTGGCGTCCCACTCGTCGCGCGTGGTGTCGTCCAGGCACTGGACCGGGACGGTGTCGCCGGTGCCGCGCGGGTCGAAGCCGACCAGGTCGTAGCGGTCGTGCAGCGGCCCCTGATAGTTCTTCCAGCCCCAACGGACCATCTTGACACCGGAGTTTCCGGGCCCTCCGGGGTTGAGCAGCAGGGCCCCGAGCCGGTGCTCGCGGTCCGCGGCGGGCACTTCGGTGACAGCGACGTCGATGGTGCGGCCGCCCGGATCGGCGTAGTCCAGCGGCACCTTGAGGGTGGCGCACCGCACGACGGCCGTGTCCGGGTCGGTGCCGTCGTCGCCGGGGCAGGGCTGCCAGTCGATGTGCTGGTCGTAGAGCGCGCGCAGGGCGGGTGTCGCGGTGGCGGCGACCCGCTCGTCCAGCGGAGGCCGGGCGGCGCCGCCCGTGCAGCCGCTCGACAGCGCGAGGGCGAGGACGGCGGCGAGGGCGGGCACGGCGCGCCCGGACGAGCGGGGGAACCGGGAAGTGATCGGGGGCACCGCCCACGAATACCATCCGACCTGCGTCCGAAGCACATCGCACCCGCCCCCGGCCGGGGTCAACGGTCCGTCAGCCGTCGCACTGCTGGAGCATGGCCTTCTTGTCGGCGTCGGTGACGGGCAGCTGGTACTTCAGCGAGACCTGGGCGAAGCGCACCGCGTAGGAGCAGCGGATCCCGGTGTCGGCGGGCAGCCAGGTGGCCGGGCCGGAGTCGCCCTTGGAGGCGTTCTGCGAGCCGTCGGCGGGGATCAGGTTGAGCGGGTCGTTGGCGATCTGGACGCGCTTGGCCTTGTCCCACTTGCTGGCGCCCATCTGCCAGTCGTAGGAGAGCGGCATCACGTGGTCGATCTGGATCTTGGAGGCCTGCTGCTTGGTCCACTGGACGCTCTTGCCGGTGTACGGGTCCCAGATGGTCATCGCGGTGACCGTGCAGTCCGAGCCGTCCTTGTGCTCGACGCCGGTGCCGTCCCGGGCGAGCAGGTCGTTGCGGGTGTCGCACTTGTTGCCGCCGAACGGGACGCCGTCGACGTTGTCCGTCCAGGCGGGGCCGAACTCGTTGCGGTCGTAGCCGTCCTTGGTGCCGACGGCGGCGGTGGCGACCTTGGCGATGACGTCCCGGCCGGCCTTCCGGTCCTCGGGGGTGGTCAGCGGCGCCAGGCCGGGCTTGGTGCCGTCCGGGTTCTGCAGCGGGCTGGTGCCGGTGGCCCCGGCGACAGCGCCGCCACCGGGCTTGGGGCCGGTCGACTTGTGGTCGCGGCCGCCGATCAGCCAGCCGACCAGCGCGAGCGCGCATATCAGGAACACGGTGGCGGCGGACAGGGTGGTGCGGCGGGCGGGCACGGAGAACTCCCGGGATCGGGGGCGGGGTGACGGCGAACCAGCAGATCAGCACCCCGAGAGCAGGTCAAGCCGACGCCACGGGCCGGCCCGGAGCATGTCGAAGCTCACACCCGCTCATGCCGCCCCGCCCCACCGGGGCGTTCAGCCGCCGATGGCCGACATCGGACGGTCGGGCCGGACGAACCGCGCGCTGCCGATGGCGTGCCCGGGCCCCTTGCCCGCCACCGCCACCCGCCAGGCCGCCTCGATCGCCGCGTCGTCCGCCCCACCGCGCAGCAGTGCCCGCAGGTCCGACTCCTCGGTCGCGAACAGACAGGCGCGCAGCTGCCCGTCGGCGGTCAGCCGCACCCGGTCGCAGCCACCGCAGAACGGCCGGGTGACGGAGGCGATCACCCCCACGACCGCGTCCGTGCCGGCGATCCGCCACTCCTCCGCCGGGGCGTTTCCGGGCCGGCCGACCGGCCGGAGGTCGAACCGCTCCCCCAGGCACTCCAGGATCTCCTCCGCCGTCACCATCGCCGAGCGTTCCCAGGCGCCTTGCGCGTCCAGCGGCATCGACTCGATGAAGCGCATCCGGTACCCGTGCGCGAGGGCGAAGGCGGTCAGCTCCACGATCTCGTCGTCGTTCACCCCGCGCACCGGCACCGCGTTCACCTTCACCGGCCCCAGCCCGGCCGCCTTCGCCGCCGCCAGCCCCGCGAGCACGTCACCGATGCGGTCCCGCCGGGTGATCGCCGCGAAACGCTCCGGGCGCAGCGTGTCCAGGCTGACGTTCACCCGCCCCAGCCCCGCCTCCCGCAGCCCGGCGGCCGTACGCGCCAGCCCGATCCCGTTCGTCGTCAGCGACAACTCCACGCCCAGCGCCGCGATCCGCCCGACCAGCCCGGTCAGCCCCCGCCGCAGCAGCGGCTCCCCGCCCGTCAGCCGCACCGAGCGCACCCCCAGCCGCTCCACCGCGATCCGCACCAGCCGCACGACCTCGTCGTCCCCCAGCACCTCGGCACGCGCGAGCCAGGCGGGCCCCTCCGCCGGCATGCAGTACGTGCAGCGCAGGTTGCAGCGATCGGTCAACGACACCCGCAGATCGGTGTGGACCCGGCCGAAGCGGTCCACCAGCGGGCGGGGCGCGGCCCCGGGTACGGGTGGGGGTGCGGTGTTCATCGCCCCAGTACAGGGGGCCCGGGCCAGGCCCGGCCAGCGGCCGAACCGCCGGGCCGCGGCCGCCGCGCGCGGCTTCCCCTTGTGGCTTCCCACAATGCGCGCCCCGGCCCCGACCGGGCAGGCTGGCCCCATGCAGACTGCGCCGACACCCGCCGGGCCGGGCCCGGTCGCCGCCCTGGTCCTGGCCGCCGGGGGCGGGCGGCGCCTGGGCGGGCGGCCCAAGGCCCTGCTCCGGTACGGGGGCCGGCCGCTGGTGGAGCACGCGGTGGCGGTGGTCCGGGCGGGCGGCTGCGCGGACGTCACGGTGGTGCTGGGCGCGCAGGGCGGGCGGGTGCGGGCCACCGCGCACCTGCCGGGCTGCCGGCTGGTCGGCAATCCGGACTGGGCGCAGGGCATGGGCTCCTCGCTGCGGGCCGGCCTGGCCGCCCTGCCGCCGCACGCCACGGCGGCGCTGGTGATGCTGGTGGACACCCCGGGCGTCACCCCGGCCGCGGTGGCCCGGCTGCTGGCCGCCCACCGGGCGGGCGCCGAACTGGCCGCGGCGGCCTACGGCGGGCGGCGCGGGCACCCGGTGCTGATCGGCGCCCGGCACTTCGCCGAGGCGGCGGCGGGCGCCCGCGGCGACGCCGGGGCCCGCGCCCTGCTGACGGCGCACGCGGCGGAGCTCGTCCTGGTCGAGTGCGCCGACGTCGCCGCCCCGGACGACCTCGACACCCCCGCCGACCTGGCCCGCTGGTCCGCCGGGTGAACGTCCCGGTCCGGCCCGCCGGACATCCCCCTCGGGGAGGATTCCGCCCCCACCCGAGCGGGCAGGATTCCCTGATCCGTCCCTGAGGATTGCCTCATTCCGCGCCCGGCGCCGGACATTTCGGGGAGCATGGGAAACGTCCCACCCACCCGCCCCCGACGGACGGAGCCCGCGATGGCCGGACTGCCCGACGACTTCACCGGACACGACCCCACGCGGCCGGGGCCGGGCGGTGGCGCCCGGGCGATCCGCTGCCCCGCCTGCCGCCGCGAGCACCTCTACGAACCGCCCTCCCTGCCCTGCCCGTGCGGGGCCTCGCTCAAGGTGCCGCTGCTGCGCGGCGGGGTGCCGGTGCAGGTGCGCTTCCGGTCCTGGGAGGACTCCTGGCTGAGCATGCGCTGCCCGCACTGCGGCCGCTCCGACCAGTGGCCGCAGCCCGAGTTCACCTGCAACTGCGGCGCGACCGTCCGGCTGCCGGTGGACCGCGCCACCCGGCTGGGCGGCGGCACCGCCGCCCCGCTCGCCGCCCCCGGCCCGCAGGCCGCCCGCCCGTACCCGGCCCACCCGATGAACGCGCCCGCCCCGGCCCCGCCCGCACCGCCCTCGGCCGGCCGCCCCCGCCCGTTCCGCCACCGCGCGCCGTTCCGCCCCCATCCGGTGCGCACCTCGCAGGACGCGGTGTTCACCGCCGCCCGCTACCTGGAGTGGCTGGGCTTCGACGACCTGGAGCTGACCGAGGCCCAGGAGCGCGACGGGGTCACCCTGCTCGGCGGCCGGATGGTCGCCCAGGTGGACACCTGGACCGAGCCCGCCGACGTGAAGTCGGTCGAGTGCCTCTGGCTGCAGACCCTGCACGCCGAGGAGATGGCCGCCGCGATGTTCACCCTCGCGGGTTATTCGCACCAGGCCACCGTGCGCGGCGAACAGCTGCTGGTCGCCCTGTTCAGCCTGGACCTGGCGGGTGTGCCGCAGCCCGCGAACGGCGCCGCCGAGGCCCTGATGGAGACCGGCTGGACCTCCTGACCCACCGGGCGGCCCGCCGGGCCGCCCCCACCTCCGCCCCCACCTCCCCCTCCCGTGTCTCCTCCGGCGTCTCCTCCCGTGCGCACCCCTAGATCATTTTTCCTCCAAAAGCAACAACCTTCGCTCGTGATCTGGTGCACAAGCTCACCCCCGTGTTGAATTGCGGCCACAGCGCGGGCCTTTCGCCCTGTCGTCGCCATGCGTGCGGGTCGTGGCGGCAGGGCCTCAGGGGCAGGTCCGCGCGCTTGCCGGATGGCGCACACAAGGAGGTGGCGTTGTCGGAGCACGGATGGAACCCGAGCGGCCCGGAGGAGCGGGGGCGGGCGGCAGCGGAGGAGCCGGGCGACACCGTGTGGCGGCTGAGGTCCCGGGGGTGCTGGCAGGAGGCCGCCGAACTGCTGCGGCCGCCCGCCGAGCACGACCCGGAAGCGGCCCTGGGGCGGGCCGAACTCCTCATCGAGCAGTGCCTGTTCACCGCGGCGCACTGGACCCAGGCGGAACAGGCGCTGCGCCTGGCGGAGGCACTGGCCTCCGGCACCGAGCAGCGCGCGGCCGCCGCCTGCGCCCGCGGCTTCCTCGCGTACGTGGCGAGCGTGCTCGGCCCACGGGACCGGCTGGACGAGGCGCAGGCCGCCCTCGGCCGCACCTCGGCGCTGCTGCCGCCGGACGCCCCGGGCCGCCCGCTGCTGGACTTCCGGCGCGGACTGGTGGCCGAGAACCTGCTGCGCGACCGCAGCGCCGCGTGGATCGCCTATCGCCGGGCGCACGAGGGCGCCGGCGAGCGCGGGGACGAACTGCTGCGCTCGTACACCTGGCGGCACCTGGCCGCGCTGGCGCTCTCGCGCGGGGACCGCGGGAACGCCCGGGAGGGCTTCGAGGCCTCTCTGCGGCTGCGCGAGCAACTCGGCTTCACGGTGGGGGTGGCGCCGGCGCTCGCGGCGCTCGCCGAGGTGTCCGAGCCGCCCGAGGCCGCGCGGCTGCGGGCCGAGGCGGCCCGGCTGGTGGCCGGCCTGGGCGGGGTGCCGGTCTGGCTCGCGCGCCAGTTGGCCGCCTCCCGCGCGCCGGGGCCTCCCTCGGACGGGCGCATCGCGAGCGAGACCGGAGGAACAATCAGCTAAGGTGAGGCTAACCTGGCCGGGGGGAGCAGTACCCCGGCCAGGTCGCCTTGCCGTTCCCCGGGCACCGCCATGCCCCGGTCCGGCCGCGTCCGACGGGCCCGTGCCGCCGGGCACCGCCGGGCGGACCATGGGCGCCCCGGTCGACCCGATGGGGCCGCCCATGACCGCGAGCAGCACCCGGCCCGGCCCCAGGCCGCAGGTCCCCCGCACCACCGGGACGCGCACCGCCGTCCCCGCCCCCGCTCCCACCACCCCGGGCGCCCCCTCGTACCACCGGCTGTCCGGACTCACCCCCGTTCTGACGGTGCGCTGCACCCCGCCCCGGCGCCGCGACGGCTGGCTGCCCGCCGCCGACCTCACCACCCGCCCCGAGGCGGTGCGCGAGCTGATCGCCCACGACGCCCGGCGGGGCCTCACCCGCTACGGGCAGCCGCTGCGCCCGGACGTCGCGGCCGGCTTCGGACTGCACCGCTTCGTCTGGCCGGTCTCGCTGCTGTTCACGCTGCCGTGGTTCCTGGAGCGGCGCGTCCCGCTGCTCGCCCTGCGGGACGTCGCGCTGCGCAGGCGCCCCGACGCGGTCGAACTGACCGTCCGCGCGGCGGAGTTCGCCTGCCTGCCGGAGGACCGGGCGGCCGGCTCCGGGCAGGCCCGGACGGTGCCGGACGAGCCGGCGCTGGCCGCCGCCCTGCGGTCCGCCCTGGGCGCCTTCCTGGCCCCGGTGCTCACCGCCTTCGGCCCGGAGGCCCGGCGCGGACCCCGGGTGCTCTGGGCGATGGCGACCGACGCGGTGGTGGAGGGGCTCTGGTACGCGGGCGGGCTGCTCGGGGAGCAGGAGCGGGCGCGCACCGAACTGACCGCGCTGCTGGCGCCCGGCGGGGCCCTCGACCCCGCGCGCACGCCCGGCGCGGACGACCGTCCCGCCCCGGCCCCGGCCCCCTTCACCCCGGGCGCCGGTTTCGCGCCCCCGGCGCCCGGAGCGGAGGGCGCCCCGCCCCCGGACCGGTCCCGGGCCAGCTGCTGCCTCGTCTACACCGCCGATCCGAGGGATATGTGCGGCGGCTGCCCGCGCGTCACGCGGCGTTGACGAAAAGCCGTTCGACATCGGGTTCGAAAAGCCCGCCATTCCTGGAAAAACCCACGTCGCATTCCTATGACCATGCGATGGTCACCGGGTCAGAAATCCCTCTCCTCAGCGCATTGACGGCGAATCGGCCATTCCTCCGCGCGAAATCCGCCATGATGGTCCCCGCCATCACGGCGCAGAAAAGCGACGCAGGAAAGCGAGGCCGGTTCCGGCGATGAAATTGTCCGACATACCGCTCGGATGGGCGATCACCGCGGTCGTGGGGCTGCTGGTCAGCGCACTCCTGGCGGCCCTGCTCCGCAGCCGGGGGGCCACCTCCTCCACCGCCGGCCCCGATTCCTGGGAACGTTCCGAGGAACGGCGCCGCCGCAAGGAATCCCTGTACGGCGGCGCTTCCTACACCCTGTTGTTCTGCTGCGCCGGCGTCGCGGCCGCGCTCTCCTTCCACGGCCTGGTCGGCTTCGGCGTGCAGAACCTCGGCCTGTCCGGCGGCTGGGAGTACCTCGTCCCGTTCGGGCTCGACGGCGCCGCGATGTTCTGCTCGGTACTCGCCGTCCGCGAGGCCAGCCACGGCGACGCGGCGCTCGGCTCCCGGCTGCTGGTCTGGCTCTTCGCCGGCGCCTCGGCCTGGTTCAACTGGGTGCACGCCCCGCGCGGACTGACCCACGCCGGCGCCCCGCAGTTCTTCTCCGGCATGTCCCTCTCGGCGGCGATCCTCTTCGACCGGGCGCTCAAGCAGACCCGCCGGGCCGCACTGCGCGAACAGGGCCTGGTGCCGCGCCCGCTGCCGCAGATCCGCATCGTCCGCTGGCTGCGCGCCCCGCGCGAGACCTACGCGGCCTGGTCGCTGATGCTGCTGGAGAACGTCCGCAGCCTGGACGAGGCGGTCGACGAGGTGCGCGAGGACAAGCGGGAGCGCACCGTCGAGAAGCAGCGCCGCAAGCTGGCGGGGCGCCGGGAACGGGCCGAGATCCGGGCGATCAACCGCTCCAACAGCGCCTGGCGGCGCGTCGGCGGTGCGACGGCACGGCGACTGGAGGCCGGCCCGGAGCCCGCCGTGGCCGCCGTGGCCCCCGGCGCGGGGCGTCCCGGGGTGGAACGGTCCGCCGCGGAGCGGGTCCGGGCCGAGCGTCCCGGGATGGAGCGGGCCGCCGCGCCGCGCGAGGTGGAGCCGGCCGAGGGCGCGGTCGTCCAGCCGGGCCTGCCGGCGCGTCCGGAGCGGCGCACCATCGACCTCACCATGGAGGAGGACACCGTCACCCTGCCCCGGCTGGACTCGCTGGAACGCAAACTGAAGGACCTGGAGCAGCAGTTCGGCTGATCCCCTCGGGCCCGGCCCCCGGGCGGCGCGCCGCCTCCCCGGGGAGCCGGAACCGGACGGGGGGTCAGGCCGCTGCCGCCGCCGTCCCGCTGAGTTCGAACCACATCCGCTTGCCGGTGCCGCGCGGCTCCACACCCCAGGAGTCCGCGAGCGCCTCCACCAGCATCAGCCCGCGCCCGGAGGAGGCCTGCTCCCCCGGCGTCCGGCGGGTCGGCCAGAGGTCCGACTCGTCCTCCACCTCGACCCGCAGCCGGGCCCGGCCGCCGTCCTCCTCCGGCTCCCGGTAGAGCCGGGCGGTGAACATGGCGTCCCGGTCGGTGTGCCGGATGGCGTTGGTGACCAGCTCGGAGGAGAGCAGCTCGGCGGTGTCGATGAACTCGGCCACGCCCCAGCGGCGCAGCGCGTCGCGCAGCTCGGCCCGCACCTCGGCCACCCGCGCCAGGTCGGCCTGGCCGATCCGGCGGCGCAGCTGCTGGGCGGTCAGGCCGCCGGCCGGGCCGTCCCAGCGCAGGAGCAGCAGCGCTATGTCGTCCTCGCGCTCGCTGGAGTCGGCGGCCTGGGAGGCGATCCGGTCGGCCAGCTCCTCCAGCGGGTCGCGGGCGGCCTGCGCGGCGTCCGGCAGCGGGCGGGCGAGCGCCCGGGTGAGGCGGGCGACGCCCTCGTCCAGGTCCATGCCGCGCGCCTCGACCAGGCCGTCCGTGCAGAGCAGCACGGTCTCGCCCGGGTCCAGGCTGAACCGGGTGACCCGGTACTCCTGGTCCGGGTCGATGCCCAGCGGCAGCCCGCCGGCCACCGGCACCACGGCGGCGGTACCGTCCGCGCGGCGCACCACCGGGTCGAGGTGGCCGGCCCGGACGGCGTAGACCACGCCGTAGTCCACGTTGACCTCGGCGTAGGCGCAGGTCGCGAAGTGGTCGGTGTCGAGATCGGCGAGGAAGCGCGAGGCGCGGGCCATCACGGCGGCGGGCGGGTGGCCCTCGGCCGCGTAGGCGCGCAGCGCGATCCGCAGCTGGCCCATGATCCCGGCGGCGTGCACGTCGTGCCCCTGGACGTCGCCGATCACCAGGCCGACGTGTCCGCCGGGCAGCGGCACCACGTCGTACCAGTCGCCGCCGATCTGGAGGCCGGAGCCGGCCGCGAGGTAGCGCACCGCCGTGGTCACGCCCGGAACGGACGGGACGGTGCGCGGCAGCATCACCCTCTGGAGACCGGCCGCCAGCTCGTGCTCGGCATCGTGCAGCCGGGCCCTGGCCAGCGACTGGGCGACCAGCCCGCCCAGGGTGGTGAGCAGGGTGCGCTCGTCCGCGTCGAGCTCGCGCTCGTCGTCGAAGCTGACCACGCACACGCCGATCGCCCGGCCGCTGGCCACCAGCGGCAGGTACGCCCAGGAACCCCGGCCGGTACGGCTGGTCGGCTCCCACACCTCGGGATAGCCCTCGCGGAACTCCTCGCGGGTCGAGACGAAGACCGGCGTACGGTGGCGCAGCGCCTCGGCCGCCGGGTGCCCGGGCGGCAGCACGGTGCGGTCCCAGACCGCCAGCGTGTCGGCGCGGTAGCCGGAGGCCCCGAGGATCTGCGCCCGGCCGGCCTCGAAGGAGGCCAGCACCAGGCCGTCCGGCGGCAGCCCGGGCAGCGGCAGCTCGGTGAACACCCGGGCCACGTCACGCACGGTGACGGCTTCGGAGAGGGCGCGCGCCGCCTCCTTGATGAACCGGGAGCGGTCCTCGCGCAGCAGGGCCATCCGGTCGGCGTGGTCCCGCTTGTGCAGCTCGACGGTGGCGTCCCAGACGAAGCCGACCATTCGGGAGGCCCGGCCGAAGGCGTCGGCGAGCACCCGGCCGCGGAAGCGCACCGCGCGCATGCCGCCCTTCGCCCCGACCGTGCGGTAGTAGGCGCCGCACTGACCCAGCTCGGCCACCGCGCGCTCGACCCGGCGGCGCACCACGGGCGCGTCCTCGGGGTGCAGCAGGGCCAGGAAGGAGGCGGCGGTGCGGTCGAAGCGACCCTGCTCCAGGGCGTCCAGTCCGACGATCGTGCAGGCCCGCTGGTCGCCCTCCAGGACGTCGCGGCGGATGTCCCAGTCGAAGGAGCCGATGCCGTTGGCCGCCATCGCGGGCTCCAGCCAGTCCGGCATGGTGTCCGCGGAGGACGGCGGCAGTCCGCCCGACAGCACGGGCGCCAGCCGCGCGGCGGCGAGGCTCGGCGACGGGCGCACCACGGAGCCGCGGCGCGTGGACTGGGCGGGCGGCCGGGCCCGGCCGGTCCCGGTGGTGGTGGCGCCGGCGACGGGCTGCCCGGCAGTGCGCGGCTCCGGGGCGCCCGGCTGCTCGGCGACGCGCGGCTCGACGGCCCGCTGTCCGACCGCTCGCGGCCTGGCGGCTCTCGGGTCGGCGGTGCGCGGCTCCACGCTTCGCGGTTCCACGGTTCGCGGCTCGACGGCGGGCGCCGCGCCGGGAGGAAGTGCCGGCCCCGGCGACTCGGGCTCAGTGGGCATGCTGCTCCTGCCGCTGCCGTGGCGGACCGCGCCGACCGTCCGGACGGGCCGCATGGCGGTGTGATGGGTCGTGCTGGATAGGACGGTGCGACGGACGGTGGCCAGTCGAGGTTCGGTCTCCCCGCTGCTTCCCGCACGTGGACACACATTCCCACCATCCTGGCCAATGTTCGGCCGAGCGGCAATGCCAACGGGCCGGAAACCTTCCGTTCCGCCTTCTGTTCCGGGCTTCCTTCGACAGCGAATCAATCGACGGCGAACAATCGTACGACCCCGGCGGCGGGCCCGGTAGCGACCCTGGCGGCGGGCCCGGCGACAGGCCCGGTGACAGGCCCGGGGCCGTCGGGCCGTGGCCGCGCCGATGCCGAGACCGGTGCCGATGCCGATGCCGATGCCGAGAGACTGTGCCGGCGCCGGGGCCGGGATCAGGGCGTGGCGAGTTCGAACCAGGTGACCTTGCCGTCGCCGCGCAGCTGTACGCCCCAGGAGTCCGCGAGCGCCTCCACCAGCAGCAGGCCGCGCCCCGAGGTCGCGTACTCGGCCTCCGGATCGCGGCGGCGCCCGGGAAGTCTGCTGGTGCCGTCCTGCACCTCGATCCGCAGCCGGTGGTCCGAGTCGAGCACCGCGTCGAACACCGCGCCCTTGCCCGTGTGCAGCAGCGCGTTGGTGACCAGCTCGGAGGAGAGCAGCTCGGCGGTGTCGGACAGCTCCGGCACCCCCCAGTGGCTCAGCGCCGAACGCAGCCGCCGCCGGACCGCGCCCACCCCGACCAGGTCCGCCGGGTCGAGCGTGAGGTGCAACCGCCGGTGCAGGGCACAACCCGGAGCCGGTGCACCCGGCAGGGTCGTCCCGGCGCTGCCGGTCGGCCCCTGGACCGGCCCGGACCGGTAGGCGTCGCCGGAACTCGTCCGCTGCCGCGGGAATCGCGACTGACCGTCCATCAACCCATGCCCCCGCCCTGAAATCCGGGCCCCCGCCTCCGGATCCCCCGCCGGCCGGGTGGCCCCCTCGTTCTGACCACTCATCCTCATGCCCAGTTGACGGCGTTTGCAACAGTGTGCGTCCGATCACGTGGGGTGAAAGGGGCACGGGGTGGTTCGCGTGATCCAACTGCCCGCGCCGGACAGGTTTGCGAAGCGCAGAGGCGATTTTCGAGGGCGCCATCACCCGATCCCGCGCACACCCGGCGCCCGTACGGACCGTGCGCCCGACCGCGCGCCCCCGCCCCGCCACCGCCGCGCGCCGACCCGGGCGCCGACCCGGGCGGCGGGTCCGGGCGGCGGGTCCGGGCGGCGGTCCGCGGACCCTCCCGGCCCGCCGCCCCCGCGCCGCCCCTCACCCCCATCCCCCGCCCAGCAAGCCGAACCCCCTCGGAGCGGCAACGCTGGACAGGGCGGCCCGGTGCGGGTTCAATGACCCGAGATGTTTGAACGACGTTCTAACATTGCCCCTGGCGGCCCCCAGACCCCCGAGCCGACCCCCTCCCCGGCGACCGCGAGCGAGGAACCGTGCGACTGACCCCCACCGAGCGGGACCGGCTGCTGATCTTCACAGCAGCCGAGCTGGCCCGCGCCCGCCGCGCCCGGGGCGTGCGCCTCAACATCCCCGAGGCCACCGCCCTGATCGCGGACGCCGTCTGCGAGGCCGCCCGCGACGGCCGGCGCCTGGCCGAGGCCATCGAAGCCGGCCGCTCCGTGCTGACCGCCGACGACGTCCTGCCCGGCGTGCCGGACGTGGTCACCGTCGTCCAGGTCGAGGCCGTCTTCGAGGACGGCACCCGCCTCGCCGTCGTCAACGACCCGTTCAAGGGCGCCGGATCCCTCGGCGACGAGGCCCCCGGCGGCACGCTGATCGGCGACGGAGCCGGCTACGACCCGATCGAGGAGACGCTGCTGCTCCCCGTGCACAACACCTCCGCGGTACCGATCTCGGTCACCTCGCACTTCCACTTCTTCGAGGCCAACCCGCGGCTGGCCTTCGACCGCGCCGCCGCCTACGGCACCCACCTGGCCGTGCCGGCCGGCTCCTCGGTGCGCTTCGACCCCGGCGCCACCGTCGAGGTCGGCCTGGTACCGATCGGCGGCGGGCGGGTCGCGATCGGTTTCGCGGGGCTCGTGGACGGCCCGCTGGACGCGCCCGGCGCGAAGGAGGCCGCCCTGGCGAAGGCCCGCGCCACCGGCTACCTCACCCACTTCGACGACGCGGAGGTCGAGTCGTGACGTCCATCACCCCGCACGACTACATCTCGGTGCACGGCCCGCGCGCCGGGGACCGGGTCCGGCTCGGCGACAGCGGACTGATCGTCCGCGTGGAGTCCGACTCCCAGGCGCCCGGCGACGAGTTCCTGGCCGGCTTCGGCAAGACCGCCCGCGACGGCCTGCACCTCAAGCCCGCCGCGGTCCGGGACACCTGCGACGTCGTGATCAGCAACGTGCTGGTGATCGACGCGATCCAGGGCATCCGCAAGACCTCGATCGGCCTGATCGGCGGCCGGATCGCCTCGATCGGGCGGGCCGGCAACCCGGACACCCTGGACGGCGTGGACGTGGTCGTCGGCACCGGCACCACGATCGTCTCCGGCGAGGGCATGATCGCCACCGCCGGCGCCGTCGACACCCACGTCCACCTGCTCTCGCCGCGGATCATGGAGGCCTCGCTGGCCTCCGGCGTCACCACCATCATCGGCCAGGAGTTCGGCCCGGTCTGGGGCGTCGGCGTCAACTCGCCCTGGGCGCTGCGCCACGCCTTCAACGCGTTCGACGCCTGGCCCGTCAACATCGGCTTCCTGGGGCGCGGTTCGTCCTCCGACGAGGCCCCGCTGATCGAAGCGCTGGCCGAGGGCGGGGCGTCCGGCTTCAAGGTGCACGAGGACATGGGCGCGCACACCCGCGCCCTGGACACCGCGCTGCGGGTCGCCGAGGAGTACGACGTCCAGGTCGCCCTGCACACCGACGGGTTGAACGAGTGCCTGTCGGTCGAGGACACCCTGAAGGTGCTGGAGGGCCGGACCATCCACGCCTTCCACATCGAGGGCTGCGGCGGCGGACACGTCCCCAACGTGCTCAAGATGGCCGGCGTGCCGAACGTCATCGGCTCCTCCACCAACCCGACGCTGCCGTTCGGCCGCGACGCCCTCGGCGAACACTTCGACATGATCGTCTCCGCGCACGACCTCAAGGTCGACCTGCCCGGCGACGCCGCGATGGCCCGCGACCGCATCCGGGCCGGCACCATGGGCGCCGAGGACGTCCTGCACGACCTCGGGGTCATCGGCATCACCTCCTCCGACGCCCAGGGCATGGGCCGGGCCGGCGAGACGGTGCGCCGCACCTTCGCCATGGCCGGCAAGATGAAGGCCGAACTCGGCCCGCTCGACGGCACCGGCTCGTACGGCACGACGGAGAGCGGCGACGACAACGAGCGCGTGCTGCGCTACATCGCCAAGCTCACCATCAACCCGGCCATCGCCCACGGCCTCTCCCACGAGGTCGGCTCCATCGAGATCGGCAAGCTCGCCGACATCGTGCTGTGGCGCCCGGACCACTTCGGCGCCAAGCCGCAGCTGGTCCTCAAGGCCGGATTCCCCGCGTACGGCGTCACCGGCGACCCCAACGCCTCCACCGACCGCTGCGAACCGCTCGTCCTGGGGCCGCAGTTCGGCGCCCACGGCGCGACCGCCGCCGACATCTCGGTGGCCTTCGTGGCCCAGGCCGCCGCCGACGGCGCGTACCTCGACCGGGCCGCCGACGGGCTGCCCACCCGCCGCCGCAGAGTCGGCGTCCGGGGCACCCGCGGCATCGGACCGCGCGACATGGTGCGCAACACCCGCATCGGCCACGTCGAGGTCACCGAGACCGGGCTGGTCTCGCTCGACGGCTCGCCGCTGCGCTCCGAACCCGCGGACAGCGTCTCGCTCAGCCGCCTCTACTTCCTCTGACCCCCCGCCAAGGCCCCAGACTCTTGAGGACTCGATGATGACCACCCCCACGCCCGCCGCCCTCGGCTACCGGATGCCCGCCGAGTGGCACCCGCACGAGCGGACCTGGATGGCCTTCCCCACCACCAACCCCACCTTCGACGGCCCCGAGCAGCTGCACGCCGCCCGCCAGGCCTGGGCCGCCGTCGCCGACACCATCGTCGGGTACGAGCCGGTGACGCTGATCGTCAACACCGGTGAGACCGAGGAGGCCCGCAAGTACGTCTCCGAGCGGGTCGACATCGTCGAGCGCCCGCTGAACGACGCGTGGATGCGCGACATCGGCCCGTCCTTCCTGATCGACGGCAAGGGCTCGCTGGCCGCCGCCGACTGGATCTTCAACGGCTGGGGCGCACAGTCCTGGGCCCGCTGGGACAAGGACCAGCATATCGCCGAGCACATCGGCGAGCTGACCGGGGTGCAGCGCTTCGCCTCCCGGCTGATCAACGAGGGCGGCGGCATCCACGTCGACGGCGACGGAACGGTGCTGGTCACCGAGACCGTCCAACTCGGCGAGGGCCGCAACGCCGACTGGACCAAGGAGGAGGTCGAGGCCGAGCTGCACGCCTTCCTCGGCACCACCAAGGCGATCTGGCTGCCGCGCGGACTCACCCGCGACTACGACGAGTTCGGCACCCGCGGACACATCGACATCGTCGCCTCCTTCGTGCGCCCCGGCGTCGTGGTCGCCCACGTCCAGCCCGACCCCTCGCACCCGGACCACGAGGTCTGCCGCGAACTGGTCGCCGTGCTGC
The DNA here is from genome assembly GCF_042885395.1 of Kitasatospora sp. NPDC058063. NCBI lineage: Bacteria > Bacillati > Actinomycetota > Actinomycetes > Kitasatosporales > Streptomycetaceae > Kitasatospora > Kitasatospora sp. NPDC058063. The sequence continues at coordinate 227,984 of NZ_JBHVSD010000008.1, forward strand.
GCGCCTCGACCGACGCCCGGGGCCGGCCGCTGGAGGTCGTCGAACTGCCCGCCCCCACCGTCCTGCTGGACGAGGACGGCGAGCCGGTCGACTACTCCTACATCAACCACTACGTGGCCAACGGCGCGGTCGTCCTGTGCGCCTTCGACGACCCGCGCGACCAGGAGGCCGCCGCCATCCTCGCCGAGGCCTACCCGGGCCGCACCGTCGAACTCGTCGACGCCCGCGAGATCTTCGCGAACGGCGGCGGCATCCACTGCATCACCCAGCAGCAGCCGAAGGCGCTCTGACGCCCCGTCCGGGCGGGGGCCCCGCGCCCCGCCCGGACGGCTTCCGAAGCCCCGTTCCACCGAGGAGACCCGCACATGGCCGACCCCCGCCCGCGCCGGCCGGCCCGCCCCCGCGAGGAGGTCTTCGCCACCGCCCGGGCCGCGATCGCCGAACACGGGCTCGCCGGACTCACCATGGCCGGGCTCGGCAAGCAGCTCCAGATGAGCGCCGGGCACCTGCTCTACTACTTCGGCAGCAAGGACCAGCTGCTGCTGGAAACCCTGCGCTGGAGCGAGGAGCAGCTCGGCGCCCGCCGCCGCGAGGCCCTCGCCGACCGCACCCTCGACCCCTGGCAGCGCCTCGACGCCTACCTGCGCCTCTACCTGCCGGAGGGCGCGGGCGACCCGCGCTGGATCCTCTGGGTCGAGGTGTGGGGCCGCTCCCCCGCGAGCGCCGAGATCCGCCAGGGCCAGCAGGAGATCGAGGCCCCCTGGCAGGCCGACCTGGTCGCCCTCATCGAGGAGGGCGCCGCCGCCGGCCACTTCACCCCCGGCCCCGCCGCCGACCGCGCCCTGCAGATCCGCGCCCTGCTCGACGGCCTCGCCGTCCCCATCGCCATCGGCCTCCCCGACGCCCACCGCCCCGCCGCCCTCACCCAGGCCACCGCCGTCACCGGCATCCTCCTGCGCACCTGAACCCTGCCCGCGTGAGAAGTCGGCCCGGCCGACTTCTCGGGAAGCTCGCCCGCACCGGGAGCCCCTCGCGCACCAGAAGTCGACCCGGCCGACTTCCTGTGCGCCGCTCCTGGGGCATGGGGAAGAAAATATGCAGACCGGTCTACAGATTTTACCGGGAGCACAGCCGACACATGCGCCCCCACGCGTGCGCGAGAAGTCGGACAGACCGACTTCTCGCGCACAAGCCCAGCCGGTCAGCCGGCCGGGCGGCCATCGAAGAGGCCCTGGGGCAGCCCCGCGCATCAGGAAGTCGATCAGGCCGACTTCCTGCGCATCACCTCGGTGGGGCGAGCAGAGAATATGCAGACCGGTCTACAGACTCGGCCCCGGCGCGGCCGGTGCCGTGGTGCCTGCGCACGCGCATCCGGCGCGGGGGGGGGGGGGGGGCGCCGCGCGGCCGCGGGGGGGGGGGGGGGGGGGTTGAAAAAAAAGAACACCCC
>NZ_JBHVSD010000008.1:229440-400410 GCF_042885395.1 Kitasatospora sp. NPDC058063
TTTGTCCGCCGGGTAAACCGCCGGGCCCCGGGGGGGCCGGGGGCGGGGTGCCGGCCCCCCGCCCTGCGGGGGCGCGTGACGGCGGCCGGCCCTACTTCTCGCGCGCGGGGCGGGGGTGGGGCCGGATTGGGTCTTCGGGCGAGTTGGGGTCGGGGGGTGGTGCGGGTCACTCGGTCCAGATGGCGGCGGCCGTGCGGTCGTCGGCGTAGCCCTTGGCGCGGACCTGGACCTGGCGGAGGAAGTCGACGGTGCCCGGCGGGTGGGGGTGGGCCCAGTGGGTGGAGAGGAAGTGCGCGACGGCCGGCTCGTCGGCGATGGGCCGGGCGAGGCCCGGGGTGCACAGGAGGAGGATGTCGCCCGGCGTCGCGGGGACGAGCCGGAAGCGGAACGGGCGCGGGCCGGGCACCGGGCCCTCGGGGAGCGGCGGCTGACCGTCCGGGTGGTGCAGCAGCCGGGCCGCGTAGGCGTCGATCCAGTGGCCCGAGCGCAGCAGGTAGAGCCCGCCCGGACCGACACCGAAGGCCGCGCGGTAGCCGGCCTCCGGGTCCAGCGACACCATCAGGCAGTGCAGCGACGCCGGGGACGGGGTGTCGTCCCCCTCCGGCTGCGGCGCCAGGGCGCGCAGCGGGGCGGCCGCACCGGTGGCCAGGCGCTGGAGGCCGTAGCGGAGCCGGTCGCGGGCACCGTCGCGCAGGTCCGCGGCAAGGCCGGCCCGGCTGCGCCCGATCGCGGCGGCGAGCTGGTGGCACGCCTCCCCGCTCGCGGCCGCGATCGCGGACGGGGTGACCGTCTCCTCCTCCGCGGCTCCGCCCGTACGGTCGAAGCCGCCGAGGACCGCGAGCAGCAGCCCGTCCTGGCCCTCGCCGAACCGGGTGACCAGCAGGGAGTCGCGGCGCGGCTCACCCCGGTAGCGCGCGGAGTCGCCCCGGACGGAGGCGGCGCGCAGGACGGACGGACCGTACTGGGCGCCGTCCAGCACCGTGTCCGGGACGAGCGCGCGCAGTGCGTTCGGGTCCGCCTCGGGTACGGCCGTCGGCTCGGGTCCGTAGGTCGGCGGGCGCTCGCCGACGTGCGGGACCGCGGCGCCGCCGTCGGCGAGCGGTGCGCGGACGGCCAGGCGGGGGTCGGGGACGGCGGCGGTCTGGGCCACGGGCTCCGGGTCGGGTTCCGAGGCGTGGACGGGTTCGGGCTCGGGGGCGGGAGCGGGAGCGGAGGCGGGGGCGGGCGGCTCGGACTTCTCCGCCTCCACCAGCGGCACCAGTTCCTCGGGGTGCTCGGGCTGCTCGGCAACGGCGGGTACGGGGTTCGGCTGCGCCGGTTCGGGGGCCGGCGGCGGGGTGGGCTTCTCCAGCGAGACCGGGTCCGGGTCCGGGACCTGCTCGGGTTCCGGCTCGGGGTCGAGCTCGGGTGCCGGTTCCGGTTCCGGTTCGGGTTCCGGATCGGGTGCGGGTTCCGGGTCCTGCACGCGCGCCGCCCTCGGTGCGTCGTCGGCGAAGTCGGGGGCCGGGAACCGGTGGGTCTCCGGAGAGGTCCGCTGACGCCCGATCCCCTCTGCTCCGCCGATCACGCCGACCGCGGTGTCGAACCAGTCGTCGATGCTGTCCCGGCCCGCCGAGCGCTCCGAGCCCTCAGAACCCGCCGCGCCGTCGGGCTCCCCGCAAGCCGCTACGGCCGCGTCCGCCTCCGGCTCGAACTCCGGCTCGGGCTCCGGTTCCGGTTCCGGTTCCGGTTCCGCCGAGCGCTGCTGCCCGATGAGCCCGGCCGCCGTGTCGAACCAGTCGTCCACGCTGCCGTCCCCCGGGTCGGCGTGCGGGGTGTCCGGGAGGGTGCCCGTCGGGCCGTCGTAGACGGCGTCCCACCAACCGTCGTCCGGCCGGTGCGGCTGTGCGGGTGCACCCTGCTTGCTCATCTGGCGGCTCCTGGTCGTTCCGTGGTCGCGCCGCCCCCGGCGGGCCGGGCTGACGACATTGTTCTCCACCTCCGACGACCCTGTCCGGGTTTCGGCGACAACCGGTCACCCACCGGAACATCCCGGCCACCGCGCTCACCAGGCGGTTCACCAGGCGGTTCACCGGGCCGTCCGCGGTGGCGTCGCCCGGTCGTCCGCTCCCGTTCCGTCCGTGCTTGCCGGATGTGTCCGGAGCAGGGTGTTTCCTGGCCATCCGGGTGTGCGGGCCCCCGAAAATGAGGGCCGATGGGGGGCATCGCATCACTCGTTCGGCTGATTAAATGTGCGCATGACCGCGTCGGCCCCCAGTTCACCCCGACCGGGGAGGGCCGCATCCGCGGGCCGCCCGGCAGGTGGGCTGTTGGTCCTGCTGCTCGTCACGCTGTTGACGCTGCTGCCCTGCGCGGGCCAGTCGAAGGCGGTGGACGGCTCCGGCCAACCGGCGCCGCACGCGGCCCCGGTCAGCGCCGTCACCGTCGTCAGCGTGGTCAGTGTCCAGGTCGCCACCGGGCACTCCTCCTACACCGGTCACGCCGCGAAGGTCACCGAGTCCGCGAAGTCCTCGGACCACCACCGGACGGCCGAGGAGCAGGGGCACTGGATCCTCTGCACCGCCGACGGCCAGCCGCCGCGCAACAACGGCTGCTCCAGCCATCCGTACTGCTCGCAGGACGCCCAGCTGCCGAACCCGCCGCCGCAGCCGCAACCCGCCGTGTCACCGCTGACCCCGGCCGCGCCCGAGGCGCTGCCCCGGGTGGTGCCCACCGGTCTGCTCGACGGCGCGCACCCGGTGCCCGATCTGCACGAACTCCAGGTCCACCGGTCCTGAGTGGAACCCACCGCCGGCGCAGCCGCCGACGGATCCGTTTCTCCTCTCACACCAGCTGACCGCCGCCACCGACCGGTGCGGCGGGGACAAGGACGACCACCATGGGTTCCGCCTCCAAGCAGTCCAACAAGCCCGGCGGCAAGCAGGACGGCCTCGACCGCCGCGCCCGGATCGCCGAGCTGCGCGCCGCCGAGCAGCGCCGCGACCGCCGCAACAAGATCGTCGCCTCGGTGGCGGCCGGCGTGCTGGTGATCGGTGCGATCGCCACCGGTACCTGGATCGTCATGGACCAGAACCAGAAGAAGAAGGACAAGGAGACCGCCGCCAACGCGGACATCCCGGGCGTGAAGACCTTCGGCGAGCTGAGCCGCACCCACGTCAAGGACAAGGTCACCTACCCGATGACCCCGCCGGTCGGCGGCGACCACAACGCGATCTGGCTGGACTGCATGGGCCACGTCTACGACCAGCCGGTCGAGAACGAGCGCGCCGTCCACTCGCTGGAGCACGGCGCCGTCTGGGTGACGTACAACGGCAAGGCCACGCCGGACGACGTCAAGACCCTCTCCGACCGGGTCAAGAAGACCCCGTACTCGCTGATGAGCCCGTACCCGGACGAGCAGGGCACCATCACCCTGAACGCCTGGAGCACCCAGCTGACCGTGGACAGCGCCAGCGACCCGCGGGTGGAGCAGTTCTTCACCAAGTACGTCCAGGGCAAGCAGACCCAGGAGCCGGGCGCCTCCTGCACCATGGGGCAGATGTGACCGCCGACGCGGGCCGCCCCGGCGAGGCCGTGACGGCGGACAGCCCGGACAGCGCGGGCGCCATGGACGCCGTGGACGCCGCGGCGGACGGCGTCCAGGAAGTGGGGGCCCCGCGCCGCCGCCGCATGTGGTGGCCGGCCGCGCTGGCCGCCACGGTGGCGCTGGCGCTCGGGGTGCCGGCCCTGGTGGCGAGCGGGACCTCGGCGTCCGGCTCGTCCACGCTGTCCGTCCCCGCGAACGACTCCCCCGAGGCCGGTTTCGCCCGCGACATGGCGACCCACCACCAGCAGGCCGTGGACCTGTCGTTCGTCGTCCGGGACCGCACCGCCGACGAGCCGACCCGCACCCTGGCCTTCGACATCATCAACACCCAGGCCAACCAGCGCGGGATGATGATGGGCTGGCTCGACCAGTGGGGGCTGCCCCAGCACTCGACCGCCACGCCGATGGCGTGGATGAAGATGGGCCACGAGTACCAGGCCCACGACGGTTCGCTGATGCCGGGCATGGCCACCAACACCCAGATCGCGAAGCTGCGCACGCTCAGCGGGCGGGACGCCGAGGTGTACTACCTCCAGCTGATGATCGAGCACCACAAGGGCGGCGTCGAGATGGCCCAGGGCTACGTCGACAAGGCCCGGAACGATGCCGAGAAGCGGCTCGCGCAGTCGATGGTGGTCGCCCAGACCTCCGAGCTCCAGCTGATGACCGACATGCTCAAGGAGCGCGGCGCCGAGCCCGGCGTGCCCGCCTCCTGAGTGCTCGTTCCGCGGGCTCGCCCTGCGGCTCGTACGTGTCCCTCGGGTCCGGGTGTCCCCGGGTCCCACAGGTCCCGTACGTCCTGTACGCCCCGCAGGTTCCGCGTGTCCCCGGACGGCCGGGGCGCCGGCGGGGACGGTCCCGTACCGTCCCCGCCGCGCCCCGGCCGTCCGCCGTCTTCCCTCCACCCCCACCCCTCCGGAGAACCCCCGCATGACCCCCGACGCCCCCTGGCTGATCGCCGGCCTGGGCAACCCCGGCCCGTGGTTCCGGCTCACCCGGCACAACGCGGGCTTCCTCGCCGTGGACCGGCTGGCCGAACGGCACGGCGCCCGGTTCCGCCGGCGCGGGATCGCCGCCCTGGTGGCCGAGATCGCCGTCGACGGCCACCGGGTGCTGCTGGCCAAGCCGCTGTGGTGGTCCATCAACCTGTCCGGCCGCCCGGTGGCCGCGCTGCTGCGCCGCCACGGCGTCCCGGTCGAGCGGCTGGTGGTGGTGCAGGACGACCTGGACTTCGCCTTCGGCTCCGCCCGGCTCAAGCGCGGCGGCGGCCCCGGCGGCCACAACGGAGTGCGCTCGGTGGGCGAGGTGCTCGGCACCCGGGACTTCGTCAGGCTGCGGTTCGGCATCGGACGTCCGCCGAAGGGCCAGAGCGTCGGGGACTTCGTGCTGAAGAAGTTCTCGGAGGACGAACTGGCCGCCATGCCAGGAGAGTTGGACCGCTGCGCGGACGCCCTGGAGACGCTGGTGCGGCGCGGCCTGAACCGCGCCCAGGACGCCCTGAACGCACCGGGGCCCCCGCACGCCCGCACCGACGCGCGGTAGCGGGGCCCCACGCCCCTCAGGCCCGGACGGGCCGGGTGAGCAGCGCCGCCACCGCGGCGACGGCGGCGAGGACGAGCAGTACCGTCCGCCCACCGGACTCGGCGCCCGCCAGGTGGACACCGAGGACGGACAGCGCCATGCCGAGCGCCGTGCCGAGACTGCGGGCCATGTTCACCATGCCGCCGCCGACCGCCGAGCACTGCGCCGGGATCGCCCGCATCACCAGCGCATTGTTGGCGGGCAGCAGCAGACCCAGCCCGTAACCGGCGATCAGCAGCGGGGCCGCCGCCGCGTCCGAGGCCGGCAGCAGGGCGAACAGCAGCAGCCCGCCGGCCGCGAGCAGCGCACCCCAGCGGCACCTGGTCACATCCGACCAGCCCCGGGGCAGCAGCCCGCCGCCGACCGTCGCGGCGAACGCGAACCCGGCGGGCAGCAGGGTGATCACCAGGCCCGCGTGGGCCGTCGACACCCCGGCGCCGGTGAGCAGCACCGGGCCCAGCACCAGCGGGCAGAACAGCAGCAGATAGCCGATCAGCCCCACCGCCAGGCCGGAGCGCACGCCCGGGGTGTTGACCAGCCCGGGCGCCAGGATCGGCCGGGCGGCCCGCCGTTCCTGGCGCACCAGCGCCAGGGTCAGCGCGGCGGAGGTGAGCAGCAGGGCGGCCACCGCCCAGCCGGGCAGGGGCAGGCCGGAGGCGGTGGACAGGGCGAGCAGCAGCGAGGTGGTCGCCCCGGTGAGCAGCAGCAGGCCGGGCAGGTCGAAGCGGGCGGCGTCGCCGGTCGCGGTCCGCCGGGTCGCGGTCCGCCGGGCTTCGTTGCGGTGGGCATCGTTGCGGTGGGCGTCGTTGCAGTGGGCATCGTTTCGACGGCCCTCGGCGCGGTGGGCTTCCCCGCCGGGGGAGTTCGCGGAGCGGGGGCCCGGCACGGCGGCGGGGGCGCCCGCCGCCCGGGTGCGGGGCAGCAGGAACCAGCCGGCCAGGATGCCGAACGCCGCGATCGGCACATTGACCCAGAACACCCAGCGCCACGAGGCGTGTTCGACCAGCAGCCCGCCGAGGCTGGGCCCGAGCGCCAGGCCGAGGCCCTGGGCGGAGGCCTGGATGCCGAGCGCGCGCCGCATCGCGTGCTCGGGGACGCCCCGCGCGACCAGGGCGACGCTGTTGGCCTGCATCATCGCGGCGCCCACCGCCTGGACGGCGCGGCAGCCGACCAGGGCCCAGAGGCCGCCGGCGAATCCGGCACCGAGCGAGGAGAGGCCGAAGACCGCGAAGCCGCCGATGTACATCGTCTTGCGCCCGACCAGGTCCGACAGCCAGCCGATCGGGGCCAGCAGGGCGACCAGGACCAGCAGGTAGGCGAGGGCGACCCACTCGACGGCGGCGAAGCCCGCGTCGAAGTCGCGGCCAATGGCGGGGAAGACCAGGGCAATGACACTGGCGTCCAACTGGCCGAGGAAGGCGCCGAGACAGACCGTGCCGACGGCGAGCCAGTGGGCGTGGCGCCAGCCGGCTATGCCGCGCGGCCGGGGCCGCTCGGTGAGCAGCCGCGAGACAAGGGCGGTGGCGTTCATGGGTACGAATATATCGGATACAGATATGTTCTCCCTACGAGCAGCTCGCTCTACGACAGGATGCGTCCCACGGTACGGACGGTGCCGGACGGACGCCCGCGGCGGGGCCTGCGACAGAGCCGCAACACGGCACGGCCCCGGGGCCCCGACCGGCCGCCGAACCGCCCCGTACCAGGCGATACGCTGTCCGCCATGCCGTCGTCACCACACGTTCCCGACCCCGCCACCGCAGGCCCCGACCCGGCGGTCGAGCACGCCCGGCAGCTGACCGACACCGTCACCCGGCTGCGCCGCGCGCTGCGCAGCAGCATCCGCACCGACTACCCGTGGGAGTCCCTGCCGATGGCGCAGGTCGAACTCCTCCAGACACTGGCCGCCGCGCCGCTGCGGGTCGGCGAGCTGGCCGCACGGCAGCGGCTCGCGCCCAACACCGTCAGCGGACTGGTCGGGAAGCTGCTCGACGCCGGCTTCGTGGACCGCCAGGCCGACCCCGGCGACCGACGCACCGCCCGGATCGCCCTCACCCCGGCGGGCCGCCGACAGCTGGACGACTGGCAGCACGCCCACGAGCGCCGCATCGCCGCCGCGCTCGGCGCCCTCGACCCCGCCGACCGCGCGGCGGTCGTCAACGCCCTGCCGGGCCTGGAACAGCTCGCCCGCGCCCTCGCACAGCCGGGCACCGGGCCCGAGCCGGCACCCGCCCAGGAGCCCGCGGCCGGGTGAAAACCACTGGCCGCCGTGTTCGCCCGCCGCTACCGTCCCCGGCATGACCAGCACAGCGGTACGGATCGAGCCCTGGACGGACGACGACCTCGCGCTGCTGCGCCGGGTCAACACGCCGGAGATGAAGAAGCACGTCGGCGGGCCGGAGAGCGCCGAGCAGCTGCTCGTACGGCACCGGCGCTACCTGGACTTCGTCCCGTCCGGGCTCGGCTGCATGTACCGGATCGTGCTGCTGCCCGAGGGCGAGGCCGTCGGGACGGTCGGCTACGGCACCCGGACGTGGGAGGGCCGGACCGTCCACGAGATGGGGTGGAACGTGCTGCCCTGCTTCCAGGGGCGGGGCATCGCGGTCGCCGCGACCCGCGCGGCGGTCGACGCCGCCCGCCGCGAGGCCGCCCACCCTCACCTGCACGCCTTCCCCTCGGTGGACAACCCCGCCTCCAATGCTGTCTGCGCGAAGGCCGGCTTCACACTGCTCGGCGAGACGGACTTCGAGTTCCCGCCCGGACGGCTCATGCGCAGCAACAACTGGCGGGTGGAACTGCGGAGTTGAGCGTTCTGCGGTAGGGGCCCGATGGTGGCGGGCTCGGCGGGGCTGTCGTGCTTGAAGGTCCGGTGCTCGAAGGTCCGGTGCTCGAAGGTCCGGTGCTCGGACGCCGGGTGCTCGGAGGTTCGCGGCGCCCCGGCGGTCAGAACAGGGTGCCGCTCTCCAGGTCCAGCAGCCAGCGCTTGCGGTCCACGCCGGCGGCGAAGCCGGTGAGCGCGCCACCGGCTCCGAGCACCCGGTGGCAGGGGCGGACGATCAGCAGCGGGTTGGCGCCCACCGCGCCGCCGACCGCCCGGACCATGCGCGGCTCCTGCCCGGCCAGCTCGGCGAGTTCGCCGTACGTGACGGTCTCGCCGTACGGGATCTCGTCCAGTGCCGCCCAGATCCTGCGGCGGAACTCGGTGCCCTCGGGCGCGAGCGGGAGGTCGAAGCCGGTGCGCTTGCCGGCGAAGTAGTCGGTCAGCTGGGCCACCGGCTCGGCGAGCGCCTCCGGGTCGAGGACCCAGTCGTCGGCGGGCTCGGCCAGCGCGTACTTCTGGCCGGGCACAGTGACCGTGGCCAGCGCGGCCGGTCCGCCCTCCTCGGGCAGCACGCCGCTGAGCAGCAGCCGGCCGAACGGGCTCTCCATGGTGGTGTAGACGGTGGTGCTCATGCTCGTCCGTTCTCCGTTCCGGTACTGGTGTCACTGGTGTCGCTGGTGTTGCCGGTGCTGATGCCGGTGTTCGTGGGACTGGAACTCGCGGAGCCGGTGCTCACGGGGCCGGCCCACAGCCGGTGGACGGCGTAGGAGCGCCACGGCGCCCAGGCCTCGGCGGCGCGGTCGGCGGACTTCGGGTCCCCGGCGGCGCCGAGACGGAGCAGGCCGTGCTTGACGCCCACGTCGCTCGGGAGGAAGACATCGGGGTCGGCCATCGCCCGCATCCGCAGGTAGCCCACCGTCCAGGGGCCGATGCCGGGCAGGTCCAGCAGGCCGGCCGCGGCCTCCTCCCGGTCGACCCCGCTGTCGAGCCGGACCACGCCCTCGGCCAGCGCGGCACACAGGCCGGTGAGCGCGCGGCGGCGGGCGACCGGCATCGCGAAGTCCTCCGGATCGGCGGTGGCCAGGGCGGCCGCGGTCGGGAAGAGCAGCCGCAGGCCGCCGCTGGGCTCGGGCAGCGCGGTGCCGTACTTCTCGGCGAGCCGTCCCGCCAGCGTGCGGGCGGCGACGACGCTGATCTGCTGGCCGAGGACGGCGCGGACGGCGAGCTCGTGCGGGTCCACGTGGCCGGGCGAGCGCAGGCCGGGGCGCTCGCGGACCAGCGGGCCGAGCAGCGGGTCGGCGCCGAGCTGCTCGTCGACCGCGAGCGGGTCGGCGTCCAGGTCGAAGAGGTTGCGCAGGCGCTGGACGGCGGTCGGCAGGTCGCGCAGGTCGGCGAGCAGCAGGCGGCAGTCGAGCCAGCCGCGGGTGGGCGGCTCGCCCGGCGCCAGGCCGTCGACCTCGGCAATGCCGTGGCCGTACGGGAGCGCGAGGGTACGACGGTACACGCGCACACCGGGCCGCGCGCCGGGGACGACCTCCTCCACGCCGGGGACGGCGCGCAGGGCGAGGAAGTCGATCAGGTGCTCGCTGTCGAGCGCGCCGCGGTAGGCGAGGCGCAGGGTGAGGCCGCCGGCCGGGGTCGCGCTGCGGCGGCCGGCGGCGACCTCGGCGCGCAGCCCGCTGGGAGTGCGGTCGTAGACCTCGCGCACGGTGTCGTTGAACTGGCGGACGGAGGCGAAGCCCGCCGCGAACGCGACGTCGGTGACGGGCAGTTCGGTGGTCTGGAGGAGTAGTCGGGCGGTCTGCGCGCGGCGGGCGCGGGCCAGCGCGATCGGGCCGGCGCCGAGCTCGGCGATCAGCTGGCGCTGCAGCTGGCGGGCGCTGTAGCCGAGGCGGCCGGCCAGGCCGGCGACGCCCTCGCGGTCCACCACGCCGTCACCGATCAGGCGCATCGCGCGGCCGACCAGGTCGGCGCGGTGGTTCCACTCGGGCGAGCCCGGCACGGAGTCGGGGCGGCAGCGGCGGCAGGCGCGGAAGCCGGCCCCCTGGGCCGCTGCGGCACTGGGGTAGAAGACGCAGTTGACGCGCTTGGGGGTCACGGCGGGGCAGCTCGGACGGCAGTAGATGCCGGTGGAGGTGACCGCCGTGAAGAAGACCCCGTCGAAGCGGGAGTCGCGGCTGTCCACGGCTCGGTACCGGATGTCGTCGTCGATCACGTTGTCCAGTTTGCGGCACTGGGCGGGGGGGTGACTGGCGGGAATCGGACATCGCCGTTGATCGCTGCTTCGGGGGCCTCCCCCTCCCCCCTCCCCCCTCCCCACCCACCCACCACCCACCACCCACCACCCACCACCCACCACCCACCACCCACCACACCGTGAGCCCACGGCCCACGGCCCACAACCCGCAGGCCCGCAACCCGCAACCCGCAGGCCCACCGCACCGGCCCGAGGCCCCGAAATTCGCGAGCCCGCCGAGCGCCCCGCCGTTACTCTCGCGGCATGAGCGAGCAGCAGCCCTACACCGGCCCGGACGATCCGCGCGTCGTCGCCCTGCCTCCGGCAGAGTTCGCGTTCCCCGGCCCTCTGCGGGACCAGCTGGTCGCCGCGATCCTCGACGGTGCCAAGACCAGCACCACCGGCCTGATCGCCGACTACGAGCACGAGGGCGAGCCCCTGCCGCTGCCCGGTGAGCGCTCCGCGGTCCTCGATTCGGACGGCCGCAGCGTCGCCGTGATCGAGACCACTGACGTCCGGGTGGTCCCGCTCGCGGAGGTCGACCTCCAGCACGCCCTGGACGAGGGCGAGGGGTGCACCAGCGTGGCCGAGTGGCGTGCGGTGCACGAGCGGTTCTGGCGCAGCCCGGAGATGCTCGACGCCCTCGATGACCCGGGTTTCACCGTGGACGACACCACTCCGGTGGTCCTGCAGCGCTTCCGTGTGGTGGCGGACCTCCGCTGAGCCGGGCGGGCCCGGCGGGGGCCGGCCGGCAGCCGTTGCGCGGCGGCCGGCCGGTGCCCGGGCTCAGCGCTTCACCGGACCTCCCACGGCTCGCATCGACTTGGTGATCGTCTTCCACTTCTTCAGCCGCGCCTTGGCCACCCGGGCGTCCGTGCGCGAGGCGATCCAGTCGTTCTCGCGCTGGAGCTTGAGGTAGCTGTCCATTCGGCGCTGCGGCAGGGTGCCGTCGGCCAGCGCCGCCTGCACCGCGCAGCCGGGCTCGGTGTGGTGGCCGCAGTCCTGGAAGCGGCAGTCCTCGGCCAGCTCGGCTATGTCGGCGAAGGCCAGGTCCACGCCCTCGCCTCCGTAGAGGCCGACCTCGCGCAGCCCGGGGGTGTCGATGAGCACGCCCCCGCCGGACAGCGGGATCAGTTCTCGGGTGGTCGTGGTGTGGCGGCCCTTCTGGTCGACCTCGCGGGCCTCCTGGACGGTCATCACCGCGGACCCGGCCAGCGCGTTGGTGAGCGTGGACTTGCCGACGCCGGACTGGCCGATCACCGCGGTGGTGCCGGGGGTGCAGGCGCGGAGCACGTCCATGCCCTCGCCGGTCTCGGCGCTCACCACGAGCACCGTGACTCCGGGGGCGACCGCCTCGACGTCGGACCGGATGAAGTCGGCGTCGTCGACGAGGTCGGCCTTGGTGAGGACGACCAGCGGGTCGGCGCCGGACTCCCAGGCCAGGGCGAGGAAGCGCTCGATCCGTCCGAGGTCGGGGTCGGTCGCGAGCGAGGAGGCGATCAGCACGGTGTCGACGTTGGCGGCCAGCACCTGGCCGTCGGAGCGCTTGCCGGCCACCTTGCGGATGATCGCGGTGGAGCGCGGCAGCAGCGCGGCGACGGAGGCCATCGGCCGGGCGTACAGGTCGACCGCCGCCCAGTCGCCCGTGCACGGGCAGTTGATCATGTCGGCATCGCCCACCGGCCGGGTGTCGAACCGGACGGTGCGCGGCTCGCCCGTCTCCGGGTCGGCGATGACGGCGTCGCACTGGCCGCGGTCGACCCGGACGATCCGGGCCGGGAGCAGCCCGGCCTCGCCGAACGGGGTGAACAGCTCCGCGAGCTCGGCCGTCCAGCCGTAGCCGGTCAGGGCGGAGGCGTCGGCGGAAGTCGAAGAGGAGGAAGAGGCAGAGGAGGGAGAAGAGAACGACGGAACGGAGGCAGCGTTGAACAACGCAGTGGCCCTTCGGGAGGAGATGATCCCGGCGGGCTACGGCTGGCGCGAAGGGCTCAGCCGGCGGCCGGGAAAAGGAGGTGAACGCGAGTGCTGCCCTGGGCAGCTATCGGGGCGACAACGACCACGGGGTTCACCTCCTGCTCTCTACTCCTCGGGCGGCCCAATGGCCCCCGAACCGGATGTGTCACACGCTAGCGGGACGGGGGATTGTGGCCAACCTATTTTTGACCTGCGGAAACGCGAGGCAGCGGTCGCCAGAGCGGCCCCTGAGGACCAAAATTGGCCCGCCCTGCAAGGCCAGACGGCGCCCCGCACCGCCGTCCACCGCCCCGCGCATCCGCCGCGGTTCGACCACCCCCGCCGGGACCCGCGCTACGCCCCGTACCGGTGCTTGAGGTTCGGGTCGTCCAGCCACCACGGCCGCATCCCGGTCTCCTCCTCCTCCGGCCCTCCCGCCGCCCGCGCCCGCGCGGCGGCCGCCGCGAAGCGGGCATCCAGCTCGGCGTCCACCGCCTCGGTCTCCTCCCGCCCCTGCACCACCATCCGCCGCACCAGCGCGGCCAGGAACGGCAGCCCGACCAGGTCCCCCAGCACCCAGAACGCGTTGCCGCCCCAGGTCTGGTCCTGCGCCGGGCTCGGGCCCCACGGCCGCCCGAGCGCCAGGTAGTAGTGCTCGGCGACCAGGTGCCCGCCGTAGATCAGCACGATCCCGAGCCCCGCGTCGAAGATCACCTCGGCGAAGGTGATGAACAGCCCGACCAGGTGGGGGTACTCGTGCCCGACCGGGTCGAGCTGCAGACGCGGCCAGAAGTAGGCGAGGCCCAGCAGCACCAGTGCCAGGTGCAGCACCACGTTCCCGATCCCGCTGGACACCGACCACTCGTACCAGGGCGTGAAGTAGAGCAGCCACGGCGGCGCCATCAGCAGCGCGGTGGAGACCGCCGGGAACATCAGCACCTTGGACGGGCGGCTGCGCAGCGCCCGCAGGACGCGTTCCCGCCGGGCCGCCGGTGCCGCCTCGACCAGCAGGGAGACCGGTGCGCCGAGCGCGAGCAGCAGCGGCACGACCATCAGCAGCAGCACGACCTGCACGGCCCGGTCGGTGAAGAGGATCCGGTCGTACACACCGAGTCCGGAACAGGTGCACCAGACCCACAGCAGCAGCCCGCCGAGGAACGCGGCGGTACGGGTGGGCTGCCAGCGCCCGCCGCCGGACCCGGCCGCGCGCCGCCCGTCACCGGCCCCCACGGCCGCCCGGTCACCCACCGCATGTTCACCCCCCGCCCGGTCACCCCCCGCGCGTTCACCCCCCGCCCGGTTGACCCTGCGCACCGCCGCCAGGTACCAGACACCGAGCAGCACCGACAGCACGAGCACCAGCGGCTCGGCCGTCCAGGAGGTCGCCAGGTCGGACCACCGCCACGGCGGCGGCCCGCTGTAGGCGAGCACCGAGGCGGGACCACCGGTCGGCCCGCCCACCGGCCCGACCATCGCGCCGCCCACCGACCCGACCGCCGCGCCGCCCACCACTGCGTTCATCCGCCCGCTCACCTCGCTCGTCCCGGCGGTCCCCGGCCGGTCGGGCACCCCGCGCCGGGGCTCCCCGGCGCCCGGCCATGATGTCCCCGCGCGGCGGCCCCGCCGCACCCGGGGCCCGCCTCTATACCCGCACCTGAACAAAGCTTTACCGAGCCCCAACAAAGCTTTGCCCGGGCAAAGTTCTGCCCTGTTCCCGCTCCTTCCGGCAACCGCGGCGAAGACACAAACGTCTGGCAGGATGCGCCGTCGGCGAGACCCGCCACGTGCTCGACAAGGGGATGACAAGAGGTGCGAACCACTGCACGCGGCGACGGCCGCCGACTCGCGGCGCGCCACCGCAACATCGAACTGGGCCTGCTGGCCCTCGCGGTGGCCGTCTGTCTGGCGGGACACGTCGACGCGAACCTGGCGCTCACCGGCAGGATGCCGCCCGGGCTGCTGGTGCACGGCCTGTCGCTGGGCGCGCTGGCCGGGGCGGCCCACCTGGCGGTGCGCCGGTTCGCCCCGTTCGCCGATCCGCTGATCCTGCCGCTGGGCGTCTTCCTGACCGGCTTCGGGCTGGTGCTGCTGGACCGGCTGGACTTCAGCTACAAGGCCGCGCACGCCGCCAAGGGCGACTACCAGAAGCTCCCGGCCGCGCCCTCCCAGCTGATGTGGGTGTTCATCTCGGTGGCGGTGGCGCTCGCGCTGATCGTCCTCGTCAAGCACCACCGCTTCTTCCAGCGCTACGTCTACCTGCTGATGGCGGGTGCGCTGATCCTGCTGGCGGCGCCGGTGTTCTCCCCCGGTGACAGCTTCGGCGCCAAGCGCTGGATCCGGCTGTTCGGGCTCTCCTTCGAGCCGGACGAGTTCGTGAAGGTCGCGATCACGATCTTCTTCGCGGGGTACCTGATGGCTGCCCGGGACGCGCTGGCGCTGGCCGGGCGGAAGGTCTGGGGGCTCACCCTGCCGCGCGGACGGCACGCCGGCCCGGTGCTGGCGATCTGGGTGGTCAGCCTGCTGGTGCTGATCTTCGAACGCGACCTGGGCACCTCGCTGATCTTCTTCGGCATCTTCATCGTGATGCTGTACGTGGCGACCGAGCGCACCAGCTGGGTGGTGCTCGGCCTGCTGATGGCGGTCGGCGGCGCGGCGGTGGTCGGCACCGTGGAACCCCACGTGCACGGCCGCGTCGAGGCCTGGCTGCACCCGCTCGACTACTACAAGCCGGTGCACGACAAGGCGATCTCCGAGCAGCCCGCCGAGGCGCTGTTCAGCCTGGGCACCGGGGGCATGACCGGGACCGGCCTGGGCTCGGGACGGCCCTGGCTGATCGGCTTCGCCGGGCGCAGCGACTTCATCTTCACCACCATCGGCGAGGAACTGGGACTGGCCGGGGCGACCGCGATCCTGCTGGTCTACGTGCTGCTGATCCAGCGCGGTCTGCGCACCGCGATCGGCCTGACCGACCCGTTCGGCAAGCTGCTGGCCACCGGTCTGTCGGCGGCGCTGGCGCTCCAGGTGTTCGTGGTGGTCGGCGGGGTGAGCGGGCTGGTCCCGCTGACCGGCAAGGCCCTGCCGTTCCTGGCCGCCGGCGGTTCGTCGCTGCTGGCGAACTGGCTGATGGTGGCGCTGCTGATCAAGCTGAGCGACTCCTCCGGGCGCACCGCCCTGGACCCGCCCCGGCCCTCCCCCGAGCCGCTCCCGGCCCCGACCCCGGCCCCCACAAACCCGAACCGGACGCACCCGAACCCGTCGGCCCCGTCCCCCGCCGCCCCCGGCACGGCCGACCCCTCCGCCGTGACCGAGTTGCGCCCCGCCCACGGCCACCCACCGCACCGGGCCGCCACCTGACCCGTCGTCCGCCGGCCCCGCCCGTCCCACGCCCGCCCGCCCGCCCACCAGAGCGGCAGGGCCTCCCCCGCACCCGCGGGAGAGGCCCTGTCCGTTCCTGCCGTTTCGTTCCGCCTACCGCTGGTCCCACGGCGGCCGGGGCGGTCGCGGCGGGTACCCCGGCGGCTGCTGCCCGGGCGGCCCCTGCGGCGGCCCCGAACCGGGCCCGGACACAGGACCGGGCCCGGACACAGGCCCCGACACGGCCCCGGAAGCAGGTCCGGACGGCGGCCCCGGCGGAGTTCCCGGCCCGCCCCCCTGCGTCGGCCCGGCCGGCCGGTCGCTGTCCGGCGGTGGCGGTCCGGGCCGGTGGTGCGGCCCGCCGCGGGCGGTGAGCCGGCCGCGCACGTTGTCGGCGGCCAGTACGTCGGCCCACCGCTCCGGGTACTCGGAGGGCACCTCGACGTCCTCGCCCTCGTCCTCGCCCCACTCCTCCTCGACGCCCTCGGCGAGCCCGAGCTCGCGGGCGCGCCGGGCCCGCTCGACGGCCCGCCGGGCGGCGACCTCGCGGACCACGGCGGCGGCCGCCTCTTCGTGGGCGCGCTCGTTCTCGGCGCGCGCGTCGGCGGTCTCCAGGGTGGGCCAGCGGCGGTCTATCGCGGCGTTCATCGCGGCACCGATGAGCACCGCGAGCGCCACCACGAAGATCCACAGCAGCACGGCCACCGGCGCCGCCAGCGAGCCGTACACCGAGGGGCCCTCGACCGAGCTGACCAGGTAGACCCGCAGGCCGACGCTGCAGAAGACCAGCACCACCAGGGCGACCAGGGCGCCGGGGATGTCCTCGCGCCACGGGGTCGAGACCGGGACGGCCAGGTGGTAGAGGGTGGTCAGCGAGACGGTCAGCAGCACGATCGCGACCGGCCAGTAGAGGGCGCCGACCAGCCCGGACACCCCCGGCACCGCGTTCTCCAGCAGCCCCGGACCGACCATCAGCAGCGGCAGCACCAGCGAGCCGATCACCAGGGCGCCGAAGTAGAGGCTGAGCGACATCAGCCGGGTCTTGACGATGCCCCGCTTGCCGTCGAGCCCGTACATGACGGTGATGGTGTCGATGAAGATGTAGAGGGCCCTGGAGCCGGACCACAGGGACAGCAGGAAGCCGATCGAGACGAGGTCGGGCCGGGTGCGGTCGAACACCCCGTCCAGCAGCGGGACCACGACCTCGTTGACGGAGGAGTCCGACAGCACCGTCCCGGAGGCCGAGAGGATGCTCTTCTTGAGCCCGGCGATGGTGCCCGCGCCGACGAACTCGTCGAGGTAGCCGAGGGTGCCGGCCAGCCCGAGCAGCAGCGGCGGGATCGACAGCAGGGTGAAGAAGGCCGCCTCCGCGGCGAGCCCGGTGACCCGGTACTCGACGCAGGTGTTGGTGGTGTCCCTGACCAGCTCCCACGCCGTGCGGCGCCAGGTGGCCTGTTTCGCCGCCCGCCGCGCGCCCTTGCCCCTTCGCCGGGAGGGCCGCTCGGCGTTCGGTCTGCTCGTATCGCCTGCTGCTTGCACAGGGCCCACCGTATCGGGCCGGGGCCGCGCGGTTGATCTCCCCGGGGGTACGGGCGCGTGGCCGGGCGCCCCGGCGGGGAGCGGCGGGAACGCCCGGATGTCTCGCCTGACGAAACCTCAGCGTCCAGTATTCGGATGTTAGTGGACCGCGAGTCCCGCGCCGTGCGAATCTCTTGCCATGTCTAGCGCCGGAACCACCCTGGTAGGTCGACTCCACGTCGACCTCCTTCGCGTGTCCAGCGCCATCTGTCCGGTGACCTGAGCCCGACTCCGCCGCACCACCGCACCCGGCGCCGACCTCCCCCGCCATCCCCGTCCCAGCGGATGCGCAGGCGCCCGCCCGGTCCCGGTCACTGCCCTCAAGGCCTTGAGAAATCCGCAGGTCAGAGCGGCACCGCACGGCCGAGCACGCCCCGCGACCTATTCGGCGCCAGCGCCACCTGCCCCGAAGGACTTCACCATGGCCACCTCCTCCGAGACCGTCGAGCCCACGGCCGACCGCGCCGCCGAGCGCCGTCCCGCAGCGGCCCGCAAGGCGACCCGCCACCGCGGCGAGGGCCAGTGGGGCATGGGCCACTACACCCCTCTGAACGCCAACGAGCAGTTCAAGAAGGACGACGACGGTCTCAATGTGCGGACACGTATTGAGACGATCTACGCGCACCGGGGCTTCGACTCGATCGACCCCGCCGACCTGCGCGGCCGGATGCGCTGGTGGGGGCTCTACACCCAGCGCAAGGAGGGCATCGACGGCGGCAAGACCGCGATCCTGGACCCGCACGAGCTGGACGCCGAGTTCTTCATGCTCCGCGTGCGCATCGACGGCGGCCGGCTGACCGTCCCCCAGCTGCGGGCGATCGCCGAGGTCTCCGAGCAGTACGCCCGCGGCACCGCCGACCTGACCGACCGCCAGAACATCCAGTACCACTGGATCCGGATCGAGGACGTCCCGGCGATCTGGCAGAAGCTGGAGGCCGTCGGCCTGTCCACCACCGAGGCCTGCGGCGACACCCCGCGCGTCATCCTCGGTTCCCCGGTGGCCGGCATCGCCGAGGACGAGATCATCGACGGCACGCCCGCCATCGAGGAGATCCAGCGCCGCTTCATCGGCAACCCGGACTTCTCCAACCTCCCGCGCAAGTTCAAGAGCGCGGTCTCCGGCTCCCCGCTGCTCGACGTCGCGCACGAGATCAACGACGTCTCCTTCGTCGGCGTGGTCCACCCCGAGCACGGCCCCGGCTTCGACCTCTGGGTCGGCGGCGGCCTGTCCACCAACCCCAAGCTGGGCGTGCGGCTGGGCGCGTGGGTCCCGCTGGAGGAGGTCGCCGACGTCTACGGCGGCGTCATCGGCATCTTCCGCGACTACGGCTACCGGCGCCTGCGCAACCGCGCCCGGCTGAAGTTCCTGGTCGCCGACTGGGGCGTGGAGAAGTTCCGCCGGGTACTGGAGGACGAGTACCTCGAGCGCCCGCTGCTCGACGGCCCCGCCCCGGCCGAGCCCGCCGCCCGCTGGCGCGACCACGTCGGCGTCCACCGGCAGCAGGACGGGAAGTTCTACATCGGCTTCGCGCCGCGCGTCGGCCGGGTCGACGGCAAGCTGCTCGGCCGGATCGCCGACCTCGCCGCCGCCCACGGCAGCGACCGGGTGCGCACCACCGCCGAGCAGAAGATGATCGTCCTCGACATCGCCGAGGAGCACGTCGACTCCGTGGTGGCCGGCCTGGAGGCCCTCGACCTGCGAGTCACCCCCTCGCCGTTCCGCCGCGGCACCATGGCCTGCACCGGCATCGAGTACTGCAAGCTCGCCATCGTCGAGACCAAGGAGCGCGGCCGCACCCTCATCGACGAGCTGGAGCAGCGCCTGCCGGACTTCGCCGAGCCGCTGACCATCAACATCAACGGCTGCCCGAACGCCTGCGCCCGCATCCAGGTCGCCGACATCGGACTCAAGGGCCAGCTGGTCACCGACGAGCACGGCGAGCAGGTCGAGGGCTACCAGGTGCACCTCGGCGGCGCGCTCGGCCTGGAGGCCGGCTTCGGCCGCAAGGTCCGCGGCCTCAAGGTCACCAGCGCGGGCCTGCCCGACTACGTCGAGCGCGTGCTGACCCGCTACCAGGCCGACCGCACCGAGGGCGAGCGCTTCGCCCAGTGGGCGGCCCGGGCGACCGAGGACCAGCTGTCGTGAGCGAGCGAGCGGCCCCTTTCTTCTGCCCCTACTGCGGGGACGAGGACCTGCGCCCCTCCGAGGCCGGGCACGGCGCCTGGGAGTGCCACGGATGCCGCCGCGCCTTCCAGTTGAAGTTCCTCGGCCTGCTGTCACCGACCAACCACGGGGGTACGTCACATGAGCAGCACAGCGACTGACTACGCGTCGTTGGCGGAGCGGGCCGGGCGCGAGTTGGAGGAGGCCTCCGCGCAGGAGGTCCTCGCCTGGGCGGCCGAGACCTTCGGCGGGCGGTTCTGTGTGACCTCCTCGATGGAGGACGCGGTGGTGGCCCACCTCGCGTCCTCGGTGTTCCCGGGGGTGGACGTGGTGTTCCTGGACACCGGGTACCACTTCCCGGAGACCATCGGGACGCGGGACGCGGTGGCCGCGACCATGCCGGTCAACGTCATCACGCTCACCCCGCTGAAGACCGTCGCCGAGCAGGACGCCGAGCACGGGCCGCGGTTGCACGACCGCGACCCGGACCTGTGCTGCTCGCTGCGCAAGGTCGAGCCCCTCGACCGGGGCCTGGCCGGCTACGACGCCTGGGCGACCGGGCTGCGCCGCGACGAGTCCCCGACCCGGGCGAACACCCCGGTGGTGTCCTGGGACCCCAAGCGCCGCAAGGTCAAGCTCGCGCCGATCGCCCGCTGGACCCAGCAGGACGTGGACGCCTACGTCGCCGCCCACGGCGTGCTGCTCAACCCGCTGCTGTGGGAGGGCTACACCTCGGTCGGCTGCTCCCCGCTGTCCTGCACCCGCAAGCCCGCCGAGGGCGAGGACGCCCGGGCCGGCCGCTGGTCCGGCTCCGGCAAGACCGAGTGCGGCATCCACCTCTGATCATCCGTCAATTCTCGCGTAAGGAAAGAACCGTGACAGCTGACACCTTGGCCGCCGACGGAGCCGTAGAGGCGGCCCCCTCGGCCGCCCCCTGCGAGCGCGGCGCCACCGTGTGGCTGACCGGGCTGCCGAGCGCGGGCAAGACCACGCTCGCCCTCGCCCTGGCCGAACGGCTGCGCGCCGAGGGCCACAAGGTCGAGGTCCTGGACGGCGACGAGATCCGCGAGTTCCTCTCCAAGGGCCTCGGCTTCACCCGCGAGGACCGCCACACCAACGTCACCCGGATCGGCTACGTCGCCGAGAAGCTCGCCGCCAACGGCGTCAAGGTCCTCGCCCCGGTCATCGCCCCGTTCGCCGACTCCCGCGCCGCCGTGCGCGAACGCCACGCCGCGGCGGGCACCGAGTTCCTGGAGATCCACGTCGCCACCCCGGTCGAACTGTGCGCCGAACGCGACGTCAAGGGCCTCTACGCCCGGCAGGCCGCCGGCGAGATCACCGGCCTGACCGGCGTCGACGACCCCTACGAGGCCCCGGAGCGGCCGGAGCTGCGCCTGCAGACCCGGGGGCGCGAGGTCGCCGAGTCCGCTGCCGAACTGCACGCCTTCCTGACCGAACGGGGCCTGGCATGACCACCGTGACCGACACCTCGGTCCGCACGGACGACAACCCCTTCGCGCTGTCCCACCTGGACGCGCTGGAGGCCGAGTCGGTGCACATCTTCCGCGAGGTCGCGGGGGAGTTCGAGCGCCCGGTGATCCTGTTCTCCGGCGGCAAGGACTCCATCGTCATGCTGCACCTGGCGCTCAAGGCCTTCGCCCCCGCGCCGGTGCCGTTCTCGCTGCTGCACGTCGACACCGGGCACAACTTCCCCGAGGTCATCGACTACCGCGACCGCGTCGCCGCGCGGCACAACCTGCGCCTGCACGTCGCCCACGTCCAGGACTTCATCGACGACGGCCGCCTGCGCGAGCGCCCCGACGGCACCCGCAACCCCCTGCAGACCGTGCCGCTGCTCGACGCGATCGAGACGGGCCGCTTCGACGCCGTGTTCGGCGGCGGCCGCCGCGACGAGGAGAAGGCCCGCGCCAAGGAACGCGTCTTCTCCCTGCGCGACGAGTTCGGCGCCTGGGACCCGCGCCGCCAGCGCCCCGAACTCTGGTCCCTCTACAACGGCCGCCACGCCGTCGGCGAGCACGTGCGCGTCTTCCCGCTGTCCAACTGGACCGAACTCGACGTGTGGCAGTACATCGAACGCGAGGGCATCGAACTCCCCGGGATCTACTACGCGCACGAGCGGGACGTCTTCGCCCGCTCCGGCATGTGGCTGACCGCCGGCGACTGGGGCGGCCCCCGGGAGGACGAGCCCGTGCAGCGGCGCCTGGTGCGCTACCGCACCGTCGGCGACATGTCCTGCACCGGCGCCGTCGACTCCGACGCCACCACCATCGAGGCCGTCATCACCGAGATCGCCGCCAGCCGCCTCACCGAACGCGGCGCCACCCGCGCCGACGACAAGCTCTCCGAAGCCGCGATGGAAGACCGCAAGCGCGAAGGGTACTTCTAGACATGAGCACTGCGACCGCCACTTCGCTGCTGCGTTTCGCCACCGCCGGTTCCGTCGACGACGGCAAGTCCACCCTCGTCGGGCGCCTCCTGCACGACTCCAAGTCCGTCCTCGCCGACCAGCTCGAAGCCGTCGAGCACGCCTCCCGCAGCCGCGGCAAGGACACGCCCGACCTCGCGCTGCTCACCGACGGCCTGCGCGCCGAACGCGAGCAGGGCATCACCATCGACGTCGCCTACCGCTACTTCGCCACCCCCCGGCGCCGCTTCATCCTCGCCGACACCCCCGGCCACGTGCAGTACACCCGCAACATGGTCACCGGCGCCTCCACCGCCGAACTCGCCGTCGTCCTCGTCGACGCCCGCAACGGCGTCGTCGAACAGACCCGCCGCCACGCCGCCGTCGCCGCACTGCTGCGCGTCCCGCACGTGGTCCTGGCCGTCAACAAGATGGACCTCGTCGACTACGCCGAACCCGTCTTCGCACGGATCGCCGCCGAGTTCACCGCCTACGCCGCCTCCCTCGGCATCACCGACGTCCTCGCCGTCCCCATCTCCGCCCTCGCCGGCGACAACGTCGTCGAACCCTCCGCCCACATGGACTGGTACGGCGGCCCCACCCTCCTGGAACACCTGGAGACGGTCCCCGTCGGCAGCGACCCGAGCGCCGAACCGGCCCGCTTCCCCGTCCAGTACGTCATCCGCCCCCAGACCGAGGAACACCCCGACTACCGCGGCTACGCCGGCCAACTCGCCTCCGGCGTCCTGCGCGTCGGCGACACCGTCACCGTCCAACCCTCCGGCCACACCACCACCATCACCGCCATCGACGCCCTCGGCCGCGACACCGACATCGCCTGGGCCCCCCAGTCCGTCACCGTCCGCCTCGCCGACGACCTCGACATCTCCCGCGGCGACCTCATCACCGCCGGCCCCGCCCCCACGCCCACCAAGGACATCGAAGCCACCGTCAGCCACCTCAACGAACGGCCACTGCGCACCGGCGACAAGGTCCTCCTCAAACACACCACCCGCACGGTGCGGGCCCTGGTCAAGGCGATCACCTACCGCATCGACATCGACACTCTCGAACAGCGCTCCGGCGCCGAGGGGTTGAACGTCAACGACATCGGCCACGTGGTCCTGCGCACCGCCGAACCGCTGGCGCTCGACGCCTACACCGACAACCGCCGCACCGGCTCGTTCCTCCTGATCGACCCGGCGGACGGCGCCACCCTCACCGCCGGCATGGCGGGCGAGGCGTTCGACACCGTACGCGCCACGGACACCACAGAGGAGGACTGGGTCTGATGCCCAGCGAGGCGTTCTCGGGCATGGACAAGGAAGGCGGCCGCATCGGCAGCGGCGTCCTCGGCAGTGGCCAGGGCGGCCTGACGCGATGTGCGGGCCGACAGGGCTGAGAACGCCCTGTCACCGGGCTGTTCCTCCCCCACAGCCGCCCGGCTTGCCCCGGCACCCCGCTGCCGCAGCGCCACCTTCCGATCGTCCGTCCCGGACCGCTTCCTGACGGTCCGTCCGCGAACAGGACTCCACCATGGCACCGAACCCGACGCCTTCGCATACCCGCCTTCGCCCGAACGCCGGCCGGATCAGACGCACCGCCGCGACCGCCGTCGCCGGTCTGACCGCCGCCGCCCTGCTGTCCGCCTGCAGCTACGGCTCGAAGGCCGACGACAAGGCCAACACCGCCGCCACCGCGGCCGGTTCGGCCACCGGCGCCAAGCTGTCCACGGACACCGTGAAGATCGGCTACTTCTCCAACCTCACCCACGGCACCCCGCTGGTCGGCCTCCAGGAAGGCATATTCCAGAAGGAGCTCGGCTCCACCCAGATCAAGACCCAGGTCTTCAACGCCGGCCCGGCCGAGATCGAGGCGCTGAACGCCGGCTCCATCGACATCGGCTGGATCGGCCCCTCCCCCGCGATCAACGGCTACACCAAGTCGGACGGCCAGTCCCTGAAGATCATCGGCGGCTCCGCCTCCGGCGGCGTCAAGCTGGTCGTCAACCCCGAGAAGGTCTCCTCGCTGGACGACCTCAAGGGCAAGAAGATCGCCACCCCGCAACTGGGCAACACCCAGGACGTGGCGCTGCTCAACTACCTGGCCGGCAAGGGCTTCAAGGTCGACGCGGCCTCCGGCGCGGGCGACGTCTCCGTGGTGCGCACCGACAACAAGGTCACCCCCGACGCCTACAAGCAGGGCTCCATAGACGGCGCCTGGGTGCCCGAGCCCACCGCCTCCAAGCTGGTCACCCTCGGCGCGAAGGTCCTCCTCAACGAGAAGGACGTCTGGCCGGACAAGAAGTTCGTCATCACCAACATCATCGTCTCGCAGAAGTTCCTCAAGGAGCACCCGGACGTGGTGGAAGCCGTGCTGCGCGGCTCGGTGAACACCAACGCCTTCATCAAGGCCAACCCGGACAAGGCCAAGGCCGACGCCAACGAGGCCATCAAGAAGGAAGCCGGCAACGCGCTGGAGCCGGCGATCCTCGACCCGGCCTGGGCCGACATCGACTTCCTCGACGACCCGCTGGCGAACACCCTCCAGGCCGAGGCCGACCACGCCGTCACCGCCGGGCTCCTCAAGAAGCCCAACCTGAACGGCATCTACGACCTCACCCTGCTGAACAAGGTCCTCGCGGCCAAGGGCCAGCCCGCCGTGGCGGACGCCGGACTCGGCTCCAAGTAACTCCGAGGTCCGGCCCCGCCCGCCCGGTCGATCCCCGATCGATGCCCACCGCCGCGGGCGGGGCCCGGACCCCGGCTCCGACTCTCCCGCCAGCCCGACCACTGACGCAGGAGGTGCCCGGATGACCCCGGCACTGACCACCTCGGCCGACCCCACCGACGCGGCCGCCCCCGCCGCGGCCGACGGCACGCCCGCCGTCCGCATCTCGCACGTGCACAAGTCCTTCGGCCGTGGGAGCGCGAGCACCCACGTCCTGGACGACATCACCCTCGACGTCGCCCCCGGCGAGTTCGTCACGCTGCTCGGCGCCTCGGGCTGCGGCAAGTCCACCCTGCTCAACCTCGTCGCCGGTCTCGACGCACCCACCGCCGGCGACATCCAGGTGCCCGGCGGCCGCCCCGCCCTCATGTTCCAGGAACACGCCCTCTTCCCCTGGCTCACCGCCGGAAAGAACATCGAACTCGCCCTCAAGCTCGCCGGCGTCCCCCGCCCCGAACGCCGCACCGAGGCCGAACGCCTCCTCGAACTCGTCCGCCTCGACGGCGCCCACGGCAAGCGGGTCCACGAACTCTCCGGCGGCATGCGCCAACGCGTCGCCATGGCCCGCGCCCTCGCCCAGGGCAGCCAGGTCCTCCTCATGGACGAACCCTTCGCCGCCCTCGACGCCATCACCCGCGACGTCCTCCACGACGAGATCACCCGCATCTGGGCCGAACGACAACTCACCGTCCTCTTCGTCACCCACAACGTCCGCGAAGCCGTCCGCCTCGCCCAACGCGTCGTCCTCCTCTCCTCCCGCCCCGGCCGCGTCGCCCGCCAATGGCGCATCGACCTGCCCCAGCCGCGCCGCATCGAATCCGCCGGCGTCGCCGACCTGTCCATCGAGATCACCGAAGAACTGCGTGGGGAGATCCGTCGCCATGGCCAGCACTGACACCACCCCTGTCCTGGACAAGAACGACAGCATCCCGCAGAGCGCGAGCGACACCGCCGACGTCGGCGCGGGCCTGGACGCCCTGGACACCGTTACCGCGCAGCGCGGCTCGCTCGGTGAGGCGTTGCGGAGCAAGGCGTTGCCGCCGCTGGTCGGTGTGCTGGTGGTGCTCGCGCTGTGGCAGGGGGCGTACAGCCTGGAGCTCACCTCCGCCTACAAGCTGCCCAGCCCGGCCGACGTGTGGCGTTCCGGCCAGGACCTCTGGTACCAGGGCACACTGTTCTCCATCATCTGGACCAGCGTGTGGCGCGGCCTGTCCGGGTTCCTCCTCGCCGTGGTCATCGGCACCCCGATCGGCCTGGTCGTCGCCCGCATCAGACCGGTGCGCACCGCCATCGGCCCGGTCCTGCAGGGCCTGCAGTCCCTGCCCTCCGTCGCCTGGGTGCCCGCCGCCGTCATCTGGCTCGGCATCAACGACTCCATGATGTACGCCGTCATCCTGCTCGGCGCCGTCCCGTCCATCGCCAACGGCCTGGTGGCCGGCATCGACCAGGTGCCCCCGCTGTTCCTGCGCGCCGGACGCACCCTCGGCGCCACCGGCCTCAACGGCGCCCGCCACGTCCTGGTCCCCGCCGCCCTGCCCGGCTACCTCGCCGGCCTCAAGCAGGGCTGGGCGTTCTCCTGGCGCTCCCTGATGGCCGCCGAACTCGTCGCCTCCTCCCCCGACCTCGGCCGCGGCCTCGGCCGGTTCCTGGAGGACCAGCGCGAATTCTCCGACATGTCCGGCGTCCTCCTCGGCATCATCCTCATCCTCTTCGTCGGCATCGCCATCGAACTCCTCTTCTTCACCCCCGTCGAACGCCGCGTCCTGCGCAACCGCGGCCTCCTCACCACGAGCAAGTGAGGCACCGCTGATGCCCGCCCTCCTCCTGATCGCCCACGGCAGCCGCGACCCGCGCCACGCCGCGACGGTGGCCGCGCTCGTGGAGGAGGTGCGGGCGCAGCGGCCCGGCATCGAGGTCGCCACCGCCTATCTGGACCACTGCGCGCCGCGGATCCCGCAGGTGGTCGGGCGGCTGGCGGACGCGGTGGCGGTGCCGCTGCTGCTCAACCGGGCGTTCCACGCCAAGCACGACATCCCGGCCGCGCTGCGCGCCGCCGGCTCCCGGCTGCCGGTCGCGGACGTGCTCGGCCCCTCGCCCCTGCTGCTCGCCGCCCTGGACCGCCGCCTCGCCGAGGCCGCTCCGGCGCTCGGCTCGCCCGCCGTCCGGGCCCGTACCGGCGTCGTGCTGGCGGCGGCCGGCTCCTCGGACCCGGCCGCCGACGCCGCGACCCGCGCGGTCGCCGCCGAGTGGCGCCGCACCCGGGGCTGGGCCGCCGTCGAGGTCGCGTACGCCTCCGCCGCGGGCCCGCGTGTCCCCGACGCCCTCTCCGCGCTGCGCGCCGCGGGCTTCGAGCACACCGCCGTCGCCCCCTACCTGCTGGCTCCGGGCCTGCTCCCCGACCGCATCGCGGCCGCCGCCGAGGAGGCCGGGGCGGATGTGCTGGCCCCGGTCCTCGGCCCGTCCCCCGAGGTGGCGGCCCTCCTCCTGCAGCGCCACGACGAGGCCCTGCGGGCCGCCGAAGCGGCCCCGGCCCTCACCGCCTGAGCCTCACGAGGCCTTGCGGTGCTGGTACTCGGCGACCGCGGCGGTGATCACGCTGAGCGGCACCGGCTCGTCGACGTCGGCGATGGCGGCCTCGATCCACTCCCGCATGATCGCCGTCGGCTTCAGCCCCCGCTCCCGCGCACGGCGCCGAACCTCGTCCATCACCGGTTTGGGCAGCCGTAGCGAGGTGGTGATCATCACCGACTCGGCCGCGACCGGCTCTCCCGGCTCGGCGCTCATGATCTCGTCCTCGCTCAGCTCGTGCGTCTCGTAGTACTCGGCGATCGCTTCGAGGTCCGCACCGTTGTCAGTCATCCGTCACCTTCAACTCGTCCGTTTGAGGAACAAGCGCCTCTCGGCGGCTGTCATGTCGCGGGCCGTGGCGCAGTACCACGCCGACGGCACCGCCGCGCTCCGCGCCAACACCACCAACAGGTACCACCCGGACCGCGTCACGCCGTGGCACAGGGTCGTCCCCTGACGACCGCCCGAGAACCAGTGAGGGCGGCAGAACACGACGTCCTCGACCTCCTCCGGATCCACTCCGTGCCTGGCGATGTGCTCCTCGGAGCGCTCGGTCCAGTAGATCTCACTATGCACGAGCAGCAGCGTGTTGCAAACGCATTGCACGGCTCAAGCCGCCGTCACTCGGGCGAGTGACGGCGGCCGGGAGCAGCGACGGCGCGCGCCGCACGGGCCGCACGCCGTCGCGGCCCCGCCGGCACCCGGGTCACACCCGGCGCAGGGTGAAGGTGTCCGTCGGGTGCCCGGCGTTGGCCTCGGCGAGGCCGCCGGCGAGCTGGTAGAGGCTGCCGGCCGGGCCGCCGACCACCGCGGTGAGGGTGGGGTCGGCCGAGGGGCGGACGGCGGTGAGGCGGCCGGTGCGCCAGTGGTCCTCGGAGCGCAACTCGACCTCGGCGTCCCGGCCCGCGCCGAAGAAGGCGTTGGTGACGCCCGCGATCGAGCCGTCCGGGCGGCCGAGCAGGCCGTCCAGGTGGAGCAGCGCCTGCCCGCCGGCCACCTCGACGCGCCGCAGCGCGGCCGGGTTCCCCAGCGGGACCTGCCACAGGGTGCCGTCGTCCCACTTGCCGAGGATCAGCCGGCCGTCCCGGTGGACGATGCCGTTGAGGCCGTACGCGCCGGGGGCGGGGGCCAGTCGCGGGTCGCGCAGCAGGACGGTGGCGCTGCCGTCCGGGGCGACCCGGTAGACGACGGGGGCGAAGGAGTCGGTGACGTACGCGGTGCCGTCGGGGCCGATGGCGATGTCGTTGGCCAGGTGGCCGGCGCCGTCGGCGGCGACCGCCGCGAGGTCGGTGTAGAAGAGGCGCCGGCCGGTGTCCAGGTCGTAGGCGCCGATCCCGGCGATCTTGCCCAGGGTGGCGGGGGTGCTGCGCTCGCCGATGCCGTTGTCGAGGTTGGTGACCAGGACGCGGCGGTGGACCGGGTCGATCCGCAGGCCGGCGATCTCGATCAGGGTGCCGGGATCGTCCACCAGGGTGCGCACGCCGGCGTCAGTGCCGACGGCGGAGACGGTGCCGTGCCGCAGCGAGCCGAGCAGGAAGCGGTGGTGGGCGGCGTCCCAGTCGCCCGACTCGGGGACGAGGCCGGGCGCGCGGCCCTGGATCACGGCGGGTGCCGGGCAGGCGGCGGCCGCGGCGGGCAGCGCCCCGGCCGTGCCGAGGAGGGCGGCCGCGGCGGCGACGGCGGCCAGGGCCCGGCGGGCAGTACGGTTCTGACGGTGGCTCATCGGCGTTCCCTCGCATGTGCGGTCCGTTGACGCGGTCCAGCCTCGCCCGATCGGCCGGCCCGCAGCAGTGCGTGGGAATACTGGTAGTCGGACTACCGGGAAGAACGGGGGACGGGGTGGACGTGAGGGACGTGGACGACACCGGGGAGCGCCGCTCGGCGCTGTCGAGCTTTCTGCGCAGTCGCCGCGCGCGGCTGACGCCACAGGAGGTCGGGCTGGCGCCCGGGGTGCGGCGGCGCACCCCTGGGCTGCGCCGCGAGGAGCTGGCGCTGCTCGCCGGGGTGGGGGTGACCTGGTACACGTGGCTGGAGCAGGGGCGGGACATCCACCCGTCGCCGGAGGTGCTGGCGAGCCTCGCCCGTACGCTGCGGCTGGACCGGGCGGAGACGGCGTACCTGTTCCGGCTGGCCGGCGGGCATCCGCTGGACGGCGAGGTGGCCGCGCCCGGGGACGTGCCGGCCCCGCTGCTGCGGCTGATGCGCGCGCAGTGGCCGGCGCCGTCCTTCGTGATGGACGCCAACTGGGACATCCGGGCCTGGAACCCGGGCGCGGACGCGCTGTTCGGACTGACCGGCCGCCCGACGCAGGAGTGCAACCTGGCCTGGGTGGTGTTCGGCGACCCGGTGCACCGGGCCCGGGTGGAGCACTGGGAGGAGCACGCCCGGCGCTTCCTGGCCCAGTTGCGCTCCGCCTATGCCGAGCGCGGCGGCGAGGCGACGGCCGTGGGGCGCCGGCTGGCCCGGATGATCCGGCAGGTCCGCGGCGAGTACCCGGAGGCGGACCGCTGGCTGGACGAGCACCAGGTCGCGGAGCGCTCCGGCAGCGAGAAGGTGATCCGGCACGAGCGGGTGGGCGTGCTGCGGATCGACCAGCACGTGCTGCTGGCCGCCGAGGGCCTGCAGCTGATCGTGATGTCGCCGCGCGACGCCGGTACCGAGGAGCGGCTGCGCACCCTGGCCCCGGCCCCGGCACCAGCGCCGGCCCCGGCAACAGCGGTGGCCCCGGTGTAGTGCGGACAGCGGTCCGCCGCCGCCGCACGGCGCGGGGGCGGCGGACCGGGAGCGGCGGACCGGGGACGGCCGTCAGACCGGGAGGTTCCACTTCTGGTTGGCGGCGCCGTTGCAGTCCCAGATGCCGAGCTGGTTGCCGTTCTCGGTGGCGAAGCCCAGGTCGTCCAGGCAGCGGCCGGACTGCGGGTTGAGCAGCGAGCCGTCGGCCCGGGCCTGCCACTGCTGGGCGCCGGTGCCGTTGCAGTCCCAGATCTGGACCTTGGTGCCGTTGCCGGTGTTGCCGCCCGACACGTCCAGGCACTTGCCGAGCGCGCGGATAGTGCCGTCGACGCCGATCCGCCACTTCTGCGCGACCGAGCCGTTGCAGTCGTAGATCTGGACGGCGGTGCCGTTGCCGAGGTTGGCGCCCCGCACGTCGACGCACTTGTTGACGTAGCCGGTGATCTGGCCGGTCGGGCCGGCCGGCGGCGCGGCACCGAGGACGACGCGCGGGAACATCACGGAGTCGCCGATCATGCAGGAGGCGGACACGGTGCCGTCGCCCATCCCCAGGCCGCCGATGGCGGGGCGGGAGAACTGCACGGTGTGGGTGGAGTTCCAGTAGAGGCAGTTGGCCGTCACGGTCCAGGTCTGCATCGGGTCGAGGCCGCTACAGCTGCCGACGGCGTTCCAGGCGGAGGTGTAGGCGGCGCAGGCGGGGGCGGCCTGGGCGGCGGTGGCCGGTGCCACCACGGCGGCGGCCCCGGCGAGCAGGGCGGTGGTCAGCAGGGCGGAGGTTCGGCGCATGGGAGGTCGTCCTTCCGAATCGGGGAATCACGTCGACTCACCGTCCACGCCCCGTCGGTGACGGTGCGTCGGATGTGTGGGCCGCGTGAAAGACTCGGGGGTGCGCGGTCGGCCGTCAACCGGCAGATCACCGGCAGCTGCCGGGTGCGGTGGGCCTGAGCAGGGACGTCGTCCCGGGCGGCAGTTTCGCCGGGTCCGCACGGCCGGGCCGTCGAGGGGCCGGGCCGCGGAAGCGGGGACGTTCCCGGGCGGGCCGCGGAAGCGGGGACGTTCCCGGACGGGCCGGGCGGATCGCCGGGCCGACCGGACAGCGCACGGCCCGGCTCCCCCCTGGGGAACCGGGCCGTCGTCGGAACGGAAGGACGTCAGTCCGTCTTGCGGCGCTGGCGGCCGGTGCCGTAGTTGGAGCCGGACTTGGAGCCGCTGCCGGGCTTGGCGCGGCCCGAGGAGCGGCCGATGAAGCCGGCCGCCTGCGGGCGGTCGCCCTGGGCGGCGGCGCCCATGCGCTGCTTGGGGCGGGGGCGGCGCGGGTTGCCGTTCATGTCGACGTCGGCGGGCAGCGCGGAGCGCTTGCCGGAGCGGCGGCGCGGGGCACCGGACTTGGCCCCGGCGGGCTTGTCGGCGCCGTCCTTGGCGCCGGACCCGGCCTGGGCCGCGACGACCGGTACGGCCAGCGTCACCGCGACGCCGCTGGGCGTGCGGGCGCCGGTGATCCGGGCCAGGTCGGCGTCGCCCGGGCGGATCTTGGTGACGGTCGGGCGGATGCCGGCGACCGTCATCAGCCGGTTGACCTCGCGGCGCTGCTCGGGCAGCACCAGGGTGACGACCGTCCCGGACTCGCCGGCCCGGGCGGTTCGGCCGCCGCGGTGCAGGTAGTCCTTGTGGTCGACCGGCGGGTCCACGTTGACGACCAGGTCCAGGCCGTCGATGTGGATGCCGCGGGCGGCGACGTTGGTGGCGATCAGCGCGGTGACGTGGCCGTCCCGGAACTGGTCCAGGACCCGGTTGCGCTGCGGCTGGGACTTGCCGCCGTGCAGGGCGGCGGCCTTCACGCCGTTGGCGAGCAGCTGCTTGGCCAGCCGGTCGGCGCCGTGCTTGGTGTGCACGAACATGATCACGCGGCCGTCGCGGGAGGCGATGTGCGCGGTGGCGGAGACCTTGTCGGTCTGCTCCAGCTGGAGGACGTGGTGGTCCATGGTGCTGACCGCGCCGGCCGAGGGGTCGACCGAGTGGGTCACCGGGTCGGCGAGGAAGCGCTTGACCAGCCGGTCGACGTTGCGGTCCAGGGTGGCGGAGAACAGCATCCGCTGCCCGCCCTCGGCGACCTGCTCCAGCAGCTTGCTGACCTGCGGCAGGAAGCCCATGTCGGCCATCTGGTCGGCCTCGTCGAGGACCGTGATCGCGACGTCGGAGAGGTTGACGTCACCGCGCCCGATCAGGTCGTCCAGCCGGCCCGGGGTGGCCACCAGCACCTCGGTGCCGCGGCGCACCGCGTTGGCCTGCCGGTTGATCGACATGCCGCCGACGACGGTGGTGATCCGCAGGTTGACGGCGGTGGCGTACGGGGTGAGCGCCTCGGTGACCTGCTGCGCCAGCTCGCGGGTGGGCACCAGCACGAGCGCCAGCGGGTGCCGGGCGTCGGCACGGCGCCCGGCGGTGCGGGCGAGCA
Organism: Kitasatospora sp. NPDC058063; assembly: GCF_042885395.1. NCBI lineage: Bacteria > Bacillati > Actinomycetota > Actinomycetes > Kitasatosporales > Streptomycetaceae > Kitasatospora > Kitasatospora sp. NPDC058063. The sequence goes on from NZ_JBHVSD010000008.1 coordinate 261,625, forward strand.
GCGGCAGGCCGAAGGCCAGGGTCTTGCCGGAGCCGGTGCGGCCGCGGCCGAGGACGTCGCGCCCGGCGATCGAGTCGGGCAGCGTGGCGGCCTGGATCGGGAAGGGCTCGGTGACGCCCTCGCGGGTGAGCGCGGAGAGGATCCCCCTGGGCAGTTCCAGCTCGGCGAAGGAGGCCGCCGGGGGCCGGGGCGGGGTGCCCTGGACCACGGTGAACTCGGTGGCCTCGGGCACGGCGGCGGGGCGGCCCTGCTTGGGGGCGCCGGCGCGGTTGCGCGGCTTGCGCGGGCGGTCGCCGCCGGCGGTGCGGCGGGCCTGGTCGGTGGTGCGGGGGCCGCGGTCGCGCGGCGGGCGGGCAGGGGTGGTCACGGGAGCTCCGTCGGTCGGTCGGCAGCCCGGGCTGCGGGCTGGTCGGCCGTCGGAGATTTGCGTGTGCCGCCCCGGCCGTACGGCGGCATGAGCGGGGGCCCGCACCGTGCGGTGCGGGCCCCCGCTTCGCGATGATCGCGAGTCAGCGTGGAGCTGACGTCAGCCGATGATCTGGATGTTCTCGGCCTGCGGGCCCTTCTGGCCCTGGGTGACGTCGAACTCGACCTTCTGGCCCTCGAACAGCTCACGGAAGCCCTGAGCCTGGATGTTCGAGTAGTGGGCGAACACGTCGGCGCCGCCACCATCCTGCTCGATGAAGCCGAAGCCCTTTTCGCTGTTGAACCACTTCACGGTGCCGGTAGCCATAACCGTCTCCTCTAACTGGGGCATCAGGGACCCACACCTCGTGGATCCCCAAGTAGCCGCGATCCCCATCCGGAGACTGAAACACCGGACAAAACAAATGCGCCTGTCGGTTGGAACCAGCAGGCGCACACCACGTTCATGGGAACCAAAACTGCAACTGCATCGACTGTAGCACGGTGGAACCGGGCGTGACCGGGGATTTTCCGCCTCGGAGATCACGTTTGGCGGCTCCGGCAAAGGGGCAGCGGCGCCCCGCCGAAGCGGGACGCCGCCTGTCCTCGCGGACCCGGTCGGACCGGGCCGACCGGTCGGGTCAGCGCCGGCCGGCCGGCTCCGGCACGCCGTGCGCGCCGGGCAGCGGGTCCGGGCCCTCGCCGTGGCCGTGACCGTGGCCGGGGTCGGCGCCGTGGCCGGGCCACCAGGCCTTGTTGCCGATCAGCGCGGTGAGCGCCGGGGTGAAGAACATCGCCATCACGAAGGCGGCCAGGATGATGCCGAAGGCCATCGCGAAGCCGAACTCCAGCATGAAGATGTTGCCCGCGAGCATGAAGGTCGCGAAGGACGCCGCCAGGATGAAGCCGGCCGCCGCGACGGTCGGGCCGCCGTGGCGCAGCGCCTCGCGCGCGGCCTCGCGCGGGTTGCGGCCCTCGCGGGCCTCCTCGCGGAGGCGGGCGATGATCAGGATGTTGTAGTCGGTGCCGATCGCCACCACGAAGAGGTAGATGAGGATCGGCAGCATGAACATCAGGCCGGTCTCGCCGCCGAGGTTCTGGAAGAGCAGCGTGGTGGCGCCGAGGGTGGCGGTGAAGCCCAGGCCGACCGAGGCCATCAGGTACCAGGGGGCGACGACGCTGCGCAGCTGCAGGCCGAGGATGAGCAGGATCAGCAGACCCGCGATCGGGAAGACCAACTTGTAGTCGTGGGTCATCGCGAGGTTGATGTCCTTGTAGATGGCGGTCAGGCCGCCGACCTTCGCCTCGGTCCCGGCCGGTACCTGGCCGTGCGCGGCCTCCCGGAGCCGGGTGAGGGTCGCGATCGCCTCGTTGCTGTCCGGCTTGTCCTTCAGCATGACGGTGAAGTCGGCCGTCACGCCGTCCGCGCTGAGCTGGGGCTTCGGCGCGGCCTGGGCCACTCCGGAGACCTCGCCGAGCTTGGCGGCGTAGGAGTCGAACGCGCCCGGGTCGAGCTTGGCGCCGGTGGTGCTGGTGAGGAAGACGTGGGTCGGGTCGGCCGCACCGGCGGAGAAGCCGTTGATCATCTTGTCCTGGACGACCATCGACTCCTTCTCCTTGGGCATGGAACTGCCCGCGAGGTCGAAGGTGCCGTTGTAGCCCAGGGCGCCGACGGACAGCGCCAGCAGCACGCCGCCGGAGGCGAGCGCGACCACCGCCGGGCGCTTCTGCACCATCCGGCCGAGCGCGGCGAAGCGCGCGTCGTTCGGCTCCCGCATCCACTTCTTGCCCGGCCAGAACACGGCACGGGCCGGGATGACCGCGAGCAGGGCCGGGGCCAGGGTGAGCGAGGCGAGGGCGGTGACCACCACGGCGATGGCCAGTGCGGGGCCGAGGGCCTTGAACATGCCCAGGCTGGAGAGGATCAGCACGGCGAAGGCGACGGTGACCGCGCCGGCGGCCGAGGCGATCGCCTCGCCGACCCGCCCGACCGCGTTGGCCACGGCCTCCTTGCGGTCGTCACCGGCCCGCAGCCGCTCGCGGTAGCGGAACGCCAGGAAGAGGAAGTAGTCGGTGCCGACGCCGAGCACGACGACGATCAGGATCGCCGAGAGTATCGGGGTGCTTTCGAGGCCGAAGGCCTTGGTGGCGTAGTTGATCAGGCCGTTGGAGGTCGGCATGGCGACCACGAGCGAGACCAGGAGCGGCAGCAGGCCGGCCAGGATGCTGCGGAAGATGATCCCGACGATGATCGCGACCAGGACGATCGTCGCCAGTCCGATGAGGGCGTCGGCCGAGCCGGAGGCGTCCTGCTGGTCCAGCGACTGGGCGGCGGCGCCACCGAGCTGGAACTTGACGTCGGTCCCCGCGCTGAGTGCCTTGCCCTCCTCGCGGAGGTGCTTGGCGACGTCGCCGAACACCTTGGGGTCCTGCTGCTTGGTCTTGTCGATGGCTATCGGCGCGAGCGCGTACTTGCCGTCCTTGGACGTGGTCTGCTCGCCGACCGGGATGATCTTCTCGACCGCCTCGATCTTCTTGTCCGTGAGGCCCTGGACGATCTTGGCCATCGCGGCCTTGTCGCCCTCGTTCAGCGCCCCGCCGTCGTTGCGCTCGAAGAGTGCCAGCGCGGACGGCGTGAAGCTGGCCGGGAACGCCTGTTCCTGGAGCGCGGCGGCCTGGATCGACTCGTAGTGCTTGGGGAGGAACGACGCCTCGTCCGTCTGCGCGGTGATCTTCGGCGCCGTCGCGACGATGGCGACCATCGCGACGACCCATGCGGCGATCACCCACCACGCACGGCGAACGACGAATTGTCCTAGTCGGTGGAACATGCTCGTGATGCCTCCTGGGCATGGTTCACCGCAGCCCTTGGGGGACGGGACGCTGGGCGACGGCAGGACCGGCTCGGGGAATGCCCGGCGGGCACTCCCTTGCCGGTCGGCAGGTAAGTGGATCTGGGGCATCATCCTACGAGCACTTGCTTGCCGCCCGGCAAGGAGCCCCCGTGTGCTTCAACCCCCGTAGGCCGCCCCGAAGCGGCCCCGCCCCAGTTTCCCCCGCCCACAGCCCTCTTGACCTCGTGCTCCGGGTGGATCCATCTCCCCCTCAGGGTGGAGGCGCATCCCCTACCCCCCAGGAGGAGGTCTCGGGGTCCGGGGGTAGGGAAAACCCCACCCCGGCCCCGAGGACAACACCAGGAGAGGGCCACCCGCCAGCCGGATTACCCGTCAACCCCCGCTTCCCTACTGTCGATCGGGACGCCGGACAGCAGCCGGCGCACCGCGACCGGCGGCTCCCCCGACCCAGGGCCGCCGCCGCTCCCGTCCGGCGACCACCGCCGCTCTCCCAGGGGGGAAGACCCACCGTGAAGCCCGTGAAGTCCAGACTCGGCCCGGCGGCCGCCATGGGCGCCTGGAGCGCCCGGCACCGCAAGACCGCCGTGTTCGGCTGGCTGCTCTTCGTCGTCCTGGCCGCCGCGCTCGGCACCGCGCACGGCAGCACCAAGGTGACCGAGGCCGAGTCGATCCCCGGACAGGTCTCCCGGGCCGCGCGGATCCTCGACGAGGCCGGGCTGCAGAGCCCGGCGGGCGAGACCGTCCTGGTCCAGAGCACCACCCGCAACGCCGACGACCCGGAGTTCCGCGCCGCCGTCGGCCAGGTGATCGCCGCGGTGAACGGCACCGGCGAGGCCGCCGAGGTCCGCTCGCCGTACGACACCCGGGCGGTCTCCGCGGACGGCCACTCCGCGCTCGTGACGCTGACGCTCAAGGGCGACCGCGAGCAGGCGCCGGACCACGTCCAGCCGGTGCTGGACGCGGTGGCCGGCGTGCAGCGGCAGCACCCCGACCTCACCGTGGTCCAGCTCGGCGACGCCAGCTCCGGCAAGTGGATGCAGGACCAGCTCACGAACGACTTCGCCCGCGCCGAGTGGACGGCCGTGCCGCTCGCCCTCGGCATCCTGCTGATCGCCTTCGGCGCGCTGGTCGCCGCCGTGCTGCCGGTGGTGCTCGCGCTCACCGCCTTCGTCGCCGCCGCCGGGCTGGTCGCCCTCAGCAGCGGATTCCTGCACACCAGCGGCGACGCCTCCTCGGTGATGCTGCTGGTCGGCCTCGCCGTCGGCGTCGACTACTGCCTCTTCTACCTGCGCCGCGAGCGCGAGGAACGGGCCGCCGGGCGCGACGCCGCCACCGCGCTGGCCGTGGCCGCCGCCACCAGCGGCCGGGCCGTACTGGTCTCCGGCGTCACCGTGGTGGTCGCCATGGCCGGCATGTTCCTCACCGGGATCGCCACCTTCAAGGCGATGGCCTTCGCCACGATCGTGGTCGTGATCACCGCCGTGCTCGGCTCGCTCACCGTGCTGCCCGCACTGCTGTCGATGCTCGGCGACCGGGTCGAGAAGGGCCGGGTGCCGTTCCTCGCCAGGCCGCGCCGCCCGGCCGCCGGGGACCGGAGCGGCGGACGGTTCTGGAACGCGGTGCTGACCCCGGTGCTGCGCCACCCGCTGGCCGCCACCGTCCTCGCCGGCGCCTTCCTGCTGGCCGTGGCCGCACCGCTGCTCACCATGCACACCGCCAAGCTGACCTTCCAGCAGCAGCTGCCCGCGGGCAACGCCCTGGTCGCCGCCTCGCAGAAGATCGAGGCCGCCTTCCCCGGCAGCCCCGCCCCCGCCACCGTGGTGATCAGGGCCACCGACATCGACTCCCCCGCGATGACCGCCGCGATCGCCGAGCTCAAGGCCAGGGCGCTGGCCGGCGGACGGATGCACGGCCCGGTGGAGGTCACCGTGCACCCCGACAAGAACGTGGCCACCGTCGACATCCCGCTCAACGGCACCGGCAACGACGCCACCAGCAACGAAGCCCTGCGGAGCCTGCGCGAGGACCTGGTGCCCGCCACCGTGCTCGCGGTGCCCGGCACCGAGGCCCCGGTCACCGGCCAGACCGCCGGCTCGTACGACTTCAACCGGAAGATGACCGGCTCGATGCCGCTGGTCCTCGGCTTCGTGGTGGTCTTCGCCTTCCTGCTGATGCTCACCTCGTTCCGCTCCCCGGTCGTCGCCGTCACCGCCGTGGTGCTCAACCTGCTCTCGGTGGGCGCCGCGTACGGGGTGCTGACGCTGGTGTTCCAGCACGGCATGGGCGCCTCGCTGCTGGGCACCGCCGGGGTCGGCGCGGTGGAGTCCTGGGTGCCGCTGTTCCTCTTCGTGATCCTCTTCGGACTCTCGATGGACTACCACGTCTTCGTGGTCTCCCGGATCAAGGAGGGCCACGACCGCGGCCTGCCGACCCGGGACGCGATCGCCCACGGCATCCGCTCCACGGCCGGGGTGGTCACCAGCGCCGCGGTGATCATGGTGGCGGTGTTCTCGGTCTTCGGCTCGCTGTCCATGCAGGTGATGAAGCAGATGGGCGTGGGCCTGGCGGTCGCGGTGCTGATCGACGCCACGGTGATCCGCGCGGTGCTGCTGCCCTCGGTGATGACCCTGCTCGGCGAGCGCAACTGGTACCTGCCGCGCTGGCTGAACTGGCTGCCGGACCTCTCGCACGGCGAGTCCGTCCCGCCGACCGGCGCCGACCGGGCCCCGCACGGGCCGCCGGCCGCCCCGGCGCAGGGGGCGCGCCACCGGGCCGAGGTCTGAGCCTCCCCCGGCACCCCCGGAGGCCCGGCGTCCCCGACCGCTCCGAGACCCGTCCGGGACCCGTCCAAGCCTCCTCCGACCCGCCCGACGCCGGGCTCCGCAGCGCGCGGGGCCCGGCGTCCTTGCGTCATGATGATCACCGTCCGGGGTTCCCCGGATGAACGTCGGCGGAACGGAAACCCAGTCATGATCCCCTTCGACGAGGGCCGCGCCCGGCTGCTGCTCGCCCGGGCCTGCGAGTCGGCCGGGCTGGCCGCCCCCGACGGGGCCACGCTGCTCGCGCTCGGCGAGAACGCCGTCTTCGACCTCGGCGACCCGGCCGTGGTCGCCAAGGTCGGCCGCGGCCCCGAGCTGTACGACCGGGCCCACCGCGAACTGGCCCTGGCCCACTGGCTGGCCGGCCAGGACGTCCCGGTGGTCCGCCCGTACGACGCGGTGGCGCCCGAGCCGCAGCTGGCCGACGGCCACCCGGTCACCTTCTGGCACCGGCTCGCGCCCGCCGTCCGGCCCGCCCGCCCGGTCGACCTCGCCCCGCTGCTGCACGCCCTGCACCAGCTGCCGCTGCCCCCCTTCACCCTCGGCCGGCGCGACCTGCTGGCCCCGGTCGAGCGCTGGCTGGCCTCCGCCGAGGGCCACGTGGACCCGGTGGACGTCGCCTTCCTGCGCCACCGCCGGGACGCCTTCGCGGCCGCCCTGCCCGACCTCGTCCCGCAGCTGCACCCCGGGGTGATCCACGGCGACGCGCTGCCGCGCAACCTCCACATCGGTCCGGACGGGCCGGTGCTGCTCGACCTGGAGTTCATGGCGAACGACCTGCGCGAGCACGACCTGGTGGTCCTCGCCCTCAGCCAGGACCGCTACGGCGTGCCCGTCGAGGAGTACCGCGCGTTCACCGGGGCGTACGGCTGGGACGTGCGCGAGTGGCCCGGCTTCACGGTGCTGCGCGGCGCCCGGGAGACCGCCAGCGCCTCCTGGGTGGCGCAGCAGGCGGCCAGCAACCCGGCCGCGCTGAAGGAGTTCCGGCGCCGGGTCGACTCGCTGCGGGACGGGGCCACCGAGGTGCGCTGGTACCCCTTCTGACGGCCCTCCCCGTTACCCGCGGAGCGGCGGGGCCGCCAGCGGGGCGAGTGTGAGAAGACTCTTACGGCGGGTCGGTCCGGTCCGCAACCGCGGAACGTACGATCGGCGTCCTGTCGGACAGTCGTCCTGACCCGAGAGATCGGCACCGCACTCGCACCTCAGGAGCCGCCGCCATGCACCGGACCGCCCGCCGCCCCTCCGCCCCGACCCGACCGTCCCGATCCAGGCGCCGGCTGCTCGCGGGCTGCGTCGCGGTGGCCGCCGCCCTGGGGCTGGCCGCGTGCGGGACCGCCAGCGGGGCGCTCCGGCCGCCGAGCGCGGCGGCGCCGTCCGGGACGCAGTCGCCGGCCGCCACCGAACCGGGCGGGACGGCGGCGACCACTGGTGCGCCGGCGCCCGGATCGGACGCCGTGCCACCGGGCACGGGCTCCCCGGCCGCTTCCGCACCGGCCGCCTCCGCACCGGCGGTGCCGGCGAAGCCGAGGCCGACCGCGGCCACGGGCTCCCCCGTCTCCACCGTGCCGACCACGCCCGCCACGCCCCCCACGCCCACCGCTCCGGCCACCCAGGCCCCACCGGTCACCCCGAGCGCCACGCCGTCCTCGCCCACCGCGCCCGCCGCGCCGTCCCCGCACACCGGGGCGGGCACCGTGATCGGCTCCACCGCCTCCGGCGGCCGCACCGTGGCGCTCACCTTCGACGACGGCCCCGGCCCGGCCACCGGCCAGATCCTCGACCTGCTGGCCCAGTACCACGTCAAGGCCACCTTCTGCCAGATCGGCCAGAACGCCGCCGCCAACCCCGCCATGGTCAAGCGCGTCCTGGCCGCCGGGCACCGGCTCTGCGACCACAGCGTCCACCACCCGCAGCCGTTCGCCAAGCTCCCGCACGACAAGGCCGTGGCCGAGATCACCGACGCCCGGAACATGATCGTCCAGGCCGGCGGCCCCGGCACCGAGGTCGGCTGGTTCCGCGCCCCGGGCGGCGGCTTCAACGCCGACAACGAGCACATCACCGCGAGCCTCGGGATGTCCTCCCTCGGCTGGTCCGTCGACCCGCGCGACTGGGCGCGTCCGGGCACGCCGGCCATCGTCTCGGCCGTGCAGAAGCAGCTCAGGCCCGGCGGCGTGATCCTGATGCACGACGGCGGCGGCGACCGCAGCCAGACCGTGGCCGCGCTCAAGCAGCTGCTGCCCTGGCTGGTCGCCCAGGGCTACACCTTCGACTTCCCGGCCGCGTAGGGCCGGGGCCGTCGGGGCCTCGGCTCCGCCCGGAACGCTCCGGGCGTTTCTCCCGCTCTCCCCCGCTCTCCCCGCGTCCCCGGCTCCCGTACCGCGGACGGCTCCCGTACCGCGGACGTCCGGGCGCGTCAGGGCACGCGCAGCCGGTAGACCTGCCGGGAGCCGCCCTCCGGACCCGGGGCGGCGGCCTCGGCCGGGGTGAAACCCAGCCGCTCGTAGAAGACCCGGGCGCCGCTCTCCACCGCGCCCGGGTGGTCCGGGCCGAAGGTCACCACCTCGACGGCGGCCGGGCCCCGGACATGACGGCGCAGCACGTCCTCGACCAGCCCCCGGCCGACACCGGTGCCCCGGGCACGCCCGGCCACCACCAGCCAGTGCAGGTGGTACGGCCCCGGGCCCGCGGCGCCGAACAGCAGGCCGCCGAGCAGCCCCTCGCCGTCCTCGGCGACGGTCGCCCGGCCCCCGTCGATGCCGGCGCGCACCGCACGGTGGAACCCCGGCTCGGCGACCATCGGGCCGAACCAGTGCTCGACCTCGGCGGCGAGGGCGAGGAAGCCGGGCAGGTCGGCGGGGCGCGCGGGCCGCACGGCCGTCACCGGGCGGGCCAGCGCGGGTCGACCACCGCCTGCGGGTCCTTGCCGCGGCGCAGCCAGTCCTGGAGGCCCTCGGCCCACTGCCGGTACCAGTCGATCTGCCGGCGGTGCAGCTCGGCGGGCTCCAGCGCCCCCACCTCGGCCGGGTAGCGCCCGGCCAGCGCGACGGCGACCCGCACGGCGGCGAGCGCGTCGCTGCCCGCCTCGTGGGCGTCCGTCAGCTCCACCCCGTACAGCTCGCAGACCCGCTGCAGGGTGCGCGAGCCCTTGCGGTACTTGTCCACGGCCCGGTCGATCACCAGCGCGTCCAGCACCGGCCCGACCGGCCTGCCCAGGCGCTCGGCGAGCGTCGCCAGCCCGTGCCGGCGCAGCTCGGCGTCGAGCAGCGACAGGTCGAACGGCGCGTTGAACGCCACCACCGGCCGCCCGTCGGCGATCCGCTCGCACAGCGCGGCGGCTATCTCCTCCACCGCCTCCTTCGCCGGCCTGCCCTTGCTCCGCGCCACCTCGTCCCCGATCCCGTGGATCGCCGCCGCCTCGGCGGGTATCGGCACCCCGGGGTCGAGCAGCCAGTGCGCGGCGCCCACCCGGGCGGCCCCGACGGTGTCCACGAGTGCGGCCGTGACGATGCGGTCCACGGCCGGGTCGGTGCCCGTGGTCTCCAGGTCGAAGCCGACCAGTGGCTGCTGCCACCAGCTCATCAGGTGTGTCCTTCCGTCCTGCCTCTCGAAACAGCCCCTATCATCACCCGGCCCACCGACAACCCGGCCCGCGGGGAGCCCGGTCACGGGCCCGCCCGGGCCCGGGGCGCGGGCGAAGGGGCCGCCCCCGAGCGGTGCCCCGGTCCTGCCCGTGCCCCCGCGTCGGCCCGGTGCCGCACCGTTCGCGGCCGGCGCGAAGGGCGCCGGGCCGGGCGTCCGGCGGTGATGTCGAGCCGCCCGGCCCGGCCGCGGTGAACCGGTGGGAGTGCTGGGAGCCCGTCATGCCGACCGCCCCGGTCGCGGGGTGCGACCGGGGCGGACGGGGCGGACGGGGCGGACGGGGCTAGCGGGGCGGGGTGGGCTAGCGGGGCGGGGTGGCGAGGGCGAGGCGGCTGGGGAGGACGCTGGAGGCGACGGCGAGCAGCAGGCACAGGGCCGTGCCGGCGCCGAGCGGTGCCCAGGGCAGCCGCAGGGCGACGGTGGCCCGGCCGGCCAGGATGCGGTGGTTGAGCAGGGCGGTGGTGCCGTACTGGGTGAGCGCGGTGACGGCGAGGGCGAGCAGCGCGGCGGTGGCGACGACCAGGACGGCCTCCAGCGCGACCATCCACGTGACCTGGCGGCGCACCGTCCCGGCCAGCCGCAGCACGCCGAAGTCGCGCCGGCGGTCGGCGGTGCTCATCACCATGGTGTTGACGATCGCGATCAGCGCGTAGAGCAGGGCGGGCCCGAGGATCGTGGTGGTGGCGATCCAGGCGTAGTGGGCGCCGGGGTCGGGCCCGGGGTCGTGGGCGTCGGTGAGGGTGCCGCCGAGCCGGTCGGCCGGTTCGGCGTCGAGGTGGACGGCGGCGGGGCGGGCGCCCGCCAGGTGGCCGGCGACGGCGTCGCCGCTGAGCAGGACCTCGTCCAGGCCGAGCTGGGTGCGGTAGACGAGGGCGAGCCGCAGGCTGGTGACGGTGCCGTCGGCGAGGCGCAGGTTGACCTGGTCGCCGAGTTTCCAGCCGTGGCCGCGGACCTGGTCGGTGGAGGCGGCGAGGGTGGCGCCGCGCAGGTCGGCGGCGCTGCCGGCGACGGCGGGCAGTGTCCAGGCGGTGGCGAGGTCGCCGTCGACGACGGTGGCGGCGGACGGCGCGCTCGCGGGCGAGTCCTCGCCGTGGTCGTCGAAGGCGGGGGCGGCGGCGCCGAGGCCGGTGACCACGGTGGCGGTGGTGGCGGTGGCGTGCAGTCCGGGGCGGGCGGCGGTGAGCCGGTGGGCGGCGTCGGCGGGCAGTGGGGCGCCGCCGGGGCGCAGCACGTACGCGGCGGCGGCGAGGGCCCGGTTCTGGGCGGTCATGGCGTCGGCGAAGGCGGCGGTGGAGCCGACCACGGTGCCGGTGAGCGCGATGGCGAGGAAGGCCGGGGTGGCGGTGGAGACGGTGCGGCGCACGGCGGTGAGGGCGTTCTGCCGGGCGAGCAGCGGGGCGGCGGCGACGGCCCGGGCGAGCGGGGCGCTGAGCAGTCGCAGCAGCGGCGGTACGACGGCCGGTGCGAACAGGGCGAGCGCGGTGATGGCGAGCAGGTCGGCGCCGAGCACCCACTGGGAGGCGAGTTGCGGGTCGTCGGGCTGGTCGCCGGGGGCGGGGGTCATGGTGGGTGCGGCCAGGTAGTAGCCGACGGTGCCGGCCAGGGCGGTGAGGCCGAGCAGCGCGCAGGTCCAGCGCAGCGGGGTCATGGCCGCGCGGTCGGCGGCGGCGTCGCCGAGCGCTTCGACGGCGCGCACCCGGCCGGCCCGCAGGGCGGCGGTGACGGCGCCGAGCAGGGCGACGAGGAGGCCGACGGCGGCGGCGAGCAGCATCGGCCCGGCGGCGGGGTGTGCGGTGAATCCGTCGGGGGCGGCGCCGCGGGCGACCAGCCAGGCGGCGAGCGCGGGTGCGCCGGGCAGCGAGAGCAGGCAGCCGCTGACGGCGGCGGCGAGGGCGACGACGGCGGCCTCGCCGGTGATCAGCCAGACGATCTGCCGGGGCGTGGCGCCGACGGCGCGCAGCATCGCGATCTCCTGGCGGCGCTGGGCGACGGCGAAGGCGAAGGTCCCGGCGACGACGAAGACGGCGACGAAGGCGGCCATCGCGGCGGTGAACTGGAGCACCTTGTGCAGGGAGGGCGCGCCGAGCGGGGAGTCGTCGCCGGCGGTGTCGTGGAGCAGGCTGCCGGTGGTGGCGACGAGCAGGACGCCGAGGGTGAGGGCGACGTAGGAGCCGGCGAAGGCGGACTTGCGCCGCCGCAGGCTCGCGGTGGCGACCGGCAGCAGGGTGGTGATCGAGGTCATGCCGCCGTCTCCAGGGCGGTCATCCGCTCGGCGACGTGCTGGGCGGTGGGGTGGGGCAGGTCGTCGACGATCCGGCCGTCGGCGAGGAAGAGCACGCGGTCGGCGTAGGCGGCGGCGACCGGGTCGTGGGTGACCATGACGGTGCTCTGGCCCTCCTGGTCGACGAGGTCGCGCAGCAGGGCGAGGACGTCGCGGCTGCTGGCGGAGTCGAGGGCGCCGGTCGGTTCGTCGGCGAACAGCATGCGCGGCCGGGTGATCAGCGCGCGGGCGATCGCGACGCGCTGCTGCTGGCCGCCGGAGAGCTGGGAGGGCAGGTGTCCGGCGCGCTCGCCGAGGCCGACCTGGGCGAGTGCCCGGCGCACCTGCGCGGGGTCGGGGCGGCAGCCGGCCAGCCGCAGCGGCAGCCCGACGTTCTGTTCGGCGGTGAGCGAGCCGACCAGGTTGAAGGCCTGGAAGACGAAGCCGATCCGCTGGCGGCGCAGCACGGTGACTTCGGTCTCGCCCAGTGCGCCGAGGTCGGCCCCGTCCAGGGTGACCCGGCCGCTGTCGGGCCGGTCGAGGCCGGCGCAGCACTGCAGCAGGGTGCTCTTTCCGGAGCCGGAGGGGCCCATGACGGCGGTGAAGCCGCCGCGGGCGAACTCGACGTCCACCCCCCTGAGCGCCCGTACGGCCTCCGGGCCGGTTCCGTAGGTGCGGTGTACGTCGTCGAGGCGCAGGACGGCCCCGTTCTCCCCCGTGATCTTCACAGCAGCCACACCTACCACGGTGGCCACGGCCCTGACCAGGTGCTTTGGGGGAATCGTTATGCCGTCAGCCGCCGTGCCCCGACGGGGACTTCGGCGCGGACTCCGGCGCCGCCGACGGGGCGGTGCGGGCCGGGTCCCGGCGGCCGAGGCGTTCCGGGTCGGCGCGCATGACCTGGGCCTTGAGGTCCGTGACGGCTTCGAGGTCCTCGGGTGCGGCGGGGCGCAGGCTCCGGTCGGGGTCGATGGTCACGGCCCGCAGTCCGGCAGCCGCGTCACCGCCCCGACCAGCCGTTTTCGTCAGGACACCGGCCGGGAGTCGGCCCACACGCCCTCGAACTCCTCGCGGTAGACCTCCAGCAGTCCGGCCTCGGTGCCGCCGGGCTGCTGGCCGGCGCCGCCGCGCAGCACCAGGGCCGGGGACTCCATGCCGCGGGCGCGGCGCAGGTAGGGCTGGATGACGCCGAGGTCGCGGCCCTGCCGGCGGCCGCCCGCCTGGCCGGCCGTGCGGGGGCCCTCGACCAGGTAGGCGGTGAAGCGCGGGGTCTCGTCGAAGACCCGGATCTCGAAGCCGCCCTGGTCCCGCAGCCGGGCCCGCACCCGCCGCACGTGCATGATGTTCATTTCGATGGAGCGCGACAACTCGCTGCGGCCGAGGCCGAGTTCGCGTTCGCGGCGGCGCACCGCACTGCTCGCCGGGTTGAGGAAGAGCAGCCGCACCCGGCAGCCTTCGCCGGCCAGGCGCACCAGGCGCTTGCCGGTGTAGTTCTGGCAGAGCATGCCGAGGCCGATGCCGAGGGCGTCGAGGCGCCGGGCGCCGTCCAGCAGGTCCTCGACGGGGAGGTCGCGCTGGAGCCGGACCCGGTCGGCGTGCACGGCGACGACGTCCGCGTACCGGCCGGCCACCAGGGACTCGACCACGTCGGCGGGCACCCCGCCGGCGCCCCCGTCCAGGACGGCCAGCAGCCGGGCGGCGGCCCGCTCGGTCTGGGCCAGCACGGTCTGGGTGAGCACCCGGTTGCGGGAGACCACGTGCCGGGCCACCTCCAGCTCGTCGAGCGCCAGCTCGATCTCGCGCCGGTCGGCCAGGTAGGGCTCGAAGCAGGGCCAGTGCTGCACCATCAGTTCGCGCAGCTGGGGCAGGGTGAGGAAGACCAGCGGGTCGTCGTCGGCCGGGTCGAGGAGGTAGCCCTTGCGGCGGCTGACCTCGCGCACGGCCCCGGCCCGGTGGGCCCACTCCTCGCCGGCCGGCCCGGCGGCGGCGGTGACCCAGTCCTCGCCGTGGGCGGGGGCGTAGATCGGGTGCAGCACCTCGTCGACCAGGGCGCGCAGCCGCTGTTCGACCAGGTTGAGCCAGACGTAGGCGCGGCCGGACAGCCGGACCCGCTGGTAGGCGTCCTCCCATTCGCCGGCCGACCAGGCCAGTGCGGGTATCTCGACCGGGCCGCCCTGGGCGGGCACCAGGGCCCGGCCGGTCAGGGTGGGACGCATGACCACCGTGGGCGCCTCGCTGCGGGTCGCGCCCCGGTCGGGGCCGCCGGGCCCGGAACCGCGGCCGCCGGCGGGGAACACCATGCGCCACCTCATCTGGTTGCTGCGGCCGGCCCCCGCGGGCGCGGGGACCGTCGAAAGCCTGTCGGCCCGCCCCGGGCGGCCGGACGATCAAGGGTACTGCCCGCCGCGAGCCGATCGCAGCCGGATGCGCGGGGCCCCTCCCGCACCACCGGAGCACTCTTCACACGAATGCCCGACGGGCGCTCGTTCGGCCCAACCCGGGCCGGATGTCCCGGCCCCCGGGGAGGGGCTCGGGGAGTATGCCCTGTGCCGCGCGTCACGGCGGCTGTGCCGTGCGTCACGGCGCACGGTCACGCACATGCCCGGCCGCCCGGCCGGGAAGAGAGCGTCCGGGCCCCGGCAGGCGGCCGGTCCCGTTGTCGGAGCACACGTCAGTTTCCGTCGGCAGCAAGGAAGTTGAGAAGTCATGCAGGTCTGGCCCGGTACGCCCTACCCGCTCGGCGCCACCTACGACGGGGCCGGCACCAACTTCGCCGTGTTCTCCGAGAGCGCCGACCGGATCGAGCTGTGCCTGATCGCCGAGGACGGCTCCGAGACGGCCGTCGAGCTGCGCGAGACGGACGCCTTCGTCCGGCACGCCTACCTCCCGGGCGTCCAGCCCGGCCAGCGCTACGGCTTCCGCGTGCACGGCCCGTACAACCCCGGCCTGGGCCAGCGGCACAACAGCGCCAAGCTGCTGCTGGACCCGTACGCCAAAGCGATGAGCGGGCACATCGACTGGGACGAGTCGGTCTACGGCTACCACTTCGGCGCCCCCGAGCGCCGCAACGACCTGGACTCCGCCCCGCACACCATGCACTCGGTGGTGATCAACCCGTACTTCGACTGGGGCACCGACCGGCCGCCGCGCACCGACTACCACCGCACCGTCATCTACGAGGCCCACGTCAAGGGCCTGACCCGGCTGCACCCGGGCATCCCCGAGGAGATCCGCGGAACGTACGCGGGCCTGGCCCACCCGGCGGTGATCGAGCACCTGGCCAAGCTCGGCGTCACCGCGATCGAGCTGATGCCGGTGCACCAGTTCGTCCGCGACCACCGGCTGCGGGACCTCGGCCTCGCCAACTACTGGGGCTACAACACCGTCGGCTTCTTCGCCCCGCACTCCTCCTACTCCTCCAACGGCGACCGCGGCCAGCAGGTGCAGGAGTTCAAGTCCATGGTCAAGGCGCTGCACGCGGCCGGGATCGAGGTGATCCTGGACGTCGTCTACAACCACACCGCCGAGGGCAACCACCTGGGCCCGACGCTGTCGCTGCGCGGCCTGGACAACGTCTCCTACTACCGCCTCGCCCGCGACCAGCGCTTCTACGAGGACACCACCGGCACCGGCAACAGCCTGCTGATGCGCAGCCCCCACGTGCTCCAGCTGATCATGGACTCGCTGCGCTACTGGGTCACCGAGATGCACGTGGACGGCTTCCGCTTCGACCTCGCCGCCACCCTCGCCCGGCAGTTCCACGAGGTGGACCGGCTGTCCTCCTTCTTCGACCTGGTCCAGCAGGACCCGGTGGTCTCCCAGGCCAAGCTGATCGCCGAACCCTGGGACCTCGGCGAGGGCGGCTACCAGGTGGGCAACTTCCCCCCGCTGTGGACGGAGTGGAACGGCATGTACCGGGACACCGTGCGGGACCTGTGGCGCGGCGAGAACGCCACCCTCGCCGAGTTCGGCTCCCGGCTCACCGGCTCCGCCGACCTCTACCAGGACGACGGCCGCCGCCCGATCGCCTCGATCAACTTCGTGACCTGCCACGACGGTTTCACCCTGCGCGACCTGGTCTCGTACAACGAGAAGCACAACGAGGCCAACGGCGAGGACAACCGGGACGGCGAGTCCTTCAACCGCTCCTGGAACTGCGGCGTCGAGGGCCCCGCCGCCGACCCGGCCGTCGAGGAGCTGCGGGAGCGCCAGCAGCGCAACTTCATCGCCACCCTGATGCTCTCCCAGGGCGTGCCGATGCTCTCGCACGGCGACGAGCTCTGCCGCACCCAGCTGGGCAACAACAACGCCTACTGCCAGGACAACGAACTCACCTGGGTGCACTGGCCCGAGGGCGACGGGCCGCAGGCGCGGCTGCTGGAGTTCACCCAGGGGATGATCTGGCTGCGCCGCGACCACCCGGTGTTCCGGCGGCGGCGGTTCTTCCACGGGCGGCCGGTGTCCGCCTCCGGCGGCTTCGACGACCTCACCGACATCGCCTGGTTCACCCCGACCGGGGAGGAGATGACCAAGCGCAACTGGGGCGCCAGCTACGCCAAGTCGCTGACCGTCTTCCTCAACGGCTACGCGATCTCCGAACCGGACCGGCGCGGCGGCCGGATCGTCGACGACTCCTTCCTGCTGATGTTCAACGCCCACTCCGAACCGCTGGAGTTCACCGTGCCCGCCGACCACGGGCAGGAGTGGCGGGTCGTCGTCGACACCGCCCGGCCCCGGCTGCCCGCCCCCGGCACGGGCGCCCGCGTCAAGGCGGGGGACGCCCTCTGGCTCACCGACCGCTCGCTGATGGTGCTGCAGCGGCCCGCCTAGGCACTCCGGTCCGTACCGGCGCGCCCGGCCGGGGGCGTGCCGGCGGTGCCGCGGCGCCCGGCCGGGCCGGTCGCCGAACGCGGCGCGGGCCCTTCGGACGGCCGGGGGCGGTCACCTGTTCGGGCCAGCAGCGGGTCTTGGCGGCGGCCTCCCCCGGGTACCTATGGAGCTATGACCCCCGCCGCCGAGCCCGCGCAGCCCCGCCCGGCCGCCACCGTCCCCTCGTCGTCGTACCGCCTCCAGCTCCAGCCCGGCTTCACCCTCCGCGACGCCACCGGCGCCGTCCCCTACCTGGCCGCCCTCGGCGTCTCCCACCTGCACCTGTCCCCGCTGCTGGAGGCCGTCCCCGGCTCCACCCACGGCTACGACACCGTCGACCACACCCGGATCAGCGAGCAACTCGGCGGCGAGCCGGCGCTGCGCGAACTGGCCGCCGCCGCGCACCGCCACGGCCTGCGGCTGATCGCCGACGTGGTGCCCAACCACATGGCCGTGCCCGCCCCCGAACGGCTCAACCGGCCGCTGTGGCAGGTGCTCCGCGACGGTCCCGACTCGCCGTACGCACGCTGGTTCGACATCGACTGGACCGCCCAGGCCGGCCCCGCCGACGCCCCCGGGCGCGGCCGGGTGCTGCTGCCGCTGCTCGGCGACCGGCTGGGCGCCGTCCTGGGCCAGCTCACGGTGGACGCCGCGGGGGCGCCTCCCGGCCGCCCGGCCGGCGGAGTGCTGCGCTACCACGAGCACGAGCTGCCGTTGCGCCCCGGCACCGAGGAGCTGCCGCTGCCCGAGCTGCTCGGCCGCCAGTGGTACCGGCTCGCCTGGTGGCGCCTGGCCCGCACCGAGCTCAACTACCGGCGCTTCTTCACCGTCAACGAGCTGATCGCCCTGCGGGCCGAGGACCCGGAGGTGTTCGCCGCCACCCACGCCGTCCTGCTCGGGCTGCACGCGGACGGTGTCCTGGACGGCTTCCGGATCGACCACCCGGACGGGCTCGCCGACCCGCGCGGCTACCTGCGGCGGCTGGCAGCGGCCACCGGCGGGACGCCGGGGGCCACCGCCGGGCAGGCTGGGGGCGCGGCCGGGGCGTACGTCGTGGTCGAGAAGATCCTCACCGGCGAGGAGCGGCTGCCCGAGGACTGGCCGGTGGCCGGCACCACCGGCTACGACGCGCTGCGCCGGATCGACGGCGTGCTCACCGACCACGCGGGCGCCTGCCGGCTGGCCGGGGCCTACGAGTCCTTCCGGCACGGCGGCCCGGTCCGGGACCTCTGCGCGGACCCGCACCCCGCCGTCGCCGAGGCCCGGCGCGGGCGGGCCGACATGGCCGGGCCGGACGGCGAACTCGCCGCCGAGGTCGACCGGCTGGTGCGGATCGCGCTGCGGATCGGCGCCGCCGAGCCCGCGCACGCCGACCACTCGCCGGGGCAGCTGCGCGCCGCGCTCGGCCGGCTGCTCACCGGCTACCCGGCGTACCGGCCGTACGCCCGGCCCGGCGAGGCGGTCCCGGCCGCCTCGGCGGAGCAGCTGCGGGCCGCCCTGGAGGGCTCCGCCGACCCGACCGACCGGCTGGTGGCCGCGCTCGCGCTCGGTGAGCTGGGCCGGGGCGCCGACAAGGACGAGTTCTGCACCCGCTTCGCCCAGACCGCCGCCGCGGTGGCCGCCAAGGGCGTCGAGGACACCGCCTTCTACCGCTGGAACGCCCTGCCCGGCCTCAACGAGGTCGGCGGCGAGCCCGCCCGGCCCGGACTGCGCCCCGCGGACTTCCACGACTGGTGCCGCTACCTGGAACGCACCTGGCCGCACAGCATGACGGTGCTCTCCACCCACGACACCAAGCGCAGCGCCGACGCCCGGGCCCGGCTCGCCGTGCTCGCCGAGCGGCCGGACGCCTGGGCCGCCGAGGCCGCCGCCTGGTCCACCGCCGCCGGCCCCGGCTTCGACCCGGACGCCGACTGGCTGCTGTGGCACACCCTGGTCGCCGCCTGGCCGATCGACCCGGACCGGCTGGTCGCCGCCCTGCTCAAGTCCGCCCGCGAGGCCAAGCTCCACACCTCCTGGACCACCCCCGACCCCCGCTACGAGCAGGCCCTGGAGCAGCGCGCCCGCGCGGTCCACGCCAACCCCGGGCTGCTCCCCCGGATCGAGGGCGCCGTCCACGCCCTCGCCCCGTACGCCCGCGCCAACACCCTGGCCGCCGCGCTGCTGCACCTCACCGTGCCGGGCGTGCCGGACCTCTACCAGGGCAGCGAGGAGCCGCTGTACACCCTGGTCGACCCGGACAACCGGGGCGTGGTGGACTTCGGCGCGCTCGCCGTGCGGCTCACCGACGCGGCCGCGCCGCGCCCCGGCGACCTCGCCCGGGAGAAGCTGCACCTCACCACCACCGCGCTGCACCTGCGCCGCGCCCGCCCGCTCGGCCCGTACCGCCCGCTGCACGCCGCGGGCCCCGCCGGCGACCACCTGCTGGCCTTCGCCCGGGGCGGGAACGTGGTCACCGCCGTCACCCGGCTGCCGTACGGGCTGGAGCGGGCCGGCGGCTGGCGCGACACCGTGCTGGAGCTGCCGGCCGGCGGGCCCTGGACGGACGAGCTGACCGGGCGCGGCCTCCCGGCGGGCACGGTGCCGGTGGCGGAGCTGCTGGCGGCCCTGCCGGTGGCCCTGCTGACGAGGAGGGACTGATGCCGCGCTACCAGGTGTGGGCGCCCAACGCCGCCTCCCGCGTGCGGGTCGACGTCAACGGCTTCGCCTACGACCTGGCCCGCTGCCCGGACCGGGACGGCTGGTGGTCCGGCGAGGCCCCGGCGGGCGACTACGCCTTCCGGCTGGACGACGGCCCGCCGCTGCCCGACCCGCGCTCGGCCCGGCAGCCGCACGGCCCGGAGGGTCCCAGCCGCGCGGTGGACCACGCCGCGTTCCGCTGGTCGCGGCCCGGCCGGCGCGGCCGGGCGCTGCCCGGCGCGGTGCTGTACGAGCTGCACGTGGGCACCTTCACCGCCCGCGGCACCTTCGACGCCGCCGCCGAACGCCTGGACCACCTGGTCGAGTTGGGTGTGGACTTCGTCGAGCTGATGCCGGTCTGCCCGTTCCCCGGCCGGCACGGCTGGGGCTACGACGGGGTCTCGCTCTGGGCCGTCCACGAGCCCTACGGCGGGCCCGAGGGGCTCAAGCGCTTCGTGGACGCCGCCCACCGCAAGGGCCTCGGGGTGGTGCTCGACGTGGTGCACAACCACCTCGGCCCGTCCGGCAACCACCTTCCCGCGTACGGCCCGTACTTCACCGACCGGCACCACACCCCGTGGGGCTCGGCGGTCAACCTGGACGCGCCAGGCTCGGACGAGGTGCGCGCCTACCTGATCGGCAGTGCGCTGGCCTGGCTGCGCGACTACCGGATCGACGGACTGCGGCTGGACGCCGTGCACGCCCTCGCGGACGACCGGGCCGTCCACTTCCTGGAGGAACTCTCCGCCGAGGTGGGGAGGTTGGCGGTCGCCACCAACCGGCCGCTGTTCCTGATCGCCGAGTCCGACCTCAACACCCCGGCCACCACCGCCCCGCCCGAGGCGGGCGGACAGGGCATCACCGCGCAGTGGAGCGACGACTTCCACCACGCCCTGCACTGCGCGCTCACCGGCGAATCCCAGGGCTACTACGGGGACTTCGCGCACGCGCCGCTCGCCGCCCTCGCCAAGACGCTCACCCGCGGGTTCTTCCACGACGGCACCTGGTCCTCGTTCCGCGGCCGCCGGCACGGACGCCCGTTCACCCCGCCCGGCAACGGCCACCGGCTGCTCGGCTACCTCCAGACCCACGACCAAGTCGGCAACCGGGCACTGGGGGACCGCGTCTCCACCAGCCTCTCCCCCGGCCGGCTCGCCTGCGGCGCGGCACTGGTGCTCACCTCACCGTTCACCCCGATGCTCTTCATGGGCGAGGAGTGGGGCGCCGCCACCCCCTGGCAGTACTTCACCGACCACACCGACCCGGACCTCGCCGAGGCCGTCCGGCAGGGCCGGCGCCGGGAGTTCACCGGGCACGGCTGGGCCGCCGAGGCCGTCCCCGACCCCCAGGAGCCGGCCACCGTGCTGCGCTCGGTCCTCGACTGGACCGAGCTCCGGCGCGCCCCCCATGCCGAACTGCTCACGTGGTACCGGACGTTGATCCGGCTGCGGCGCGAGCGCCCGGAGCTGTCCGACCCCGACCTCGGCGCGGTGCGCGCGGACTTCGACGAGGCGGCGGGCCGGCTGGTGGTGCACCGGGGGCCGTACCGGATCGCCGTCAACCTCGGGCCGGACGGGGCCGTGCTGCCGCTCGGGGCCACCGGGCGCGAGGTGGTGGCGGCCTTCGGGGCGGCGGAGCTGGAGGGGACGGCGGTGCGGCTGGCGGCGGACGCGGTGGCGGTCGTCGCCGTGCAGCCCGGCCGGACGCTCACCGGCACGACGGGCTCACCGTAGCGGCCGGGCCCACCGTAGCGGCCGGGCTCACCGGAGGAAGGTGCCGATCCGCTCCCGGAGCGCCGGGGCGTCCAGGCCGTAGGCGGCCAGGTGCTCCGCGATCGAGCCGTAGTGCCGGTGCTCCTCGCGCGGCACCCCCAGGCCCAGCACCCGGTGCGGGCGGTCGGCGAGCGCCGCGTGCGCCTCGTTCGCGGAGGTGCCCGCCAGGTACGGCTCGACCAGCACCGCGTCCGCCCGGTCGCCGAGCGCCGCGCGCAGCCCGGCGGCGTCGAAGGGGCGCACCGTCGTCGCGTACAGCACGGCGACGTCCAGGCCCTCGGTGGCCGCGAGCACCGCGTCCAGCATCGGCCCGACGGCGAGCACGGCTCCGCGCGAGCCGGACCGGACGGTGGCGAAGCGGCCCGGCTCGACCGGCACCGCGGCCGCGTTCCGGTGCTCCGAGAGCCGGACGTACACATTGCGGTCGCCGTCCGCGTAGGCGTGGCGCAGCAGTTGCTCGGCCTCGTCCGGGTGGCCGGGGACGTGGACCGTCCAGTCCGGCAGGGTGTCCAGCAGGGCGACGTCGCCCGGGGACATGTGGGTGCGGCCGCCGGCCGGCCAGTCGTACGAGCCCGCCGCGCTCACCAGCACGGCGCCGACGCCCTGGTGGACGAGGTCCAGCTTGACCTGTTCGAAGGGCCGCTCGATCAGGAAGCTGGCGAAGGTGTGGGCGATCGGACGCATCCCGGTGAGCGCCAGGCCGCCCGTCGCGCCGATCAGCAGCTGCTCGCGGATGCCGACGTTGACCACCCGGTCGGGGTGGCGCAGCTGTGCCGGGGCGAAGGCGGCGGCGGTGATGTCGGCGAGCACCACGGCCAGCCGGGGGTCCTCGTCCAGCAGGCGGGTGGTCACGTCCACGAAGCGCTCGCGCATGGTGTCCATCGGTGAAGTTCCTCTCGGGGGCTCGGTCTTGGCCTGATCGGTCGCGGCCTGATCGGTCGTGGCGGGGCAGGTAGCGGCGGGGCGGGTCGTGGTGTCGGCGGGCGGGAGCTGCCGCCGGGTGCTCAGTGCTGCTCCTTGGGCTCGACCCGGGCGACCACCACGTGCGGGCGGCCCGGGTGCTCCGCGGTGTACGCGCGGTGCAGCGCCTCGTGGTCGCGCCCGTCCACCGTGGCGGTCGACCAGCCCTCGGCCGCGAAGCGCTGGGCGATGCCGCCCTGCCAGCCGTGCGTGGCCGAGGAGTTGTCGATCACCACCACGTTCAGCCGCTCCAGCCCGTAGGCCCCGGCGAAGGCCACCGCCTCGGCGTTGGAGCCCTCGTCGAACTCCGCGTCGCCGACCAGCACCCACACCGCCGGGTCGGTCAGGCCCTGCGCCCGCAGCCCGAGCGCGGTGCCGACGGCCAGCGGCAGGCCGTGTCCGAGCGAGCCGGAGGCGATCTCGACGCCCGCGAGCAGGGTGCGGTCCGGGTGGTGGCCGAGCGGCGAGTCGTAGCCGCCGAAGCTCGGCAGCACGGCCGGGTCGAGGAAGCCCTTGGCCGCCAGTACGGCGTAGTACGCCATCGGGCCGTGGCCCTTGGAGAGCAGGAAGCGGTCGCGGTCCTGGGCCTCTGCGGTGTCCGGGGTCACCCGCAGCACCCGGTCGTACAGCACCCAGAGCGCGTCCAGGGTGGAGGTGGCGGCCGGGCCGTGCTTCTCGGCGCCGGTCATCAGCGCCATCAGGGCGGGCAGGTCCTCGAACCGGGTGCCGGTCGCGTTCGTGGCGGTCGCGTTCGTCGTCATGACCACGATGGTGCAACTTAAAGCCGACTTGAGGTCAAGCGACTACAGTGGGCTCCCATGACCGCCCACTCCGACGGCCGCCGGGCCCCCGGCCCGCACCACGGCGACCTGCTCACCATCGGCCAACTCGCCCGCCGCAGCGGCCTCGCCGCCTCCGCGCTGCGCTACTACGAGAGCCTCGACCTGATCCAGGCCACCCGCACCTCCGGCGGCCAGCGCCGCTACACCCGCGGCACGCTGCGCCGGATCGCCTTCATCCGGGCCGCCCAGCGGGTGGGCCTCTCCCTGGACGAGGCGAAGGTCGCCCTCGACCGCCTCCCCGAGCGCCCGGCCCCCAGCGGCACCGAGTGGGACCGGGTCGCCGCGTCCTGGCAGAGCCGGATCGACGAGCAGATCGCCGAACTCCAACGGCTCAAGGCCAAGCTCACCGGCTGCATCGGCTGCGGCTGCCTGTCCCTCTCCCGCTGCGCCCTCTACAACGCCGCCGACCGCGCCGGCGAGGCCGGCCCCGGCGCCCGCTACCTGCTCACCCGCGACCCGGACGGCGGACCCGAACCGGTCCCGCCGGGCGTGGAGACCTGCGGCACCCGCCCGGAGGGGCACTGAAAACCCTTTGCGCCGGGGCCGTTCGCCCGCCTACGGTGCGCCCGTGCTGCCCTTGGTGCTGACGGACGAGGAGTGGGACGCGGTCGTCCCCGACGAGACGGTGATGCGCCCCGGCGCCGAGGCGCTCTGCGCCCGGCTGGGCGTCGGGGGCCTGCCCCTGGAGCGCTTCCCGGAGGGCTCCGTGCCGGTCTACGCGGTCGGCGACGCGCTGGTGCTCAAGCTGTTCCCGGCCGCCTCCGCCCGGGACGGCATCGTCGAGGAGCGCGTGCTCACCCGCCTGGACGGCGCACTGCCGATCCCCACCCCGACCGTCCACGAGGCCGGCGAGTACGTCAACGGCTGGCGCCACGTCCTGATGTCCCGCCTGCCCGGCGAGGGCCTCGCCCCGGCCTGGCCGCGCATCCCGCCGCCCGACCGCGAGCGGATCGCCCGCCGCTGCGGCGAGGCGCTCGCCGCCCTGCACGCCCTCGACCCCGAGCCGCTCGCCGACGTCCTCGGCCCCGGCGACTGGCCGGCCTTCCTGGCCCGCCGGGCCGCGGGCGCGGTGGCCCGCCAGCGCGAACGCGGGCTGGCGCGGGAGTGGCTGGAGCAGATCCCGGACTTCCTCGCCGCCGCCCCGCTCCCCGCCTCCCCCGGGCGCTCCCTGCTGCACACCGAGTTCATGCGCGAGCACCTGCTCACCGACCCGGCCGACGGCTGGCGCCTCACCGGCCTGATCGACTTCGAGCCCGCGATGATCGGCGACCCGGCCTACGACCTGGTCGCCGTCGGACTCTTCACCACCCGGGCCGACCCGCACCTGCTCGGCCACCTGCTGAACGCCTACGGCCGCCGCTTCGAGCCCCGGCTGCTGATGGCGTGCACCCTGCTCCACGTGTACAGCAACCTGCCGTGGTACCTGCGGGAGTTGAAGCCCTCGGCACGGACGCTGGACGCCCTCGCCGAGGAGTGGTTCGGGACCGCCTAGCCACGCCCTACGGACGCGGGTCGGTGCGCAGCAGGCTGTACCGGACGACATCGCGCCACTCGCCGGCCCGGAAGGTCACCGCGCGCTGCACGCCCTCCCGGGTGAAGCCGAGCTTCTCCAGGACACGCTGCTCGGCCAGATTGCCCGCCTCGGTGTCCGCCTCCAGCCGCATCACCGGGGAGTGCGCGAACAGGTGGTCCACCAGCAGCCGTTGGGCCCGGGTGCCGATCCCGCGCCCGCGCACGTGCGGCAGCAACTGCACGCCGATGCTCCAGTACGGGGCGGACGGCCGCACCCCGCTGCGGTTGGCGGCGACGAAGCCGCCGAACCTGCCCCCGACCTCGACCGCGAGCATCCACTGCCCCTCCTCCAGCAGCCCGCTCTCCAGCCACCGGCGGCGGTACCGCTGCGGATCGCGCCAGCCGTACCACTGGAACTCCCCCAGCATCTCCGGGTCGTTCACCAGTCCCTCGACCACGGGGAGGTCGGCCTCGGCCATCGGGCGCAGGGACACTGATTCTTCACTCATGCAGGCGCCAACGCCCGAGCGGACGCGACGGTTCCTCAACCGAGCGGCGGCCGGGGATCGGTGCGCGGCAGGCTGTGGATCGAGCGGGCGAGCCGGAATCCCACGTCGTCGATCCGCAGCGTCGGGTGGCTCCGGCGGCGGACGGAGGCGCGGCAGCTCCAGTGCTCGTCGAACCAGCCGCCGCCGCGCAGGACGCGGTACTCGCCGTACACCTCGGGGTCGTACCGGTCCCAGCACCACTCCCAGACGTTGCCGAGCAGGTCGTACAGCCCGTGGGCGTTCGGGCGCAGCCCGCCCACCTCGTGCGGGCGCTCGCCCGAGTTGCCGCGGTACCAGGCGATGTCGTCCAGCGGGCCGTAGCGCGGGCCGTCCGTGCCGGCGCGGCAGGCGTGTTCCCATTCGGCCTCGGTGGGCAGCCGGTAGCCGTCGGCGGCGCGGTCCCAGGAGACGTCCTCGCCGTCCGCCTCGTAGGCGGGCGCGAGGCCTTCGCGCCGGGACAGCTCGTTGCAGTGGCGGACGGCGTCCAGCCAGGAGACGCTGTGCGCGGGGCGGCGGTCGCCGGTCGCGCCCTCGTACTGCTCGCGGGTCACCGGACAGGCCGCCAGCCGGAACGGGGCGACGTCGACGGCCCAACTGCGCCGGGTGCGACGGTCGGAGAGGGTGACCCGGCCGGACGGTACGGTGATCATCCGCCGATCCTAGTGACCTGAGCGCAGCCGGGGTCCCGCGCCGGGTCAGAGGGCCGGCAGCGACAGCGCGAAGCCCGTGAGCACCGCCCAGCCGACCGGCACGGCCGCGCCGGCCGCCCAGGCGAAGCCCGCCGCCGGGCGGCCCCGCTCCCGGCCACCGGCCCGCTGGAAGCCGGCGGTCAGGCCGGCGATCGCGGCGACGGGCATGGCGAGGCAGGACAGGTAGACGGCCCCGTACCAGATCGGCACCACGGAGATCATCCCGAGGAACGCGAACGGGGCCGACACCAGCGCGACCACGACGCCGGCCGCCGTGCAGGCGACGCGGAGCCGCTTCGGGTCGGAGAAGAACGGCGGCACGGCACAGGCCGCGACGCACACCAGCCCGGGCGCGGAGAGGATCGCCCCCACCGGCCCGTAGCCCGCCACCGCGAGGATCACCGGCAGCAGGAACGCCCCGACCCCCAGCCCGGACAGCCACCGGGCACTGACCGGCACCTCGACCATTCTTCCCCCCGCCTGCGGAACCTTCGGTGCGGGGGAAGCTAGCACGCGCGGGCGGCGCGGGGCACAGCGGGCGGTCGCCGCCGGTCGGGCGGGCCGGACCGATAATGGACCGGACGATTCCGTGGGTGAGAGGTGGCGCATGGCCGGCAGGTTGCGGGTGCTGAGGAAGCAGAACCGGCTCAGCCTGGAGGCACTCGCCGAGCAGGTCGGCGTCACCAAGAGCTACCTCTCCAAGGTCGAGCGCGGCATCAGCGACCCCTCGATCTCGACGGCGCTCAAGCTGGCCCACGCCCTCAAGGTCGACGTCGGCCGGCTCTTCTCGGACGAGGTGGAACCCGAGCTCGTCACCGTCGTCCGGGCCGGTGAGCGCACTCCCGTCGGCACCGGGGCGGGCTCCGGCGTCTCCCGTTACGAGGGCATCGCGACCGGGCTCAGCGGCAAGCGGATGGTGCCGTTCATGATGTACCCGCCGACCGAACCGGCGGACCCGCCGTTCAAGTCGCACACGGGCGAGGAGTTCTTCTTCGTCCACGCGGGCACCGCCGTGCTGGAGTTCCCCGAGCGGAGCGTCGAACTCGGCCCCGGGGACAGCGTGTACTTCAACTCGGCGCTGCCCCACCGCTGCCGGAGCACCGGGCCGGAGCCGGCCGAGATCCTCGTGGTCATCCACGACGATCCGGACGGCCCCTCGGACCGGGTTCCCACGCTGCCCTGACGGGCCCGGCGGGCCCGGGGCCGCCCTGAAGCCGTCCCGGGCCCGGCTTCGGGGCGGCCCCACGCCGCTGTCAGGCCTTCGGCCCGGCGCCGTCCGCCAGGGCGACCCCCGCCGCGGACAGCAGCGCGGACAGCTGCGCCGTCCGCGCCCCGTCCAGCGGCAGCAAGGGGTGCCGGGGCTCGCCGACGTCCAGGCCGCACAGGGCCAGGCCCGCCTTCACCGTGGTCGGCAGACCCCCGCCGAGCAGGAACTGCAGCACCGGCAGCTGCCGGTAGAACACCCGGCGGGCCGTGTCCGGGTCACCGGCGCGCACCGCCCGGTACAGGTCGAGGGTGAGCTCGGGGATGAGGCAGGGTGCCGCCGTGCACCAGCCGGCCGCGCCGGCCGCGAACGCCTCCAGGGCCAGCGGGTTGGAGCCGTTGTAGAACGGCAGGGCGCCGTCGGAGAGCTGGGTGAGCCGGTGCATCCGCTGGATGTCGCCGCTGCTCTCCTTGACCATGGTGATGTTCTCCACCTGGTCGACCAGCCGGTGCATGAGTTCCGGGCGGAGGTCGACCCCGGCGGTGGCGGGGTTGTTGTAGATCATCAGCGGGATGCCGATCGCGTCGGCGATCTCGGTGTAGTGCCGGGTGATCTCGCGTTCGTCCAGCCGCCAGTACGAGAGCGGCAGCACCATCACCACGTCGGCGCCGGCCCGTTCGGCGAAGCGGGCGCGGCGGACGGCGCTGCGGGTGGTGAGGTCGGCGATGCCGACGACGGTGGGCACCCGGCCGGCGACGGCCGCCACCGACGCCTCGGCGGCGGTGTACCACTCCTGGTCGTCGAGGTAGGCGCTCTCGCCGGTGGAGCCGAGCGGGGCGATGGCGTGGCAGCCGGAGCGGACCAGCCGGTCGATCAGCTCGGCGAGCCGGTCGAGGTCCGGGCCGCCGTCGGCCGCGGAGAACGGGGTCACCGGGTAGGCGATGATCCCTTCCAGGGTGGTCGCGGGCATCTCAGGAGTCCTTCCGGGTGACGAGGGCGTCGCCGTGGCCGGCCCGCAGGGCGCGGCGGGCGTAGTAGGCGAAGTTCGCCTGGCCGCGCTTGGGGGTGGAGATCCAGTCGTGCGCCTCCTTGGCGAGCGGTCCGGGGATCTCCTGGATCTTCCCGGCGGCCCCGGCGAGGAGCTGCAGCTCGGCGGCCCGCTCGAAGAGCAGGGCCAGGGTGCACGCCTCCTCGACGGTTCCGGTGGCGACCAGCTGGCCGTGGTGGGCGAGCAGGAGGGCGCGCTTGTCGCCGAGGGCGGCGGAGATGATCTCGCCCTCCTCGTTGCCGACCGGGATGCCGGGCCACTCGTCCAGGAAGGCGCAGTCGTCGTAGAGCGGGCACATGTCCATGTGCGAGACGACCAGCGGGGTTTCCAGCATCGAGAGCGCGGAGACGTGCAGCGGGTGGGTGTGGATGATGCAGTTGACGTCCGGGCGGGCCCGGTAGACCCAGCTGTGGAACCGGTTGGCCGGGTTGGCCATCCCGTCGCCCTCCAGGACGTGGAGGTCCTCGTCGACGAGGAGGAGGTTGTCCTCGGTGATCTCGTCGAAGCCCAGGCCCAGGCGCTGGGTGTAGTAGGTGCCCGGGCGTTCGGCCCGGGCGGTGATCTGGCCGGCCAGCCCGGAGTCGTGGCCGGCGTCGAACAGGATGCGGCAGGTCAGGGCCAGTTTCTGGCGCACCGTCCAGTCGTTGTCGGGGATCGCGGTCCGCATCCGCTGGTGGGCCAGGTCCACCAGGTCGGTCTTGCCCGTCTCGAACGTGTCGGCCATCGCTGTGGTTCTCCTTCGCTCTTCGGTCGGAGCGGTCCGCCGGGGCGCGGGGTGCGGCGCGCACCGGCGGGCCGCGGGCAGCGGCGACCCGCCCGACGGCGCCGCGGAGCCCCGGGAAGACACGTCATTCACTTTAGGACACCTTGTGTCCTCGCGTCGACGGGTCACCCACCACCAGGACCCCGAAACGCGGAACGCGGCCCGTCCCGCACGGGAAGTCGGCCCGGCCGAGTTCCCGTGCGGGAGGCACCCCGCTACGCCCCGGCCTCCCGAAGGGTCACCGTGCACAGCCGCTTGGTGGCGCGGGTCAGGGCGACGTACAGGTCCCGTTCGCCCGCGGGCCGGGCGGCGACGATCCCGTCCGGGTCGACCACGACGGCCCCGTCGAACTCCAGGCCGCGCGCCTCCGACGCCGGGACCAGCCGGGCGTACCGCTCGACCCCGGCGGCCGCCAGTTCCGCCGTCCGGCCGTCCGCGCACACCACGCCGAGCAGCTCGCCCGGATGCGCGGCGGCCTGCGCCCGCAGCTCGCGCAGCAGCTCACCGGCGAGCCGCTCCGGCGCCACCGCGACGGACCGGGGCTCCTCGCCGTGCCGGATCGACCGGACCGGCGGCTGCCCCGGGGCGATCCGGCCGAGCAACTCCCCGGTGGTGGCCAGGATCTCCCGCGTGGTCCGGTAGCTGACGGTCAGTGTCCGCAGGTCGAAGCGGCGGCCGACGTGCGGGGCGAGCGCCTCGTGCCAGTCCCGTGCGGTCGCCGCCGGGCCCGCCTGCGCGAAGTCGCCGACCAGTGTCATCGACCGGCCCGGGCACCGGCGCAGAACCATCCGCCACTGCATCGCCGTCAGCTCCTGCGCCTCGTCGACCACGACGTGCCCGAAGGCCTGCTCGGGCGGCCCGTCGACCAGGCTCGCCGCCTCGTCGAGGAGCGGCACGTCGGCGTCGGCCCACGGCGCGCCGGGCGTGCGCAGCAGCGAAGCCCGCTCGTCGTCGCCGAGGTGCGGCAGGCGCGCGGCCAGTGCGTCGGCGTCGGCCAGCAGGGCGTCGACGACCTCGCCCGGCACGAGCCGCGGCCAGAGCTCCTCGACGGCCCGGTCCACGTACGCGTCGTCCAGGAGCGCGGCCCGGACGGCGTCGGCGTCGAACTCGTCGGCCCCCGTGGCGGGTTCGTCGTCGACGCCGAGCCTG
Source organism: Kitasatospora sp. NPDC058063 (assembly GCF_042885395.1). Classification (NCBI taxonomy): domain Bacteria; kingdom Bacillati; phylum Actinomycetota; class Actinomycetes; order Kitasatosporales; family Streptomycetaceae; genus Kitasatospora; species Kitasatospora sp. NPDC058063. The sequence goes on from NZ_JBHVSD010000008.1 coordinate 291,638, forward strand.
CGCAGGTCCCGGGCCGCCATCCGGTCGAGGTCGATGCCGGTGAGCAGCGCGACCTCGGCGTCGATGCGCTCCAGCGCCTCGACCGTGCCGCGGGCCAGCGCGCCGGTCAGGGAGTCCACCAGCAGCTCCAGGAACAGCCGGCGCGCCCGGTTGTGGGCGAGGCCGCTCGCCTGCGCCGCCGCCCGCGCCCCGGCGACCTCCGCCTCCTCCAGGCGGACCCACTCCCGCCCGACCCGGACGGTGAAGTCCCCACCCGGGGCCTGCCGCGAGCGGACCGACCCGGCCAGCGCGTCGGCCAGTTCGGCGCCGCCCTTGAGGCGCGCCGCCCCGAACCCGTCCACGGCGCCCGGCGCGACGCCGGCCAGCTCCTCGCAGGTCGCCAGGACGACGTCGTTCTCCCCGAGCGAGGGCAGCACCTGGGAGATGTAGTCGAGGAACCGCGCGTTCGGACCCAGCACCAGCACACCGCGCTCGGCCGCCTTCGGGAACGCGTACAGCACGTACGCGGCGCGGTGCAGCGCCACCACCGTCTTTCCGGTGCCCGGGCCGCCCTGCACCACCGTCACCCCGCGGTGCGACGAGCGGACGATCGCGTCCTGCTCGGTCTGGAGCGTGGCGACCGCCGTCCCCATCCGCCCGGTCCGCCGCTCCCGCAGCGCCGCCGCCAACGGGCCGTCCCCGACGACGTCCCCGGCGGCCGGCTCCGAACCGTCCAGCAGTTCGTCGCTCACCCCGACCACCGTGCGGCCGGTCAGGCTCAGATGGCGGCGCCGCCGCAGCCCCAGGGGGTGGACCGGCGTCGCCTCGTAGAAGGCCCGTGCCGCCTCCGCCCGCCAGTCCACCAGCAACGGCAGCTCGTCCTCGTCCCGTTGCAGCCCCAGCCGCCCGATCCGCAGCACCGTCCCGTCCGCCAGGTCGATCCGGCCGAACACCAGCCCGCCCTCGGCGCCCTGCAGCCGGCGCACCTCGCCCGCCAGCCGCCCGGCCGCCACCTCCCGCTCGTACACCTCGCCCGCGCCGTCCGCCGCCGACGCGAGCACCCGCCCCAGCTGGTCCCGCGCCCCGGCGAGCCGCTCGTCGAACAGCTCGCCGATGACGGACACCTGCACCCGCTCCAGCTCCACCTGCTGTGCGGCGTTGTCGTGGATCTGCGACAAGGAAGAGCCCCCTCTCGATTCGACCCGCCACTATGCAGAGGAAATCCGGGGAAGTAAATGTTGACTTGTCCGGTTCGCATGTGGCCCTCGAATCCCGTACGGCACTTTTCCCGGCGGAATTCCGGCACGCCCCCGAGGCGCCTCTCCCCGCCCCGCGAAAACGCCCTTTCCCGGTCCGGGGCGGTGGTGCCGCCACGCGCCCGCCCGGGTCCGGAACACCTCTGCCGGACCGTGCCCCGGCGGCCCAACAGCCCACCGCGCAGCGGCTTTTGCGCCTCGCGCGCCCTCCTGCCGGACGGCCTACGCTCGGCGGCATGAACCGTACGATCCGCACCACCGAAGACGTCCTCGCCCTCCTCGACGGCCTTTTCCCGCCGGCCGAACCGTTCTGGGACCGGTTCTACGCGGACCGGTCCGCCGAGCGCCCGTTCTTCACGCCGAAACCGGACGAGAACCTGGCCTCCTACCTGGACCGCGGCCTGCTCGTCCCCGGCCGGGCGCTCGACCTCGGCTGCGGCGCCGGCCGCAACGCCGTCCACCTGGCCTCGCTCGGCTTCGAGGTGGACGCCGTCGACCTCTCCACCACCGCCGTGGCCTGGGCCGAGGAGCGCGCCCGGGAGGCCGGCGCGGGCACCGGCCTGCGGTTCCACCGGGCGAGCATCTTCGAGGCCCGGCTCCCCCACGCCCACTACGACCTGGTCTACGACTCCGGCTGCCTGCACCACCTCCCGCCGCACCGCCGGGTCAGCTACCTGGCCCTGCTCGACCGGGTACTGGCACCGGGCGGGCACTTCGCCGTCACCGCCTTCGCGGCCGGCGCGACGGGCTCCGAGCGGACCGACGAGGAGCTCTACCGGCTCGGCGCCCTGGAGGGCGGCCTGGCGTACTCGCCGGACGAACTCCGCTCGCTGTTCCGCGAGTTCACTCCACTGGAGATCCGCCCGATGGCCGCCCAGGGCCCCGGTTCGACGCTGTTCGGTGTCCCCTTCCTTCTCACCGCGCTCTTCCGCCGGGCTCCCGGCCGCTGACCGGCCTCCCATCCGGCGCCCCGCCCGGCGCCCCGGCCGCCGTCAGTCCCGCTCCCGTCCCACCGCCGCCTCGTACGCCAGCAGCGTGTCCACCACCAGGCACCGCTGCGCCGGGTCGAGCGGCCCGAGGGCCGTGCGCCAGGCGACGGCCCCCGGGGCGAGCCAGGCCTCGATGGCGGGCAGCCGGGCGGGGGCGATCGCGACGATCCGGCGCCGGCGGTCGGCCTCGTCCTCGCGCCGTTCGAGGATGTCCTGCCGGCTGAGGTCGCCGACCATCAGGCTGACCGTGGTGGGGGCGACCTCCAGTCGGGCGGCGAGGTCGTTCACGCCCATCGGTCCGTCCAGCAGCAGGCAGGCCAGCAGCGACAGGTGACGGGGCGCCAGCGCGAGGCCGCGCAGCGCCTCGGGGACGGGGATCCGCTTGGCCCGCCCGACCAGCCGGGGCATCAGCAGCAGCATCGACCGCACCGCGTCGTCGAGCCCCTCCCCGGTCGACGACGGCGTGTTCGGCGATTCCCCTTCGGCCGTTGACATCGCACACCCCTCCCCAGTTACCTTTGATATCAAAGCTGTTTTATGTGCAAAGCGAACCCGTCAGCCCATGGTACGAACCGAGCCGAACGGAGCTCCACCATGCCGCACCTGAGCCTGCACATCCGCGAGGAGTCCCTCGACCCCGAGGTCGAGCGGGCCCTCATCGCCGGCCTCACCGAGGCCGTCACCTCCGTCTTCGGCGAACAGGTCCGCCCGCTGGTCGCGGTCGAGCTGATCGGGGTCCCCCAGCGCCGCCGGGGCATCGGCGGACTGCCGACCGAGGAGGTCGCACCGGTGGTCCTGCTGAGCCTGCGGGAGGCGGCCTACCACCTGCCGCAGGTGCCCGACGCGCCCGCCCGCCTGGTCGCGGCGGCCACCGCGGCGATCACCGGCGCGCTCGGTGAGGCCGTCGGACGGCAGACCGTGGTCACCCTCGACGGCGTCCCGGCGGGCCGCTCCGGGATCGGCGGCCGGGTCGCCTGACCGGGGCCGCCCCGCGGATCCGTCGCACGGCGCCGCGCACCCGCCCCCACCAGCCCGGATGCGCCGCCCCGGCCAGCGCGCGGAGGCGGTCGCACGCCCCTGGAACCCTCCGCGCCCCGCCCACCGCACCCCTCCGAACCCGGTCACATTCACCCCATCAGCCCCACCAGTCCCAAAGGGAATCCGGGCCTCCGGCCGGAACCCGGCTTTGCGACCGGCGGTCCGGTGGCATAGGTTTCGAGCGCCGTCGACACACCATCGACCCTGACCGGCCATCAGTCACGGGGCGGACAGCGGGGCGAGGGGCCAGGCGGCCGCACGCACAGGGGAGGAGCTGCCATGCCGCGAGCCCGCGACCACGGGTCGACCGGGCGGCGGGGACGGACGGACGGCGCCGCGCACCAGCGGCCCACGGCCGGTGCGCGCCCGACCCCCGCCCACGCCACCGGACATCCGAGGAACCGTCAGTTGCGCACCACCAGAGTCGTCACCGCCACCGCCGCAGCCCTCGTCTGCCTGGGCGCCCTCAGCGCCTGCGGGCCGGACAACGGCAGCCAGGACGCCACCCCCGCCCTCCCCGCCGCCACCACCGGGCCCAGCGTCAACCCCAACAAGCCCAGCGGGTCCGACAAGGGCATCCCGGACAAGGCCTGGATGGACACCAAGAGCATCCCGATGGACGAGAGTTACCACTACACGCCGCTGGCGGCCAACGCCAAGCAGCTCTCCGGCCAGGTCCAGTTCAAGGGCATGGAGCTGTGCCGCGCCGCGGTCGCGAAGGACGACGAGCCGCTGTTCACCGGCACCGCCTCCGCCCGGGCCTCGGTCGGCTTCGGCGGGGACCGCTGGACGGCCGAGCAGACCCTGCTGTTCCACGGTGACCCGACCCGCAGCAGCGGCACCAAGCAGAGCACCAACCTGGCCGAGGGCCGTCTGACGGAGGCGCTCAAGTCCTGCGCCAAGACCGCGCCCGGCGCCACCGTGAAGGTCGACAGCGCCCCGGACGCGCCCTACTTCGCCGCCGTCCTGACCGTCCCGCAGGCCGACGGCAGCACCGTCACCCTGCACGAGTACGTGGTCAGCGACGGCGGTGCGGTCAGCGAACTGGCGGTCTGGGCCACCACCAAGGCCGGCGCCCAGCCCAAGGACGCCTGGAAGGCCCCCGAGGACAAGTACGTCGGCACCGGCATGACCGCGCCGATGTGCGAGGCCCTCCCGGGCTGCGACGGGCACTGACGCCCGACGGGCCCCGACACGCCGCAGACGGCCGGCACCGCCGGCGCCCGCGGCGCCCGCCGGCGCCCCGCAGACGGCCGCCCGGCCCGTCCGGCCCGTCCGGAACAGGCGACCGGACGGACCGGGCGCGCTCCTTCGGGTCCGCTCCCGGGGCCCGGCCCGTGGGCCGGGCGGCCGGTCAGCCCCGCAGGACCGCCATTTCGACCTCCCGGCCGGCCCCACCGCCGGGCACCGGCAGCACCACCCCGGACGGCTCGAAGCCGGCCTTGCGGTACATCGCCTCGGCGCGGGGGTTGTCCTCGTGGACGAACAGCCGCACCCGCTCGATCCGGGGCTCGGAGAGCGACCACGCCCACTCCTGGACGGTCCGGATCAGGTCGAGCGCCAGCCCGGTGCCGCGCGCCCGCGGCCGGACGTAGACGCCGACCAGGTGCACCTGGTCGACCTCGACGACGTCGCCCTCCAGGGCCCCGCCCCCGCCGGACCGCTCGACCACTCCGGTCATGGAGCCGAGCCAGGTCCCGTCCTCGGCCTGCGCGATGAACTGCGCCACGTGCGGGTCCGTCGCCGCCCGGGTCGTGCGGTCCTGCCAGAACTCGTCCGGCTTGGCGGCGGCCTGCTCGTGGGTCTCCAGAAAGGCCACGGCCGCGACCGGGTCCAGCAGCGCGTCCAGGCGGGTGTCCCTGAGCTGCTGCCACTCGTCGGTCCGCACTCGTCTGATGATCGTCGTACTGGTATTCATCGCGTGATGATGTCATCGGCACCGGAGGCCCGCGCAACCGAATTCGGCGCCTCCGACGGGCCGCTCAGGCCCGGGACCGCGCCAGCAGCCGCGCCAGCAGGGCCGCCGGCCCCTCCGGCAGGCTGCCATGGACGAGTTCGGTGCGGTGCACCAGCCGGGGCGCGGCGATCGGCGCGTACCCGACCCCGGGTGCCGCCGCGAGCACCGGTTCGGGCAGCAGGGTGAGCCCGTGCCCGGCCGCCACCAGCGCGAGCAGTCCGTGCACGTCGGTGCCCTGGTAGCGGGTGGCGGGCCGGAAGCCGTCGACGCCCGTGGCCGCGCGCAGCCGGGCCGCCGTCGGGGTGAGGTCGGGGGCGTCCAGCCAGCGGGCGGCGGAGAGGTCGGCGAGCGCGAGGCCGCCGCGGCCGGCCAGCGGGTGGCCGAGGGGCAGCGCGACGGCGACCGGCCGCTCGGCCACCGCGACGGTGCGCAGCGGGCCGACGTCGGGCAGCGGCAGCGGGTCGCTGGGCGCGGCCAGCCCGTCGATCAGGGCGAGGTCGACCTCGCCGGTGGCGACCTGGGCGGGCAGCACGTCCTGGGCGAGGACCCGGACCACCGGCTCCGTCAGCGGATGGGCCCGGCGCACCTCGCCGAGCGCACGCCCCAGGGTCGCCCCGACCGCCAGCGGGGTGGCCCCGAGCACCAGCCGGGCGCTCGGGGCGCCGGCCAGGCGCGCGACGTCGGCGCGCGCCGCCTCCAGCCGGACCAGCAGCGGTGCGGCGTGCTCCAGCAGCCGCCGCCCGGCCGCGGTCGGGCCGACCGGCCGGCGGGACAGCAGTGTCGTGCCGAGGTCCGCCTCCAGCGCGGCGATCTGCTGGGAGACCGCGGACTGGGTGTAGCCGAGCTCCCGCGCCGCCTCCGAGAAGGAGGCCAGGCGGGCGACGGTGACGAAGGTGCGCAGCTGCTGCGGGTCCACGGCGGTCATCAACCGATCTGATCGATACTTAAGGAATCATCGTTGGCGCTGATCTCGGGTGCGGGGCCAGGATAGCCGCATGACCTACCTGACCCCCCGGATCGCCCTGGTCGGCGACCGCTCCCCCGCCGTCCGCTCGCACGCCCGGATCCCGGGCCTGCTGGCCGCCCTCGCCGAGCACGACCACCTCGTCCTGGACGCCTACTGGATCCCGACCGGGGACGCCTCCGCACCCGGCGCCCTGGACGGCTTCGACGCGGTCTGGCTGCTGCCCGGCAGCCCGTACCGCAGCGAGGCGGGCGCGCTGGCCGCCGTCCGGACCGCCCGCGAACGCGGCATCCCCTTCCTGGGCACCTGCGCCGGGTTCCAGCACGCGGTGCTGGAGTACGCCCGGAACGTCTGCGGCCTCGCCGGGGCCGTCCACGGCGAGGAGCACCCGGAGGCGGAGCAGCAGGTGATCGCCCCGCTGGCCTGCTCGCTGGTCGGCCACGAGGGGGCCGTCGCGATCACCCCCGGGAGCCTCGCCGAGCGGGTCCTCGGCGCCACCCGCACCCAGGAGCGCTACCACTGCGCGTACGGCCTCAACGGCGCCTACCTGGACCGGCTGGCCGCGCACGGCCTGCGGTTCAGCGGCGCGGACGCCTCGGGCGAGGTGCGGGTCCTGGAGCTGCCCGGACACCCGTTCTTCCTGGCCTCGCTGTTCCAGCCCGAGCTGTCCGGCGACGGCACCCGGGCACACCCCATGGTCCGCGCCCTGGCCCGCGCCGCCGTGGCGCACGCGGACTCCACGGCGGCGGCGGCGAGCGCCTGACCCGACGCCGCGGCGGTGTCGACCACCCGGCCGGACCCCACGGGGGCGGCGACGAGCGCCCGGCCCGCTGCGGCGGCCGCACCGGCGGCGGTCCCGGCCGGGGCGCCCCGAGCCCGCCTCACATCGGCAGCGACCGCAGCCGCACCGGCCCCTCCGGCCACCCGGCCCCCGGCGCCAGCGGCGCCCACATGGTGCGCAGCGGCATCTCCGCCAGCCGTCCCGCCGGCTGCTCCACCGTCACCCCCTCCGCCACCTCCCGGAATCCGAGCCCCCGGTAGAACGCGGCCAGCGGCGGTCGGCAGAACAGCAGCGCGTACCGGTGGCCGAGCGTGCGCGCGTGGTCGAGGGCGGCCCCGACCACGGCCCGCGCGAGGCCGCTGTGGCGCCGGTCGGGCGCGACGCAGACCCCGCCGACGCCCATGGCGGTCAGGTCGGTGCCGCCCACGGTGAGCGGCAACGGCAGCAGCCCGGTGTGGGCGACCAGTCGGCCGTCGGCGGCCCGGACACCGAAGTGGATCTCCTTGGGCAGGAAGGTCAGCCCGGTGTGGGCGACGCCGTACGGGTCCTCCCCGGGGCCGAGGATCTCCTCCTGCTCGACGCGGCCGTACTGCGCGAGCCGTTCGACCACCGGCGGCCCGGCGGGGTGCGGCCCGGGCGAGAAACGATCATCCATCCCGCCATGCTCTCCTCCTGCCAGAGGCTTTAACCAGTCCCTTCCCAGCCACTCGGTCCGACGGCCGTCCCGGTGCCGCGCCGCTGTGGCAGCATGCCCCTCATGCAGCAGCCCACCGACCAGGCGTCCGCCGACCAGTCGGCCGCCGACCTCGCCGCACCGCTGCCCGGCCCGCCGCTGCGCCTGCCCCGCCCGGTCCGCGCCCTCGCGCCGACCGCCCTGGTGCTGCTGGTCCTCGTCCCGCTCGCCGCCAACGACCCGGACGTCGGCCCGACCGCCTCGCCGGGGACCAACGCGGGCCTGATGGCGCTCGGCGCGCTCGCCCTGGCCCTGCGGCGCCGGCACCCGGCCGCGGTCGCCGCGGTCACCCTGCTGAGCGGCCAACTCCCGCTGGCCGTCGCCCTCTACGGGCTGGCCGCGCGGCGCGGCCGGACCGCGCCGGTGTACGTCCTGGCGGCGCTGGCCGGGCTGCGGCTGCTCGTCCCGTTCGACCTCGGGGACGTCGACGCCCCGTCCGAGTTCGCCAACCTCATCGAGGACCCGCTGGTCTTCTGCGCCGTGCCGCTCGCCCTCGGGCTGACCTCCCACCAGCGCGCCCGCACCGTCGCCGTGCTGGCCGAACGCAACCGGCTGCTCGGCGAGCGCAACCGGCTGCTGGAGGAGGCCCGCCGGCACGCCGAGGAGCGCGCGGTGGCCGCCGAACGCGCCCGGCTCGCGCGGGAGATGCACGACGTGGTGTCCAACCGGGTCTCGCTGATCACCCTGCACGCGGGCGCCGGGCAGGTCGCCCGGGCCGAGGACCCGGCCGCCGTCCGGGAGACCCTCGGCCTGATCCGCGCCCTCGGCCTCCAGGCGCTCACCGAACTGCGCGGCCTGCTGGGCGTGCTGACCACCTCCGCCGAACAGGCGCCCTCGCTGCGCGGGCTGCCCGCTCTGGTCGAGGAGTCCCGGCTGGCCGGACTGGCGGTCGGGCTGACCGTCAGCGGACCGGACGAGGGGCTGCCCGACCCGGTGCCCGCCGTGCAGTACGCGGCCTACCGGATCGTCCAGGAGGCGCTGACCAACGCGCACAAGCACGCCCCGGCCGCCGAGGTGGCCGTCACCGTCGAGGTCACGCCGGACGGGCTGCGCCTGACGGTGGTCAACTCCCCCGCTGCCGACCGGGACGCCGAAGCCGCCGGCGGGCGGGCCGATCACCCGGAACTGCCCTCCGGCGGCCACGGCCTGCGCGGCATGCACACCCGGGCCGGCGACCTCGGCGGCACCCTGCACGCCGGGCCGACGCCCGAGGGCGGCTTCGCCGTCCGGGCCCGGCTGCCGCTCGGCGCCGCCTGAACGGAGCGGCGCTGCCCGAACCGGGCCTGCCCGGTGTCAGACCGTCGCGCGCCGCGCCAGCTCCGCCCAGACCTCGTCCACCCGCGCCTCCAGCTCAGCCAGGCCGCCGCCGTTGTCGATCACCAGGTCCGCGATCGCCAGCCGGTCCTCCCGCGAGGCCTGCGCGGCCATCCGGGCCCGGGCCTCCTCCTCGGCCATCCCGCGCAACCGCACCAGCCGGTCCAGCCGCACCTCGTCGGCCGCGTCCACCACCACGACCAGGTCGTACAGCGGCGCCAGGCCGTTCTCGGCCAGCAGCGGCACGTCGTGCACCACGACCGCGTCCGGCGCGGCCGCCGCCTCCAGCTCGGCGGAGCGGGCCCGCACCAGCGGGTGGACGATCGCGTTCAGCGCCTTCAGCCGCTCCGGGTCGGCGAACACGACCGCCCCGAGCGCCGGACGGTCCAGCGCGCCGTCCTCCCGCAGCACCTGCGGTCCGAACTCGGCGACCACGGCCGCCAGACCGTCCGTTCCGGGGGCGACCACCTCACGGGCGATCACGTCCGAGTCCACGATCACCGCGCCGCGCGCGGCGAACAGCCGGGACACCTCGCTCTTGCCCGCGCCGATGCCACCCGTCAGTCCGATCTTCAGCATGGCGTCAGGCTACCGGCGCGGCACCGGGCCCGTCAGTACGGGCCACCGACGAGGAGCACCGTCGGCGCGGGCCGTCGGCGGGCGACGCCGTCAGCCCAGCTCCAGGCTCTCGCCGTCCCCCAGCACCGTCAGCTCCGCGCCCGTGCCCGGCCCCTGCGGCCCGACCAGCCGGGTCTGCACCGCGAACCCGATCGGGCTGAGCACCGCCTCGTGCACCGGCACCGCCTGGCGCGGCCCGGCCTCCCGGACGTAGTCGATCACCTCGGAGGCCTTGCTCCAGGGCGCCGCGAGCGGCAGCAGCAGGGTGTCCACGGCGTGCGGCGGCACGGTGAACGCGTCACCGGGGTGGAACAGCCGGCCGTCGAAGAGGAAGCCGATGTTCTGCACCCGCGGGATGTCCGGGTGGATCTCCGCGTGCCACTCGCCGTGCACCGAGACGCCGAGCCCGCCGATCTCGAAGGCGTCGCCCTCGCCGACCGTCTCGATCCGCTGCGCCACGCCGTCCAGCTGGGCGGCGACGGCCCGGTTGGTCCACACCCGCAGGGCCGGGTCGGCCTCCAGCGCGGCACGCAGCCGGGACTCCTCGAAGTGGTCCATGTGCTCATGGGTGATCAGGACGGCGTCCGCCCCGGCCAGTGCGGCGGGGTCGCTGAACGATCCCGGATCGACGACGACGGTGGTGCCGCCGTGCTCGACGCGTACGCAGGCGTGTCCGAACTTGGTGATTCGCATGGCAAAAACCATACAGCAATGCTGTACAGCCTTGCTGTATGAATTGCCGATAGACTTCTCCCATGCCCAGCGAAGCCCCGCACCCGGACACCCTGGAACTCGCCGCCGACCTGCGCGCCGCCCTCGGCACCCTGGTCCGCTCCCTGCGCACCGACGACGAGCTGCCGCAGAACCAGGCCGCCGTCCTCGGCCTGCTGGTCCGCGACGAGCTCTCCTGCACCGTCGCCGAACTCGCCGCGCTCCAGCGGGTCCGCCACCAGTCGATGGCCCGCACCGTCGCGCTGATGACCGAGGCCGGGCTGGTCACCCAGCAGCCCCACCCCACCGACGGCCGCAAACTGCTGGTCGCCGCCACCGAGGCCGGCCGCGACGCGCTGCTCGACCAGCGCGCGCGCCGCGAACACCAGATCGCCACCGCCATCGAGTCCCGCCTCGACCCCGCCGAACAGGACCGGCTCCGCTCGGCGGTCGACCTGCTACGCCGGCTGGGCTGAACCCACCAGGCCCTTGGCCGCGCCGTCCCCGGCCGCGCCGCCCCCGGACCCGACAACCTCGGATCCGGCACTCTCCGACCCGACCCCGACGCCCTCGACCCCGGCGCCCTCCGACCCGGCACTCTCCGACCCGGTCCCGGCGCGCGGCACCGGGAGCACCGCCGGCTGGATCTCCGGCAGGTCGACGTGCTCGCTCAGCCCGAACCGCCGGTGCAGCCGCCGCAGCGGGCCGGGCGCCCACCAGTTGAACTCGCCGAACAGGCTCATCGCGGCGGGCACCAGCAGGCAGCGCACCAGGGTGGCGTCCACCGCGACGGCGACGGCCAGCGCGATGCCCATCTGCTTGACCATCAGCATGTCCCCGAGCGCGAACCCCGCGAAGACGATCACCATCAGCAGTGCCGCCGAGGTGATGATCCGACCGCTGCGCTGCACGCCCAGCTCCACCGCCCGGACGCAGTCGTGCCCGCGCAGGGTCAGCTCCCTGATCCGGGCGAGCAGGAACACCTCGTAGTCCATCGACAGCCCGAAGGCGAAGGCGAAGACCAGGACCGGGATGAAGGTCTCCAGCCCGCCGGTCGGGCTGAACCCGAGCAGCCCGCTGAACCAGCCGTCCTGGAACACCAGGGTGAGCGCGCCGAGCGAGGCGCCCAGCGAGAGCAGGTTCATCAGCAGTGCCTTGACCGGCATCACCACCGAGCCGGTCATCAGGAAGAGCAGCACCAGGGTGCCGACCGCGACCAGCCCGAGCGCCCACGGTCCGCGCGAGAGCAGCTCGTCCTGGAAGTCCACCACCGAGGCCGCGCCGCCGGTGACGTAGGTGGTCAGCCCGCCGCGGTCGGCCCGCAGCTCCTCCACCACCTGCTTGGCCTGCCCGCCCTGCGGGTCCCCTTGCACCAGCACGTCGATCGTGGAGACCGCGTCGCCAACCGGCGACACCGCCCGCACCCCGCTCACCCCGGGCAGCTTGGCGACCACGTCGTCCGCGTACGCCTGCGCCACCGACGCCCCGCCCTCGACCACCACGGTGATCGGCGCGGCCGAGGCCTGCGGGAAGCGCTGGTCGATCGTCTCGGCGACCTGCCGCCCGGCCGAGGAGGCGGGCAGCACCGCGGCGCCGGAGCTGCGCATGTCGGCGTGGAGGAACGGCGCGCCGGCCGCCATCAGCAGCGCCACCGAGGCGAGGGTGACCGCCACCGCCCGCTTGCGCACCCGGCGCACGGTCCGGCTGAAGAACCCCTCGTCCGCCACGGGCGCGGAGGGTGTCTTGATCCGCGCGCCGGCGAAGCCGAGCAGTGCGGGGATCAGGGTCAGCGCGGCGGCGACGGCGATCACCACCACGCTCACCCCGGCGGCCGCCACCGCGCCGAGCACCGGGCTGGTGAAGACGAACAGTCCGGAGAGCGCGACGGCGACGGTCAGCCCGGAGAAGGCCACGGTGCGTCCGGCGGTCGCCGCGGTCCGTTCGACGGCGGCGGCGATGTCCGCGCCGTGGCCGCGTTCCTCGCGGAAACGATTCACCATGAGCAGCGCGTAGTCGATCGAGAGCCCGAGCCCCAGCACCGTGGCGATCGGCAGCACACTGGTGTCGATGTCCATGATCCGGCTGAAACCGAACATGGCCAGCAGCGCGCCGCCCACCGAGGCGACCGCCCCGATCACCGGCAGCGAGGCCGCCGCCAGCCCGCCGAAGACCAGCACCATGACGATCAGCGTGAGCGGCAGCGTCACTATCTCGCCGAACCGGGTGTCCTTCTCGGTCTGCTGCTTGACCTCCTGCTGGAGCACCAGGTCCCCGCCGACCGTGACGTGGGCGCCGCCCGCCCCGTTCAGCGCGCCGAGCCGCTCGGTGACGGCGTCGGTCTGGGCGGTGCTCGCGGTGTCGGCCATCCGCACGGTGACCAGGCTCGCCGTCCCGTCGGCGGAGCGCAGCGCGGCCGGCGCCGGGCCGGAGCCGTACGCGTCGAGTGCGGAGGAGACCCCGGGCAGGGCGGCGATCTCGGCGGTGGCCTTCTCGACGGCGGCCTTCACCGCCGGATCGTCCACCGGCCTGCCGTCCACCACGGCGGTCACGGTGCCCTTGGCCGGGTCGGCAGCGGCGACCACCGCGCTGCCCCGGTCGGCCTCGGCGCTGGCGGAGGAGGCCCCGGCCACCGAGCCCTCGAAGACGCGTCCCCCGATCAGGACCCCGACCACCAGGACGACGGCCCACAGGCCGAGCACCCAGCGACGGTGGCGGAAGCAGAACCGGCCGAGGGCCGCGAGCCGGCCGCCGACCACGGCGGTGGGGGCGGAGGCAGAGGCGGGGGCGGGGGCGGCGAAAAAGGGGTTTCGCATGAAGGAGCCTTTCGGGCAGCTCCCCTCAATCTAGGTGCAACCCGAACTCCGGCCTATAGGCGGGCAATGAGCCCCATCTCACACTTTCCTTCACATAAAACACACATAAGTCAAAGCGTGATAAGTCATGGCGAAAAACGAAATGGGCCCCACCCGGAAATCCGGGTGGGGCCCACCGTCTAGCTATCGGCTAGCGGGAAGCGAGAGCCTCAGCTCTGGCCACCGGCCAGCTTCTCGCGCAGAGCGGCCAGGGCCTCGTCGGAGGCCAGGGCGCCCGAGCCCTCGTCGCTGCTGGACGAGTAGGAACCACCGGCGGCAGCGGCGACGGCGTCGCCACCCTCCTCGGCGGCCTGGGCATCGGCCTCGCGGCTCTTGATGACCTGGGCCTGGTGCTGCTCGAAGCGGGTCTGCGCCTCGGCGTACTGGCGCTCCCACTCCTCGCGCTGCTTCTCGAAGCCGGGCAGCCAGTCGTTCGCCTCGGGGTCGAAGCCCTCCGGGTAGATGTAGTTGCCCTGGTCGTCGTACGAGGCGGCCATGCCGTACAGGGTCGGGTCGAACTCGACCTCGGCCGGGTTGGCACCCAGGGCCTCGTTGGCCTGCTTCAGCGACAGGCTGATGCGGCGACGCTCGAGGTCGATGTCGATGACCTTGACGAAGATCTCGTCGCCGACCTGGACGACCTGCTCCGGGATCTCGACGTGGCGCTCGGCCAGCTCGGAGATGTGGACCAGACCCTCGATGCCCTCGTCCACGCGGACGAACGCACCGAACGGAACCAGCTTGGTGACCTTACCCGGGACGACCTGACCGATCTGGTGGGTCCGGGCGAACTGCTGCCACGGGTCCTCCTGGGTCGCCTTCAGCGACAGGGAGACGCGCTCGCGGTCCATGTCAACGTCGAGAACCTCGACGGTGACCTCCTGGCCGACCTCGACAACCTCGGACGGGTGGTCGATGTGCTTCCAGGACAGCTCGGAGACGTGCACCAGGCCGTCGACGCCACCCAGGTCCACGAAGGCACCGAAGTTGACGATCGAGGAGACGACGCCGGAGCGCACCTGGCCCTTCTGGAGGGTGGTGAGGAAGGTCTGGCGGACCTCGCTCTGGGTCTGCTCCAGCCAGGCACGGCGGGACAGGACCACGTTGTTGCGGTTCTTGTCCAGCTCGATGATCTTGGCCTCGAGCTCCTTGCCCACGTAGGGCTGGAGGTCGCGGACGCGACGCATCTCGACCAGCGAGGCGGGGAGGAAGCCCCGGAGGCCGATGTCGAGGATGAGACCACCCTTGACGACCTCGATGACGGTACCGGTGACGATGCCGTCCTCTTCCTTGATCTTCTCGATCGTGCCCCAGGCACGCTCGTACTGAGCGCGCTTCTTGGACAGGATGAGACGACCCTCCTTGTCCTCCTTCTGGAGAACCAGGGCCTCGATGTTGTCACCGACGGCGACGACCTCGTGCGGGTCAACGTCGTGCTTGATCGAGAGCTCGCGGGACGGGATGACGCCCTCGGTCTTGTAACCGATGTCGAGGAGAACCTCGTCACGGTCGACCTTCACGATGACGCCCTCGACGATGTCGCCATCGTTGAAGTACTTGATGGTCTCGTCGATGGCGGCGAGGAAGGCCTCCGCGTCGCCGATGTCGTTGACCGCGACCTGCGGGGTGGTGCTGAGGGAGGAGTCGGTGGGGCTCGTCATTAGGAAAAGGGCTCCGGTACGGACATGAAAGTCGTAGGTAATGCCACGCGGAGGGCCCGTATCGCTCCCACCGAAAGCCGGACAGCCAAGAACACGGCACACCGGGATTCCCGTACAACGAGAACCGGCGTCCGTCTTGCGACCGTGGGGTCTTCGACAGATGCGAGCGCGACCTGCTCCGTCCGAGGCGCGCAGGCCCGCAGCGCAACTTGTAGCATACGGGGACGGCCAGGCACGGTCAATGCCGAAGGACGGCAAGACGGTGGAGCCCGGTACGGATCAGGCCATATCCTCCGAATGCGCGCCTTGCGGCGACACCCGAAGGGGCCACGTCCCCGGATGCCACCGCCAGGATCCGGACCCTGACGGGCCGGTTCGCGGCAGCGGCGCTTCCGCATTCCATACCCTACGCGATGGGCATTGTCACCGTGGCCACCACCCCCCAGTCGGACCTGCACGATCTTGACACCTCCCCCGCGCGGGCCGAGGAGGAGGACGGCGACGACGCGATCCGCCGCGAGGCCGGCACCGGGGAGAGCAGCCGCGCCAGCCGGCACTGGTGGGACCGCAACGCCGACGAGTACCAGGACGAACACGGCGAGTTCCTCGGCGACGACCGCTTCACCTGGTGCCCCGAAGGCCTGGACGAGGCCGACGCCCGCCTGCTCGGCGAGGTGGCCGGCCGGGACGTCCTGGAGATCGGCGCCGGCGCCGCCCAGTGCTCCCGCTGGCTCGCCGCCCGGGGCGCCCGGCCGGTCGCCCTGGACATCTCCTACCGCCAGCTCCAGCACTCCCGCCGGATCGACCTCGGCCGCGGCACCGACCCCGTCGCCGTCGTCCAGGCCGACGCCGCCGTCCTGCCCTTCGCCGACGCCTCCTTCGACCTCGCCTGCTCCGCCTACGGCGCCGTCCCGTTCAGCGCCGACACCACCGCGCTGATGCGCGAGGTCCACCGGGTGCTGCGGCCCGGCGGGCGCTGGGTGTTCTCGGTGACCCACCCGATCCGCTGGGCCTTCCCGGACGAACCCGGCGTCGAAGGCCTCACCGCGGCGTCCTCCTACTTCGACCGCACCCCCTACGTCGAGCAGGACGAACAGGGCCACGCCACCTACGTCGAACACCACCGCACCCTCGGCGACCGGGTCCGCGAACTCGTCACCGCCGGCTTCCGGCTGGTGGACCTGGTCGAGCCCGAGTGGCCGGCCGGACTGGAACAGGAGTGGGGCGGCTGGTCCCCGCTGCGCGGACGGCTGATCCCCGGCACGGCGATCTTCGTCACCGAGCGGGGCTGAGCCCCTCCATGAACCCGGCCTGGCGCGAACTGCCCGTCCGCACCGCCCTGCCCGCCCTGCACCGCGCGTTGGACGAACACGGCACCGCCGTCCTCGCCGCACCGCCCGGCACCGGCAAGACCACCCTGGTGCCGCTCGCCCTGGCCGGACTGCTCGATCCGGACGGTCCGGGCGGGCCGGGCGGGCCGGTGCGCCGGGTGCTGGTCGCCGAACCCCGCCGGCTCGCGGTACGGGCGGCCGCCCGGCGGATGGCCTGGCTGCTCGGCGAACCGGTCGGCGGCCGGATCGGCCACACCGTGCGCGGCGAGCGCACGGCGGGCCCGGACACCGTGGTCGAAGTGGTCACCACCGGCGTGCTGCTGCAACGGCTCCAGCGCGACCAGGAACTGCCCGGCGTGGACGTGGTGGTGCTCGACGAATGCCACGAACGGCACCTGGACGCCGACACCGCGCTCGCCTTCCTGCTCGACGTCCGGGCGGCGCTGCGGCCCGAACTGCGGCTGGTCTGCGCCTCGGCCACCTCCGACACCGAGGCCTGGGCCGAACTGCTCGGCGGCGCGCCCGTGGTGGAGGCGCACGGGACGTCCCACCCGGTCGAGGTGGTCTGGGCGCCGCCGCCGCGCGCCGTCCGGCCCGCCCACGGCACCCGGGTGGACCCTGCCCTGCTCGACCACGTCGCCTCGACCGTCCGGCGGGCCCTGCACGAGCGCGACGGCGACGTGCTCTGCTTCCTGCCCGGCGTCGGCGAGATCGCCCGGGTCGCCGGGCAACTGGGCGGCGTCACCGCCGAGGTGCTGCAACTGCACGGCCGCGCCCCGCAGGCCGTACAGGACGCCGCCCTCACCCCGTCCCCCGCACGGCGGGTCGTCCTCACCACCGCCGTCGCCGAGTCCAGCCTCACCGTGCCGGGCGTCCGGGTCGTGGTGGACGCCGGACTGGCCCGCGAACCCCGCACCGACCACGCCCGCGGACTGGCCGGACTGGTCACCGTCCGGGCATCCCTCGCCGCCGCCCGCCAGCGCGCCGGCCGTGCCGGCCGCGAGGCCCCCGGCACCGTCTACCGCTGCTGGAACGAGGCCGAGGACGCCCTCGCCGCCCGCTTCCCCACCCCCGAGATCGCGCTCGCCGACCTCACCCCCTTCGCCCTCCAGGCCGCCTGCTGGGGCGACCCGGACGCCACCGGCCTCGCCCTGCCCGACGCCCCGCCCGCCGGGGCGATGGCCGCCGCCCGACAGACCCTCCAGGCCCTCGGCGCCGTCTCCCCGGACGGGCGGGCCACGGCCCGCGGCGTCCGCCTCGCCCGCACCGGACTGCACCCCCGGCTCGGCCGCGCCCTGGTCGACGGCGCGGCGGCGGTCGGTGCGCGGCGGGCCGCCGAGGTGGTCGCGCTGCTCTCCGAGGAACCGCCACGCGCGCTCGGCGACGACCTCGGCGCGGTCTGGCGCACCGTTCGCTCCTCCCGGGACCCCTACGCGGGCCGCTGGCGCGACGAGGTCCGCCGCCTCCTGCGCGGCACCGGCTCCGAGCCCGCCACCCAGCTCTCCGACGGCGCCGCCGCCGGCCTCGTCGTCGCCCTCGCCTTCCCCGAACGCATCGCCCGCGCCCGCGTCGACAAGCCCGCCCCCGGCGAGCGCAGCCCGTACCTGATGGCCTCCGGCACGGCCGCCGAACTCGCCCCCGGCACCACACTCGGCGCCGTGCCCTGGCTCGCCGTCGCGGTCGCCGACCGCCCGGCGGGCTCGCACTCGGCCCGGGTGCTGCACGCCGCGGCGCTGGACGAGGACACTGCTCTGGTCGCGGGTGCGGCGCTGCTGACCGCTCGTGAGGAGGTCCACTGGGACACCCGCCGCGGCGAAGTCGTCTCCCGCCGGGTCGAGTCGCTGGGCGCCATCGAGCTCGCGGAGAAGCCCCTCAACCGCCCCGACTCTTCACTCGTCCGGTCAGCCCTCCTCGAAGGCCTCACGCGCGAGGGCATCAGCACCCTGCTGAGCTTCCCGTCCAACCTCCGCGAGCGCCTGGCATTCCTCCACGCCGCGATCGGAGACCCCTGGCCCGACGTCAGCGACGAGGCGCTGCTGGAACGCGCGGAGGAATGGCTGGAGCCCGAACTCTCCCGCGCCCGCCGCCGCTCCGACCTCGCGAGGATCGATACGACGGCCGCCCTGCAACGCCTACTCCCCTGGGCCACCGGCGAAGCCGGCCGCCTCGACGACCTCGCCCCCGAACGCATCACCGTGCCGTCCGGCTCGAAGATACGAGTCGACTACACCACCGAACGCCCGGTGCTGGCAGTCAAGTTGCAGGAACTCTTCGGCTGGACAGCGGCCCCCGCCCTGGCCGGCGGCCGCATACCGCTGACCATCCACCTGCTCTCCCCCGCCGGCCGCCCCGCCGCCGTCACCGGTGATCTGGAGAGCTTCTGGCGCGAGGGCTACCGCGCCGTCCGCGCCGACCTCAGGGGCCGCTACCCCCGCCACCCCTGGCCCGAGGACCCGACCACCGCAGAGCCCACCCGCCGCACCAACACCCGGAAGTAGCAACGGAAGACCCCACTACCCATCGGCCGGCAGTGGGGTCCCGGGCAACTCGCACACTCGGCCCACTGAGTTGAACCCGCGATGCCGGGCCCCGGCCTCCGCCGGATCACAGTCGGAGCCAGGGCACCGCTCAGCAGCAGGAATCCGGGCTGTCGGTCATCAGGCCCATTGCGGCGAGCACCTCGGCATGGCCGAGGAAATGCAAGGCGACCCCCAGGCCACCGCTGTCTCCTTCGCCGGCAGCCATACCAATCGAGGACACGGCCCCACCGCCTCCCGTATGACCCAGCTCAAGCCCGTGCAGGGTGCAGAGCCGCTCGTGCGCCGCAGACAGGTACGCCGCCCAGTCGTCGTAGTCCGCGAGGTCCAGGCCGCTCAGTCGGCCCAGCCAGGCATCGACATGAGCCCGCAGAACAACCTCCGGCTCGCGGAAGTCGTGCACCCATCCACACCCCTGCCCGACGCTCTCGTCGGCTCGCAGAATCGGATGGAAGCCCTTCAGCCATGCATCGGCCGCTCCGACGTGGCTCTCGCACACGGTCACCGTCACCGCCGGGCCCGAACCGGCGACAGCCTCCTCAGCAGACTCGAACCCATCGACAACGACCACGGGGACCTCATCGCAACGATGAATGGCCCGCAAGACCTCATTCACTCGCAACTCCCTGACCGAACCAGTAAGCCGCGCAAGGCTAGAGCACACTCTCGCCACCCCGACGTACTTGGTACTTGCCGCCCAACGCAAGGAACGCGCCCGCATCCGCAGCGAGAAGGGCATCCGCTGGGTCGGGCGCCCCTCGACGCCGCAGCCCGACCGACCGCGAACCGCAGCCCCGGAGTGCCGAAAGGGACACGTTCACGAGAAGGACAGCGACAGAAGGACGACTCAGGAGGCGGACGGCTCGATCTCCCCCGCAAAGACGATGACCTGGTCGATGAGGCTCCGCCGCAGATGGACGACGTCCGTTCCCGCCAGGCGGGGGCCTCCGTCCGGCATGGTGAAGACCCACTGGTACCGGGCCCACTCGCCAGGCATGTCCACCGCCGAGCAGCGCGCCATCGTGCCGGTCCCCGCCGGGTGGCGCCGGATGTCCAGCACGAACCGCTCGACCGCCGCGATTCCTTCGCTGCGGCCCAACGGCCCCCAGAAGACCACGTCCGAGGTCAGGGCCTGGGAGAGCAGGGCCGTCACATAGCTGTCGTCCGAGGCGTTGAACGCGGAGATGAACGTGTCGATCGCGGAGCGTGCCGTCTCTTCCTGCATGTCCCAGTAATACCAGCCGTTGCGCGTGCGCTCGTCCCGCGAACCGCCTTCCGATCACGGTGGACCATCCCGGTCACAGCACTGGCGCACCACGGGGATCGCGCCGGAGCGCCAGTCGGCCAGCCGCTTGCGGATGTTCGCCACCATCGGCAGCCCGTCCGTTTCGGCCGGGGTGAACCACGCCACCTCGTGGGACTCGTCGGACACCCGCAACTCCCCGCCGAGCGGGCGTCCGAGGAGGCAGATGGAGAACTCCTGGCGGACCTCGCCGTCGTCGTAGGCGAAGACATGGCGGGGGTCGGTGTACGTGCCGACGATCCCGGTGATCTCGACCTCGATGCCTGTCTCCTCGCGCGTCTCGCGGACACCGCACCCGGCGAGCGACTCGCCGCGCCGGACGACGAGCACGGGCGCGGCCTGCTCGTCGTCGACGAACTCGCCGAACGCTGGGGCTGCGAATCCCGCGCCTGCGGCGTCGGCAAGTACGTGTGGGCCCACGTCGCCTCTACTCCAACTCGTCTCCGCTGCGCAGGAAGTCGGCCCCGCCGACTTCCTGCGCACCCCCACAGCCCCGCCACGCGGAAGACCCGATCGTCGACGAGCTCGTGAACCGGCCAGCGGGCGAGCGCCGGCACCGGATCCTGGCTGCCCTCAGCAGCACCGGACGCAATGAGGAAGCAATGCTCGATCCCCTTTGCTCTACGGCACGTTGGGGTCTCGGTCGGGCCCGGTTGCGTCCCGGGTCGTCGACGCGTGCGTGGACCGGAGGCGCGGTCGGGCCGACAATTCCCGCGTGCTCTCGCGGTTCGTGCACCAGAATGCCCGCATGGAAACGGACACCGTGGCGGAGCTGGTCACGCGGGCACTGGTGGCGGCGCGCGCCATTGCCGCTTCGGACGACCCGGACGACCACGACGGCTGGGCCGAGTACGTATCGCTGCTGTGGCGGGCGGCCGCCGACGGGGTGGCGGCGCTGCCGCTCGGCCTGGAGCTGATCGCTTCGGCCGATCCGATCGAGCGCCGGGCGGGCTGCGACCTGTTGCGCGACACCAGCTATCACCACGAGGCGGTCCGCGCCGGGACGGCCACCGCGCTGGTCGCCCTCGCACAGCGGGAGACCGAGGCCGGCGTGCTGCGGTCCCTGGCGCGCGCGATCGAGAAGACGTACGACCCGCGTGCCGTGCCCGTCCTCGTCGCTCTCGCCGAACATCCTGACGCCGAGGTCCGCGAGGAGGTGGCCCGCTCGTTCGCGGAGGTTCTCACCGGCCTGTCGGACGGGCCGGACATCCGCGCCCTCGTCGGGCTGAGTCAGGACCCGGACCCGGAGGTCCGCAACTGGGCGACGTTCACCCTCGGCGTCCAGGCCGAGGTGGACACTCCCGCGATCCGGGCCGCGCTCTGGGAGCGGACGGCCGACGAGCACACCGACACCCGCACGGAGGCGATCCGCGGACTGGCCTGTCGGCACGACCCCCGCGCCGTGCCGTTCCTGGCCGAACTGGTCGACAACCCCGAGGGCGCCCACCTCCTCACGTTCAGCGCGGCCCCGATCACGGATGCCCTCGAACCGCTGCCGGCCCTCCCGGAGTACGAGCCCGGCGACGACTGGGTCACCGACGCCGTGAACGCCTGCAACCCGGCTCGGCGGGCCCGCCTGGACGCTTTCGCCTGGGAGCTGGTCTGCACGCTCGACCGGCTCCGTCCCGACCTGGGCGCCGCCGTCTCCATGGAACGCTTCGGCTGGGGCCGTTCCCTCGGCGTCGGCGCCGCCTTCGGGCCTTCGGGCTACGACATCGAGGCGCTGCTCGCCCGCGCGGACGGCGACCCCGAGCGCGCTGCCGAGCTGGTCGCGGCCGACCTGCCCGGTTCCCCTCCCGGCCCTCGGTCCCCGTGAGCGAACGCGATCGGTGACGAGTGATTCCGACGATCCGCACCGGTCGGCGGCCTCGGTGGCGCACGCAGGAAGTCGGCCCCGCCGACTTCCTGCTCCCCAGCACCCCCGCCCCACCAGGGCGGGCCAATGAACGGTTCTGCGCAGCAGTGGAGTTGCCGGAAATGACCCCGGTGGTCCGCCTCGATCCCGGCACCGACCCGCACGGGGGTGCCTCGCCCTACGAGGGGCCTGCCGACCTCGGCGGCGAGGACCGCCGGTTCGCCGCCGCGCAAACCTTCTGGAGGGCGGGTGGCATCCTGGCGTCGCTGCCGGGGCGCGCCACGTCGACCATCTCCGGGACAACCGGGCGGCAGCGTACAGGCCGGGCCCGCCTCGCCACCGCCCGGCGCTACGGATTCCGGGCACCCCGCACGCTGGTCGCCGACGACGAACACGAGGCGCGGGAGTTCACCGCCGAGCACGCCGCCGGTACGGTCGACGAGCCGGTCGGCAAGCCGGTCGCCGAGGCGACCGCCCGCTACCTCTCCGACGTCCGACTGACCTTCGGCACCTTCGACTTCGCCGTCACCGCGGACGGCATGTGGCACTCCCGGAGTGCGACCCGAACGGGCAGTGGTCCTGGCAGCCGGCCGAGATCACCGACGAGATCGCGATCGCGACCAGGGTTGCACGGAGCGGTTCAGCAGCCGCCCGAGTTCGCCGAGCCCGAGCCTCCGGAGATCCACGGCGAGTAGGACGCCGGCGAGGGCTTGGGCCGCACGCTGCGCTTGGTGATCAGTTCGACCTCGACGCCGGCGGGGCCGAGCAGCACGGTCAGGGCCTCCCGCAGGCGCTCCGCGTCGGTGCCGGCGGGCGGCTTCCACACCACCTGCCCGCCGGTGAAGTCCAGCCGCCCGACGAGCGCCTTCTCGACCGGCGCGCGATCGCCCTCGTAGGGCTCCATGATGCTGTGCACCAGCCAGACGGCGGGCAGTTCGGTCAGCGGCCGCCAGTCGTCGGGGCGCCCGCCCCGGACCAGCCGGTAACGCTCCGCCGCCTCGGGCGGGGCGAACTCGATCCGGTGGACGGTGGTCACTTCCATCCGGGCGATCACCGGGACGGCAAGCAGGTACTCGACCCCCACGATCACCCCGACCACCGCGGCGACGGTGCCCCCGGTCGCGCCGAAGAGCCACAGGACGAACGCCACCGTGAACGTCGGCGCGAAGAGCACCAGCGGCGCCTTCAGCGCGCTCCCGACGGCCGTCAGGCAGTACAGCAGCGCACTGCGCCGGGTGCCGCCGCCCTCGCGCAGGACGATGTCGGTCGAGGCGGGGCCGGTGCGCAGGACGTCATCCAGAGCCATGCCAGGAGCGTAGGACTGCCGAACAGGACCGGCCAGAGCCCTGACACGGCCAATGCACGCGATACCCGGCGCACCTGACGTGGCATCAGTTCAAGGGTGTCGGGCCGGGGCAGCCTCACTCCGGCCCGGGCGCCGTCCCGGAGGGTGAGGCCCACCAGGTCGAGGGTGTCGCGGTGACATAGCCCAGCGACTCGTACAGCGGTCTGCCCAGCTTCGAAGCGGTGAGCGTGGCCGGCAGGTCCGCCAGGTGGGCGAGGGCGCCGAGCATGACGGCCCGGCCCACGCCACGCGACCGGAACGCCGACGACGTACCGACCCAGTAGTGGCTGCCGACGCCGTCGGCCACGACGCTGACGCAGGCTCCCGCGGCCGCGCCGTCGAGCGTGGCGACGAACACGTCCACGCCGGACTGTTCGATCAACGCCGTCGGGAACAGCTCGCCGGGACGGTAGGGCTCGAACCCGTCCAGCTCGAAGCCCTCGATCACGACCCGCTCGGCCGCCTGGAGGTCCTCGGACTGCCGTACCCGGATCACGTCCAGCGCCGGTTCTCCGACGGGCCCGGGCTGGCGCAGCATGATCGGCATCTGCCAGTTGCGCATGCCGAGGTGGTTCAGGTCGGTCGAGCTGAACGGATCCTCGACGTTCACGGGGCCCGCGGCCCGGCGCGTCAGCTCGCTCACCTCGGCCAGTTCGCCCGGGTCGAGGTCGGGCTCCTGGATCAGGATCCGCAGTCCTGCACGCGCGTCGCCGTCGACCGCGACGAATCCGCGACGCCGGATCACCTCGTGTCCCCGGCAGAGGCCGGTGAGGGTCCAGTAGGCGGCGGAGTTCCGGGCTTGACGCATCGGCGCCTCGGCCAGGGACACGGGCTGGTCGGTCGACGTGGGTCCTGTTGTCATTGTGCCTACGGTAGTGGGGAATTGACCCATCCTGCCGGACCAATTCCCTGCGGGCCGACTGGGCCACTCTTCGAGCCCGGCCACCCGGCGAGCCCGAGCGTCCCGGGGCCCGCGCTCATCGGGCGGCCCGACCTGCGGTTTTCCCGGTGCACGCCGCCCACCGGCGGGTGAACCAGCGGGGACACCGTGGCGCGGGAGGTCCCGGCCGGCACGATCGCGGCGACGATGCCGAGCGGCACCGCCGGCGGGCCTCCGCCGCGACGGCGAGCAGGATCGCGGGCAGGCGGAGAACGCCGAGCAGCCCCGGAGGGACGAGGGGCCGGGAGGGCCTGATCGAGCGCCGGGTGCCCGCGCTCGCGACGCGAGTCGCCGTCCTCGGGCAGGACGGGGCCGGTGGTGGAGGGGGTGGTCCGCAGGATGCCTTCCGGGGCCGCGGCCCGAAGCTCAGGACCGCCGACCGCTTCCGGTCAGGGCGCCGGGGTGGCGGAACGGGCCCGGACACTCGCGTGCCCGGGCCCGTGCGACAGCGGTGCCGTCAGTGCGCGGCGGCCTCCCAGTTGGGGCCGACGCCGACCGAGACGTCCAGCGGGGCGCGCAGCGGGTAGGCGCCCGCCATCTGCTCGCGGACGACGGCCTCGACCTGCTCGCGCTCGCCCGGGGCCAGCTCCAGCACGATTTCGTCGTGCACCTGGAGCAGCATCCGGGAGGTGAGGCCGGCCGCGCGCAGCGCTTCGTCGACCCGGAGCATGGCGATCTTGACGATGTCGGCGGCCGAGCCCTGGATCGGGGCGTTGAGGGCCATCCGCTCGGCCATCTCGCGACGCTGGCGGTTGTCGCTGTTGAGGTCCGGCAGGTAGCGGCGGCGGCCGAGCAGGGTCTCGGTGTAGCCCGTCGCCCGGGCCTCGTCGACGACCCGGCGCAGGTAGTCCCGCACGCCGCCGAAGCGCTCGAAGTAGGTGTCCATCAGGCCCTGGGCCTCGGCGGGCTTGATGCCGAGCTGCTGCGAGAGCCCGTACGCGGAGAGTCCGTACGCCAGGCCGTAGGACATCGCCTTGATCTTGCGGCGCATCTCGGCGTCCACCGCGGCGCGCGGCACCTCGAAGACCTGGGAGGCGACGGTGTTGTGCAGGTCCTCGCCGGAGGCGAAGGCCTGCAGCAGCGCCTCGTCCTCGGACAGGTGGGCCATGATCCGCAGCTCGATCTGGGAGTAGTCGGCGGTGAGCAGCGACTCGTAGCCCTCGCCGACGACGAAGGCGCGGCGGATCGCCCGGCCCTCCTCGGTGCGGACCGGGATGTTCTGCAGGTTCGGGTCCTGCGAGGAGAGCCGGCCGGTGGCGGCGACCATCTGGTTGAAGGTGGTGTGGATCCGGCCCTTGGGCGAGACGGTCTTGAGCAGGCCCTCGACGGTGGTGCGCAGCTTGGCCTGGTCGCGGTGGCGCAGCAGGATGACCGGCAGTTCGTTGTCGGTCTGGGTGGCCAGCCAGGTGAGCGCGTCGGCGTCGGTGGTGTAGCCGGTCTTGATCTTCTTGGTCTTGGGGAGCGCGAGCTCGCCGAAGAGGATCTCCTGGAGCTGCTTGGGCGAGCCGAGGTTGAACTCGTGCCCGGCGGCGGCGTGCGCCTCCTCCACCACGCGCTGGATCTCGGTGGCGAACTGGGCCTCCAGGCCGGTGAGCCACTCGCGGTCGGCGGCGATGCCGTAGCGCTCCATCCGGGCCAGCAGGGCGGCGATGGGCAGTTCCATGTCGTGCATCAGCTCGGCGGCGCCGACCTCGCCGAGGCGGGTGTCGAAGAGCGCGGCGAGGTCGAGCACGGCGCGGGCCTGGAGCATCAGCGACCGGGCGGCGGCCGTCTCGTCCTCCTCCGGTGCGTCGAAGGAGAGTTGGCCGCTCTCGGTGGCGGGGGCCGGGGTGAGCGAGCGGGCCAGGTACTCCTCGGCGAGCACCTCCAGGGTGAAGGTGCGGCGGCCGGGCTTCTCCAGGTAGGCGGCGAGCGCGGTGTCGGCGACGACGCCCTCGATGGTCCAGCCGCGCTCGGCGAAGGCCCGCATGACCTGCTTGGCGATGTGCAGGGCCTTGGGGGCGCCGGCGTCGGCGAGCCAGGCGGCGAAGGCCCGCTCGTCCTCCTCGGCGAGCAGCGCCGGGTCGAACCAGGCGGCCGTCTCTCCGGCGGCGAGCGCCACTTCGGTGACCTCGCCGGCGCCGAGCGCCCACTGGTAGACGGCGGCGAGCGCGACGGTGGTCTTGCCGTCGGAGGCGTGCTCGGCGAGCCAGGCGGCCAGGGTGCCGGGGTCGGTGAGGAGTTCGCCGTCCACCTCGACGCCGGGGGCGAGTTCGGCTTCGGCGGCGTCCGAGCCGGTGGTCGGGTCGATGCCGAAGACGCGGTCGCGGAAGTTGGCGTTGCGGAACTCCAGCGACTCCATCAGGGAGCCGACGGCGTCCTTGTCGAACGGCTTGCGGTCCAGGTCGGTGACGCCGAGCGGGAGTTCGACGTCGCGGACCAGCTCGGTGAGCACCCGGTTGCGCTTGACCGAGTCGAGGTGGTCGCGCAGCTTCTCGCCGATCTTGCCCTTGACCTCGTCGGCGCGGGCGACGAGTTCGTCGAAGGAGCCGAACTGGTTGACCCACTTGGCGGCGGTCTTCTCGCCGACACCGGGGATGCCGGGGAGGTTGTCGGACGGGTCGCCGCGCAGCGCGGCGAGGTCCGGGTACTGGCGCGGGGTGACGCCGTACTTCTCGGCGACCTTCTCCGGGGTGTAGCGGGTGAGCTCGGAGACGCCCTTGGTCGGGTAGAGCACGGTGACGTGGTCGGTGACCAGCTGGAGCGAGTCGCGGTCGCCGGTGACGATGTCGACGTCGTAGCCGGCCGCCTCGGCGGCGGTGGCCAGGGTGGCGATGATGTCGTCGGCCTCGAAGCCCTCGGCCGTCAGCCGGGGGACGTGCATGGCGTCGAGCAGTTCGCCGATCAGGCCGACCTGGCTGCGGAACTCGTCCGGCGTCTTGGCGCGGTTGGCCTTGTAGTCGGGGAACTCGACGGAGCGGAAGGTCTGCCGGGAGAGGTCGAAGGCGACGGCGAGGTGGGTGGGCTGCTCGTCCCGGACGGTGTTGGCGAGCATCGAGGCGAAGCCGTAGACCGCGTTGGTGGGCTGGCCGGTGGAGGTGTTGAAGTTCTCCACGGGCAGGGCGTAGAAGGCCCGGTAGGCCATCGAGTGCCCGTCGAGCAGCATCAGCCGGGGCCGCGGGCCGGCCCCGCCGCCACCCGTCGCGCCCTTGTCCGTACTCTGCGTAGCCACGTCAACGTCCGTTCCTGCCGATTCCACTACCGGCCACCGATCCTATGGCCCGGCACCGACAAAAAGGACGCCGCGCCGGTTCGACCACAGCTGCTACCTATGAGTAGGACGGTCGTACGATCACAGGCGGCACATCCCCCCAGCAGATCCCAGCGGCAGGAGTTCCCCCATGACCGATGCGGCCCCCGGCACCGCACCCCTCGACGCCTCCGACACCACTCCCGGCACCGCCCCCGTTCTGAACGTCCCGCAGGACGTGCTGGACCACTTCGCCAAGCTCGGCGTGAACCCGGAGACCTTCTCGGGCGGCCACCTCGGCGACAAGCTCGGCATCCGGATCGTCGAGGCCTCCGGCGACCGCGTGGTCGGCACCATGCCGGTGGAGGGCAACCAGCAGCCGTACGGGCTGCTGCACGGCGGCGCGTCGGCGGCGCTGGCCGAGACGCTGGGCTCGATCGGGGCGATGCTGCACGCCGGTCCCGGCCGGTACGCGGTCGGTGTGGACCTCAACGCGACCCACCACCGCTCGGCCACCTCCGGGCTGGTGACCGGGGTGGCGACGGCCGTGTTCAAGGGCCGCACCGCGGCCACCTACGAGATCGCGATCACCGACGACACCGGCCGGCGGATCACCAGCTGCCGACTGACCTGCATGCTGCGCGACCTCTGACGGCGGCTCCGACCGCGCCGTCCCGCCCGACAACGTCCCTACCGGACCGGCGAGTTCACTCCGGACAACATCAAGTCCCTTTTCCGCCCCCTTGTTTGACCTTCCGCCACCCTGGGCAGGCGTTGGTCTGGACAAGGGGGCCTTCGCATGTCCGGGCGCGGTCGGCGCAAACCCGCCCCTGTAACGCTGCGTAACAAGTAGGAAATCCGATCAATTGCCGGTTCCGAGGCTCGCGGGCGCCCCGGGATCATCCCGCCGCGCCCTCCTTGTCCGAAATCCGGACGCTCAAGGTCGAAAGCAGGGCATCGGACACAGGCGTCCGATTATCGGTGCTGCCAGCTGCAACCCCCATTTCTGGGCCTTACATCGCCCTACCAGCGCGTAAACGCCCGGCATCGCGGGATCGATCGAGCCAGAACGACCACATCGTGAGACAAATGCTCCGTGTGCTCATAACAAGAGAATCACAGCCTGCCCTCAGCACTGCCCGAGCCGCCCAACGGCATCTAGAGTCACGGCCAGTCACCGCGCCATTCGATTGGGCCAGGCCCTCCGCGCACTCCGGCTCCCGCCATTCAGGCGCGGGCGCCTCCTGAACCGAAGGGGACCCTCGTGCGTCATCGTTCAGCAGTTGTCGTGAGCATTGCCGTGATCGGCGCCCTCAGCCTCAGCGCCTGCGGCTCCCGCGGAGAGAAGAAGGCCGACGGCGGCACCTCCAACTCCGGCTCCACCACCGTCGTCATCGGCGTCGACGCCCCGCTCACCGGCGACCTCTCCGCCCTCGGCCTCGGCATCCGCAACTCCGTCGACCTCGCGATCAAGAAGGCCAACGAGGCCAACGAGGTCCCCGGCGTCAAGTTCGAGATCAAGGCCCTGGACGACACCGGCAAGCCCGCCCCCGGCCAGCAGAACGCCACCCAGCTGGTCGGCGACTCCAAGGTCCTCGGCGTCGTCGGCCCGCTCAACTCCAGCGTGGCCCAGTCGATGCAGCAGATCTTCGACGACGCCTCCCTGGTCGAGGTCTCCCCCGCCAACACCGGCGTCGCCCTCAGCCAGGGCGAGAAGTGGGCCAGCGGCGAGAAGAAGCGCCCGTTCACGTCCTACTTCCGCACCGCCACCACCGACGCCGTCCAGGGCCCCTTCGCCGCCCAGTTCCTCTACACCGACGCCAAGAAGACCAAGGTCTTCCTGATCGACGACCAGAAGACCTACGGCGCGGGCCTGGCCGGCACCTTCAAGGGCGAGTTCACCAAGCTCGGCGGCCAGCTGGTCGGCGAGGAGCACGTCAACCCCGACGACCGCGACTTCGCCGCCATCGTCACCAAGGTCAGGAGCTCCGGCGCCGAGGCCGTCTACTACGGCGGCGAGTACCCCGCGGCCGGCCCGCTCTCCCTCCAGCTCAAGGAGGCCGGCGTCAACATCCCGCTGATGGGCGGCGACGGCATCCAGAGCGGCGACTTCATCAAGCTCAACCCCAAGAGCCAGGGCGACTACGCCACCGCCGTCGGCCTGCCCGTCGAATCCCTCGACACCGCCAAGAAGTTCATCGCCGACTACAAGACCGCCGGCTACAAGGACGCCTACGAGACCTACGGCGGCTACTCCTACGACAGCGCCTGGGCCATCATCCAGGGCGTCAAGCAGGCCGTGAAGGACAACAACGGCAAGGTCCCCGACCGCAAGGCCGTCCGCGACGCCGTCCAGAAGGTCAGCTTCGACGGCGTGACCGGCAAGGTCTCCTTCGACGAGTTCGGCGACACCACCAACAAGCAGCTCACCGTCTACACCGTCAAGGACGGCAAGTGGGCCGTGGAGAAGTCCGGCACCTTCAAGGGCTGACGCTCAGTCACCACCAGCACCACCAGCGCCACTTCACCACCACCGCGCGCGGGGGCGCCACGAGTGCCCCCGCGCGCACCCACATCCACCACCCACGCGGACACCCCCGAACGCACTACGGAGGCCCAGCGGTGCACGACCTACCGCAGCAGCTGGCCAACGGCCTGATCCTCGGCGCCCTCTACGGACTCGTCGCGATCGGCTACACGATGGTCTACGGCATCGTCCAGCTCATCAACTTCGCCCACGGCGAGATCGTCATGGTCGGCGGCTTCGGCGCCCTGACCGCCTACCTCGCCCTCCCCGGCGGCACCACCCTGTGGCTGGCCCTGCCGCTCATGCTGATCGCCGGCATCCTGGTCTCCACCCTCACCGCCGTCGCCGCCGAGCGCTTCGCCTACCGCCCCCTGCGCAACGCCCCCCGACTGGCCCCGCTGATCACCGCGATCGGGCTGTCCATCTTCCTCCAGCAGCTCGTCTTCTCCTTCTACCCGGACGCCAAGAAGGCCCGGGTCTTCCCCAAGCTCCCCGGCGACCCGTTCAGCCTCGGCTCCGTCACCATCCAGCGCAGCGACCTCTTCCTGATCATCGCCGCCCCGCTGTGCATGCTCGCCCTCGGCTGGTTCGTCACCCGCACCCGCTCCGGACGCGCCATGCAGGCCACCAGCCAGGACCCGGACACCGCCAAGCTGATGGGCATCGACACCGACCGCATCATCGTCATGGCCTTCGCCATCGGCGCCGCGTTCGCCGCCGTCGCCGCCGTCGCCTACGGGCTGCGCAGCGGCCAGGTCGACTTCCGGATGGGCTTCATCCTCGGCCTCAAGGCCTTCACCGCCGCCGTCCTCGGCGGCATCGGCAACATCTACGGCGCCATGCTCGGCGGCCTCGCCCTCGGCCTCGCCGAAGCCCTCGCCACCGGGTACATCCAGCACCTGCCCGGCATGCACCTCTTCGGAGGCGGCGCCTGGAAGGACGTCTGGGCGTTCGTACTCCTCATCCTCGTGCTCCTGATCCGGCCCCAGGGCCTGCTCGGCGAGCGCGTCGCGGACAGGGCGTGACCACCATGACCACCACCCGCACCGAAACGACCCCGGTCATCCCGCTGCCGGCCCGCGCCGCCGCCGCCGTCACCGCACTCGGCGCCCTCGCCACCGCCGCCTCCGCCGCCATGTCCTGGACCTGGACCTCCGACTTCCCCGGCGACCTCACGTACTACGGCTCCCCGGCCGGCCTCCAGTGGCTCGCCCTCGCCGCCGGGCTGCTCACCCTCGTCCTGCTGCTCGCCGCCCAAGGCGTCCCCGGACTGCGCTGGGCCGCCCCCACCCGCAGCAACAACGCCGTCCTGTTCGCCGCCACCGGCGCCCTCGCCGTCGCCGTCTACGCGGTCGTTGCCGTCTCCGCCGAACTCGGCGGCCTCGCCAACCTCGAACCCGGCGGCTGGGTGCTCGCCGCGGGCGGCCTGCTCGCCGTCCTCGGCGCCCTCGCCCTGCCGCTCGACCGCCGCACCGCCGTCCCGCTGCGGATCCTCGACAAGCGCCTCTTCCTGCTCGTCCCGGTCGCCCCCGCCGCCTGGTTCGGCGCCCACGCCGTCCCCACGGACAAGCCGGTCGCCCCGGTCCTGACCGCCCTCGCCGGCGGCCTCGCCATCGCCGCCGGCGCCGTCCTGCTGCTCCAGCTCGGCCACCTCGCCAACAGCGCACTGCGGCTGGGCCGGATCGACCGCCCGCTGGCCGCAGCGCGGGAGCTCCCCTCCTGGGCCGAGGTGCTGCTGATCGTCCTCGCCTTCGGCACCGGACTGTTCGCGATCACCTTCGGCATCGACACCGAGTACGGCGAACTCTTCACCGGCTACCTGCTGTTCGTCGCCTTCGCCGTCCCCGCCCTCGCCAAGTCCGGCCTGCTCGCCCGGCTGCGCGCGCTGACCGTCAAGCACCGCCCGGTCACCACCGGCGCCGCCTTCGCCGCCGCCGCCGGCTTCCCGTTCACCCAGACCAGCGACCAGTACACCTCGGTCGCCACGAACATCCTGATCTTCGCCACCGTCGCCCTCGGCCTCAACATCGTCGTCGGCCTGGCCGGCCTGCTCGACCTCGGGTACGTCGCCTTCCTCGGCGTCGGCGCCTACGCCGCCGCCCTGGTCTCCGGCTCCCCCGCCTCGCCCATCCACGTCCAGTTCCCGTTCTGGGCCGCGATGCTCACCGGCGCCGTCGTCTCGATGATCTTCGGCGTCCTGATCGGCGCCCCCACCCTGCGACTGCGCGGCGACTACCTCGCCATCGTCACCCTCGGGTTCGGCGAGATCTTCCGCATCACCATGCTCAACCTCAACGGCACCACCGGCCCCAAGGTCACCAACGGCTCCAACGGCATCCCGCGCATCCCCGACCTGGAGATCCTCGGCTTCGACCTCGGCAAGCCGCACACCGTCCTCGGCGTCGAACTCGGCCGCTTCTCCAACTACTACCTGCTGATGCTGCTCGTCACCGCCGTGGTCGTGCTGGTCTTCGCCCGGGTCGGCGACTCCCGCATCGGCCGCGCCTGGGTCGCCATCCGCGAGGACGAGACCGCCGCCGAGGCCATGGGCATCAACGGCTTCCGGCTCAAGCTGCTCGCCTTCGCCCTCGGCGCCCTGCTGGCCGGCCTGGCCGGCACCGTCCAGGCCCACGTCAGCTACACCGTCACCCCCGACCAGTACACCTTCGCCGAAGCCCTCCCGCCGAACTCCGCCTTCCTGCTCGCCGCGGTCATCCTCGGCGGCATGGGCACCATCAGCGGCCCGCTGGCCGGCGCCACCCTGCTCTTCCTCATCCCCAAGAAGCTCGAATTCCTCGCCGACTACCAGCTCCTCGCCTTCGGCGCCGCCCTCATCGTCCTGATGCGGGTGCGCCCCGAAGGCCTCATCCCCAACCGGCGCCGGCAGCTGGAGTTCCACGAGGCCGCCCTCCCGGCCCAGGCCACCGGCGAGCCGACCGCACTCACCAAGGCAGGGGCGTGACCGACCCGATGACCACCACCGCCGCACCCCTGCTCGAAGTCACCGGCGTCACCATGCGCTTCGGCGGCCTCACCGCCGTCAACGACGTCTCCCTGACCGTCGGCGAAGGCGAGATCATCGGTCTCATCGGCCCCAACGGCGCCGGCAAGACCACCTTCTTCAACTGCCTCACCGGCCTGTACGTCCCCACCGAGGGCGCCGTCCGCTTCCGCGACACCCTGCTGCCGCCCAAGCCCCACCTGGTCACCCAGGCCGGCATCGCCCGCACCTTCCAGAACATCCGGCTGTTCGCCAACATGACCGTCCTGGAGAACGTCCTGGTCGGCCGGCACACCCGCACCAGGGAAGGCATCTTCTCCGCCATCCTGCGCGGCCCCGGCTACCACCGCGCCGAAGCGCAGAGCCGCGAGAAGGCCATGGAACTCCTGGAGTTCACCGGCCTCGCCGAGAAGGCCGACCACCTCGCCCGCAACCTCCCCTACGGCGAGCAGCGCAAGCTGGAGATCGCCCGCGCCCTCGCCTCCGAACCCGGCCTGCTGCTGCTCGACGAACCCACCGCCGGCATGAACCCCCAGGAGACCCGGGCCGCCGAGGAACTCGTCTTCGCGATCCGCGACAAGGGCGTCTCCATCCTCGTCATCGAGCACGACATGCGCTTCATCTTCAACCTCTGCGACCGCACCGCGGTCCTCGTCCAGGGCCAGAAGATCGTCGAGGGCGACCGCGAGACCGTCCAGAACGACGAACGCGTCATCACCGCCTACCTGGGCGCCCCGCTCGAAGGCACCACCCCGGCTGTTCCGGAGAACGTTACGGAGACCGACCAGTGACCGCACTCCTCGAGGTCGAGGACCTCCGCGTCGCCTACGGCAAGATCGAGGCCGTCAAGGGCATCGGCTTCACCGTCGAACAGGGCGAGGTCACCACCCTCATCGGCACCAACGGCGCGGGCAAGACCACCACCCTGCGCACCCTGTCCGGCCTGCTCAAGCCCACCGCCGGGCGGATCACCTTCGACGGCCAGGACCTCTCGACCGTCCCCGCGCACAAGATCGTCGCCCTCGGCCTCGCCCACTC
Organism: Kitasatospora sp. NPDC058063; assembly: GCF_042885395.1. NCBI lineage: Bacteria > Bacillati > Actinomycetota > Actinomycetes > Kitasatosporales > Streptomycetaceae > Kitasatospora > Kitasatospora sp. NPDC058063. The sequence continues at coordinate 325,597 of NZ_JBHVSD010000008.1, forward strand.
CCCCGAGGGACGGCACATCTTCCCCCGGATGACCATCGAGGAGAACCTCCTCCTCGGCGCCTTCCTGCGCACCGACGCCGCCGGCATCACCGCCGACGTCGAACGGGCCTACGGCCTGTTCCCGATCCTCGGCGAACGCCGGCGCCAGGCCGCCGGCACGCTCTCCGGCGGCGAACAGCAGATGCTCGCGATGGGACGGGCGCTGATGTCCCGACCCAAGCTGCTGATGCTGGACGAACCCTCGATGGGGCTCTCGCCGCTGATGATGCAGAAGATCATGTCCACCATCGTGGAGCTGAAGTCCTCCGGTACGACCATCCTCCTGGTCGAGCAGAACGCCCAGGCGGCGCTGTCCCTGTCCGACCGGGGGTACGTCATGGAGACCGGCCGCATCGTCCTCTCCGGAACCGGGCCCGACCTCCTGCACGACGAGTCCGTCCGCAAGGCCTACCTCGGCGAGGACTGAGCCCGTACACACGTCGAAGGGCCCGGCAGAAACGTTCTGCCGGGCCCTTCCCGTACCACTTACTCGCCCTTGGCCTCGTCCGCCTTCTTGCGGTCCTGGGCCTCGCCCTCCTCGATGACCGCCTCGGCCACCGCGGCCATCGTCATCCGGCGGTCCATCGAGGTCTTCTGGATCCACCGGAAGGCGGCCGGCTCGTTCAGCCCGAACTTGGTCTGCAGCACACCCTTCGCCCGGTCCACCAGCTTCCGGGTCTCCAGCCGCTGACTGAGGTCCCCGATCTCCTTCTCCAGCGCCCGCATCTCGGCGTACCGGGAGACCGCCATCTCGATCGCCGGCACCAGGTCCGACTTCGAGAACGGCTTGACGATGTACGCCATCGCCCCGGCGTCCCGCGCCCGGTCCACCAGCTCCCGCTGCGAGAACGCCGTCAGCATCAGGACCGGCGCCAGGTGCTTGTCGTGGATCTGCTCGGCCGCGGAGAGCCCGTCCAGCACCGGCATCTTCACATCGAAGATCGCCAGATCCGGCTTCAGCTCCTCCACCAGCCGCACCGCCGTCTCCCCGTCACCGGCCTCACCGACGACGGTGTACCCCTCCTCCTCGAGCATCTCCTTGAGGTCGAGGCGGATCAGCGCCTCGTCCTCGGCGATCACAATCCGGGTGATCTGGGGCATATCGGTCTCAAGCGGCTGCGCCTGCTCGTCGGCGGTGCTCACGGGGCTCCTAGTTCCGGCGGGGTACTGCATGCACGAGGGTACCTAGACACGGTATGTTTGAGTCAGTCGGTCGGGCCCCTGGGCTTCGATTCGTAGGCCCCGATAGCCCAATTGGCAGCAGGCAATGGTCTCAAACACCATACAGTGTGGGTTCGAATCCCACTCGGGGCACTTTTCCTTCAAATCAAAGGAAGCCGCCACTCAGGCAATGGTTGGCGATCTTCACCGGTTCGAGTGGACTTTCGACCATTCGCCCGACCGGTCCGGAACATTCGCACACGCTCGGCACCATGCACGAGTTCTCCGTTCGCGAACAAGCTGTCCATCTCCTGCGGCGTGGAGCCGGCACCGCTGAGACAGCTCGTCGACTCGGCCTTCCCATTGGCACGGTCTCCTGGTGGAAGCACCGCGATCTGGCCAAACGCGGCGGGCTCCCAGGCCGCAGGCGCTCCCCTTGCCTGCACTGCTACGGCGACGATCTCGACCGCCCCGCGTACTCGTACCTGCTCGGGCTCTACCTGGGCGACGGTCACATCAGCCACCCGAAGCAGCACCGGACCGCCAGTCTGTTCATAGCCTGCGACGACAAGTGGCCCGGAATCATGGACGCCGTCGAGGCGGCCATGAGGCAGGTCTTCCCTACCCTCACCCCTTGCCGCGTTCGGCGCCCCGGCTGCCACAACGTCAAGGTGTACTCGAAGCACCTGCCGTGCTACTTCCCGCAGCACGGCCCCGGCAAGAAGCACGAGCGCACCATGGCCCTGGAGCCCTGGCAGCAGGAGATCGTCGACGCCCACCCCTGGGCGTTCCTGCGCGGCCTGATCCACTCCGACGGCTGCCGCATCACCAACTGGACGACCAGGACGGTCGACGGCGTGGTCCGCCGCTACGAATACCCGCGTTACTTCTTCACCAACACCTCGACCGACATCATCGGCCTCTTCACCGCCGCCCTCGACGCCGTCGGCGTCCAATGGAAGGCCTCGCTCCCCCGCCCCACCGGCCAGGTCAACATCTCCGTCGCCCGCAAGGACTCCGTCGCCCTCATGGACGTCCACATCGGGCCCAAGTACTGACAGCGGCATGTACGACACGGCCACGCGGCAACGGGCGCTCGAACTCCACGGATCCGGGCTGACCTTCAGCCAGGTCAGCCGCGCGACCGGAATATCCCGGTCCTCGATCCGCGAGTGGGCATCCGGTGCCGTCCCCAGCCCCCGCATGAGCGCCGAATGCCCGCTCCGAGACGGCCGACTCGATCCCTCGCGCCCGCACGCCGACTACGCCTACCTCCTCGGCCTCTACCTCGGAGACGGCTGCATTAGTGAGGGCCGCCGCAGTGTCTACGCCCTCCGCATCGCCTGCTGCGACACCTGGCCCGGCCTCATCGAGGAGTGCGTGCGGGCCGTCTCCGCCGTCATGCCGCACAACAAGGTCAACCGTGTCCACGCGCCGGGCTGCACGAGCGTCGTCAGCACCAGCAAGCACTGGCCCTGCCTCTTCCCCCAGCACGGCCCCGGCCCGAAGCACCTGCGGCCGATCGTCCTCGCCCCCTGGCAGCAGGCGATCGTGGACGCCCACCCCTGGGCGTTCCTGCGCGGCCTGATCCACTCCGACGGGTGCCGCATCACCAACTGGGCGACCCGTACGGTCGGCGGCGCCACGAAGCGCTACGAGTACCCCCGGTACTTCTTCACCAACACCTCCACCGACATCATCGGCCTCTTCACCGCCACCCTCGGCGCCGTCGGCGTCCGGTGGAAGGCCGCTGCGCGCGCCACCGGCGCGACGAACATCTCCGTCGCCCGCAAGGACTCCGTCGCTCTCATGGACGTCCACATCGGACCCAAGTACTGACAGCGGCGCGGCCCGTGGAAGGGCCGCGCCGCAGGGAGCCTCAGGCGTCCAACGTCCCCACGTGGTGGACGCGGACGAGGTTGGTGGAGCCGGCCAGGCCGGGGGGCGAACCCGCCGTGATGACGACGATGTCGCCCTTCTGGCAGCGGCCTAGCGACAGGAGTGCCGCGTCGACCTGTTCGACCATCTGGTCGGTGGTCGGGGCGAACGGGCCGAGGAAGGTCTCCACGCCCCAGGTGAGGGCGAGTTGGCTGCGTACGGCCGGTTCGTAGGTGAAGGCGAGCACCGGGATGGGCGAGCGGTAGCGGGTGAGCCGGCGGGCGGTGTCGCCGGACTGGGTGAAGGCGATCAGGTACTTGGCGTGCAGGAAGTCGCCGATCTCGGCGGCCGCGCGGGCGACGGCGCCGCCCTGGGTCCGCGGCTTGCTGCCGGTGGTGAGCGGCGGGAGGCCCGCGGCCAGGATGTCGTTCTCGGCGGCCTCGACGATCCGGGCCATGGTCTTGACGGTCTCGACCGGGTACTTGCCGACCGAGGTCTCCCCGGAGAGCATCACCGCGTCCGTCCCGTCCAGGACGGCGTTGGCGACGTCGGAGGCCTCGGCGCGGGTCGGCCGGGAGGTGTTGATCATCGAGTCGAGCATCTGGGTCGCGACGATGACCGGCTTGGCGTTGCGGCGGGCGAGCTTGATGGCGCGCTTCTGGACCAGCGGGACCTGTTCGAGGGGCATCTCCACGCCCAGGTCGCCGCGGGCCACCATGATCCCGTCGAAGGCGTCGACGACGGACTCCAGGTTCTCCACCGCCTGCGGCTTCTCGATCTTGGCGATGACCGGGACCCGGCGGCCCTCCTCCGCCATGATCCGGTGGACGTCCTCGACGTCCCGCCCGCTGCGGACGAAGGAGAGCGCGATGAGGTCGGCCCCGGTGCGCAGCGCCCACCGCAGGTCGGCGACGTCCTTGTCGCTGAGTGCGGGGACGGAGACGGCGACGCCGGGGAGGTTGAGGCCCTTGTGGTCGGAGACCAGGCCGCCTTCGATGACCAGGCAGCGCACGTGCGGCCCGTCGACGGCGACGACCTCCAGGGTGACCCGGCCGTCGTCGACCAGGATGCGCTCGCCGCGGCTGACGTCTCCGGCGAGCCCGGAGTAGGTGGTTCCGCAGCGGTCCTTGTCCCCCACGACGCCGTTGTCGGTGGAGATGGTGAACTCGTCGCCGCGTTCGAGAAGTACGGGTCCGTGGGCGAAGGTGTCGAGCCGGATCTTCGGGCCTTGAAGGTCGACGAGGATGCCGACGCTGCGGCCGGTCTCGTCGGCGGCCTTGCGGACGCGGCGGTAGCGTTCCTCGTGCTCGGTGTGCGAGCCGTGACTGAGGTTCAGTCGGGCGATGTCCATCCCGGCGTCGACCAGGGACTTGATCTGGTCGTACGAGTCGGTGGCGGGCCCGAGGGTACAGACGATTTTTGCTCGGCGCATAGTGCTGAGACTAGGCATTACCGGCGCGTAACCACGACGCGGGTCCGGACTGCGGGATGACCGTTGCGGTAAGGCGAGTTGAACAATCTGACACACCCTCGGACCGCTGTGCGAGCGCCCCGCTCCACGTCGCCGCCGCGCGCCGCCCGTACGCCTCCCGCGCCTCCCGCGCCACCTGCCGATGCGATTCCGTGAAGGGGTGTTCACCCCTGGTTCACCGCCGCTTCCGCCGCCGCTCCCCGCCCGGCGGGACGCTCGTCACCCCCGGGTGGATGCCGGGGCGCTCCGGGTCACCACCCGGACGATGGAGCGGACGAGGGGGAGGCGTTCGGCATGCGACGCGCACTGGGGGTGGTTGCGGCCCTGGCCCTGCTGGGCGGGGTCGCCTTCGCGCTGATCCCCGACGGCCCGAAGAAGGACACCACCGAAACGGTCACCGTCACCGGCCTGATCGGCTCGGAGAAGCGCGCCTTCTTCGAGAACGACGACGTCAAGGCCGAGTTGGCGAAGCAGGGCCTGGTGGTCCGGACGGACTCCACCGGCTCCTGGACGATGAGCGACCAGGCGGGCAAGACGCCGGGGCTGGACTTCGCCTTCCCGGCGAGTTCGGCACCGGCGCGGGAGATCCAGCGCATCTGGAAGCTGCAGGACTCCCCGATGGTCCCGTTCTACTCGCCGCTGGTGATCGTGGCGCACGAGTCGGTGGCCAAGGTCCTGAAGGAGAACAAGCTGGCCGACCTGGACGCCGTCACCGGGGTCTGGACGTTCCGGATGGACGAGTACGTCAACGCACTGAAGGGCAACCGCCGTTGGGAGGACCTGACCGGCGCGGGCGCCCATCCCGAGCTGTCCGGCCAGCTCTTCGTGACCACCACCGACCCGGAGAGCTCGTCCTCGGGCGCGATGTACCTCGCGCTGCTCTCCTACATCGCCAACAACCACCAGGTGGTGTCGGACGACGCCGGCGTCGCCGCCGTCAAGGACGTCCTGTACAAGGCGAACGCGCTGCAGGGCATCCAGAAGAGCAGCAGCGACGAGCCGTTCCGGGACTTCGGCGCGGGGATCGGCAGCCCGCTGATCTTCGCGTACGAGTCGCAGGCCGCCGCCCTGTCGCTGCAGGGCAAGCCCACCGGGGACATGGTGGTGCTGTACCCGGACACCACGGTCTACTCGGACCACACCGTCGTGGCCCACACCGACAACGGCCGCAAGCTCGCCGACGTCCTCCAGAACGACGAGGTGCTCCGCGGCCTGGAGGCCCGGTTCGGGCTCCGGCCGCAGGCCGCACCGGAGGCCTTCGCGAACCTGATGCGGGAGAAGAAGCCGACTTTCGCACCCGATCTGACCGCGGCCAAGGTCAAGCAGGCGACCCTGCCCTCGCTGGACAACCTGCTCAAGCTGACCACCGCGGCAAAGGGGACCAAGTGACCATCCCGATGAAGCGCCGCGGCTGGCTCACGGCCGCGCTGGCCGCCGTGCTGGCCGCGGCCACCGCCTGCACCTCCTCCGGTGGCGGCGACAGCCCCGCCCCGAAGCCCACCGACCCGCCCGCCGAGACCGCCCGCCCGGGCGTGCTGCGCGTCCTGGCGGGCAGTGAACTCCAGGACCTGGCACCGGTCCTGGAGGATGCCCGGAAGGCCACCGGGGTGACCGTGCAGTTCTCCTGGACGGGCACCCTGGACGGCGCCGACGCCGTCTCCTCGGGCCGGGCCGACGGCAAGTACGACGCGGTGTGGTTCCCGTCGAACCAGTACCTGCGGCTCGATCCGGCCGGCAAGTCCAAGGTGGTCTCCGAGACCCCGGTGATGGTGTCGCCGGTGGCGATCGGGGTGCGTTCCTCGGCGCTCGGCGAACTCGGCTGGGGCGACGGTTCCAAGGTCACCTGGGCGCAGGTCGGCGCGGCGGCGGCGGCCGGAAAGCTGCCGTACGGGATGGCCGACCCGTCCCGCTCCAACTCGGGCTTCTCCACCCTCGTCGCGGTGGCCTCGGCCTTCTCCGGCGCGGGCGCGGCGCTGACCGACGCAGACGTGCAGAAGGCGGGTCCGCAGCTGAAGGAGTTCTTCAAGGGCCAGAAGCTGACCTCGGGCTCCTCCGGCTGGCTGGCGCAGGCGTACGCCCGGGCCGAGTCGGGCACGGTGAGCGCGCTGGTGAACTACGAGTCGGTGCTGCTGTCGCTGAACCGGACGCTGCCGCCGCAGCAGCAGCTGACGGTGGTGCGGCCGGCGGACGGCGTGGTGTCGGCGGACTACCCGCTGTCGCTGATGTCCTCCGCCGCGCAGGAGCAGCGGGACTCCTTCCAGCGGCTGGCCGCGTACCTGCTCAAGGAGGACGTGCAGAAACGGATCTCCGAGACGACGCTGCGCCGACCGGTGACGGCGGGCGCGGCCCCGGCCGCCGGGCTGCCCGCGGACCGCCGCCGGGAGCTGCCGTTCCCGGGCACCCGGGCGGTCGCGGACGGCCTGCTGGCCTCGTACCAGAACGAGCTGCGCCGCCCGTCCAGGACGGTGTACGTGCTGGACACCTCGGGCTCGATGGAGGGCTCGCGGATCGCCGCGCTGAAGAGCGCGCTGGGCCGGCTGACCGGGGCGGACGACACCCGCGGGACGCGCCGTTTCCGGGACCGCGAGGAGATCACGCTGCTCTCCTTCGCCTCCGCGGTGAAGTGGACCAAGACCCACGTGGTGCCGGCCACCGGCAGCCGGCCGGGCCCGGAGACGGAGCTGGCGTCGATCGACGCGGACGTGCAGTCGCTGGCCGCCTCGGGCGGGACGGCGGTGTACTCCTCGCTGGAGGAGGCGTACCGGGTGATCGAGCGTCAGCAGGCGGCGGCCGGCGACGACCGGTTCACCTCGATCGTGCTGATGACGGACGGGGAGAGCAACGCCGGTGCGACGGACGGCGACTTCAAGCGCTTCCACGACGCGCTGCCGGCCGGGGAGAAGTCGATCCCGGTGTTCCCGATCAAGTTCGGGGAGGCGGCGGTGGGCCAGCTCCAGGGGATCGCGGACCTGAGCGGCGGCAAGCTGTTCGACGGTACGGGCTCGCTGGACGGGGTGTTCGAGGAGATCCGTGGCTACCAGTGACGGGTTCGGCCCCCGGGTGCTGCGCTACCTGGAGTCGGCCCGGAACCTGGTCGGCTGCGCCGGCGGCGCGGTCGGCCTGGGGCTGCACTTCGCCGGACTGGGCGGGGTCTGGTGGCCGGGGGTCGTGGTCGGGCTGTACGGGGTGGGCGCGCTGCTGACGCCCGCCCCGAGGCCCCGCGAGGGGGCCGGGATCGGACCGGGGCCCGGGGCGGGCGCGGGGATCGGCACCGGAACGGGCACGGGGACGGGAGCGGGGACGGCCCTCGGCGGCGCCGAGGCCTCCGGGGCGCACTCGCCGGAAGGGGCGCACCCGCCGGAGGGGGCGCCCGCGCACGGGCGCGGGGAGCCGGAGCGCGGGGAGCCGAGGCCCCCGGCGCCCGGGCGGCCCCCCGCGCCCGATCCGGAGCTGGTGGCGCTGGCCGCCTACCTGGACAGCGTGCCGCTGCCGCCCTCCGCCGGGGTGGACGGCCTGCTGGCAGCGCTGCGGGCGGCCGGCCCGGGCCCGGTGGCGGAGCGGATCGTCCGGCACCGGCTGCCGGTCGCGGTGGCCGGTTACCTGCGGGCGCGGACCTGGCAGCCGTGGGCGGGGCCGGACGATCCGGACCCGGCGCTCCGGCTGGGCCACGAGGTCGACCGGCTCATGGGCGAATTGTCCTGACACGCCGTCCTGACCCGCCGTCCGCCGGCCGACCCCCGTCCTCCGCCGGCCGGCCCTACCACCCCGGACCTCCCCCGTTCCCGTCACGAACGAGTCGCCAAGATCTCACCTCTTGGACAGGTCCGGGGGCTATCCACCACCCCGGGCCGCACGGCACACTTCTACGCGCGTCCTTCTACGCGCGTCGACGCGTACACGCGCACTTGCCAACGAAAGCCAGTTGACGGTCCATCCGCCGTCGTTCCCACTCGGGAGAGTCGTCCATGCCCCTGAACCGCCGTGACTTCGTCACCCGGTCCGCCGCCACCGCCGCCGGCGCCGCCCTGGCCGGTGGCGCCACCCTGGCCGCCGCCCCCTCCGCCGCGGCCGCCCAGCCGGACACGGCGGCCGCCAAGGGCCAGCAGCGCCAGCCGAACAAGCAGGCCTTCACCGTCATGGGCACCACCGATCTGCACGGCCGGGTGCTCAACTGGGACTACTTCACCGACGCCGAGTACAGCGACAAGGCCCACAACGCGGTCGGCCTCGCCAAGATCTCCACGCTGGCCAACCAGGTGCGCGAGGAGAAGGGCTGGAACCGCTGCCTGCTGATCGACTCGGGCGACACCATCCAGGGCACCCAGCTGTCCTACTACTACGCCCGGATCGAGTCGATCGACACCGAGGCCGACACCGTGCCGGACCACCCGATGGCCGTCGCCATGAACCTCATGGAGTACGACGCCGCGGCGCTCGGCAACCACGAGTTCAACTACGGCATCCCGCTTCTGAAGGCCTACCAGGACCAGCTGGAGTTCCCGCTGCTCGGCGCCAACGCGCTGAACGCGAAGAACGAGAAGCCGGCCTTCAAGCCGTACGTGATCAAGGAGCTGCGGCTGGGCGGCGGCCGCCCGGTGAAGGTCGGCATCCTCGGCCTCACCAACCCGGGCATCGCGATCTGGGACAAGGCCAACGTCAGCGGCAAGATGGTCTTCCCGGGCATCGTCGAGACCGCCGCCGCCTGGGTGCCGAAGATGAAGGCCGCCGGCGCGGACGTCATCGTGGTCTCCTCGCACTCCGGCTGCGACGAGGCGACCACCTGGGGTGACCAGCTGCCCTGGGCCGAGAACGCCTCGGTGGCCCTGGCGGAGACCGTCCCCGACATCGACGCGGTGCTGGTGGGCCACGCCCACAAGGAGATCGCGCAGCGCCTGGTCGTCAACAAGAAGACCGGCCGGACGGTCGTGCTCTCCGAGCCGCTCTGCTACGGCCAGCGGCTGACCTGCTTCGACTTCGAGGTCGAGTTCGCGGCCGGCGCCTGGAAGGTCTCCTCGGTCTCCGCGCGACTGCTGAACTCCAACACCGTGCCGGAGAACCCGGAGATCACCAACGCGATCGCCGGGCAGCACAAGAAGGTCGTCGCGTACGTCAACCAGAACATCGGCACCAGCAAGATCGAGCTGTCGATCGCCGACGCCCGCTTCAAGGCCACCCCGATCATCGACCTGATCGGCAAGGTCCAGGCCGACGCCGTCAAGGCCGCGCTGGCGGGCGGGCAGTACGCCAAGCTCCCGGTGCTGGCCCAGGCCGCCCCGTTCAACCGCACCGCGCTGATCCCGTCCGGCCAGGTCAAGCTGCGCGACGCCGCGGGCCTCTACATCTACGAGAACACCCTGGAGGCCCGCATCCTGACGGGCGCCCAGCTCAAGGACTACCTGGAGTACTCGGTCAAGTACTACAACCAGCTCGCCCCCGGCGCCCCTGTCGACAAGGAGGCCCTGACCGGCGCCGAGGCCACCCCGGACTACAACTACGACTCGGTCTACGGCCTGAGCTACGACATCGACATCGCCCAGCCGAAGGGCTCGCGGATCGTCAACCTGTCCTTCCAGGGCAAGCCGATCGACCCGGCCGCCGAGTTCGTCTTCGCCGTCAACAACTACCGGGCCAACGGCGGCGGCAACTTCCCGCACGTCGCCAAGGCCAAGATGGTCTGGTCGAACTCCGACGAGATCCGCAACACCATGATCGCCTGGGTGAAGGCCAAGGGCACCATCGACCCCGCCGAGTTCTTCACCGACTCCTGGCGCCTCGTCCGCGCCGGCCAGCCGGTCTTCTGACCGACACCCCCGCCGAAAGGCCGTCGCCCCGCCGGCGACGGCCTTTCGGCCTGCCCGGTGGAAGAATGGCGCCATGAGCGAGTCCCAGATCCCAGACCGCCACGCCCGGCTGCTGGCCTACGCGCAGAGTCTGACGCCTCCCAACGGGTGGAAGATCGAGATCTCCGGCGACGAGATCATCATGATGGCCGGCCCCTCGGTGATCCACCAGCGCAACCTGCTGCTCATCCGCAGGCAGTTCGAGGCCCACGAACCCGCCGACCTGATGCCGAGCGAGAACACCGACCTCGCCTCCCCGAACGTCGGCAAGCTGCGCAACCCCGACCTGACCTACATCCCCCTCTCGGCACTGGAGGAGGGCGGCAACCAGATCCCCGCCGAACAGGCGGCCATCGCCGTGGAGATCGTCTCCCCGTCGAACCCGGAGAACGACCTGGTCGGCAAGGTCCGCGACTACCCGCTGATGGCCATCCCGCTGTACCTGGTGATCGATCCCCGCGAGGGCGACCTGACGCTCTACTCCGAGCCCTCAGGCAGCGGCTACCACCAGCGGTGGAACGGCAAGTTCGGTGACCGTGTGCCGCTCCCGGCCCCGTTCGGCTTCGAGCTCGCCACCGACGCCCTGCTCCGCTACCCCGCCTGAGACCACGGGCCTCCCGGCGGCTGCCGCCGGGAGGCCCTCCGTGTCTTCGGGAACCCCCGGTCAGAACGGGAAGACCGCGCGCTCGTGCTGGACGGAGATCCACTTCAGCGTGGTGAAGGCGTCCACCGTGGACTCGCCGTTGAGGCGGCCGACGCCGGAGTTCTTCTCGCCGCCGAAGGGCACGCCCGGCTCGTCGGCGATGGTGCCGCCGTTGACGTGGATCATGCCCGTCTCGATCCGCTGGGCGAGCTTCACGCCGCGCTCGACGTTCGCGGTGTGCACCGCGCCGCTGAGCCCGAACGGCGTGTTGTTGGCGAGCCGCACGGCCTCGTCCTCGCCGTCGAAGGGCACCAGCAGCACGACCGGGCCGAAGAGTTCGTTCCGCAGGATCGGCGCGTCCTCGGCGAGGCCGGTGAGCACGGTCGGCGCCATCAGGCTGCCGACCGTGGTGCCGCGCAGCAGCGCGGTGGCGCCGGCCGCGAGCGCCTGGTCGACCTGGGCGTCGAGGGCGCCGGCCTGGACGGGGTTGATCAGCGGGCCGATGTGGGTGGCCGGGTCCCTCGGGTCGCCGACGGTGAGCGAGGCGACCTTGGCGACGAACTTCTCGGTGAACTCGGCCTCGACGCGGCGGTCCACCAGCACCCGGTTGGCGGCCATGCAGACCTGTCCCTGGTGGACGAAGCGGCTGAACACCGCGGCGTCCACGGCGTGGTCCACGTCGGCGTCGTCGAGCACGATCAGCGCGCTGTTGCCGCCGAGCTCCAGGACCGTCCGCTTGAAGTGCGCGGCGGCGACGGTGGCGACGTGCCGGCCGACGCTGTCGGAGCCGGTGAAGGAGATCACCTTGGGCACCGGGTGCTCCAGGAAGCTGTCGCCGATCTCGGCGATGTCGGTGATCACCACGTTCAGCAGGCCGGGCGGCAGCCCCGCGTCCTCGAAGAGCTTCGCGATCAGTCCGCCGCCGACGACCGGGGTCTCCTGGTGCGGCTTGAGGACGACGCCGTTGCCGAGCGCGAGGGCCGGGGCGACGGCCTTGAGCGCCAGGAACAGCGGGAAGTTGAAGGGGCTGATCACGCCGACGACGCCGACCGGCAGCCGGTAGAGCCGGTTCTCCCGGCCCGGGGCGGGCGAGGCCAGCAGCCGGCCCTCGGAGGCCACCGACAGGTGCAGGCACTCCCGCAGCACGTCCTTGACGAGCGACAGCTCGAAGCCCGCCTTCAGCGCGGTGCCGCCGAGTTCCGCCATGATCGCCGGGACGATCTCCGGCTCGCGCTCCTCCAGCAGCCGCAGCGCGCGCTCGAAGACCAGCCGCCGCTGGTACGGGTTGGCGGCGGCCCATGCCTTCTGGGCGCGCTCGGCGGCGCGGTAGGCCCGGTCGACCTCGGCGCCGGTGGCGACGGTGATGGTGGCGAGCTTGTCGCCGGTGTAGGGGTCGACGTCGACGATGTCCCAGGAGCCGCTGCCGCTGCACCACTCGCCGTCGATGTACTGCAGCGCCAACTCGGAGAAGTACGACATCTGTTCCCTCTCATACACCGACCTGATGGGAAGTCATCGTACTGACGAATTACAACTCCTGGCGCATCGCGTACAGCAGGTTCCGGGTCGGTTCCGGGCTGAGGCTGTCCGCGACCAGGTCGTCCATCGCGTGCCGGTACTCGGCCACCTCGGCGGGCTTGTCGAGGTAGAGCGCGGTGGTGAACTGCTCCAGGTACACCACGTCCGCCAACTCGGCCTCGGCGAAGCCCAGGACGGTGAAGGCGCCGCTCTCCGCGCTCAGCCCGGCGTTGCCCAGCGGCAGCACCTGGAGCCGGACGTTGGGCAGCTCGCCGAGCTCCAGAAGCCGGTCCAGCTGGCCGCGCATCAGCTCCGGCCCGCCCCAGGGCCGGCGCAGCGCGGCCTCGTCCAGGACGGCGACCAGCTGCGGCGCCCGCTCGGCGGTCAGCACCGCCTGCCGCTTGAGCCGTACGTCGACCCGGCGCTCGATCTCCTCCGGTCCGTGGACGTGGCCGCCGGCGGTGACCACGGCCCGGGCGTAGTCGGCGGTCTGGAGCAGCCCGTGGACGAACTGGACCTCGTAGCTGCGGATCTCGGCCGCGGCCTCCTCCAGCCCCAGGTAGTTCTGGAACCAGCCGGGCAGCACGTCCCCGTACTCGTGCCACCAGGAGCTGACGTTGGCGTCGCGCAGCAGTCCGAGGACGGTGGCCCGCTCCTGGTCGGCCTCGACCCCGTACAGGGTCAGCAGGTCGGCCACGTCGCGTTCCTTGAAGCCGACCCGGCCGAGCTCCATCCGGCTGATCTTGGACTCGGAGGCGCGGATCGAGTACCCGGCCTCCTCCCGACTGACGCCTCTGGCCTCGCGGAGCTTGCGTAGCTGGGTGCCGAGCAGCAGACGCCGTACGGTGGCGCCCCCGCCTGCCTGAGTCGTGCCCATCGAAGTCGTCCTCCGCACTCGCCCAGCCCCCCGGCCGTCGGCCGCAGTCTGCCACTTGGCACCGACGAACAACAGCCCACTGTGCGGGATCCCGCCGGACGGATCACGGCTCCGGACGTTTGTCCGGGAGTCGCCGCAGCCCGGGCGGTGTCCGGGTCGTCCCCGGCCCGGAGTTCCGGGCCCCGAGCCGCTGCTCCCGGCGCCGGACGGCCGTCGGGGAACGCGACGGCGCCCGCCCTCCAACTGGTCGGGGAAGAGGGCAGGCGCCAGGAGACCGCGTTGGCCCGGCGACGCTGGCGGGGGCAGCGGGTTGAGCTCCCGGCGATGCGGCGCCGGGCGTTCGGTGGAGGCCGGTCGGACCGTCCGTCCGTCAGACCACCAGGGGGCGGTCCGTGGGCCGGATCGGGGCGGGAAGCGGGGTCTTGCCGCCCAGGTACCTGTCCACCGCGGCGGCGGCCGAACGGCCTTCCGCGATGGCCCAGACGATCAGCGACTGGCCACGGCCGGCGTCTCCGCAGACGTACACGCCATCGACATTGGTGGCGAACCGGCCATCGCGGGCAATGTTACCGCGCGCGTCGAGGTCCGCTCCCAGCTGCTCGACCAGCCCGTTCCGCACGTCCGTCCCGGTGAAGCCCATGGCCAGGGTGACCAGCTGCGCCGGGACGGCCCGCTCGGTGCCGGGCACCGGCTCGAACCGGCCGTCCTTGAACTCCACCTCGACGAGGTGCAGTTCCTGGACGTTGCCGTCCTCGTCGCCGGTGAAGCGGGTGGTGTTGACGGAGTAGATCCGCTCGCCGCCCTCCTCGTGCGCGGAGGTGACCTTGTAGGTCATCGGCATGGTCGGCCACGGCTGGTGCCCGGGCCGCTCCTCGCCGGGCCGCGGCATGATCTCCAGCTGGGTGACGGAGGCCGCCCCCTGCCGGTGCGCGGTGCCGACGCAGTCCGCGCCGGTGTCGCCGCCGCCGATCACGACCACGTGCTTGCCCTTGGCGCTGATCGGGGACTCGACGAAGTCGCCCTCCTGCACCTTGTTGGCCAGCGGCAGGTACTCCATGGCCTGGTGGATGCCCTTGAGCTCGCGTCCGGGCACCGGCAGGTCGCGGGCGGTGGTGGCGCCGGCCGCGACGACCACGGCGTCGAAGCGCTCGCGCAGCTGCTGGCCGGTGATGTCCTCGCCGACGTGCACACCGGTGCGGAACCGGGTGCCCTCCGCCCGCATCTGCTCGATGCGGCGGTTGATGTGGCGCTTCTCCATCTTGAACTCGGGGATGCCGTAGCGCAGCAGTCCGCCGATCCGGTCGGCCCGCTCGTACACCACGACGGTGTGCCCGGCCCGGGTGAGCTGCTGGGCGGCGGCGAGGCCGGCCGGGCCGGAGCCCACCACGGCGACGGTCTTGCCGGAGAGCCGCTCGGGCACCTGCGGGGTGACCCCGCCCCGGTCCCAGGCCTTGTCGATGATGGTGACCTCGACGTTCTTGATGGTCACCGCGTCCTGGTTGATGCCGAGGACGCACGCGGACTCGCACGGAGCCGGGCAGAGCCGGCCGGTGAACTCCGGGAAGTTGTTGGTGGCGTGCAGCCGCTCGATCGCGCCGACGAAGTCGTCCCGGTAGGCCAGGTCGTTCCACTCGGGGATGAGGTTCCCGAGCGGGCAGCCGTTGTGGCAGAACGGGATGCCGCAGTCCATGCAGCGGCCGGCCTGCTCGGTGATGATCGGCAGGAGGCTGCGCTCGACGTAGACCTCGTTCCAGTCCTTGAGTCGGACGTCGACCGGGCGGCGCTCGGCCAGCTGCTTGGGCGTGGTCAGGAAGCCCTTGGGGTCAGCCATTAGCCGCCTCCATCATCTTCGCGGTGGTCTCGGCCTCGGAGAGGCCATCGCGCTCAGCGGCGTCCTTGGCGGCGAGCACTGCCTTGTAGTCGGTCGGCATGATCTTGGAGAAGCGGGAGACCCCGCTGCCCCAGTCCGCCAGGAGTTCGGCGGCGACGGTGGAGCCGGTCTCCTCGTAGTGCTGCTGCACGGTGTCGCGCAGCCAGTCGCGGTCGGCGGCGGTGGGGGCCTCGATGCCCACCATGCCGTCGTTGACGTTGGCGGGGCGCAGGTCCAGGACGTACGCGATGCCGCCGGACATGCCCGCCGCGAGGTTGCGTCCGGTCTCGCCGAGGACGACGACCCGGCCGCCGGTCATGTACTCCAGGCCGTGGTCGCCCACGCCCTCGACCACCAGGGTGGCCCCGGAGTTGCGGACGGCGAAGCGCTCGCCGGCCTTGCCGCGCAGGTGGACGCGGCCCGAGGTGGCGCCGTAGCCGATGGTGTTGCCGGCGATGACGTGGTTCTGGGCGTCGTTGCCGATGGCCGCCGCCTCGCGGGCCGGGCGGACGACGACGACGCCGCCCGAGAGGCCCTTGCCGACGTAGTCGTTGGCGTCGCCCTCCAGGCGCAGGGTCACGCCGCGCGGCAGGAACGC
The DNA here is from genome assembly GCF_042885395.1 of Kitasatospora sp. NPDC058063. Classification (NCBI taxonomy): domain Bacteria; kingdom Bacillati; phylum Actinomycetota; class Actinomycetes; order Kitasatosporales; family Streptomycetaceae; genus Kitasatospora; species Kitasatospora sp. NPDC058063. The sequence goes on from NZ_JBHVSD010000008.1 coordinate 341,492, forward strand.
GCCGAAGGACTGTCCGGCGGAGCCGGTGAAGGTGACGTCGATGGTCCCCTCCGGCAGGCCCTCGCCGCGGTACCGCTTGGTCACCTCGTGGCCGAGCATGGTGCCGACGGTGCGGTTGACGTTGCGGATCGGCAGCTGGATGCGGACGGCGTCGCCGCGCTCCAGCGCGTCCTCGGCGAGCGTGATCAGCTGGTTGTCCAGGGCCTTGTCGAGCGCGTGGTCCTGGGTGGTGGTGCTGTGCCGGGCGGCCCCTTCGGGCAGCTCGGGCACGTGGAACAGCGGGGCGAGGTCCAGCCCGGCGGCCTTCCAGTGGTCGATCGCGGCCCGGGTGTCGATGTGCTCGGCGTGGCCGACGGCCTCCTCGATCGAGCGCAGGCCCAGCGAGGCCAGGATCTCCCGGACCTCCTCGGCGATGAACTCGAAGAAGTTGACCACGAATTCGGGCTTGCCGGAGAACCGCTCGCGCAGCACCGGGTTCTGGGTGGCGACGCCGACCGGGCAGGTGTCCAGGTGGCAGACGCGCATCATGATGCAGCCGGAGACCACCAGCGGGGCGGTCGCGAAGCCGAACTCCTCGGCGCCGAGCAGCGCGGCGATCACCACGTCGCGGCCGGTCTTCAGCTGGCCGTCGGTCTGGACGACGATGCGCTCGCGCAGCCCGTTGAGCAGCAGCGTCTGCTGGGTCTCGGCGAGTCCGAGCTCCCAGGGCCCGCCGGCGTGCTTCAGCGAGGTGAGCGGCGAGGCGCCCGTCCCGCCGTCGTGCCCGGACACCAGCACGACGTCCGCGTGGGCCTTGGACACGCCCGCGGCGACCGTCCCGACGCCGACCTCGGAGACCAGCTTCACGTGGATGCGGGCCGCCGGGTTGGCGTTCTTGAGGTCGTGGATCAGCTGCGCCAGGTCCTCGATCGAGTAGATGTCGTGGTGCGGCGGCGGCGAGATCAGGCCGACGCCCGGGGTGGAGTGCCGGGTCCTGGCGACCCAGGGGTACACCTTGTGGCCGGGCAGCTGGCCGCCCTCGCCGGGCTTGGCGCCCTGGGCCATCTTGATCTGGATGTCGTCGGCGTTGACCAGGTACTCGGAGGTGACGCCGAACCGGCCGGAGGCGACCTGCTTGATCGCCGAGCGGCGCTCCGGGTCGTACAGCCGGTCCGGGTCCTCGCCGCCCTCGCCGGTGTTGGACTTGCCGCCGAGGCGGTTCATCGCGATGGCCAGGGTCTCGTGCGCCTCGCGCGAGATCGAGCCGTACGACATGGCGCCGGTGGAGAAGCGCTTGACGATCTCGGAGACCGGCTCGACCTCCTCGACCGGGATCGGCTCCCGGCCGAGGCCGTCCAGCTGGAACAGGCCGCGCAGCGTCATGAGCCGCTCGGACTGCTCGTTCACCCGGTCCGTGTACTGCTTGAAGATGTCGTAGCGGCGGTTGCGGGTGGCGTGCTGGAGCCGGAAGACGGTGTCCGGGTCGAACAGGTGCGGCTCGCCCTCGCGGCGCCACTGGTACTCGCCGCCGATCTCCAGGGCGCGGTGCGCGGCCGGGATGCCGGAGGCCGGGTACGCCTTGGCGTGCCGGGCGGCCGTCTCGCGGGCGATCTCCTCCAGGCCGATGCCGCCGAGCTTGGTGGTGGTGCCGGCGAAGTAGCCGTCGACCAGGTCGTGGGAGAGGCCGATGGCCTCGAAGACCTGGGCGCCGCGGTAGGAGGCCACGGTCGAGATGCCCATCTTGGACATGACCTTGAGCACGCCCTTGCCGAGCGCCTTGATCAGGTTCCGGATGGCCTTCTCGGGCTCGACGCCCGCGATGAACACTCCCTGGGCGACCAGGTCCTCGACCGACTCCATCGCCAGGTACGGGTTGACCGCCCCGGCGCCGTAGCCGATCAGCAGCGCGACGTGGTGCACCTCGCGGACGTCGCCCGCCTCGACCAGCAGCGACACCTGGGTGCGCTGCTTGGTGCGGATCAGGTGGTGGTGGACGGCCGAGGTGAGCAGCAGCGAGGGGATCGGCGCGTGCTCGGCATCGGAGTGCCGGTCGGAGAGCACGATGATCCGGGCACCGTCGGCGATCGCCGCGTCGGCCTCGGCGGCGATCTCGGCGAGCCGGGAGGCCAGGCCCTGGCCGCCGGTGGCGACCTTGTAGAGGCCGGAGAGCGTGACGGCCTTGAGGCCGGGCTGGTCGCCGTCGGCGTTGATGTGGACGAGCTTGGCCAGCTCGTCGTTGTCGATCACCGGGAAGGTGATGCCGACCGAGCGGCAGGCGGCGGCCTCGGCGGCCAGCAGGTTGCCCTCGGGGCCGAGGTTGGACAGCAGCGAGGTGACGAGCTCCTCGCGGATGGCGTCCAGCGGCGGGTTGGTGACCTGCGCGAAGAGCTGCACGAAGTAGTCGAACAGCAGACGGGGCTTCTCGCTCAGTGCGGCGATCGGCGAGTCGGTGCCCATCGAGCCCAGCGCCTCGGCGCCGGTGCGCGCCATCGGCGCGAGGACGACCCGCAGCTCCTCCTCGGTGTAGCCGAAGGTCTGCTGGCGGCGGGTGACGGAGGCGTGGGTGTGGGCGATGTGCTCGCGCTCGGGCAGCTTGGCGAGCTGGATCTGCCCGCCGTCCACCCACTCCTCGTAGGGGTGCTCGGCGGCGAGGGCGGACTTGACCTCCTCGTCCGGGACGATCCGGCCCTCGGCGGTGTCCACCAGGAACATCCGGCCGGGCTGGAGGCGGCCCTTCCTGGTGACCTTCTCCTGGTCGATGTCGAGCACGCCGACCTCGGAGGAGAGGACGACCAGGCCGTCCTCGGTGATCCAGTACCGGGCCGGGCGCAGGCCGTTGCGGTCGAGCACGGCGCCGATCTGGTTGCCGTCGGTGAAGGTGACGCAGGCCGGGCCGTCCCAGGGCTCCATCAGGTTGGAGTGGTACTGGTAGAAGGCGCGGCGGGCGGGGCTCATGGTGGCGTGGTTCTCCCACGCCTCCGGGATCATCATCAGCACCGAGTGCGGCAGCGAGCGGCCGCCGAGGTGGAGCAGCTCCAGGACCTCGTCGAAGGAGGCCGAGTCGGAGTGGTCCGGGGTGCAGATCGGGAAGATCCGCTCCAGGCCCTGCCCGTTGCTGTTGGCGGGGATGAGGTCGGTGGCGAGCTGCGACTCCCGGGCGTGCATCCAGTTGCGGTTGCCCTTGACCGTGTTGATCTCGCCGTTGTGGGCGACGAAGCGGTACGGGTGGGCGAGCGGCCAGCTCGGGAAGGTGTTGGTGGAGAACCGCGAGTGCACCAGGCCGATCGCGGACGCGTAGCTGCGGTCCGACAGGTCGGGGAAGAAGGGCTCCAGCTGGCCGGTGGTCAGCATGCCCTTGTAGACGATGGTGCGCGCGGACAGCGACGGGAAGTACACCCCGGCCTCGCGCTCGGCCCGCTTGCGGACCACGAAGGCGATCCGGTCCAGCTCGATGCCGGCCCGGTCGGCGCCTGCCAGGAAGACCTGCCGGAAGCGCGGCATCGCGCTGCGGGCGGCGGCGCCGAGCAGGTCGGGGGTGACCGGGACGTCGCGCCAGCCGAGGACGGTCAGGCCCTCCTCGGCGGCGATGCCCTCGATCCGGGCGACGGCCGCGGCGTCCTTCTCGTCGTCCTCCGGCAGGAAGGCGATGCCGACGGCGTAGGAGCCGGCCGCCGGGAGCTCGAAGGAGACCTTCCCGCGCAGGAAGGCGTCGGGGATCTGGGTCAGGATGCCCGCGCCGTCGCCGGAGTCGGGGTCGGCGCCGGTGGCGCCGCGGTGCTCCAGGTTGCGCAGGACGTTCAGCGCCTGCTCGACGATGGTGTGGTCGGCGATGCCGGTCAGCGTGGCGACGAAACCGACGCCACAGGCGTCGTGCTCGTTCCGCGGGTCGTACAGGCCCTGAGCAGCAGGTCGCGCATCCGGCACGAGCGCGTACGGCTGGCGGGCGGCGCCGGCCTGGGGCTCGTTGGCGGAGTGCATGGATGCAGACAGCATCGGCTCTCCCGTCGTCGTCTTTCGGCAAGTTGGTGCAAGTAGGGACGACGTTGGCCCTGATGCGATGGTGCGGTGTCGTGCAAGTTACATGATGCCCACGATCCCGAGAAGCGGAATATCCCGTCCACATGGCGGGACGACACGCAGGTCAGGGGGTGTGTGGGAGGACGCGCCACAGTGCACGTCCCGACGATTGTGCCCAACCGTCCACCGCCCGAAACAGGGGCGAAACCGGACCGCTACAGAAGCCGATCATGGACGCCTGCGATTCCATCCCGGGAGCCCGTCCGCGGATGCGAATCCGCGGCTCGGGGGCCCGAATGGTGAGACACTGCCAGGCGTCGCCGGGCGCCCATGTGTGAAACGTCACGCACTGCTCAGCATAGTCATGCACGACTCCGGTCAGCCCACATGGCCGCCGATCAGCCACCCGAGCAGGTAGGTCACCCCGGCCGCCGCACCGCCCAGCACCAGCTGCCGCAGCCCGCTGAACCACCAGCTGCGCGCCGTCACCCGGGCCACCACCGCGCCGCACAGGAACAGCCCGGCCCCGGCCAGCAGCATCGCGGGCAGCAGCGCGGTCGCCCCCAGCAGGTAGGGCAGCAGCGGCAGCAGCGCGCCGAGCGCGAAGCACAGGAACGACGAACCGGCCGCCACCAGCGGCGACGGCAGGTCGGTCGGGTCGACGCCCAGCTCCTCGCGGGCGTGCACCTCCAGGGCCAGCTCCGGGTCGGCGGACAGCTGCCGGGCCACCTCGTGCGCCAGCTCCGGGTCCACCCCGCGCGAGACGTACAGCTGGGCCAGCTCGGCCAGCTCCCCGTGCGGATTGCGGCTCAGCTCCAGCCGCTCGGCCTCGATCTCGGCCTGCACCAGCTCCCGCTGCGAGGCCACCGAGGTGTACTCCCCCGCCGCCATCGAGCAGGCGCCGGCCGCCAGGCCCGCCAGCCCGGTCAGGATCACCGTCCCGTTGGACGCCGCGCCGCCGACCACGCCGGTCATCAGCGCGAAGTTGGACACCAGCCCGTCCACCGCGCCGAACACGGCCGGCCGCAGCCAGCCCCCGTTGACGTCCCGGTGGTGGTCGGCCGCGGGTATCCGGGGCTGGTGTCCGGCGTCGGCCTCCATGGTGATCGTGCTCATCGTCGTTCCCCTCCGTCGTGGTTCGTCAGCCCTGAACGTAGCCCGCCTGACCTGGGCATTTCCAGCAAAGTAAGGCTGTCCGAACACCACTGAGGCCACCCTTCGCAAACCTCGCGAAGGGTGGCCTCGGCCGGGGGAAGCCCCAGGTCAGATGGGGTTCTTGACGTCCTCGCCGACCGTCTCGGCGGCCGCCACGTCGGCCACGGGCCCGGCCGGCTCGCGCAGCGCCGGCTTCCCGTCGGCCTTCTCCGGGGCCTTCCCGTCGGCCTTCCCGTCGGCCTTCTCCTCGGCCTTCTTCCCGCTCTTCCCGCTCGTTCCGCTCTTCTCGCCGGACTCGGCGTCCTCCGCCGCCAGGTGCGCGGCCGGATCGATGCTCGCCGGGTCCTCCCGCCCGGGTCGCGTCCTGCCCACGATCACGAAGTACGCCACCGCGGCGACGAACACCCCGATGGACACCCAGTCGTTCAGCCGCAGGCCGAAGTAGACGTGCGCCTCGTCGATCCGCAGCCACTCGGTCCAGAACCGGCCCACCGTGTACGCGGCCACGTACAGCGCGAACGCCCGGCCGTGGCCCAGCGTGAACCGGCGGTCCGCCCAGATCACCAGCAGCGCGACGCCGACGCACCACAGCGACTCGTACAGGAAGGTCGGGTGGTAGACGCCCTTCACGACCTCGCCGTTGGCCAGCGTCTTGTCGATCTCCAGGCCCCACGGCAGGGTGGTCGACCGGCCGTACAGCTCCTGGTTGAAGTAGTTGCCCCAGCGGCCCAGCGCCTGCGCGAGCGCGATGCCCGGCGCGATGGCGTCGGCGTACGCGGGCAGCGGCACGCCCCGGCGGCGGGCACCGATCCAGGCGCCGACCGCGCCCAGCGCGACGGCGCCCCAGATGCCGAGACCGCCCTCCCAGATCTTGAGGGCGTCCCAGGGGTTCTTCCCCTCGGCGAAGTACAGCCGGCCACCGTCGGTGATCACGTGGTAGAGGCGGCCGCCGACCAGGCCGAACGGCACGGCCCACACGGCGATGTCGCCGACGGTGTGCTTGGCACCGCCCCGGGCGACCCAGCGCTTGCTGCCGAGCCAGACGGCAACGACGACACCGAGGATGATGCAGAAGGCGTAGGCGCGCAGCGGGATCGGTCCCAGGTACAGGACGCCCCGCGACGGGCTGGGAATGTAGGCGATATCCATGGCAGTTCCGACGCTACAGGGTCCGACGGCCCGTTCGGGGCCCCTTGTGGTCACAGAAACCGAACAACGGGCGGCGCCGCCCCCTCCGGACGGGGAGGGAGCGGCGCGGCGGAGCGGGCTCAGCCGGCCGTCGGCGACGGGTTGTTGGCCTCCGAGGCGGTGCTGGTCGGCGCCGGGGTCTGCCCGTGCGAACCCGCCGTACCCAGCTGCTTGCCCTGGTTCGCGGCGTCCACCCAGGCCACCAGGTTGGCCGGGGTGATCTCCTCGCTGCCGTTCTTCGGGTAGATCGGCTGGCCGTTGAGCAGCACCGTCGGGGTGGACTTGAAGCTGGACTTGTCGAAGTCCTGCTGCACCGCGGACACCCACCCGCCGAACTTGTTGTCGTTGACGCAGGACTGGAACTCGGGCGTGTCCAGGCCGTTGACCTGCTTGGCCAGGCTGAGCAGCACGGTCTTGTCGCCGAAGGCGTCGTTGGTCTCGTCCGGCTGGTTGCGGTACAGCACGTCGTGGAAGTCCCGGAAGTGCCCGGCGTCCTGGGCGCAGCCCAGGGCGTTGGCGGCGGTCTTGGAGCCCTTGCCCCCCACGGCCCGGTCGATGAACGACACGATGTGGTAGTTCGTGTAGATCTTCCCGGCGTCCTCCAGCTGGTCGATGGTGGAGGAGAACTCGCGCTCGAAGGTGCCGCAGGCGGGGCAGCGCGGGTCCTCGTAGACCGTGAGGACGGAGGGCGCGTTGCCCGCGCCGACCGGGATGACCAGGTTCTTGTCGCCGATCGTCCCGGCCGGGACGGCGGTCGGCGTCTCCGGCTTGGAGCGCTGGTTCTGCACCACGACGCCGACGATCACCGCGGCGGCGATCACCGCGAGCACGGAACCGCCCACGATCAGCTTCTTCTTGCGCCGGGAGGAGACCTCCTCGGCCTCCCGCTGTTCCAGCATCCGCTCGCGGGCGGTGCGCTTGCCTTCTCGGTTCTTCTCGCTCATTGCCTTGACATCCACGGTCGGGGGCCTTCGTCGGGTGCAGGGGTGTGGGGGTCAGCTCGCCGGTGCGGGGGGCGGGGATCAGCTCGCCGGTGCGGGGGTGCGGGGGTCAGTTCGCCAGCCAGGCGTCCACCGACAGCCGGGTGCGGGGCCGCCACAGCAGCCACCCGGCCAGCAGCAGGAACCCGGTGTCGCGCAGGATCTCCTGGAGGTACTCGGTCCGGGACTCGTCGACGTGCCCGCCGCCACCGAAGCAGCCGCAGTCGATCGAGATGCCGCGTGCCCAGGCGGAGGCGATCCCGGCGATGAAGACCAGCAGCAGCACCGCGGAGACCCCGGCCACCAGCCGGACGCCGAGGCCCACCACCAGCAGCACGGCCAGGGCCAGCTCCAGGAACGGCAGGCCGTAGCCGATCGGCTTGACCAGGCCCTCGGGCAGGATCTCGTAGGCCCGGACGGCCTGGGCGGCCTCCGCCGGGTCGGAGACCTTCGCCAGCCCGGCCCATCCCCAGACCACCGCGAGGCCGAGCCGCACGACCGTGCCGAGCCACTCGCTCCAGGCCGGCACCGGTCTCGCCGCCCGGGGCGTGGGCGCGGAGCCGCCGGGCTGCGCGGTCATCAGGGAACCCCCCTCGGGAAACTCGTTCACTCCCTGAGGAACCGTGAGGAATGAGGGGTGGTTCCTTCGCATTCAGGAATGAAGCCGGACGGGTGACGTTCTGTCCGAATGGACCGAACACCTGCGCGTCAGCGGCACCCCGCCGACCATCCCGCTTCGAACAGATCGGGGTGCCGGGCCGCCTCCGCGCACGCCACCGCCTCCCGCTCCGCGCGCTCGGCCCCGCGCCTGGCCAGCGCGTGCCCCACTTCCACGTGCACCCCGACCGCGGCGGCGAGCGCCAGCACGGCTGCCGCCGCCCGCAGCAGAACGGCCCGCTGGAGACCCCGCACCGGCTCACCCCTTCCGCTCGTCACCGCAACCGTTCGTGCACTCGTCCCTCCACTCAACGTCCGTCAACCCCGGCTGATGCGTGTCCCCACCCCTTGTTCACCCGTTCGGGCCCGCAGTCCGGCCGGAGCGCGGGGAGGAGCCGCGCGCCCGTGCCCACGCCCCGCGAAAAGACGACGGCCCCCCACTTCCCGAGGAGTGGAGGGCCGTCGGCCGGATGTTCCTACCGCGTCAGCTCCTGCGGACGCCCTGGGCCAGCTCTCCGGCGAGGGCCCGCACCGCGTCCAGCGCCGCCGCCTCGTCCTCGCCCGCGTCCAGGATCCGCTTCACGAACGCCGACCCGACGATCACGCCGTCCGCGAACCGGGCGACCTCGGCCGCCTGCACCGCGTCCGACACCCCGAGCCCGACGCAGACCGGCAGGTCCGTCGTCGCCCTGGTCCGGGCGACCAGGTCCTCGGCCATCGACCCGACGGCCGACCGCGTCCCGGTCACGCCCATCACCGCGGCCGCGTACACGAACCCGCTCCCGGCCGCCGTGACCTCCGCCAGCCGCGCGTCCTTGCTGCTGGGGGCGACCACGAACACGGTGTCCAGCCCGTGCTCGTCCGCCGCCTTGCGCCACTCCTCGGACTCCTCCACCGGCAGGTCCGGCAGGATGCACCCGGCGCCGCCGGCGGCCGCCAGGTCCGCCGCGAACCGCGCCACGCCGTAGCGGTCGACCGGGTTCCAGTACGTCATCACGAGCACCGCGGCCTCGGGGTGCGCCGAGGCGACCTCCTGGACGGTCCGCAGCACGTCCTTGATCCGCACGCCGCCCCGCAGCGCGATGTCGTCGGCGGTCTGGATGACCGCGCCGTCCAGCACCGGGTCGGAGTGCGGCAGCCCGACCTCGACCACGTCGCAGCCGCCCTCGATGAGCGCGTTGACCGCCCGGATGCCGCCGTCCACGGTCGGGAACCCGGCCGGCAGGTACCCGATCAGCGCGGCCCGGTCCTCGGCCTTGGCGGCCGCCAGGACACCGCTCAGCTTGCCGGCGCTCAGCTTGGAAGTCATGATCACTTACCCCCCTCGGCGGCGCCGTCGCCCGCGCCGCCGGCCTGCTCGTCGTACAGGCCGAAGTACTCGGCCGCGGTGTGCATGTCCTTGTCCCCGCGCCCCGACAGCGAGACCAGGATGGTCGCCTCCGGCCCGAGCTCGCGCCCCAGCTCCAGCGCCCCGGCGAGCGCGTGGGCGCTCTCGATGGCCGGGATGATCCCCTCGGTGCGGGACAGCAGCCGCAGCGCCTGCATCGCGGCGTCGTCCGTGACCGGCCGGTACTCCGCCCGCCCGGTGTCCTTCAGCCAGGCGTGCTCCGGCCCGACCCCCGGGTAGTCCAGCCCCGCCGAGATCGAGTGCGACTCGACGGTCTGCCCGTCCTCGTCCTGGAGGACGTACGTCCGGGAGCCGTGCAGCACCCCCGGGTCGCCCTTGGTGAGGGTGGCCGCGTGCCGGGGCGTCTCGGCGCCCTCGCCCGCCGCCTCGCAGCCGATCAGGCGCACCCCGGCGTCCGGGATGAACTCGTGGAAGATCCCCATCGCGTTGGAGCCGCCGCCGACGCAGGCCACGACCGCGTCCGGCAGCCGGCCGGTCCGGTCGAGGACCTGCTGCCGCGCCTCGACGCCGATGATCCGGTGGAAGTCCCGGACCATCATCGGGAACGGGTGCGGCCCGGCGACGGTGCCGAACAGGTAGTGGGTGGAGTCGACGTTGGCGACCCAGTCCCGGAACGCCTCGTTGATGGCGTCCTTGAGCGTGCGGCTGCCGGACTTGACGGCCACCACCTCGGCGCCGAGCATCCGCATCCGGGCGACGTTGAGCGCCTGGCGCTCGGTGTCGACCTCGCCCATGTAGATGGTGCAGTCGAAGCCGAACAGGGCGCAGGCCGTCGCGGTGGCCACGCCGTGCTGGCCGGCGCCGGTCTCGGCGATGATCCGGGTCTTGCCCATCCGCCTGGTGAGCAGCGCCTGGCCCAGCACATTGTTGATCTTGTGCGAGCCGGTGTGGTTGAGGTCCTCGCGCTTGAGCAGGACGCGCGCGCCACCCGCCTCGGCGGAGAAGCGGTGCACGTCGGTCAGCGGGCTCGGGCGCCCGGTGTAGTCCTTGAGCAGCGCGTCGAGCTCGGCGGCGAAGGCCGGGTCGGCCTTGGCCTTCTCGTACTCCTCGGCGACCTGCTCGACCGCGGCGACCAGCGCCTCGGGGATGAAGCGGCCGCCGTACGCGCCGAAGTAGCCGCGCGCGTCCGGCACCTGGGCGCCGGGCAGGTAGTCCTTTTCGGACATGGTGGTTTCCCTTGAACGGAGATGGACGACGATGACGTCTTCCCGGCCGGAGGTCGGCCGGACCGGATTCAGCCGGACGTCACGCGCCATCGCCGCCCCGGCACCTGCCCGGGCTCGCACCCGATGACGTACCGCACCCGACGCCCCAGCACCCGGCGTGCGGGTGCGCGGCAGCCGCGCGGGCGGCAACCGGGGGCGAGTCGGGCGGCGATCTTCATGGGATGGGTGTCAGTCCTTGTGCCGGACGGCGGGGTGGGCCCCGGCGGCGACCAGGTCGGCGACCGCGGCACGCGGGTCCTTGCCGGTCACCAGGGTTTCGCCGACGAGTACCGCGTCGGCGCCGAGGTTGGCGTAGTTGATCACGTCCAGCGGGCCGCGCACGCCGGACTCGGCGATCTTGACGATACCGTCCGGGATGGCGTGGGCGACGTTCTCGAAGGTGTTGCGGTCCACTTCGAGCGTCTTGAGGTTGCGGGCGTTGACGCCGATGATCCGCGCACCGGCGTCCACCGCGCGCTTGATCTCCTCCTCGTCGTGCACCTCGACCAGCGGGGTGAGGCCGATCGACTCGGCGCGCTCGATCAGCGACACCAGGGCCGGCTGGTCGAGGGCCGCGACGATCAGCAGCGCGAGGTCGGCGCCGTGCGCACGGGCCTCCCACAGCTGGTAGGCGGTGACGATGAAGTCCTTGCGCAGCAGCGGGGTCTCCACCGCGGCGCGGACGGCGTCCAGGTCGGCCAGCGACCCGCCGAAGCGGCGCTGCTCGGTCAGCACGCTGATCGCGGCCGCACCGCCGGCCGCGTAGTCGACCGCCAGGGCGGCCGGATCGGCGATCGAGGCCAGGGCGCCCTTGGACGGGCTGGAGCGCTTCACCTCGCAGATCACCCGGACCCCGTCGCCCCTGAGGGCGGCGACGCCGTCCTTGGCCTCCGGTGCCCTGGCGGCGAGCTCCTTGAGCTCGTCCAGGGAGACCCGGGCCTGTCGCTCGGCGAGGTCCTCGCGGACCCCTTCGATGATCGAGTCGAGCACACTCACTCAGGAGCCCCCATCTTTTCTGCCAGTTGGTCGGCGCGAGTCGGCGGGCGACGGCCCACCGGCACTTCGATGGTATCGGCACCCGGGGGCGGGGGGCGCATCGGTTCGAACCACGTCTCGCGGACCGGACCCCCGCAACGGCGGTCCCCAGCTGGGGCTTCACCGGCCCCGCACCGGTTTTCGGACGGACTTCGCACCGGTTTAGGACGCGTTTCGGCCGGAGCCGACCGGTGGCCGGGAAACGGGGCCGACGGCCCGCAACGGCGGTTCACGGCCCGGCCCGGCGGCTCACGGCCCGGCCCGGCAGAACGGCTCGACGGGCCCGATCACACCAGCGGCGGTGCCAGCCCGGCGCCGACCGGCGAGTTCCGCACCACGGTGAACACCAGCACCAGCAGCGCGATCAGCACCCAGCGCCGGGCCCCGACGGTGGTCCTGGGCGGCGGTCCGCCGGTCAGCGCGGCCCAGCCCCAGCGCAGCCAGAGCACCGCCAGCACCCCGAACAGCAGGACGGCGACGGCGTTGTCGTGCAAGGCGCCGGTGAGGTCCCCGTGGGTCAGCGCGTGGACGCAGCGCAGCCCCCCGCAACCGGGGCACCACCAGCCGGTGGCGGTCAGGAACGGGCAGTCGGGGTAGTGCCCGGGGGTGTTCGGGTCCACCACGGCGACGTAGGCGGTGGGGACGGCCACCGCCGCCAGCGCGGTCAGCGGCGGGCTCAGCCGGCGCAGCACGGGCGGCGGGGCGGAAGCGGTGGGGGCGGAGGTCACGCCCCGATTCTGCCCGGGTCGGGCCCGGACACGACGAAACGGCGGGCGTGGCGCGCCCGCCGTTCCGATGTACGACAAACGTGTGGTGCGACGAACCCGTCGTCAGGCGGCGACGGCGGCGCGGGCCTCGCGGGCCGCGACCTGCTCCTCGGCCGACTTGTAGACGTTGGTGCTGGCCTGCTGGCCCATGCCCGCGATGGACATGGCCTTGCCGACCACGCCGCCGGCCAGGACGACCGCCAGGCCGACCCAGACGAGCAGCACCGACGGCAGGATCATCGCGACGCCCGCAATGCCGAAGCCGACGAAGGAGATGACGACGCCGGTCCAGGCGGCGGGGGTGTGGCCGTGTGCTGCTGCTGCCATCTGAGTGGTGCTCCTTGGCTCTCGGGGCCCGGCCGGGCCTGCGGGGCCGCCGGCGGGTTGACGGGTTCCATTGTGCCGGGCCACACACCGGTGGCCCAAAGCGGGTGGCGGGTCTATCGCGTCACATGCGCGCAGCTCACACCGCGGTCGGGTCCTCGCCCCGGTCCAGGGCCTTCCACAGGTCCCCCGGCGTGTCGGTCTTGGCCGGGGCCTTGCGGGTCGGCGCCTCGTAGCGGCTGCCCATCGCGGGCCAGCCCCGGCCGTAGCGCAGGGTGAGCAGTCCGGCCAGCGCAAGCAGCAGCCCGCCGACCAGCGCGACCCAGGGCCAGGCGGTGTGCGAGACCTCGGTGGCCGCCGAGCCGGTCAGCGCCAGCTTGCGGGCGGCCTCGGTGTCCAGCGCGGCGGTGTCGCCCGCCCCGGCCACCGAGGCGGCGGCCACGCCCAGCCCGGCCAGCAGCGTCAGCGCGCCGACCGCCAGCCGTCCGACGCCGCGGACCGCGAACACCGCGACGGCCGCGGCGAGGCCCACCAGGGCCAGCCCGCCGGGCAGTTCGGAGATCTTCCCGCCGCTGACGGACACGTCCAGGGTGCCGGCCCGGCCCTCGGCCCAGGTCCGCCCGACCGCGGTCAGCACCAGCACGGCGCTCAGCACGGTCAGCAGCAGCATCACGCCGAGGGTGCGGCGGCCGGGCTTGGCGGGGGCGGGGGTCTGCTCAGTCACCCGTCCACTATCCCCCGGCCGACGCCCTGGTCCGTACCCGGGGTGGGTCACGGGGTGGGGAACGGGAAGGGAACCGGGCGGGGAACGGGGTGGGTCACGGCGTCGCGGACAGGGTGGGTCACGGCGTGGGGAAGTCGTCCGTCCGCAGCACCACCGTCCGGCCGCCGAGCGGCAGGAACAGGTCGTTGCCGAACGGCACCCGCTCCGCCTCCCGGTACACCCCCTCGGGGGACGGCGCGGTGTGCACGGTGCAGACCGCCGCCACCGGATCGACCACCACGTACAGCGGCACGCCGCTGCGCGCGTACGCCCTCGCCGCCTCCGCCAGGCCGGGCCGGGCCACCTCCAGCACCGCCTCGACCCCGGCCGCGGCGAACCGGCCCCGCCCGCCCCGCACCGCGTCCCGGGCGAGCACGGCCAGGTCCGGGGCGAGCACCGTGCCGGGTTCGGGCACGGGTACGGAACCCGACCCCGGATCAGGTGCGGGTGCGGGTGCGGAGTCGGGCGCGGGTGCGCCGCGTGCCCCCGGGAAGTCGACCGCCACCCCGGAGAGCACCCGGCCGTGGCCCGCCGGCTGCTCGCCGAGCTGTCCGGCGGCGCCGAGCACGACCGCCCAGCGCAGCTCGTCGTACGGCACCTCGGGCATCCCGGCCGCCTCCTCGCACCTCAGGACAGTTCCGGCCTCCGCAGCGTATTGGCGGTGGCGACCGCCCGCAGCACGGCGGCCGCCTTGTTCCGGCACTCGGTGTCCTCGCCGTGCGGGTCGGAGTCGGCGACCACGCCCGCGCCGGCCTGCACGTACGCGGTGCCGCCGCGCAGCACGGCGGTGCGGATCGCGATCGCGGTGTCCGAGTCCCCGGCGAAGTCCAGGTAGCCGACGCAGCCGCCGTACAGGCCGCGGCGGGTGGGCTCCAGCTCCTCGATGATCCGCATCGCCCGGGGCTTGGGCGCGCCGGAGAGGGTGCCGGCCGGGAAGCAGGCGGTCAGCACGTCGAAGGCGGTGCGCCCCGGGGCGACCTTGCCGGTCACCGTCGAGACGATGTGCATCACGTGGCTGTAGCGCTCGATGTGCATGAAGTCGACCACCTCGACGCTGCCCGGCTCGCAGACCCGGCCGAGGTCGTTGCGGCCGAGGTCCACCAGCATCAGGTGCTCGGCCCGCTCCTTGGGGTCGGCGAGCAGCTCGGCGGCCAGCTCCGCGTCCTCGTGCGGGGTGGCGCCGCGGTGCCGGGTGCCGGCGATCGGGTGCAGCATCGCCTCGCCGTCGCTGACCTTGACCAGCGCCTCCGGGCTGGAGCCGACCACGTCGAAGCCGCCCTCGGTCCCGCCGTCCGGGCCGGGGAAGCGGAACAGGTACATGTACGGGCTGGGGTTGGTGGTGCGCAGCACCCGGTAGACGTCCAACGCGGAGGCCGGGCAGGGCGCCTCGAAGCGCTGCGAGGGCACCACCTGGAAGGCCTCGCCGGCCCGGATCCGCTCCTTGATCTCCTCCACCGCGGCCCGGTACGGCTCGCCGCCGAACGGCGAGTGCACCTCGCCGGGGCCGGCCGGGGTGAAGGTGGCCAGGCCCGGGTCGACCGGCTTGAACAGCTCGGCCTCCATCGCGTCCAGCCGGGCCACCGCGTCCGCCCAGGCCTCGTCCACGCCGCTGGCCAGGTCGTTGTGGTTGACGGCGTTGGCGATCAGCAGCACCGTGCCGTCGACGTGGTCGAGCACCGCGAGGTCGGTGGCGAGCAGCATGGTCAGCTCGGGCAGGCCCAGGTCGTCCGGGTTGAGGTCGGGCAGCTTCTCCAGCCGGCGGACGATGTCGTAGCCGAGGTAGCCGACCAGGCCGCCGGTGAGCGGCGGCAGGCCGTCGTCCTGGCGGCGCGGGGTGTGCAGGGCCTGCAGGGTGGCGCGCAGCACCTCCAGCGGGTCGCCGGCGGTGGGGATGCCGACCGGCGGGCTGCCGAGCCAGCGCGCCCCGCCGTCCGGGCCGACGGTGAGCGCGGCGGCGCTGCGCACCCCCACGAAGGAGTAGCGCGACCAGCTGCGGCCCTGCTCGGCGGACTCCAGCAGGAAGGTGCCGGGGCGCTCCTCGGCGAGGCTGCGGTAGAGGCCGATCGGGGTGAGGCCGTCCGCGAGGAGCCTGCGGGTGACCGGGATGACCCGGGTGTCGACGGCGAGCTTGCGGAAGGCTTCGAGATCCATGACGGGCGGCACCTTCTGGAGTTGTGGACGGGTGGGGTCAGGACAGCGGGAGCACGTCGGCGTCGAAGCAGGTGCGGTCGCCGGTGTGGCAGGCCGCACCGGTCTGGTCGACCTTCACCAGCAGGGTGTCGCCGTCGCAGTCCAGGGCCACCGACTTGACCGCCTGGGCGTGGCCCGAGGTGTCACCCTTCACCCAGTACTCGCGGCGGCTGCGGCTCCAGTAGGTGCAGCGGCCCGTGGTGAGGGTGCGGTGCAGCGCCTCGTCGTCCATCCAGCCGAGCATCAGCACCTCGCCGGTGTCGTACTGCTGGGCGATGGCCGGGACCAGCCCGTCCTCGGAGCGCTTGAGCCGCGCGGCGATCTCGGGTGCGAGGGCGGTGCTGCCGGGGGCGGCGGGTGTGGTGGACATGAGCACCATTGTGTCAGCCCGCCCCGGCTGCCCCGCGGGGCGGCGCTCCCTGCGCCGGAGCGCCGCCGGCAACGGGGCCGTTACGGGTGCAGCTGCCCGGTGAGCTTGGGGCCGCCCTGCTTGTTGCTCGCGGTCAGGGTGCAGGTGTAGTCGCGCCAGCCCTGCTGGTAGTTGGCGGTCGCCGGGCCGAACTGGCGGCCGTAGTAGGTCTTCCCGTCGCCCTGCCGGGCCTTGGCGGCGGCTTCGGCCTCCTTGCAGCCGTCCCGCATGGCGAGCGCGAGCGGAATGTCGCCGGTGATGCCGTCCGCGAGCTTGAGGTCGGCGATCACCTCGCCGTCGTGGTCGCCGGCGCAGGGGCGTTCCTCGGGCTTTGTGATCACCGGGCTCAGCTGCGGGTGGTCGAAGCAGGCGCCGACCGGGAAGAACGCGTACGGCGGCTGCGGCGTGGGCGTAGGGGTGGGTGTCGGTGTCTGGGTGGCCGTGGGAGTCGGCGTGGGCGGCGGCGGCGCGGCGGCCGGCTTCTTGTCGTCCGGCCACAGCACCGCGGTGGCCACCACCGCGAGCAGGACGACCAGCACGGCGGCGACGGTGAGGACCAGGCCGCGGGACGGGCGGGGCCCGCCTGCGGACGGCGACTGCTCGGAGGTCATGGCCACGAGGATGGCCCACCCGTCCCCTCCCCGGCAGGCAGTTCGCCGAACTCCCCTCATCCGGGCTGCCATCCACACCTGCAGCGATGCCGTGGGACACTCCCTCAGGAGAACAAAAGCTATTCAGATGGACGGGATTCCGGTGTGGGCTCTCGGCATGCCGAGAGCCCACACCGCAGTCAACCCTGCCATGAGTCGAGGGAAATGCTCGGACCATCGCCGAGGTAGCTGATCAGTGCCCCCTTAGTGGTGGAGACAAATTCGTCCGGTACGGCATCGACACCGACCCACGCCACTTCCGAGTGCTTGTCAGGCTCCCCGTTGGCAAGTTCGCCGGACCACCGATGAGCGGCGAAGACGACGGTCAGAAAGCCGTTGGGCGCCTCGACGCCCCGGGCCCCGTGGATGACGTGGGCCAGGCACAAATCCTCAGGGCTGACAACGAGTCCTGTCTCCTCCCTGAGCTCACGCACCGCGGTCTCCGTGATCGGCTCGCCGGGTTCGTTCTTGCCAACCGGCAGATCCCACATGCCCTGCGCAAACTTCGCCTTGGGCCCTCTCCGCAGGAGAACGACCCGCTGGGCTTCGAGATCATGGACGATGACAGCCGCGACCAGCAAGGTCATCGACTCCGTGGCCGGTTCGAGAGTGCTCTGATCAACGGTCGAGTGAGCCACGTCGGTCGGGTCCTTCCTGCGGTGCGGCTGTCATGTCAGTGCCTCGCGTACGCGGCGTTCCAAGTCAACGGCTCCTGGGACACCACGCCTACGGTAGACCGCCAAGCGTGGGCGAATCGAAGAGATCGCCTTTCTCGTCCGATCCGAAGTCATACCTTCCATCAGATCGAGCGCCCGCCCCCAGATCGCCACCGCCTCGTCCGCCCGCGCCTGCGCCTCCACGCTGTCGCCGAGATCGGCATAGGTGAGGGCATGGACTCTCCTGTACTTCTCGGCGTCCCAACGGATCAATGCGGCACGGTGCTGCCGCTCCGTTCCCACGTGATCTCCAAGATCAGTGAGAGTACGCGCCGTATGGCTGGCGACGGTGCCGGCTGCCGGTCCACTGACGAGCGAGAAGCTCGGCTGCTGATCGCCGCCACGGGTAAGCGAGTTCTCCGCTGCGAGGAGCGCCTTGGCTGCCGCAGGCTTATCACGGATTGCAGCAAAAACGCGTGCATGGGTGATGTGGAGCAACGCTTCGGTCCTACTGTCCACCCGTCCGATGCTTCGGGTGAGCGCGTTCTCGATCAGCGCGACACAGTGGTTGGACAGCTTGAGGCTGAGCGCTTGGTGGGCCAGGGGCCGTAGGGCAGTCCGTACCTCTGATCGCCGGCAGGCCGGTCAGACTCATGGCACAGCAACTCCAGACGACGCTGTGGCCTGGAAGCGAACTCTTCGACACTTGGAAGACAGCACTGCCCGCGGCACACCCGACCCCACTCACCGATGCCTGCATCGATGCTCACCAGGCCCTTCAATGCCTCTCCGGATTGGCTTACCTTGCAAGCGTTCGGGACATCGACCCTCGGCATCAGGAAGTCGCAGACCAGGCGGCGGCGCGGTTCCACCAGGCGTGCCGCGCCATCGCGGAACTCCGGCTGGGAAATTCGGTCGCCGAGACGGTCGTCGGCTTCCTTGAGGGCCTGGCTCTCCGGGTGGAAGGTGAAGCCACCGAGGCCGAAGCCCTCCGAAACTCAGGCATTCCGACCCTTGCCGCCGCCATCGCTCATGGCGCAACCGGCCACCCAAACGATGACTATCGGCAACTGGATGGTCTGACAACGATCGCCCTTCAGTGGGATCTCGACCCCGCTCGGGCAGCACGACTCCTCGCCGGAGTCGATGTCTGAACCACAAAGACCGGGGCCCATGACCGATGCTGCCCGCCGCCCCCGGGCAGCGAGGCGAGCAGCATCAAAGCCCGGAACGACAGACGGTGGCCTCCCCCTGCGAGAAGGCAGCCGTCAGAAGTCAGCACGCGGATTCACCACTCACGGCGCACGAGAGAACTGGTCGAGCACACGTAAACCACGCCACCTCTCATGAAGTCTGATCCCGCCTGCCCACCGTCCGTCCACCAGCGCGGACGACGGCCCCGACCGAACCGGTCGGGGCCGTCGTTGCCGGCGTGCCGCGAGCGGCCGTCGGGCTGCGGGTCAGGCCGTCCGGCCGGGGGCCGGGCGGGGCAGGCGGCGGCGGACGGCCCAGACGGCCGCCGCGAGGGCGAAGCCGTAGACGGACACCAGCCCGTGGCCGTTCTCCTGGGCGAGCCACATCGCGAGGCCCAGCGCGGGGACGCCGGCGGCGAGGGCGATCTCCTTGGGGAGGCGGGTGCGGGTGAGGAGGGCGAGGGCGAGGGTGGCGCCGAGGAAGTAGGTGGCGCCGGAGCTGCCGGCGAAGTTGCGCGGGTCGGTGCTGGGGCCGCCGCCGAGGCCGAGCAGGGTGTCGATGCGGCCGGGCAGCAGGATGCCGGCGAGGAAGAAGCCGAGGGTGAGCGGAGCGCCCCAGTACCACTGGGCGAGCGCGGCGACGGCGGCGAGGGTGACGAGGTTCCACAGGCCGCCGAACAGGCCGCCGTTCTGCATGAACACCGAGGTGAGCTCGCGCCACCAGCCGGACTTGGCGGGGTCCGCGTCCAGCGCGTCCATCGCGCCGGACCAGAGGAGTTGGAGCAGCACTCCCGCGACGGCGACCGCGGTCAGGGCGATCGCGGCCCACGGGAGCGGCCGTCCGCGCAGGGTGTCGCGGCCCACCACGCCGAGCCCGCAGTTGACCATCATGACCATCAGTGCGGCCGTGGTCACGTTGAAGACGATCGCCCCCATGTCCGGCCCCTCCCCCTGGATCCGGCATTTTCCAACACCGTTCGAAAACTTGACGGGGCAAAGCTAGCACAGCTTTCGAACGGTGTTGGAAAACGCTGTACGGTGAGGGCATGAAGCTCACCAAGGACCGCATCGTCGACGCGGGCATGGCCGTCTTCGCCGAGGTCGGCTACCAGAACCTGTCCATGCGCCAGGTCGCCGACCGGCTCGACGCCCACGCGGGCAGCCTCTACTACCACGTACGCGGCAAGGACGAACTCCTCGCCCTGATGGCCGACCGGGTCTGTCTCCGGGCCTACGACGCCGGCACGCGAGCCCTCAGTGCCCTCCCACCCACCGCCACCTGGCAGGACCACACACAGGCCCAGGCCACCGCCCTGCGCCTGAGCATCAAGCAGCACCCCGGCGGCGCCCAACTCCTCGCCGAGAGCCCCGGCATGCTCAGCACCGGCGCCCTCTCCCTGATGGAACGCCTCCTGCGCACCCTCCTCGACGCCGGCCTGCCCGCCGACCACTGCCACATCGCCGCCGACACCCTGCTCAGTCACGTCACCGGCTTCGTCCTCCAGGAACAGAACCAGCCCGCGACACCCCCACCCGTCACCGCCGAGCTCTACACCGAACTGCGCGAACGGTTCCCCCTCCTCATGGACCCGTCCACACCCCGCCACAGCCAGGACGAGAAGTTCGCGCGAAGCGTCCGCCTGCTCTGCGCCGGCATCGCGACGCTCCCCTAGGCTGACGGCATGTCGAACCACGCCCTCGCCGAACGCCACCGGCTCGCCCAACTCCTCACCGCCGCCGGGCCGGACGCGCCCACGCTCTGCGCCGGGTGGACGACCCGGGACCTCGCCGCCCACCTGGTGGTCCGGGAGCGCCGGCCCGACGCGGCGGCCGGCATCCGGGTCGGGGCGCTGGCCGGGTGGACGCGGCGGGTGCAGGACGGGTACGCCGAGCGGCCGTACGAAGAACTGGTGCGCCTGTTCCGGGCCGGGCCTCCGGTCTACTCCCCGTTCGCCCTGCCCGGCGCGGACGAGGCGGCGAACACCGTGGAGTACTTCGTCCACGCCGAGGACGTCGTACGGGCGGCCGAGGACTGGACCGCTCAGCCCGTGCCGCCCGGGCGCGCCGAGGCCCTCTGGCGCCGCCTCCCGCTCATCGCCCGCCTGGAGGCGGGCCGCCGCTCCCCCGTCCGCCTGGCACTCACCCACCCGGACGGCCGTTCCCTCACCGTCGGCCCGGCCGGAGCCGCCACCGTCCGCGTCACCGGCGAACCCGGCGAGCTGGTGCTCTTCACCTACGGCCGCGGGGCCCTGACCGCCCTCTCCGTCGACGGTGCCTCCGACGCCGTCGAGGCCCTGCGCCACGTCCTTCCCCTGCCCCCGAGGTAGACCGCGGGACCACACCTCCGCCGGGCCACCGGGGACCGCGGCGCCGGACGCCGCTCGCCCGGCGGCTTCCCCGGCGGCTTCCCCGGCTGCGGATGTCAGTGCCCGGGTGCAGACTCGCAGGTGGCCGGGGTCCGCCCCGGGCCGCCCGGCCGTCCCGTCCGTCGAAGGGCACACCGCCATGCTCACCACCGACTTCCCCATCGGCTCGCCCTGCTGGATCGACCTGGGCAGCCCGGACATCCCCGCCACGGCCGCGTTCTACAGCACGGTCTTCGGCTGGACCTTCCTGGAGATCCCCGACACCGGTGGCTACGGCTTCGTCCAGCTGAACGGGAAGACCGTCGGCGCGATCGGCTCGCTCAACGAGGGTGACCCGTCCACCTGGACGACGTACTTCCGCAGCTCCGACGCGGACGCCACCGCCAATGGCGTCCGGCAGGCCGGCGGCAAGGTCCTGGTCGAGCCGATGGACGTGATGCAGGAGGGCCGACTGGCACAGTTCTCGGACCCGCAGGGAGCCCGGTTCGCCGTCTGGCAGTCCGGCAACACCAAGGGCCTGGACGCCGTGTCGGAGGAGGGCGCCCTGGTCTGGGCCGAACTGCACACCTCCGACCCGGACGGCGCCTTCGCCTTCTACCGGCAGCTGTTCGGCTGGCGGGTGGAGAACTTCGAGCCGTCGCCGGGCATGACCTACCGGGTGCTCTCCACCGCCGAGGGCGACCAGCGGGACACCAGCTTCGGCGGCATCGCCCCGACGATGTCCCCGGAGCAGCCCTCCGCCTGGACGCCGTACTTCGCCGCCGAGGACGTGGACGCGGTGATCGCCAGGGCGACGGCGGCCGGCGGCTCGGTGCTGATGCCGGCCGCGGACGTGGAGAACGTCGGCCGGCTGGCCTGGCTGGCGGACCCGAACGGCGCTCCCTTCGCGCTGATCAAGGGCGAGCCCCAGGAGTCCTGAGGGTGCGGCGAGGGCCCGCGGTTCCGGGAACCGCGGGCCCTCGTCACGCACGGAACACGCGCGGAACGCACGCGCCGAACGTCAGCGCACCGGGTACCCGGCCTCGCGCAGCGCGCCCTTGACGTCGCCGATCCGCAGGTCCCCGAAGTGGAACACGCTGGCGGCCAGCACCGCGTCCGCGCCCGCCTCGACGGCCGGCGCGAAGTCGGCGAGCCTGCCCGCTCCGCCGGAGGCGATCACCGGCACCGAGACGGCCTTGCGCACGGCCCGGATCATCTCCAGGTCGTAGCCGTCCTTGGTGCCGTCCGCGTCCATCGAGTTGAGCAGGATCTCGCCCGCGCCCAACTCGGCGGCGCGGCCCGCCCATTCGACGGCGTCCAGGCCGGTGCCCTGCCGCCCGCCGTGCGTGGTGACCTCGTAGCCCGACGCGGTCTCCGTCCCGGGCGGGCAGCGCCGGGCGTCCACCGAGAGCACCAGGACCTGCCGGCCGAAGCGCTTGGCGATCTCGCGGATCAGCTCGGGCCGGGCGATGGCCGCGGTGTTGACGCCGACCTTGTCGGCGCCGGCCCGCAGCAGCTTGTCGACGTCCTCGACGGCACGGATGCCGCCGCCCACCGTCAGCGGGATGAAGACCTGCTCGGCGGTGCGGCGGACCACGTCGTAGGTGGTCTCCCGGTCGCCGGAGGAGGCGGTGATGTCGAGGAAGGTGAGCTCGTCGGCGCCTTCGGCGTCGTAGAGCTTGGCCATCTCGACCGGGTCGCCGGCGTCGCGCAGGTTCTGGAAGTTGACGCCCTTGACCACCCGCCCGGCGTCGACGTCCAGGCAGGGGATGACACGTACTGCGAGGGTCACGGCTGTTCGCCTTCCAGGGCTTCCAGGGTTTC
Organism: Kitasatospora sp. NPDC058063; assembly: GCF_042885395.1. NCBI lineage: Bacteria > Bacillati > Actinomycetota > Actinomycetes > Kitasatosporales > Streptomycetaceae > Kitasatospora > Kitasatospora sp. NPDC058063. Next base: position 364,237 of record NZ_JBHVSD010000008.1, read on the forward strand.
CAGTGCTTCCAGGGTCTTCGCCAGCCCGGACCGGTAGGCGTCGAGCTCGATCTCGACCATCATCCGGGAGTCGATGAGTCCCTCGACCACCACCATGGTGGCCGCCGGGCGTGCGGCGTCGAAGAGTTCACGGTGGGCGCGGCCCACCTCCTCGGCGTCGCGGACGTGGGTGATGTACATCCGGGTGCGGACCACGTCGTCGATGGTCAGACCGTACGCGGCCAGGGCCTTGAGCCCGACGCCGAACGCGGCGAGGGTCTGCCGGTACGGGTCGCCCTCGTGCTCGATCCGGCCGTCCACCCAGGCGGTGGAGCCGGCCACGTGCACGTGGTCCCCCGCGGCGACCGCCCGGGAGTAGCCGAACTCGTCCTCCCAGGGGGAGAATCCGCCGACCCGGCCGCGCACGACCGCACCGCGCCCGACCGCGCCGTGCCCGACCGCGCCGTGTTCGACCTCGCCGCGTACGATCCGACCATCCGTCATCCTGAAACCGCCTCCAGGGCCTCTTCGAGGGTGAACTTCTGCTCGTAGAGTGCCTTGCCCACGATGGCTCCCTCGACACCCTCACCGACGAGCGAGGCGATGGCGCGCAGGTCGTCGAGCGAGGAGACGCCGCCGGAGGCGACCACGGGCTTGGCGGTCGCGGCGCAGACGTCGCGCAGCAGCTGGAGGTTGGGGCCGGTCAGGGTGCCGTCCCGGTTGACGTCGGTGACGACGTAGCGGGCGCAGCCCTCCTGGTCGAGGCGCTCCAGCACCTCGAAGAGCTGGCCGCCGTCGCGGGTCCAGCCGCGGCCGCGCAGGGTGGTGCCGACGACGTCCAGGCCGACGGCGATCTTGTCGCCGTGCTCGGCGATGGCCTTGGCGACCCACTCCGGGGCTTCCAGGGCGGCGGTGCCGAGGTTGACCCGGGTGCAGCCGGTGGCGAGCGCGCGGGCGAGCGACTCGTCGTCGCGGATGCCGCCGGACAGCTCGACCTTGATGTCCAGCCGGCCGGTGACGTCGCGCAGCAGCTCGTAGTTGGAGCCGGTGCCGAAGGCGGCGTCCAGGTCGACCAGGTGCAGCCACTCGGCGCCGGCGTTCTGCCAGGCGAGGGCGGCGGCGAGCGGCTCGCCGAAGGAGGTCTCGGTGCCGGAGGCGCCCTTGACCAGGCGGACGGCCTGTCCGTCCCGGACGTCGACGGCGGGCAGCAGTTCGAGGCTCATCAGATCCAACTCTCAGACAGTCAGAGGGTGTTGACCCAGTTGGTCAGCAGGGCGGCGCCGGCGTCGCCGGACTTCTCGGGGTGGAACTGGGTGGCCCAGAGCGGGCCGTTCTCGACGGCCGCGACGAACGGCTGCCCGTGGGTGGCCCAAGTGACCAGCGGCGGGTTGATCCGCGCGCTGTGGGCCTCCAGTTCCCAGTGCCGCACCCCGTAGGAGTGCACGAAGTAGAAGCGGGTCTGCGGGTCGAGGCCGGCGAACATCCGGCTCTCCGCGGGCGCGTCCACGGTGTTCCAGCCCATGTGCGGGACGACGGGGGCGTCCAGCGGCTCCACGGTGCCCGGCCACTCGTCGCAGCCGGCCGTCTCCACGCCGTGCTCGACCCCCTTCTCGAAGAGGATCTGCATGCCGACGCAGATGCCCATGACCGGTCGGCCGCCGGCGAGCCGGCGGCCCACGATCCAGTCCCCGCGGACGGACTTGAGTCCGCGCATGCAGGCCTCGAAGGCGCCCACGCCGGGGACGAGCAGGCCGTCCGCGGCCATCGCGGTGTCGTAGTCGGAGCTGACGGTGACGTCCGCTCCGGTCCGCTCCAGGGCGCGCTGCGCCGAGCGGAGGTTGCCGGAGCCGTAGTCGAGGACGACGACGTTCTTGCCCATGTTCAGGTGTCCAGTCTCTGTGCGGCGGGCGGCGGGTCCCGGCGGCGGGTCTACAGGCGCAGGAGGCCGGAGGCCAGGCACATCACGGAGCCGAAGGCGAGCACCAGGATGACGCTCTTCGAGTGCTTCTGCTTCCAGAAGGAGATGACTCCGCCGGCCAGGAAGAGGCCGACGAAGATGAGGATCATCGCGGTATTGCTCACAGCGCACCCTTGGTCGACGGGAGGATTCCGGCCGCGCGCGGGTCGCGCTCGGCGGCGTAGCGCAGCGCCCGGGCCAGCGCCTTGAACTGGCACTCCACGATGTGGTGCGCGTTGCGCCCGTACGGCACGTGGACGTGCAGCGCGATCTGCGCCTGGGCCACGAAGGACTCCAGGATGTGCCGGGTCATCGTGGTGTCGTACGAGCCGATCATCGGCGCGATGCCCTCGGGCTCGGTGTGCACCAGGTACGGCCGGCCGGAGAGGTCCACGGTGACCTGGGCGAGCGACTCGTCCAGCGGCACCGTGCAGTTGCCGAAGCGGTAGATGCCCACCTTGTCGCCGAGCGCCTGCTTGAAGGCGGCGCCGAGCGCGAGGGCGGTGTCCTCGATGGTGTGGTGGGTGTCGATGTGCAGGTCGCCGTCGGTCTTGACGGTGAGGTCGAACAGGCCGTGCCTGCCGAGCTGGTCGAGCATGTGGTCGTAGAAGCCGACGCCCGTGGAGATGTCGGTCCTCCCGGTGCCGTCGAGGTCTATCTCGACCAGGACCGAGGTCTCCTTGGTGGTGCGCTCGACGCGTCCGATGCGGGACATGGGGGTTACAGCTCCTGACTGGCAGCGCGCGCGGAGCGTGCTCGATCAAGGGTGGGGGTGGGCTTGGGCCCCTCCTGTCCGGCGGCGGGCAAGGAGGGAGGGAGGGCGGTGCGGACGGCGTCCAGGAAGGCGTCGTTCTCGGCGGGCGTGCCAGCGGTGACGCGCAGCCACCCGGGGACGCTGTTGTCGCGGACCAGGACGCCCTGGTCGAGGATGGCCTGCCACACCGCGTGGGTGTCGGCGAAGCGGCCGAACTGGACGAAGTTGGCGTCCGAGTCGGTGACCTCCAGGCCCATTCCCCGCAGCGCGTCGACCAGCCGGTCGCGCTCCTCCTTGAGCCGCCCGACGTACCCCAGCAGGGTGTCGGTGTGCTCCAGGCAGGCCAGCGCGGTGGCCTGGGTGACGGCCGACAGGTGGTACGGCAGGCGCACCAGCTGCACCGCGTCCACCACGGCCGGGTCGGCGGCCAGGTAGCCCAGGCGCAGCCCGGCCGCGCCGAAGGCCTTGGACATGGTGCGGCTGACCACCAGGTTGGGGCGGCCCTCGATCAGCGGCAGCAGCGAGGCGCGGTGCGAGAACTCGACGTACGCCTCGTCCACCACCACCAGGCTGGGCCGGGCGGCCTGCGCGGCCTCGTACAGCCGCAGCACGGTGTCGGCGTCCACGGCGGTGCCGGTCGGGTTGTTGGGCGAGCAGACGAAGACCACGTTCGGCCGGTGCTCCGCGATGGCGGCGACGGCGGCGTCCACGTCGATGGTGAAGTCCTCGTTGCGCGGCCCGGAGATCCAGGCCGTGCCGGTGCCCCGGGAGATCAGCGCGTGCATCGAGTACGAGGGCTCGAAGCCGAGCGCGCTGCGGCCGGGGCCGCCGAAGGTCTGCAGCAGCTGCTGGAGCACCTCGTTGGAGCCGTTGGCCGCCCACACCTGCTCACGCCGGACGGGGAAGCCGGTGGTCTTGCCGAGGTACGCGGCGAGGCCCTCGCGCAGCTCGACCGCGTCCCGGTCGGGGTAGCGGTTCAGCCCGCGGGCGGCCTCGGCGACGCGCTCGGCGATCCGGGCGACCAGTTCCTCGGGCAGCGGGTAGGGGTTCTCGTTGGTGTTCAGCTGGACGGGCACGTCCAGCTGCGGCGCGCCGTACGGGGACTGGCCGCGCAGCTCGTCCCGGACCGGCAGATCATCGATGGCAGTCACGAGCCCGGCACCGTCCAATCGAAACGAGCCTTGATCGCGTCCCCGTGCCCCGGCAGGTCCTCGGCGTTCGCCAGGGTGACCACGTGCGCGGCGACGTCCGCCAGCGCCTCCCGGTCGTACTCGACGACCTGGACGCCGCGCAGGAAGGTCTGCACCGACAGCCCGGAGGAGTGGCAGGCGCAGCCGCCGGTCGGCAGCACGTGGTTGGAGCCGGCCGCGTAGTCGCCCAGCGAGACCGGGGTCCAGCGGCCGATGAAGATCGCACCGGCGTTGACCACCCGGGCCGCCACGGCGTGGGCGTCGCGGGTCTGGATCTCCAGGTGCTCGGCCGCGTACGCGTTGACCACGGCGAGGCCCTGCTCCAGGTCGTCGACCAGGATGATGCCGGACTGCCTGCCGCCCAGCGCCTCGGCCACCCGCTCGCCGTGCTTGGTCCTCGCGACCTGCACGGCCAGCTCGGCCTCGACCGCGTCGGCCAGTGCCGGGGAGTCGGTGACCAGCACCGAGCCGGAGGTCGGGCCGTGCTCGGCCTGGCTGATCAGGTCGGCGGCGACGTCGGACGCCAGCGCGCTGTCGTCGGCGAGGACGGCGATCTCGGTCGGGCCGGCCTCGGAGTCGATGCCGATCCGGCCGGCGAAGTAGCGCTTGGCGGCGGCCACGTAGATGTTGCCCGGGCCGGTGACCATGTTCACCGGCGCGCACTCCTCGGTGCCGAGGGCGAACATCGCGACCGCCTGGGCGCCGCCGACGGCGTACACCTCCTCCACGCCGAGCAGCGCGCAGGCCGCCAGGATGGTCGGGTGGACGCGGCCGCCGAACTCCTTCTGCGGCGGCGAGGTGACGGCGATGCCCCGGACGCCCGCCGCCTGGGCCGGCACCACGTTCATCACCACGGAGGACGGGTAGACCGCCAGCCCGCCCGGCACGTACAGGCCGACCCGCTCGACCGGCACCCAGCGCTGGGTGACCGTGCCGCCCGGCACCACCTGGGTGGTGTGCCCGGTGCGGCGCTGGTCCGCGTGCACGGCTCGGGCCCGGCGGATCGACTCCTCCAGCGCGGCCCGGACCTTCGGGTCCAGCGTCTCCAGTGCCGCGGTCAGCTGCTCGGCCGGGACCCGGGTCGACTCCAGCCGGACGCCGTCGAAGCGCTCGGTGATCTCGATCAGCGCCGCGACCCCGCGATGGCGTACGTCCTCGGCGATCGGCCGCACCTTCTCCAGGGCGGCCGCGACGTCGAACTCGGCACGGGGCAGCAGGTCACGCGGGTCGTCCAGCGAGCCGCGGAGGTCGATTCGAGAGATCACGCCACCCAGTGTAAGGAGTGGCCGGAACCGCTGGTCCCGCATTTCAGTCCGTGATACGAAGGGCGAGACGACCGGGGGGACGGGGGAAACCATGGCGGAGCGTGCTCCGGAGGGCTGGAACGGGGTCGAGCGGAGGCTCTGGGAGGCCTACCGCGAGGGCGAGATCCTGGACCTTCGTACGGGCGAGGCGGAGGCCGACGACCCCTTCGGCGACGCCGTCTGGGGCCCCGAGCGCACCGTCCGCGCCGAGGTGCTCGCTCATCTGCTGCTGGCCGGCCCGGAGCCCGCCGCCGGGCGGGTCGCCTCGCTGCGGCTCAGCGGCGTGCTGGTCACCGGGGCGCTCAAGCTGGCCGGCGCCGACATCGACCGCTACGTCGAGGTCCACGGCTGCCGCTTCGACCAGAAGATCCTGATGTCCGAGGCCGTGGCCTCGACGCTGCGCTTCGTGGGCTGCCTCATCCCCCGGCTGGAGGCCTCCCGGCTCTCCACCACCGGCGACCTCCACCTGGCCCGCTGCCGCGTCCCCGAGGGCATCCGGCTCACCGACTCCAAGATCGGCACCGACCTGCTGCTCAACCAGACGGTGGTCGGCGGCGACCGCTTCGCCCGTGCCGTCTCCGCCGACGGGATCACCGTCAACCAGGACTTCGAGGCCGAACGCCTGGAGACCACGGGCGAGTTGAGCATACGGACGGCCCGGATAGGCGGCCGGCTCTCGCTGCGCGGCGCCCAGTTGCGCGCCGTCCCGGAAAAGAACCGCATCTGCTTCAACGCCGTCCGGGTCAGTGTCGGCCACACCCTGTACCTGACCGGCTCCGCCGACCGCGGCTGGTCCGGCTCGCGCGGCTACTACGGCTCCGGCTACGGCGAGTACCCGCCGCCGGACGGCCCGGTCACCCCGTTCCGCGCCTGGGGCCAGGTCCGCCTCTCCGACTCGCGCTTCGACAGCGCCTGCCTGATCTCCGGCGAGTTCCACCTGGCGGACACGGACGAACTCGCGCTGAGCCGCATCCAGACCCCCGAGCTGCGCTTCACCTGCAAGTTCCGCCCCACCGGCACCGTCTCGCTCTCCCGCGCCCGGATCGGCAACCTGGTCGACGCCCCGGAGGCGTGGCCGCTCGGCAAGCACCTGCGCCTCACCGGCTTCGTGTACGAGAACCTGCGTCCGGCCCGCCCCTTCACCGTCCAGCAGCGGATCGCCTGGCTGGAGGGCTCCTCGGTGGACTTCCAGCCGGAGTCCTACGAGCAGCTCGCCACCGCCCTGCGCCGCGACGGCGCCGACGACGACGCCCGCGAGGTGCTGTACGCCAAGCAGCGCCGGCGCCGGCGCACCCTGCCGCTGCCCGCCCGGGTCTGGGGCGCGGTCCAGGACGTCACCGTCGGCTACGGCTACCGGCCCGGCCGGGCGGGACTGTGGCTGCTGCTCGCCTGGATCCTCGGCAGCCTCTGGTTCGCCACCCACCCGCTGGAGCCGCTCAAGGCCGACGAGCGCCCGCACTGGAACCCGGTGCTGTACACCCTCAACCAGCTGCTGCCGATCGTGGACCTCAACCAGGGCGGCTGGAACCCCGCGGGCCTCACCCAGTGGATCTCCGCCGGACTGGTCGTGATCGGCTGGCTGCTCGCCTCCACGGTCGTCACCGGCGCCACCAGGATGCTCCAGCGCGGCTGAGCCGGCCGACGGCCGGCCCGTCGGCCCATCGACCCGTCGGCAGTCGGCGGTCGGCGGTCGGCGGGCGCCGATCGGCCCGTCGGCGGCCGCCTCGTCGACGGCCGACCCCGCCGACCGTGCGACAAGGCCCCCGCCCGGGGAACTACGCTGTCCGCCGTGACAGAACGGCTGCCGCTCTTCCCGCTGAACACCGTGCTCTACCCGGGCCTGGTGCTGCCCCTGAACGTCTTCGAGGAGCGCTACCGCCGTCTCGTCGCCGACCTGCTCGAACAGTCCGAGGACACCCCCCGGCGGTTCGGCGTGCTCGCGATCAGGGACGGCCGGGAGGTCGCCCCGGTCAGACCCGAGGGGGGCCCGGCCGGCCCGCTGGACGGCCTCGGCACCGTCACCGGGGACCCCTTGGAGGCGATGTTCCACATCGGCTGCGTCGCCGACATCGCCTCGGTCGAGCACCAGCCGGACGGCCGCTACGAGCTGCTGGTCACCGGCACCACCCGGTTCCGGCTGCGCTCGGCGGACGTCTCCGGCCCGTACCTGACCGGTGAGATCGAGCCGATCGACGAGCGCCCCGGCGAGGGCTCCGGCGCGCTGGCCTCCGAGGTCGAGCGGGCGTTCCGGGTCTACCAGAAGCGCCTGGCCGGCGCCCGCGAGGCCAGCACCGTCGGCCACCAGGAGCTCCCGGACGACCCGCAGGTGCTCTCCTACCTGGTCGCCGCCGCCTCGGTGTTCGAGACCCCGGTCAAGCAGCAGCTGCTCGCCTGCCCGGACAACGCCCAGCGGCTGCGCGCCGAACTCGACCTGCTGCGCCGCGAGAGCGCCGTCCTCAGCTGGCTGCCCTCGCTGCCCGCCGCCGACCTCACCCGCCAGCGCTTCAGCCCCAACTGACCGAGGACCCCGAGGACCCGACATGGCCAAGAAGCCCAGGAAGGGCGGCCAGGGCACGCCCGCCACCGTCGCCCTGGAAGCCGCCGCCGTCCCGTTCACCGTGCACGCCTACGACCACGACCCGGCCGCCGCGTCCTACGGCGGCGAGGCCGCCGAGGTCCTCGGCATCGCCCCCGAGCGGGTCTTCAAGACCCTCGTCGCCGACGTGGACGGCACCCTCACCGTCGGCGTGGTCCCGGTCGCCGGCCAACTCGACCTCAAGGCCCTGGCGGCGGCCGTCGGCGGCAAGCGCGCCGCCATGGCCGACCCGGCCGCCGCCGAGCGCAGCAGCGGCTACGTCCTCGGCGGCATCTCCCCGCTGGGCCAGCGCCGCCCGCTGCGGACCGTCGTCGACGCCAGCGCGCTCGGCCACCCCACGGTCTACGTCTCGGCGGGCCGCCGCGGCCTCGAAGTCGAACTGGCCCCGGGCGACCTCATCGGCCTCACCAGGGCCAGCACCGCCCCCATCGCCCGCTGAGCGCTGCCGAGCACCCTCCGGGCCCAGCCGAGTGCCCCCGGATCCCCTTCCCCGCGAAAGCGGGGCGCGGGGGCGCGAGGGGACGACGCGTACGTCAGTGCCCCGTACCGCTCCCCGTTCCCGGTCCCGGCTGCGACCCCGGTCCCGGGTACGGCCCGGCCCACGGCCCCGTCGGCGCCCCCGCCGGAGGCACCCCCAGCGGCGACTGCGCCACCGGCGCCCAGTACGGCGGCGGGTCCTCCTCGCGCTTGCCGAACGCCGCCGAAAGCAGGAGCAGCACCACCATCGCCGTCATCGGCCAGACCAGCAGCGCCCCCAGCGCCCCCAGGTCGATGCCCGCGTCGAAGTGCCCGCCGTTGCCGACCCGCCGGGCCTCACCGATCAGGTCGTTGCCCGGCCCGAGCCAGCGCCCGATCCGCCAGGCCCCGATCGACCCGAGCAGCCCGCCGACGGTCAGCCCCAGCGCGACCGCGATGCCGCCGCCGCGCCTGCGGGTGACCAGGAAGGCGCCGAGCGCGGTCAGGATCCCCGCCCCCAGGCAGATGAGCACGAACACCGCGTCGGCGCCGGCCCGCTGCTCCCCCTCGGGGTCGGCGTAGAGGATGCGGTCCCCGTCCACCACCAGCGGCACCTTCGGCGCCAGCCAGGCCCACAGCCCGGCCACCACGAGACCGGCCACCAGGCAGGCGACCACGACCCCCGCCCCGATCCGGACCTCCGGCAGCAGCCGCTGCCCCAGCGGGGTCGTCCCGTGCCCGAGGGCGGTGGCCCCGTACGGCGGCGCGAACGGGTCGGACGCTGCGTCCGGCACCGCCTGCGCATCGCGCGCGTCGTGCACGCCGTGCGGGCCGTGCACGTCGGCGGGGGCGGGATCCGGAGGTGTGTTCGGTACGGTCACGGACCCCATCGTTTCACGACGGCCACTCGAACGACCCACCACCGTACCGACCGCCGTACCGACCGCCGTACCGGCCCGCACCGGCCCGTGCCGCCCCGGACCGGGCAGCACCTCGGGACGGCCCGCCGCGCGACGCCCTACCGCGAGACCGCCCGCCGGTACGCCCAGGTGGCGACGGCCAGCGACACCACGCCCACCCCCGCGCAGACCGCCAGGTCCACGAGCACCAGCGCCCAGTCCGGATCCGGCGCGAACGTCCGCGCGAAGGCGTCCACCCCGTACGTGGACGGCAGCAGGTCCCGCAGCCACTGCACCGGCTGCGGCAGGTGGTTCACCGGCAGCACGCCCAGCAGCAGGGCCGCCGACATCCCGAGCTGCCCGAGCATCGTCGCGATCTCCTGGCGCGGCGCCAGCAGCCCGCAGACCGCTCCCAGCCCGGACAGCGCGGCCCCGGCCAGCGGCACGACCGCCAGCAGCACCCACAGCTGCCCGAGCGGCAGCCCGAACATCACCGCCCCGAACACCGCCGTGGCGAGCGTCCCGGGCAGGGTGAAGGAGGCGTACGCGGCGGCCGCCCCCAGCACCACCGAGGCGGCCGGCACCGGCAGCGTCGCGTAGTGGTCGAGCCCGCCGGTGGCCCGCAGCTTCCCGAAGTACTGGGCGAGCAGGTTCAGCGCGACGAAGGCCACCACCAGCACGCTCGAACCGGCGACCACCGACCGCGCCTCCGAGGACTGGCCGGCGTCCACCACGCCCCGCATCATCACCAGGATGCCCACGGACTGGAAGGTGGCCACGAACAGCAGCGGGATGCGCGCCACCCGTGCCCGGGCGAGCTGCGCCCGGTACACGGCCGCGAGCGCCGGCAGCAGCCTGGCCGCGGGGGCGAGCGGAGCGGGGGCGGCCGTGGACCGGTCGGTCCGCGGGGGCACCGAGAGCAGCGTCACTTGGCCAGTCCTCCGTGGCGGCCGCCCAGCTTGAGGTACGCGTCCTCAAGGCTCGGGGTGGCGAGGGTGAAGTCGTCGAGGGCGGCGAAGGCCGGGCCGGTGGTGACGGCGGCGACCAGTTCGCGGGCCTGCTCGGGGGTGGTGCGGACGGTCCAGCGGCGGCCGGTGCACTCGGCCCGCTCGCGCAGCGCGGCGACGGCGGGCACGCCGACCGGCGCCTCGTCCCGCCAGACCAGGTCGAGCCGGACGTCACCGTCCACCAGCGCCTTGAGCCCGCCGGGCGTGTCGCAGGCGATCACCCGGCCGTCGTCCACCACGGCGACCCGGTCGAGCACCGTCTCCGCCTCGATCACGTTGTGGGTGACCAGCAGCACCGTCGTGCCGTGCTCGGCGCGCCGCCGGTCCACGGCGCTCCACACGGCCCGCCGGGCGACGGGGTCCATGCCGGTGGTGGGCTCGTCCAGGACGAGCAGCGGCCGGTCCCCCACCAGGGTGGCCGCGAAGCAGGCGAGCCGCCGCTGCCCGCCGGACAGCTTGGCGAGCGGCCGGGTGGCGAGCGGCTCCAGCCCGAGCTCCGTCAGCACGTCCGCGGCCGTACCGCGGGCCTGGGCCCGGGTGAGTCCGCGCAGCCGTCCGGTGGTCTCGGCGGCGAGCGCCACCGTCAGCTCGTCCAGCGCGGTGGATTCCTGCCCGAGGTAGCCGAGCAGCCGGGCGGCCCGCTCGGGGTGCCGCACGATGTCGTGGCCGAAGAGTTCGACGGATCCCGAGTCGGGGCGCAGCAGCCCGGTGAGCTGGCGCACCAGCGTCGACTTCCCGGCTCCGTTGGGCCCGAGCAGCCCGAAGATCTCGCCCCTGCGGACGGTGAGGGTGATCCCGTCGTTGGCCCGGATCTCGGTGGCGGCCGCGCCGCGCCCGCTGCGGTAGGTCCTGACCAGGTCGCGCACGACGGCGCACGGCTGGGGTTCCTCGGGTGCTCGCCCGGCCGTCTCGTTCACGACCGACGACTCTACGCGCTCGTACGGGCGAACCGGACAACGGGGCCCTGCCGACCCCCGGGCCGCCGGCCAGTTCGGCTCAGTCGTCGACGACCATCGACCCGCCCGGCACCCGGGCCGCCAGTTCCTTCCAGAACCCGGCCCTGATGGCGTAGCGGTCGTGCTCGTCGATCTGGTCGTCCTTGTGCGCCAGCAGCCCGAAGCGGGCGGCGTAGCGCAGCAGCTCGCCGTCCACCCGGTGCGGGATGCGCGGGTAGTCGGGCCAGAGCATGGTGAGTCTCTCGGTGTCGCCGACGCGGTCGCTCCAGCGGCGGGCGAAGACCTGCCCGACTTCGTGGGCGTCGCCGCCGATGGAGGTGATGTCCTCCTCGCGGTCGGCCCAGCGCTGCTCGGCGGTGGTGAGCTGGGCGAGGGTGGGCAGGCTGTCGCCGGCGGTGACGGCGGGCTCCGGGGCGGGCCGGTCCACCCAGCCGCGGTCGGAGGACCAGCGCAGCACCGGCCCGGCCTGCGCGACGGCCCCGTGCCCGTTGACCCCGTGCCCGTTCGCGGCGTGCCCGTTCGTGCCGTGGCCGGTGGCCCCGGGGCCGCCGGTTCCGTTCGCCGACGGGGTGATCGCGGTGACGGAGGAGGTCCGGCCGGCGAGGTCCTTCGGCGTCGGGACGACCTTGAGCGCGGCCGCGGCCGGCTGCGGCCGGCCGTCGGCGTCGGGGTCCGCTCCCGCCGAGGCCGCGGCAGGGGCCGAGGCGGCCGAGGCGGCGGCCACCGGACGGACCACCGGCGGCACCACGGTGGGCGGGGCGGCCGGCGGGGCGGCGAGGATCTTGGCGATCTCCTGCCGGGCCCCCGGGGCCGGGAACATACTGGAGTGCTCCCGCAGCGAGAAGGACCCCTCGATCCACTCCCGGTCCAGCACCCGCCGCTCGTCCGCCTCGCCGACCAGGTCCTCGGACTGGTTGAAGTCGCCGTCGGCGGCCTGCAGGGCCCACAGGTGGACGGCCACCCCGTGTTCCTTGGCGGTCATCATGCCGGGCAGCAGGTCCCCGTCACCGGTGATCAGCACGACGTCGGCGCAGGCCCGGTTGCGGGCGAGTTCGGAGAGTTCGGCGTGCATCGCGGCGTCCACGCCCTTCTGCACCCAGCGTCCCTCGGCCCGGGTGAGCGCGCCGAGCCGTACGGTGACCCGGGGCAGTACCCGCAGCCGCCGGTGCTCGGGCATCGGGCGCCGGTCGGGCGCGGCGTCGAACCAGTAGATCCGCAGCAGCGGCAGCCCGGTCTCGGCCTCGGCGCGCTCGCGCAGTGCGGTGATCAGGGCGGTGTGGTTCACCGTGACCTTGGACCGGGACGGATCCCCGGCGAGCAGGCTGGCGGCGGCGCCCAGCAGATATCCGGCGTCCACCAGGACGACACAGCGGTCCATCGCGCACCTCTTTTCGCTCGCCCTCGGAATCAGTCGGGTGGGTCGATTCGGGAATGGGCGGTCCTCCCGCCGTCCGGGCGTGCCGAGGTGAGGGGCCCCCGTCGTCGCCCGATCGTTGGGTCACCTTTTACCCCCGGTTCGCCCGCCGAACCTCGCCGGTTGTCCCGGTGCCGCAACAGCCGCCCCGGCGCGGAGCGAACAAAAGCGAAGGCGGGCCCCGTACAACGACGAGGCCCGCCCGAGGTCACGCGGCGGCGTTCCGACCGGTGGACGCCGGTGGTCCGGTCCGGGGGTCCGGCCCCCGCGCACGACCGGAGGTGCTCAGCCCCTGAGCTCGGCGGCGACCAGCTCGGCCAGCTGGACGGCGTTCAGTGCGGCGCCCTTGCGCAGGTTGTCGTTCGAGACGAACAGCGAGAGTCCGTTGTCCACCGTCTCGTCCACCCGGATGCGGCCGACGTAGCTCGGGTCCCGGCCGGCGGCCTGGAGCGGGGTGGGGATGTCGGACAGCTCGACGCCGGGGGCGCCGCTGAGCAGCTCGACGGCGCGCTCGGGGCTGATCGGGCGCTCGAAGCGGGCGTTGATCTGCAGCGAGTGGCCGGAGAACACCGGGACGCGCACGCAGGTGCCGGCGACCTTCAGCTCCGGGATGCCGAGGATCTTGCGGCTCTCGTGGCGGAGCTTCTGCTCCTCGTCGGTCTCGTTGGAGCCGTCGTCCACGACGGAGCCGGCCAGCGGCACCACGTTGAAGGCGATCGGCCGCTGGTAGACCTTGGGCTCCGGGAACTCGACGGCACCGCCGTCGTGGGCGAGCGCGGCGGCGCCCAGCTCGACGACCTTGGCGGCCTGGTCCTGGAGCTCGGCGACGCCGGCCACACCGCTGCCGGAGACGGCCTGGTAGGTGGAGACGACGAGCGCGGCCAGGCCGGCCTCCTCGTGCAGCGGGCGCAGCACGGGCATGGCGGCCATGGTGGTGCAGTTCGGGTTGGCGATGATGCCCTTGGGGCGGTCCGCGACGGCCTCCGGGTTGACCTCGGAGACGACCAGCGGGACCTCGGGGTCGCGGCGCCAGGCGGAGGAGTTGTCGATCACGACGGCACCGGCCGCGGCGACCTTGGGGGCCAGGGCCTTGGAGGTGGAGCCGCCGGCCGAGAAGATCACGATGTCCAGGCCGGTGTAGTCGGCCGTGGCCGCGTCCTCGACGGTGACCTCGGTGCCCTGCCAGGGCAGCGTGCGTCCGGCCGAGCGGGCCGAGGCGAACAGCCGCAGCTGCTCCACGGGGCCCAGGCCGCCTTCACGACCAGCGCGCTCCGCCAGGATCTCGCGGACCACGCCGCCGACCTGGCCGGTGGCACCGACAATGCCGATCTTCATCTCCGACTACTCCTCTGAATGGTGCTGTTCACAGCCGCACTCTGCCCATCATGCCTTGTCACGCGGGTGGGGCGGCCTGGTGTTCCACGGTGTGAGAGGCCGCCCGGACGGGGGCTACTGGTCCAGACCACTGGCGAGGGCCAGTGCGGCGTCGACCTCCGCCCGCCCGGCCGGCAGCAGCGGCAGCCGCACGTCCGGGGTCGGGATGCGGCCCTGGGCGTGCAGCACGCCCTTGGTCACCGACGGGTTCGGCGCCGTGAAGGCGGACAGCGCCAGCCCGGTCAGCCGGTGCCCGAGCGCCCGTGCCCGCGCCACGTCCCCGGCCTGCCAGGCCTCGGCCAGCTCGACGAACCGGGCGGTCGCCAGGTGGGCGGAGGCGAGGATGCCGCCGGCCGCGCCCAGCGCCAGCATCGGCGAGAGGAACGCGTCCTCGCCGGTGAGGAAGGCGAATCCGGCGGGGGCGTCGGCGAGCAGCTCGGCGGCCGCCTGGTCCAACCCCCCGGTCGCGTACTTGACGCCCACCACGCCCTCGATCGCGGCGAGTTCGCGCAGCGCGGCGGTGGAGAGCTGCTGCCCGGTGCGGTACGGGATGTGGTAGACGATCAGCGGCAGCGGGCTGCTCGCGGCCAGTGCCCGGAAGTGCGCGACCGTCCCGGCCTCGCCGGCCCGGACGAAGGACGGCGTGGTGACCAGCGCCGCCGCCCGCGGCACCCGCGCGCCGAGCGCGGCCAGCGCCTCGCCGACGGCCCGGGTGTCGCCGCCGGAGGCTCCGACGGTCAGCTGCGCCCCGCGCGTGGCGCAGGCGGCCGCGGCGACGTCCACCACCGCGTCCCGCTCCTCGGCGGTCAGTGCGGCCGGCTCGCCGGTGGTGCCGAGCGCGACCAGCCCGGCCGCCCCGGCGTCCAGGACCTCGTGCGCCAGCTTCCCCAGTGCGTCGAGGGCGACGGAGCCGTCGGCGGCAAAGGGGGTGATCAGGGGGACGTGGATGCCCTTGAGTTCCATGTCCACGATCCTGCGGCCCGTCGATCGCCCAGGTCCAGTTCATATTTCCGACGCTTCTCGTAAGCTGAGCCGATGCTCGACTAGGCTGGCCCGATGCTGGACGTCCGACGCCTGCGCCTGCTGCGCGAACTCGCCCACCTCGGCACCATCGCGGCCGTCGCCGAGGCGCTCTCCTTCAGCCCTTCGGCGGTGTCCCAGCAGCTGTCCGTCCTGGAGAAGGAGGCGGGCGTCCCGCTGCTGGAGCGCACCGGACGGCGGGTCACCCTCACCCCGGCCGGGCTGGGCCTCGTCCGGCACGCCGAGGCGGTGCTCGCCCTGCTGGAGCAGGCCGACGCCGAACTCGCCCACGCCAAGCGGGGGTTGGCGGGCCCGCTGCGGATCGGCACCTACCCGTCGGCGGCCCGGGCGATCATCCCGGCGGTGCTCGCCGAACTGGCCGGCTGGCACCCGGGGCTGGAACCGATGGTCACCGAGGTGGACCCGGCGGCCGTCGGGGCGGCCCTGCGGGCGGGCGAGCTGGACGTGGCACTGGTGCACGAGTACGACCTCGTCCCGGCCGACCCGGAGCCGGGCCTCGCGGTGACCCGCCCGGTCTTCACCGAGCCCATGTACCTGGCCGCCCGCACCCCGGGCACCGTCGCCGAGCAGCGCGGCGCCCCGTGGATCATGTCCCCGCCCGACACGCTCTGCCACACCATGGCCGTCCGGGCCTGCGAGGCGGCGGGCTTCGCACCGCGCATCCGGCACCAGATCGACGACTTCACCACCGTGCTGGCCCTGGTCGCGGCCGGCCAGGGCGTCGCCCTGGTCCCCCACCTGGGCACGGCCGGCCTCCCGCCCGGGGTCGTCCTCACCCGCCTGCCGATGTACCGCCGCACCCGCGCCGCCTTCCGCGCCGGCGCCGGCTCCCACCCGGCCATCTCCGCCTTCGTCTCCGCCCTGCACACGGCCGTCCCGCCGGGTCTGGGCGGCGGCACCTGAGCCGGCGCCCCCGGCAGGGGCTCCTCCCCGGACGCGAAAGGCCCGGGGCGCCCACCGCGACGGGTGCCCCGGGCCTTTCGCCTCCGCGCTCCTAGCCCGCCAGGCAGCTCGGCCCGAGCAGCTGCTTCAGGTCCCCGAACAGCGCCGGGTCCGACTTCACCCGGTGCCGGTCCAGGCGCAGCACCGTGGTCTTGTTGCGGCCCTCCAGCCGCACCCGCACCTCGGTGGTGCCGCGGTGGCTGCCCAGCACCTCGCCGAGCCGGGCCACCAGCGGCGGGGTGACCTTCCCGCTCGGGATGTTGATGACGATCGGCGCCTCGGCGTGCGCGTTCGACAGGTCGGGGGCGGACAGCTCCATCCCCATCAGCCGCGGCACGTCCTCCCGCTTGTCCAGCTTGCCGCGCACGAAGACGACGGCGTCCTCGACGAGTTGCGAGGACACCAGCTGGTAGCTGGCCGGGAAGAACATGCAGTCGATCGAGCCCGCGAGGTCCTCGACGGTCGCGATGGCCCAGGCGTTGCCCTGCTTGGTCATCTTCCGCTGGAGGCCCGAGATGATGCCGCCGATGGTGACGATCGTTCCGTCCGGCCGCTCCGCGAGGTCCGCGACCGCGCAGTCCGCCTTGTCGGCGAGCACGTGCTCGATGCCGTGCAGCGGGTGCGAGGAGACGTACAGGCCGAGCATCTCCCGCTCCTGGGCGAGCAGGAAGGACTTCTCCCACTCCTCCTCGGAGAAGACGACGTCCAGGCCGAAGCTCGGCTCGTCCGCGGTGGCGTCGCCGCCGAAGAGGTCGAACTGCCCCTCGGCCTCCTTGCGCTTCACGCCGACGACGTTGTCGATCATCGGCTCGAACTGCGCGCTCAGGCCCTTGCGGGTGTGGCCGAGCGAGTCGAAGGCACCGGCCTTGATCAGCGATTCGACGGTCCGCTTGTTGCAGACCACCGACTCCACCTTGTCCAGGAAGTCGGGGAAGGACGCGAACTTCCCCTTCGCCTTCCGGGTCCGGATCATCGAATCGACCACCGGCCCGCCGACGTTGCGGATGGCGGTCAGGCCGAAGCGGACCAGGGTGTCACCGTGCGGGGTGAAGTCCGAGTCCGACTCGTTGACGTCCGGCGGCAGCACCTGGATGCCCATCTTGCGGCACTCGTTGAGGTAGACCGCGGACTTGTCCTTGTCGTCCTTGACGGAGGTGAGCAGGCCGGACATGTACTCGGCCGGGTAGTTGGCCTTGAGGTAGGCCGTCCAGTACGAGACCAGCCCGTAGCCGGCGGTGTGCGCCTTGTTGAACGCGTAGCCGGAGAAGGGGACGAGGACGTCCCACACGGCCTGGATGGCCGCGTCGGAGTAGCCACGCTCGCGGCAGCCCTTCTGGAAGGGGACGAACTCCGCCTCCAGGATCTCCTTCTTCTTCTTGCCCATGGCCCGGCGCAGCAGGTCCGCCTGTCCGAGCGAGTAGCCGGCCAGGATCTGCGCGGCCTTCTGCACCTGCTCCTGGTAGACGATCAGGCCGTACGTCGGCCGGAGCACCTCCTCCAGGGGCTTCTCCAGCTCCGGGTGGATCGGGGTGATCTCCTGCTGGCCGTTCTTGCGCAGCGCGTAGTTGGTGTGGGAGTTGACGCCCATCGGGCCCGGACGGTACAGCGCCAGAACGGCGGAGATGTCCTCGAAGTTGTCGGGCTTCATCAGGCGCAGCAGCGAGCGCATCGGCCCGCCGTCGAGCTGGAAGACGCCGAGCGTGTCGCCGCGGGCGAGGAGTTCGTAGGTCGGCTTGTCGTCGAGCGGCAGCTTGAGCAGCTCGATCTTCTCGCCCTTGTTCCGCTCGATCGCCTTGACGGCGTCGTCCATGATCGTCAGGTTGCGCAGGCCGAGGAAGTCCATCTTGAGAAGGCCGAGGCCCTCACAGGTCGGATAGTCGAACTGCGTGATGGTGACGCCGTCGGTGTGCCGGGTCCAGACCGGGATGTGGTCGGTCAGCGGCTCGGCGGACATGATGACGCCGGCGGCGTGCACACCGGGCTGGCGGATCAGGCCCTCGATGCCGCGCGCGGTGTCGATGACCTTCCGGACGTCCGGGTCGGTCTCGTACAGCCCGCGGATCTCGCCGGCCTCGCTGTAGCGCGGGTGCGAGGAGTCGGTGATGCCGGAGAGCGGGATGCCCTTGCCCATGACGTCCGGCGGCATCGCCTTGGTGATCCGGTCACCCATCGCGTACGGGTAGCCGAGGACGCGCGAGGAGTCCTTGATGGCGGCCTTCGCCTTGATGGTGCCGTACGTGACGATCATGGCGACCTTGTCGGATCCCCACTTCTCCGTCACGTAGCGGATCACGTCACCGCGCCGGCGCTCGTCGAAGTCGATGTCGACATCGGGCATGGAGATGCGCTCGGGGTTGAGGAAGCGCTCGAAGATCAGGCCGTGCGGGATGGGGTCGAGGTCGGTGATGCCCATCGCGTACGCGACCAGCGAGCCGGCCGCCGAACCACGGCCGGGGCCCACCGCGATGCCCTGGCTCTTGGCCCACATGATGAAGTCGGCGACGACGAGGAAGTACGCCGGGAACCCCATCTGGATGATGGTGTCCATCTCGTACTCGGCGAGCTTCTTGTGCTCCTCGTCGTACCCGCCCGGGAAGCGCCAGTCCATCCCCTCCCAGACCTTGGACTTGAAGAAGTCCGCCTCGGACTCGAAGCCCTCCGGGATGGGGAAGCGGGGCATCAGGTTCTTGAACTTGAACATGCCCTCGGTGTCGACCCGGGAGGCGACGAGGAGCTGGCTGTTGCGGCAGCCCTCCTGCCAGGCGTCCGAGGAGTCGAGGGCGTACATCTCGGCGGCCGACTTGATGTAGTAGCCGGTGCCGTCGAAGCGGAAGCGGTCCGGGTCGGAGAGGTTCTTGCCGGTCTGGACGCAGAGGAGCAGGTCGTGCGCCCCGGCGTCGGCCTCGGTGGTGTAGTGCGAGTCGTTGGTGACGACCGGGGGGATGTTGAGCTTCCTGCTGATCTCCAGCAGCCCGTCACGGACCCGCTTCTCGATGTCGAGGCCGTGGTCCATCAGCTCCAGGAAGTAGTTCTCCTTGCCGAAGATGTCCTGGTAGTCGGCGGCGGACTTCAGCGCCTCGTCGACCTGGCCGAGGCGCAGCCGGGTCTGCACCTCGCCGGAGGGGCAGCCGGTGGTGGCCATCAGACCGCCGGACAGCTCCGCGATCAGCTCCTTGTCCATCCGGGGCCACTTCACCAGCCAGCCCTCGGCGTAGGAGCGCGAGGTCAGCTTGAAGAGGTTGTGCAGGCCCTCCTTGTTGCGGGCCCAGATGGTCTTGTGGGTGTACGCGCCGGACGCGGAGACGTCGTCCCGCTTCTGGTGCGGCTGGCCCCACAGGATGCGCTTGGTGTTGGAGCGGGACTCCGGGGCGACGTACGCCTCGATGCCGATGACGGGGGTGATGCCCGCGTCGGTCGCCTGCCGGTGGAACTCGGCGGCGCCGTACATGTTGCCGTGGTCGGTCATCGCCACATGGGTCTGCCCGAGGCGCCCGACCTCCTTGAACATCTGCTTCAGCCGGGCGGCACCGTCCAGCATCGAGTACTCGGTGTGGACGTGCAGATGCGCGAACGGCTGATCGCTCAAGGCGGGGCCTCCGGAGGCTCTGGTGCTGGTCTGGTGGGCCGGCGAACGCGCAGGTCACAGGGGATGCCCTGGAAATGGATGTGGCCCGGAGCACCTCTCGGGGCCCGGACCACCACTCACGCGTTCACGCGTCCACTCTAGCCCCCCGCCAACGACTTGCCGCTCGTCCGGGAAGGCCTACCGGGCGAGCCCGGCGAGTCGCGTCGCGGCCGCCCCACGGACCTCCGGCTCCTCCATCGGATCGTCCCGCAGACGGGCGATCCTCCGCATCGCGTCGGGCCGGTCCGGGGCCCGCTCGACGCCCAGCAGACGGGCTCGCGCCTCGCAGTCCCACAGCGACTCGGTGTACGCCTCGGCCATGCCGGCGGCCCCCATCGCCGACAACGCCTCCAGGTAGTCGGCGCGCTCGTACGAGTGCGGGGTGCAGAGCCAGAAGCGGCGCAGCAGCGAGACGGCGCCGGCGGCCTTCGGGCCGAAGCGGGCCAGCCCGCGCGCGAGCTCGTCCGGTCCGCACCAGGACCGGTCCACCCACTGCCGCTCCAGCTCGGCCACGAGGGCCGGGATGTCGCTCTCGTCGCCATGGGCGGCCACCACGCCGAAGCCGATCCCGGCGAGCCACGCGTGCTCCGAAGCCGCCCACTCCCGCGCCGCCGGGACGGCGTGCCCGGCCAGCCGCCCGACGGCCCTGCCCAGCAGCGGCAGCGGTCGGGTGCCGTCGGCGGCGCCGAGGCCGGGCACCAGCGGGATCAGCGCGGGCTCGGGCGCGCGGAGCGAGAGGGCCACGAGAGCGGAGGCCTTGGCGCCCTCGGGCGCCGCCGGATCGCGCAGCAGGGCCAGCAGGCTCGCACTGTCCCGCTCCGGGTACGGATCCGGCCGCCGCACCGGGCGGCGCGCGGGCGGCTCGTCCTTCTCCGGAACGAGGTCCGGCAGCGCCGCCCGGGCGTCCGCCGAGCCGGCGAGCACCAGCAGTTCCAGCACGCCGGTGGCCCGGTCGCGGATGTCCTCGTCCCGGGCCGTCGCCATCTCGACCACGGGCCCGAGCGGGAGTTCCAGGTCCCGGATCAGCCGGGCCAGGTAGAGGTGTCGGTCGTCCGCCTGCGAGTCCCAGCGCCAGTCCCAGCGGATGCAGCCGTGGACGAGTTCGGCGACCGACATCCGGTCCTCGGCGGCTATCCGCGCGCCCTGGCCCCGGCCGCGCTGGAGGAGGCCGAGGAGGGTGGTCGGCGGCGCGTAGTGGTCGCTGTGCATGGGGTCCATCGTGCCGCAGCCCCCGGCGAGGGGCGTAGCTCGTTCAGGTGACGGCACGCCGAGGCCCCTGCCCCGGCTTCCTCCGAGCACGTACAACAGTCCTGCATCTCGCCCGAACCGCGAAGGAATGACAGCCATGGCCCAGTTGGAGTCCGGCCTCTACACCATCCAGCACGGCGACGCCAGGATCGGCCGCGCCCGTCACGAAGCCCTGGACCTCTCCCCCAAAGCCGTCTTCGCCAACACCGACGACCAGGACGCCGTCTGGGTCGTCGAGGCCTACCCCGACAACCGCTACCGGCTCTACGCCAAGGGCGCCCCGACGGCCGTGGAGGACCTTGCGCCCGCCGGCCCGCTGGTCTCCCTCCTCCTCGACCAGGGCGACGCCCCGGAGTGGGAGCTGATCCCCGTCGACGGCGTCCCGGACACCTACCGGATCAAGTCCCCCCAGGGCTCCTCGTGGACCGTCCTCGAACCCGGCCGGCAGAGCAGGATCGAGGTCATCCCCGTCCTCGAAGGCTCCACCGCCTTCACCTTCGAGAAGCTCGACGTCTGATCCCCCGAGCCGCGCCCCCTCGCCCGCCCCGGGCGAGGGGGCGTCACGTCGCCCCGGGCCGGCTGCGTGCCCGGGTGAACCGGCGGTACGCGAGACGGACCGCGAGGCCCAGCAGGACCATGACGACCGACGCGACCAGTGCGACCACATCGAGCACGTTCCGGCCCAGCGAGTTCCAGAAGCCGATGCTCGAAGCGAGCGCGGCGGTGTCGGTGTGCCGGGGGTCGTACACCACCGTCACGGTGTCACGGGCCTTGACGCTGCCGGTGACGTAGGCGAGTCGGGTCTCGACGGACGCCCCCTCGGACGTCGTGAACCGCACCCGGCACTCGGAGTTGCCCGCCGGGTTGTCCTGCGGCCCGCTCACCTCCACGCACTCGGTGACGACCGCCGGGACGTGGACGCCGCGACTGCGCAGAGCCGATGTCACCCCCATGTCGTGCGGTATCAGGTAGACCAGGCTGAGGACGAACAGCAGGACCCCCAGGCCGATCATCGCGAGCGAACCGTTCCGCACGGTCCGGCCATGGTCCGGCGCGTTCTCCATCGATCCCCCCGGTGTCAGCCCAGCTGCCCATGTGCGCCCACGCCAGCCGCCCCCGCCGACACCGGCGTCGCCCCGCGGACGCGAGTCGGAGGACATGCCCTAGGCCCGGACCCGGCGGCGCACCAGCTCCTTGATCTCCTCCGGGAACGCCTCCACCGCCAACAGGCCCGGCAGCAGCTCCGGTTCGGTCGTCACCGCGCGGAACGACCGGGCCACCGTGACGTCGTGGTCCGGACGGTGCACCACCTCCACGGCGTCCCCGGCGCGCAGCTCGCCCGGTGCGACCACCCGCAGGTAGGCGCCCGGCAGGGCCGCCTCGGTGAAGCGCCGGATCCAGCCCTCCCTCGCCAGCCAGCCCTGGAAGGTGCCGCAGGGGATGCGCGCGCAGGACACCTCCAGGACGACGTCCGGGCCGATCCGCCAGCGTTCCCCGATCAGCGCGTCGTTCACGTCCAGGCCCGTGGTGGTCAGGTTCTCGCCGAAGGAGCCGTTGGCCAGTTCCCGGCCCAGCTCCGTCTGCCAGCCGTCCAGGTCCTCCCGGGCGTAGGCGTACACCGCCTGGTCGTCGCCGCCGTGGTGCTTCACGTCGTACACCCGGTCCCCGGCCAGGGCGACCGCGCCCGTGCCCCGGGGGCCCGGTGCGGCCACCGCGACCGGGCCGTCCACCGGGCGCTTGTCGATGCCGGTGAGCCCGAGGTCCTTCTTCCACGGGTTCGGCCGGGGCCTGCCGACGTTGACGGAGAGCAGTCGCGCCTGTACGTCCATACGTCGACCGTACGCCGAACGGGCGCACCTGTACGGCCATCGGGGATCTCTTCGCCCTGGCCCCGCCCGGGCCGGCGGCCGCGGCGGTGTGTCGAGTGGCGAACCACGGTGCACGAGGAGATGGTGACCGGCAGGGACCCCTCACCAGAAAGGGCGATCATGCCCGAAGTCACCACCCCGTACGCGACCGGCACCCCGTGTTGGGTCGACCTGATGGCCAAGGACCAGCAGGCCGCACTGGACTTCTACCGCGACCTCCTGGGCTGGCAGGGTCAGCCCGGCCCGGCCGAGTTCGGCGGCTACGCCGTCTGCACGCTCGACGGCAAGGCCGCGGCCGGCATCGGCCCGGCATCGGCCCCCGAGGGGATGCCGGAGCCGCCGACCGTCTGGACCAGCTACCTGGCCAGCACCGACGCCCAGGCCACCCAGGACGCGATCGTCGCCGCCGGCGGCACCCTGATCGTCCCGGTCATGGACGTCGGCGACCTGGGCCGGATGCTGATCGCCGCCGACCCGCAGGGCGCGGTGTTCGGCGTCTGGCAGCCGGGCGAGTTCTTCGGCGCCCAGGTCGTCAACGAGCCCGGCGCGCTGACCTGGAACGAGCTGCACACCAACGACATCCCGGCCGCCACCGCCTTCTACGGCGAGGCGTTCGGCATCGAGATCGAGCCGATGCCGGGCGTGGACTCGTACTGGGTGCTGCAGGTCGGCGGCAAGGCGGTGGGCGGCGCCACCCTGCTCGCCAACGACCCGCCCGGCACCCCGCCCCACTGGCTGACCTACTTCGCGGTCGACGACGTCGACTCCACCGTGGACGCCCTGGTCAAGCGCAACGGCACCGTCCTGGCCCCGCCCTTCGACATGGTGGCCGGCCGGATGACCGTCGTCGCCGACCCGCAGGGCGCCCCCTTCGCGATGATCAAGCCCAAGCCGGCCTGACCCCGCCCGCCTCCGCCCCGCCCGCCCGGAACCCCGTCCGGGCGGGCGGGTCCGTGCTCCGACCCTCCGGCCCTCCGACCCTCCGTCAGCCGTCAGCCGTCCAGCTCCGCGAGGAAGTCCAGCGACGCCGCCCAGGCCCGCTCGGCCGCCTCCTCGTCGTAGTCCGGCAGCTCCGGGTCGGTGAACAGGTGCCCGGCGCCCCGGTAGCGGTGCACCTCCACCTCGGCCCCGGCCCGCCGCATCCGCAGGTACCAGGCGTTCAGCCAGTCCTCCGGCTCGAACGGGTCCGGCTCCGCGATGTGCAGCTGCACCGGGATCTCGGTGGCCGCGTCCTCCCGCAGGTCCGAGGTGCCGTGCAGGAGCAGCAGCCCGCGGGCCTTCTCGTCGGCCAGTGCCAGGTTCTGCGCCACCGCGCCGCCGAGCGAGAAGCCGGCGTACACCAGCCCGCCCTCGGAGACCGGCGCGGCCGCGGTCACCGCACGTCGCAGCAGCTCGTCACGGCCGCCGAGCTCCTCCTGGAACTCCTGCGCCTCCTCGACGGACTCGAAGGTCCGCCCGTCGAACAGGTCCGGCGTGTGCACGGTGTGCCCGGCGGCGCGCAGCCGCTCGGCGGCGGCGCTCACGGCGGGGCGCAGCCCGTAGGCGGAGTGGAAGAGGACGATCTGGGCCACGGTTTCGGGTCCTTCACCAGCGAGGTCAGCTACCCACCCATGATCCCGCATGCCCGGCCGGTGCCCCACCGCACGCCTACGACACCACGTCCTTGCGCGCGAACCCCCGGAACGCCAGCGCCAGCAGCACCGCCGCGTACGAGAGCGACAGCGAGACGCCCTGCACCATGCCGCCCCATTCCAGCTGCGGCTGCAGGGCGTCCGCCCAGGAGTACTGCCAGTGCGCCGGCAGCCACTCCCGCAGGTCGCCCAGCGCGGTGACAGCGTCCAGCACCCCGGTGATGATCGAGGCGAACACCGCGCCGCCGACGGCGCCCAGGGGCGCGTCCGTCGCGGTGGAGAGCCAGAAGGCGAGCGCCGCGATCACGGTCTCGCTCAGGAGGACGAAGGCCACCGCGATGGCGATCCGGGGCAGCGCCTGCCCGGCCGGCAGGCTGACCCCGGCGGGCAGTTCGAGGTCCCCCCAGCCGTACGCGGCGGTGCCGACGACCAGCCCGATCGCGGGCAGCATCACCACCGCCACCGCCGAGAACGCCAGGCCGACGGCGAACTTGCGGGCCAGCAGCCGGGCCCGGGGCACCGGCGCGGCCAGCAGGTAGCGCAGCGAGGACCAGCTGGCCTCGGAGGCGACGGTGTCCCCGCAGAACAGCGCGACGGGGATGACCAGCATGAAGCCGGTGCCGACGAACAGCATGGTGACCGCGAAGTTGGGGCCCGAGGCGGTGGCCAGCTCGATGAAACTGGTCCGGCCCGGACGGCCCGGGGTGCCGCCGATCTGGAACGCGGCCAGGAGGACGAACGGCATGGCGGCCAGTACCCCGCCGATCACCATCGTGCGGCGCCGGCGCAGCTGCCGCATCGCCTCCACCCGCAGCGGCAGCGTCCGGCTCGCCCGGTACCCCTCGGCGTGGTCCCTCGACTCGGCACGGCCCTTCGACTCGGCGTGGTCCCTCGACTCGGCACGGCCCTTCGACTCGGAACGGCCCTCGGCGCGGTCCTCGGCACGGTCCATCGACTCGGCACGGTCCTTCGACTCGGTGTGGTCCTTCGGGGCGACGCTCACGCTCCACCTCCGATCAACGACAGGAACGCGTCCTCCAGGCGGCGCTGCGGCCCGGCGCTCTCCACCGGTACCTCCAGCCGCACCAGTTCGGCCAGCAGCGCGCTGGCCGCCAGTCCGTCCAGGCGCACCAGCAGGCCGCCGTCGGCGGCCTCCACCGAGCCGACCCCGGTGAGCGCGGCGACCTTCTCGACCACCGGCACCGGGTCGTACGGGCCGGCGATGCCGATCATCAGCAGCTCGCCGGCGCCCACGATGTCCCCGACCGGGCCGGCCGTGACCAGCCGCCCGCGGTCCATCACCACCAGGTCCGTACAGCTCTGCTCGACCTCGGACAGCAGGTGGCTCGACACGATCACGGTCCGCCCGTCGGCCGCGTACCGGATCATCACCTCGCGCATCTCACGGATCTGCGGCGGGTCCAGCCCGTTGGTCGGCTCGTCCAGGATCAGCAGGTCCGGCATCCCGAGCATCGCCTGCGCGATCGCCAGCCGCTGCCGCATGCCCTGCGAGTACGTCCGCACCGCGCGGTCCAGGGCCTCGCCGAGCCCGGCGATGGCCAGCGCCTCGTCGAAGCGGGCGTCGGCCTCCGGCCGTCCGGTCGCCTGCCAGTACAGCCGCAGGTTGGCCCGCCCGGTGAGGTGCGGCAGGAAGCCCGCGCCCTCCACGAACGCCCCGACCCGCGAGAGCACGGGCGCGCCGGGCCGCACCAGGTGGCCGAAGATCCGGATCTCCCCGGCGTCCGGCCGGATGAGTCCCATCAGCATCCGCAGCGTGGTGGTCTTGCCGGCGCCGTTCGGCCCGAGCAGGCCGAGCACCTGTCCCTGCTCCACCCGGAAGCCCAGCTCCCGTACGGCGTAGCGGTCCTGGGCGCCCTTGTAGCGCTTGCTCAGCCCGCTGATCCGCAGCGGCACTGCGGCGAGCTCCGGGTCGAAGGCGGGCCCGGCGGCCCGGCGGCGGCGCAGCCGCGGCGCCAGCACCAGGGCCGCGGCCACCAGGACGGCGATCACCGGCAGCAGCCAGGTGCGCGAGGGCAGCGGAGCCGCCTCGGTGACCAGCTCGGCGACGGTCGGCGCGGTGAGCGCTCCGGCCGGTGCCACCCGGTAGGTGGCCGGCTCGACCGGCGAGGCGTAGGCGAGGTCGGTGGCGGCCAGCACCAGTCGCACCCGGTGCCCGGTGGGGAAGGTGTGGTCCACGGTCGGCAGCGCGACCGTGACGGTCTGCCCGGCGTCCGCGCCGGTGACCCGCAGCGGGGCGGCGAGCTGCTGCGGCAGCACCGCCTTGCCGTCCGGCCCGACGTCGTACAGCTTCGCGAACAGGACCGCGTCCGGCCGGTCCGCCGTCACCCGTACCGGCACGGTCGGCTGCCCGGTCAGGTGCAGCGGCGAGTCCAGCGGCGCCGAGTCGAAGGCGGCGTTCTGCCCGGGGAAGTCCAGTGAGAGCCCGGCGCCCAGCGAGGCCGCCTGGCTGAGTGCGCCGATGCCCGGCAGGGTCGAGATCCCGGGCGGCGCACCGCCGGGAGGGTTGGCGAGGGTCTGCTCGCCGCCCGTCAGCTCGACGGTGCGCGAGCCGGTTCCGCCCAGCCCCGGGTACCGGTCGGCGGTGGCTCCGCGCAGCACGGCCTGGAAGCCGGTCGAGTCGACCCCGCCGGTGCGGGTGACCCGGAAGGCGGCGCCGGTGTCGTTGCCGTCCCCCTTGAGGTAGTGATCGAACCAGGCCGTCACCCGGTCGTCGACCCGCGCGCTGGTGTCCGTCCCGCCGTCGTGGCCGCCGGCGAACCAGTCCACCGCGACCGGCGCGCCGTTGGCGGCCACCGCCTTGGCGATGCGGTCGCCCTGGTCCAGCGGGAACAGCGAGTCCTGCTGCCCCTGCACCACCAGCGTGGGCGCCTTGAGCTGCGCCGCCACCGAGGACGGGCTGGAGCGCTCCAGCAGCGCGACGGCCTCCGGATCGGCGTGCCCGGCGGTGGCGACCCGGTCGTACATCTGGCAGAGCGAGTCGAGGAACCGCCCGCAGCCGACCGGCCCGTCCGCCGTCGGCTTCGGCCCGCCGCCCTCCCGCGGCGCCCCGCCGGAGGGCCCGAGGTCCCCGGCCGAGCCGGTGGTGAAGAAGATCCCGGCCCACAGCTTCTTGAACACGCCGTCCGCCGCGCCCGAGCCCTGGACGCCCTGCGGGAACAGCGCGTCGGCCAGGTTCCACCAGGTGATCTGGGTGGCGACGGCGTCGATCCGGTGGTCGTAGGCGGAGGCCAGCAGCGAGACCGCGCCGCCGTACGAGGCGCCGGTGATGCCGACCTTCGGGTCGCCGGCGGCGTCCAGCTGCACCTCGGGCCGCTGGGCCAGCCAGTCCACCAGGTGCTTGACGTCCTCGACCTCGCGGTCCGGCGCGTTCAACCCGATCCTGCCGCCCGAGTGGCCGAAGCCGCGCGCCGACCAGGTCAGTACCGCGTACCCCTGCCGGGCCAGCTGCTCGGCGCGCTCGCGCTCGCCCTCCTTGGAACCGCCGAAGCCGTGCGCCAGGAGCACCGCCGGGCGCGGACCGCCGCCGGTGGTGAAGAAGGAGGTGTCCAGCTGGACCTGCTGGGTGCTGCCGGGTGTCTCCGGCATGCTGAGGAAACGGTCCTCCTGGTGGACCGCCCGCTCACCGCCGGACGCCACCGTCGCGGTGCCGGCCGCGGCCACCGCCACCAGGGCCACCGCCCCGGCCAGCAGCCTGCGTCCGACCGTTGTTCCCCGGGCGCGCCAGCGACGCCATGCCCCACCGAACTCCATGGGCGCTGATCGTATCCGCCGTCCGGGTAGGTGTCCGATAAAGCCGCCACACCATTTCGCCCGGTTCGCCCCACTGTGCCCGAGTATCGTACGGCGCATGCCCTGGCCGCTGATCTCGCTGCTCGCCACCGTCGCCGCCACCCTGGCGATCGGCTGGATCGTCGACCAGGCCCTCCAGCGGATCGCCGCCCGCAACCCCTCGGCACCGGTCTGGCCGCTGCTGCGCCGCTGCCGGATCCCGCTCCAGCTCTCCGTCGTGTCGGCCCTGCTGCTCGCGGCCAGACCCGCTCCAGCGGATCTTCCACCTGAAGGGCGACGCCGGCGCCCAGCACCTGCTCCTGCTGCTCCTGCTCGCCTCGCTGGGCTGGCTCACCGTCCGCGTGGTGGCCGCCCTCCTGGAGGCGCTGCTCAGCCGGTACGAGGCCCGCGTCGACGACCCGGCCCGGGTCCAGCGGGTGCGCACCCAGATCGGCATGCTCCGCCGGGTGGCCGGCGCGCTGATCGTCGTGGTCACGGTGGCCGTGATGCTGCTGACCTTCTCCGCCATGCGCACCGTCGGCGCCAGCCTGCTCGCCTCGGCGGGCGTCATCGGCATCGTGGCCGGCATCGCCGCCCAGAGCACCCTGGGCAACTTCTTCGCCGGCCTCCAGATCGCCTTCAGCGACACCGTCCGGATCGGCGACACCGTGGTGGTGGACGGCCAGCAGGGCACCGTCGAGGAGATCACCCTCACCTACCTGGTGGTCCGGCTCTGGGACTACCGCCGACTGGTCGTCCCGGTCTCGTACTTCGTCAACAAGCCCTTCGAGAACTGGACCCGCCGCGACCCCGGCCTGCTCGCCGCCGTGCTGCTCCACCTGGACCACACCACCCCGATGGAGGAGCTGCGCGCCGTCCTGCGCGCCCGCCTGGACCGGCACCCGCTGTGGGACGGCGACGAGTGGGCCCTGCACGTCACCGACACCACGCCCAGCACCATCGTCGTCCGCGCCACCATGACGGCCCGCACCCCGGACGACGCCGCCCGGCTCCGCTTCGACATCCGCGAACAGCTCATCGCCCACCTGCGCGACGAGCACCCCCACGCCCTCCCCCGCCTGCGCACCACCGAAGGCTGAGCCGCGCCCGCGACCGCGCCGGAAGCAGCCACCCCCACCACCCCGCCCCGCGCCGCCCCGCCCCGCCCCGCCCCGCCCCGCCCCGAAAGCAAGAGTTCCCCGCACCCCGACCGGGGCACGGGGAACCGCGCGAAGCGAAGGGCGACCGGCGGGAACCCGCCCCCGGAGGTGCGGCGCCGTCCGCCCGGAACGCCTACGGCTACAGCATCCGCGTCATCGTCCGGTGCGGGATGCCCGCGGAGTCGTACACGGGCCCCTCGGCCACGTACCCCAGCCGCTCGTAGAACCCGAGCGCCCGCACCTGCGCGTGCAGCTCGACCTCCACGGCGCCGCGCTCGACTCCCGCGGCCTCGACCGCCCGTACGAGCACCGCCCCGAGGCCCGTCCCCCGGGCCGCCGCGACGACCGCGAGCCGCCCGAGCAGCACGCGTCCCTCGACACCGCCGGTGAGCTCGCGCGCCTGCTCCCCGAAGATCAGCCGCGCCGTCCCCAGCGCGGCCCCGTCGGCCCCGAGGGCCAGCAGGTGCACCGAGGTCGCGTCGTACTCGTCGTACTCCAGCTCCTCCGGCACGTTCTGCTCGACGACGAAGACCTCGCGCCGGACGGCCCGCACGAGCTCCAGGTCCGCCTCCCCCTCGGCGATCCGGACGGTGGCAGCCGCCACCTCAGCTCTCCGCCGCGATGATGTCCAGCGACTTCCTGAGGTCCTCCGGGTACTCGCTGGAGAACTCGACCCACTGCCCGTCCGCCGGGTGCTCGAAGCCGAGCGACACCGCGTGCAGCCACTGCCGGGTCAGGCCCAGCCGCTTGGCCAGCGTCGGGTCGGCGCCGTACGTCAGGTCGCCCACGCAGGGGTGCCGCAGCGCGGACATGTGGACGCGGATCTGGTGGGTGCGCCCGGTCTCCAGCTTGATCGCCAGCAGCGACGCGGCCCGGTACGCCTCGATCAGGTCGTAGTGGGTGACGGACGGCTTGCCGTCCCGGGTGACGGCCCACTTCCAGTCCGAGCTGGGGTGCCGGCCGATCGGCGCGTCCACCGTCCCGCTCATCGGATCCGGGTGGCCCTGCACCAGGGTGTGGTAGCGCTTCTCGGTGATCCGGTCGTGGAACTGCCGCTTGAGGTCGGTGTAGGCGCGCTCGGACTTGGCGACCACCATCAGCCCGGAGGTGCCGACGTCCAGCCGGTGCACGATGCCCTGGCGCTCGGCGGCGCCCGAGGTGGAGATCCGGTACCCGGCCGCGGCCAGCCCGCCGATCACGGTGGGGCCGGTCCAGCCCGGGCTGGGGTGCGCGGCGACGCCGACCGGCTTGTCGACCAGCACGATGTCCTCGTCGTCGTGGACGATCCGCATGCCCTCGACCGCCTCGGCGACGATCCGCACGGGCGCGGCCGGGGCCGGGATCTCGACCTCCAGCCAGGAGCCGGCGGTCACCCGGTCCGACTTGCCGGCCGCGGCGCCGTCGAGCATCACCTTGCCGTCGGCGGCCAGCTCGGCGGCCTTGGTCCGGGAGAAGCCGAACATCCGGGCCAGGGCGGCGTCGAGGCGCTCGCCCTCCAGGCCGTCGGGAACGGGGAGGCTGCGGATCTGCGCTGCGGTACTCACCCGTACGAGTATGCCGGAACCGCGGCCCTGCCCCCGCCCGCCGGTGGCCGGGGCTACTTCTCGGCCTGCTCCGTCTTCTCCGCCTTGTCGGCCTGCTGGTGGAGCGTCCCGTCCGGGTTGCTGCCCCGGAAGGAGAGCAGCACCACCAGGATTCCGCCGCAGACGATCGCCGAGTCCGCGAGGTTGAAGACCGCGAAGTGCTGGACGGAGATGAAGTCCACCACATGCCCGCGGAAGACGCCGGGCGCGCGGAACAGCCGGTCGGTGAGGTTGCCGAGCGCCCCGCCGAGCAGCAGCCCGAGCGCGATCGCCCAGGGCAGGCTGTACAGGCGGCGCGCGATCCGCCAGATCACCACGATGACGGCGGAGGCGATCATCGTGAAGACGACGGTCAGCGCCTGCCCCATCCCGAAGGCCGCGCCCGAGTTACGGATCACCTGGAAGGTGACCACGTCCCCGATCACCTTGATCGCCGCGTGGTTCTCCAGCCGGGCGACCACCAGCAGCTTGCTGCCCAGGTCGATCAGGAAGGCGAGCACCGCCACGACCAGCAGCACCCCGACCCGGCGCCGGCCCTTGGGCTTCTCGCTCCCCGCGTCGTCCACGGACGCCCCGGTCGGCTCCGCCACGGGCACCTCCACGGCATCGGCGGGGGACGGGACGGCGTCGTCCCGGGTCTGGGGGGAACCTTGCGTGCTGATGATCCGCTCCGCTGCCGATGGAGCTCCCCCGGTCCGCAGGAGGGGGAGGGTGGTGGGCCGGTGACAGCCTGCCCGCGTTCACGAACGCGTCAGGCGACGTTACTCGGGCGACGTTACGGGGTCGAGCGTACGGCAAGCCCGACCCCCCGCGTCGCTCCGGTCGCAGGGTCAGCGGCGTTCCTGCTTGGCCTTGCACTGCACGCAGAGCGTCGCCCTGGGGAAGGCCTGCATCCGGGCCTTGCCGATGGCCTGCCCGCAGGACTCGCAGGTGCCGAAGCCGACGCCCTCCAGCCGATCCAGCGCGCGCTCGGTCTGGGCCAGGCTGTCCCGCGCGTTGTTGGCCAGCGCCAGCTCGCTCTCCCGCGAGATGTTCTTCGTACCGGCGTCCACCTGGTCGTCGCCGGCTCCGTCGTTGGAGTCGCGCATCAGGCCGGAGATGGCCGCCTCGGCGGCGCCGATCTCGGTCCGGAGCCGGTCCAGGTCGCTGATCAGCTCGTCGTGCAGCTCGTGGACCTCCTCGGCGGTCCACGGGTCCTCGCCCGGCCGGACCGGCAGCGTGGCCGGGTCCACCGACTCGGCGCCGCGCGGCGCGGTGACGGTGTCGGTGCTGCTCTTCGGTGCGGTAGTGGTCACAGGCCCCTCCCCTGGGTCGACCGCCACGGCCTTGCGTGCCCGCTTGGTGGCGGTGCCCGCGCCGGTTCCCTTCTCAGCCATGGCTTTCGACCCCATCTACGAACGAATCGAGCCGCCGGTTCCCGGCGGCTTCCAGTGCCGGAACGATAATCCCGATCAAAACCGGTCACAACATGACATACCGACGCCTCATAACGTTCCCACCCAGGCAGCCGTCCCAACCGTCACGCCCCGTGCGCTCAGAGATTTGTGCCCAGATCGACTCCGGCTAACCTCCCTCGGCGAACGCCCCCGGAACGCTCCCGAAGCGCCCCCGGAGTGCTCCGGACCGCCCACCGGGAAACGGTTTGGACAAACCGGCGCGCCCGGCCGATACACTGGCCGTGCAAGGCGCAGATGGGACGAGTACCGACGTACGCAGCCACCAGCGACCCGGGGACGGTGCGAGCCCGGGGGTGTGCACGACGGGAAGATCACCCCGGAGCCGCCGGAAGAACGGCCGCCGCGATGCCGCGGTGGCCCACTAGACCCGGCAGCAAGCCCAAACAAGAGGGCCGCGAACGCACCACCGCGGCCAAGGAGGGTGGTACCGCGGGACGGCCGGGCCGTCTCGTCCCTCCGGAGGATCCAGTCCCGCATCCACCGGAGGTAGACGCCGCGATGGCCAGCTCCTACAACCCCGTCCCCGCGCAGGTGGATCTGCCTGCCCTGGAGCACCAGATCCTGTCCTTCTGGCAGGACAACAAGATCTTCCAGCGCAGCCTGGAGCAGTCCGAGGGCCGCCCCGAGTGGGTGTTCTACGAGGGCCCGCCCACCGCCAACGGCATGCCCGGCGCCCACCACATCGAGGCCCGCGTCTTCAAGGACGTCTTCCCGCGCTTCCGGACCATGAAGGGCTACCACGTCGCCCGCAAGGCCGGCTGGGACTGCCACGGCCTGCCGGTCGAGCTCGCCGTCGAGAAGGAGCTGGGCTTCTCCGGCAAGCAGGACATCGAGGCGTACGGCATCGCCGAGTTCAACGCCAAGTGCCGCGACTCGGTGACCCGCCACACCGACGCCTTCGCCGAGCTGACCACCCGCATGGGCTACTGGGTCGACCTCGACGAGGCCTACCGGACGATGGACCCGTCGTACGTCCAGTCCGTCTGGTGGTCGCTCCAGCAGATCTTCGACAAGGGCCTGCTGGTCCAGGACCACCGGGTCGCCCCCTGGTGCCCGCGCTGCGGCACCGGCCTGTCGGACCACGAGCTGGCCCAGGGCTACGAGACCGTGGTCGACCCCTCGGTCTTCGTCCGCTTCCCGCTCACCAGCGGCCCGCTGGCCGGCCGGGCCGCCCTGCTGGTGTGGACCACCACCCCGTGGACCCTGGTCTCCAACACCGCCGCCGCCGTCCACCCGGAGGTCACCTACGTGGTGGCCACCGACGGCGAGGAGCAGCTGGTCGTCGCCGAGCCGCTGGTCGCCAAGGCGCTCGGCGAGGGCTGGGAGACCACCGGCGAGTCCTTCACCGGCGCCGAGATGGAGCGCTGGGCCTACCGCCGCCCCTTCGACCTGGTCGAGATCGAGAACGCCCACTACGTCCTCAACGCCGACTACGTCACCACCGAGGACGGCACCGGCATCGTCCACCAGTCCCCCGCCTTCGGCGCGGACGACCTCGCGACCTGCCGCAAGTACGGCCTGCCGGTGGTCAACCCGGTGCTCGGCGACGGCACCTTCGCCCCCGAGGTCCCGCTGGTCGGCGGCCAGTTCTTCAAGAAGGCCGACGAGGCCCTGGTCGCGGACCTCAAGGAGCGCGGCCTGCTCTTCCGTCACCTGCCGTACGAGCACAGCTACCCGCACTGCTGGCGCTGCCACACCGCGCTGCTCTACTACGCGCAGCCGTCCTGGTACATCCGGACCACCGCCGTCAAGGACGCGATGATCCGCGAGAACGAGGCCACCAACTGGTTCCCGGACACGGTCAAGCACGGCCGCTTCGGCGACTGGCTGAACAACAACATCGACTGGGCGCTCAGCCGCAACCGCTACTGGGGCACCCCGCTGCCGATCTGGCGCTGCGAGGAGGGCCACCTCACCTGCGTCGGCTCGCTGGCCGAGCTGTCCGAGCTCACCGGCACCGACCAGAGCGGCCTCGACCCGCACCGCCCGTACATCGACGCGGTGACCTTCGCCTGCCGCGACTGCGGCGGCACCGCCACCCGCGTGCCCGAGGTCATCGACGCCTGGTACGACTCGGGCTCGATGCCCTTCGCCCAGTACGGCTACCCGTACCAGAACAAGGAGCTGTTCGAGAAGCGCTACCCGGCGCAGTTCATCTCCGAGGCGATCGACCAGACCCGCGGCTGGTTCTACACGCTGATGGCGGTCGGCACCCTGGTGTTCGACAGGAACAGCTACGAGAACGTCGTCTGCCTGGGCCACATCCTGGCCGAGGACGGCCGCAAGATGTCCAAGCACCTGGGCAACATCCTCCAGCCGATCCCGCTGATGGACCAGCACGGCGCCGACGCCGTCCGCTGGTTCATGGCGGCCGGCGGCTCGCCCTGGTCGGCCCGCCGGGTCGGCCACGGCACCATCCAGGAGGTGGTCCGCAAGACCCTCCTCACCTACTGGAACACCGTCGCCTTCCAGGCCCTGTACGCCCGCACCTCGAACTGGGCGCCCTCGGCGAACGACCCGGCCCCGGCCGACCGCCCGCAGCTGGACCGCTGGGTGCTCTCCGAGCTGAACACCCTGGTCCGCGAGGTCGACGCGGCCTACGAGGCGTACGACACCCAGCGCGCCGGCAAGCTGCTGTCGGGCTTCGTCGACGACCTGTCCAACTGGTACGTCCGCCGCGGCCGCCGCCGCTTCTGGCAGGGCGACGCCGCCGCGCTCGCCACGCTGCACGAGGCGCTGGAGACGGTCACCCGCCTGATGGCCCCGCTCACCCCGTTCATCACCGAGCGGGTCTGGCAGGACCTGGTCGTCCCGGTCGCCCCCGAGGCCCCGGCCTCGGTGCACCTGGCCACCTGGCCGGAGGCCGACGAGTCGCTGATCGACACCGAGCTCTCCCGGCACATGGCACTGGTCCGCCGCCTGGTCGAGCTGGGCCGGGCCACCCGCGCCGAGTCCGGCGTGAAGACCCGTCAGCCGCTCTCGCGCGCGCTGGTCGCCGCCCAGGGCTGGGAGGAGCTGCCGGCCGACCTGCGCGCGCAGATCGCCGAGGAGCTCAACGTCTCCACCCTGGAGTCGCTGGCGGAGGTCGGCGGTTCGCTGGTCGAC
Source organism: Kitasatospora sp. NPDC058063 (assembly GCF_042885395.1). Classification (NCBI taxonomy): domain Bacteria; kingdom Bacillati; phylum Actinomycetota; class Actinomycetes; order Kitasatosporales; family Streptomycetaceae; genus Kitasatospora; species Kitasatospora sp. NPDC058063. Next base: position 399,572 of record NZ_JBHVSD010000008.1, read on the forward strand.
ACCAGCGCCAAGGCCAACTTCCGCGCGCTGGGCAAGCGTTTCGGCAAGGGTGTCCAGGACGTCGCCAAGGCGGTCGCCGCCACCGACGCCGCCCGCCTGGCCGCCGAACTGCGCGCCTCGGGCACCACCTCCGTCGAACTGAACGGTGAACCGATCACCCTCTCCCCCGACGAGGTGATCATCACCGAGACCCCGCGCGAGGGCTGGGCCGTCGCCAACGAGTCCGGCGCCACCGTCGCCCTCGACCTGGCCATCACCCCGGAGCTCAAGCGGCTCGGCATCGCCCGCGACGCCATCCGCCAGATCCAGGAGGCCCGCAAGAACTCCGGCCTGGACGTCGCCGACCGCATCGTCCTGCGCTGGCGCGCCACCTCGGAGGAGACCGCCGAAGCCATCGCCGAACACGGCCCCCTCGTCGCCGAGGAGGTCCTCGCCACCGACTTCGCCGCCGGTGCGGCCGACTGGGACTCCGAGACCTTCGCGGACGACTCCCTCGGCCTCGCCTTCCAGCTCCGCAAGGCCTGACCCGCACCACCCCCGAACCGCCGCCCGGCTCCCCGCCGGGCGGCGGTTCCGCATTTCCAACGCCCACCCACCCACCCGCCTCCCTCCCTCCCTCCCTCCCTCCCTCCCTCCCTCCCTCCCCACCGAGAGGATCACCCCCACCCACCACAAACAAGAGCGCCCCCTCCCCAGCGAGGCCCCCGCGAGAGGGACGCGCTGCGGAAGGGGGCGGCGCAGGGGGTGGGTGCGAAGAGGGGCGTGACGGGTGATTTTCAGACTGCCAACGGTCTCAACGCCCCACCCACAGGGTCGGCTGTCGGCAATTCGTCCAGCCC